>JAWXBY010000129.1:0-12311 GCA_034440355.1 Alphaproteobacteria bacterium
CATGTCGGACGCCGCGCACGTGATCCTGACCAAGCCGTCTCGTGAGTTCACCGGCAACTTCTGCATCGACGACACGGTGCTGTGGGAAGCCGGCGTCCGCGATTTCGACCAATACCGCGTCGACCCCACCCGCGACCTCATGCCCGACTTCTTCGTGCCGGAAAGCTCGGTCTCGCCAGTCAGCCTCAAAGCGGTCGCGCGCTAAACGCAAACGGCCGCGCTCAACCGGCGCGGCCGCTCATCCAAATCGAAAATGTTTAGCCCTGGCGGCGCGCCGCGATCTTGCGGCAAAGCTCCTGCTGACGCTCGACGCGCGGGGCTTCGACGTTGCGGCCGTCCTGAATGTGCTTCGGACCGCTCTCCGCCTGCGCCAGGCATTGCGACAGCAGCACGTCCGTCTTCTCCGACGTCAGCCAGCGCGAGCACGCCGCCGACATCAGATCGCGATGCGCTTCGATGGTGGGGCGCAGCGCCGGCGCAAGCCGCCAGGCGCGCTCATGACTATGCGAAGCCTCGCGCGAACACTGCGCGACCAGGCCGTCCAAGCCCGACGGCGTCGCCGAAGCTTGGGGTGCAACGCCAAACAAAGCCGCCGCCAGCGTCAAAACTGCAATCTTCTTCATGCGAAATCTCCCCGTCTGTCCCAACGCGGCACGCAATTCGGACGCGCGCGCCGTTTCGCGAAGGGCGGTGCAGGGGCCGTGCCTGTGAAGGAGATAAGGAGTGGCGACGCGCAGCGGTGATTAACGACCGCGCCGCCGCTTAATCGAACGCGTCGGGATAGGCCGACAGCGCCGCTGTCCCGCCGGTGTGCAGGAACACGACGGTCTGGTCGCGCGTAAATTTCCCTTTGCGCACATGCCCGATCAGCGCGGCCATGGCCTTGCCGCTGTAAACCGGATCGAGCAGCAAGCCCTCGGTCTGCGCCGTCAGCGTCACCGCCTCGCGCATGGCATCGGAGGGCAAACCGTAACCCTCGCCCTGATAGCCATCGATCACATGCACACGCTTCGACACGTCCAAAAGCGGCACGCCGACATGATACAGCGTCTCCAGCGCCAGCGCGTGAACGGTGCTCGCGATATCCGCCCCCTGCTTCTTGTAGACGTTGACGCCCATGATACGCGTCGCGCTGTCGGCCAGCGTCGCCCCCGCGATCAGCCCCGCCTGCGTGCCGCCGCTCGATGAGCCGAACACGATCGCATCCACCGCAACGCCCATCGCTTCGGTCTGCCGCTCGATCTCATCGAATGCGTCGATGTAGCCAAGCGAACCAACCGCATTCGACCCGCCGATAGGCACCACATAGACGCCGCGCCCGGCCTTCGCATGCGCGGCGGTCACCACCTCGAACGCCGTCGTCGCGCCTTTGTCGTCCTTCACGAGATGAACGCGCGCGCCGAGCAGCAGGTCATAGAGAACGTTGCCCGACGTCCGGTATGCCTCACTGTCGCGCGCGACCATGCCGATCAGAATTAAATCGCACGGCAGCCCAAGCTTCGCCGCCGCGGCCGCCGTCTGACGCGCATGGTTCGACTGCACCGCGCCGAAGGTGACGATCGCGCCCGCGCCTTTCTCGACCGCTTCGCCCATCAGAAACTCAAGCTTGCGCGTCTTGTTCCCACCGCTCGCCAATCCCGTGCAATCGTCGCGTTTCACCAAGAGGGTAGGGCAGTCCGGCCCAAGCGCCGCGCGCAGCCGGTCCATCCGCTCCAAAGGCGTCGGCAAATGGCCCAGAGACGTGCGTGGGAAGCCGGTCAAATCCATCTTGTTTCTCATCTAAATTCGGCGGTGGAGCGTGACGGGCGGCTATGGCATTCATGGGCCTGCAACCAAAGCAGAGCATATGACCGACAACATCGTCGTCCAAGACCGCGAAGAACTGATCTTCCTGCTCTGCGAGGCCGCGGAGTTCGAACACGCGGTCATGTGCATGTACCTCTACACGATGTGGTCGCTCAAGCGCAGCGAGGTCGAAGGCGTCACGCGCGACGAATTGGCCGCGATCGAACGTTGGCGCGCATCGCTCCGCCAAGTCGCGCGCGAAGAGATGTTGCACTTGGCGCTCGTCAACAACACGCTCTCCGCGCTCGGCGCAGCACCTCATCTGTGGAAACCGGAATTCCCCGTCCGCCCCGGCCACTTCCCGGCCGACGTGGTGATGAAGCTGACGCGCTTCTCGGCCGAGGCGATCGACCACTTCCTCTACATCGAACGCCCCGAAGGTCTGGACCTGAAAGACGGCAAAGGCTTCGATCACAAGGACCACTACCACCGCGCCGCGCGCCCCGACCTGCTGTCGCCGACGCCGCAAGACTACGCCAGTCAGGGCCACCTCTATCACGGCATCATGAACGGTCTGACCTTCCTCGCGAACCGCTGCGGCGAAGCGAAGATCTTCGTCGGCCACGCCGAGTCGCAAGTTGCGGGGGCTGAGTTCGGCTTGCCCGGCCTGTTCAAAGTCACCGATCTGACGTCCGCCAAACGCGCCATCGAAGAAATCGTGACCCAAGGCGAAGGCGCGCCCGCCCACAACGAAAACTCGCACTACGCCCGCTTCGAGGCGATCAAGTCCGAACTCGCCGCCCTGCGCAAAGCAAACCCGTCCTTCGAACCCGCGCGCCCCGCGGCGACGAGCCCGACACTCGCCGACACGCAAGACCGCCCCGACCTGACGCGCATCGAGAACAGCCTCGCCGCGAAAACCGTCGACCTCGGCAACGCCGTCTACGCGCTGATGATGCGCACGCTGGCGCAAGTCTTCTCGCCCGCGCCCTTGCCGAACGAGCTGCGCATCGGCCTCGCCGTGGGCTCGACGGAGCTGATGTATGCGCTGCAGATGGTGGGCGAGGCGGCGACGCGCTTGCCCGCACGCGCCGACGGCATCACCGGCGGCGTCACGTTCTCGCTCCCACGTTCGGCGGGCCAACTCGTGCAAAGTTGCGCCGGCCAAATCCTGAGCGAACGCACGCGCGAACTGGGCGTCGCCGCGACCGCGCTCGAGGGCCCCGCCAAACTCGCCGGCGTCGGCGCACGCCTGACGGCGCTCGGGCAACGCTTCGACGACCTGCACGACCGCTACGAGAAACACATCTCGCTCAGCGTCGACCAAACCGCCCGCGTCCAGGCGCCCGCCAAACAACAGCCGGTCGAGGCGACCGACGACCCGAACGTTGCGCACACGAAGAACATCACCGTCCGCTTCAACACCAAACGCTGCATCCACTCACGCCACTGCGTGCTGGACGCGCCGAGCGTCTTCCGGGCCAACACCAAGGGCGCCTGGATCCACCCCGAAGCGGCGTCGATGGAGCACCTCGTGCGCGTCGCCCACAACTGCCCCTCCGGCGCAATCACCTACGACCGTCATGACGGCGGCCAAAACGAACGCGCCCCCGACGTCAACGTCATCCGCATCCGTGAAAACGGCCCCTACGCGGTCAGCGCCGACGTCGCAATGAAAGGCGACGCCTTCACCCGCGCCACCCTCTGCCGCTGCGGCCAATCAAAGAACAAACCTTTCTGCGACAACTCCCACATCAAAGCCGGCTTCGCCGCCACCGGCGAACCACCAAGCACCGAAAGCGACCCGCTGGAATTCCGCGGCGGCACGTTGTCGGTCGATCCGCTCCCCGACGGTCCGCTGCAAGTCATGGGCAACGTCGAGATCTGCGCCGGCACCGGCCGCACGGTCATCCGCGCTCAGAACGCCAGACTCTGCCGCTGTGGCGCCTCATCGACCAAGCCGTTCTGCGACGGCACGCACGCGCGCATCGGCTTCAAGAGCTGACCGCTTTACCAGCCCTGCACGGCGGCGCTTGCGCGTAGACTCCAAGTGAGTCGCCGGAGAATCCGCATGGCCGATAGCATCAGCCTGGAATGCGCACACTATATTTTGCGCACCATGACCTCTGCCGACGCGCGGCCCGATTGGGGCAGTTGGTTCGCCAACCCCACGACCGCCCGCCTACTGAACGCCGCGCCGCGCGCGATGAACGAAGCCGAACGCCACGCTTACATTGCGCGGTTCGACGGACGCAGCTGCCACCTTCTCGGCATTTGGGAGAAAGAGACCGGGGCCTTCATCGGCTTCTGGGCCATCTACGTCGATGAGGCGCGCCGCGAATTCCTGCTCAACGTCGTGGTCGGCGACCTCGGCGCGCGGGCGAAGGGGGCGCAGAACGACACCTGCGATCTGATCTACGAGCATTTCTTCAACCGCCTCCACATGGCCGCCGTCCGCTGCACGGTGTCCGATCGCAACGAGAAGATGATCGACCACCTGATCCGCCGCCGCTGGACCCACGTCGGCACGACGGTGAAGCCCGGCACACCGCCCGCCACGATCCACTCGTTCCGTCTAAGCCGCGAAGACTGGCGCGCCCGCTTCGAACCCGGCTGGCAAGAAGCGCCGGGCCGGCGGCTCGACAAGAAGGCCGGCTGAACCGCGCCTCAAAACCATCGCGTCCACCTGAAGAGCGCAATCTCGATCACGATGATCAGGGCCAGAATCCACAGCAAGACCCAAAACGCGTCCGGATCGCCCGCGAACGGAATCCCGCCGAGGCTCACGCCGAACAACGACGTCACGAAACTCAAAGGCAGCATCACCGCCGCCACGACGGTGAGCACGTACGAGTTCCGGTTCTGCCGCTCCGTCAGCCGGTTCAGCACCTCGTCCTGCACCACGCTCGCCCGCTCGCGGATGCTGTCAAGTTCTTCGACATACCGCGTTGTCTCGTCCGCAAGTTCCCGGAAATGCGCCGAGTCGATCGCGTCCAGCATCTCGTGTCGCTCCCCGGTCAGCCGCGCCAGCGCCTCGCGTTGCGGCGCCAGATGCCGGCGCAGCGCGATCGCCCGCCGCCGCGCATGGGCAAGCTCCTCGCGCACCTTCCCCATGTCGCCGGCCACGACCTGCTCCTCAAGCCCGTCCACCGCATCCGACAACTCGTCGACCACGTGCCCCACGCGCGAGAGCAACGCCTGCGCCAACTCGAACAGACAGTCGATCTCGTCCTTCGGCCCGCTCCCGCGCGAGAGCCGCGCCTGCACATCCCGTGTCGCCATCGACCGCCTGGCGCGCGAGGTGATGATCCGCCGCTTCTGAATCCAAATGCGCAGCGAGATCATGTCCTCGGGCTCGGCGCCCGGGTTGAAGTTCACGCCGCGCAGATTGACGATCAGGCCCTGTCCCTGCGGCGTCACCCGCGGCCGCGTATCGGCGGCCAGCAGCGCGTCCACCACCACCTCGTCCAGCCCCGCCTCGTGCCGGATATAGTGGTCTGAATCTTCCTTCGTGCGGTTCAAGTGAACCCACAGCACGCCGCGCTCCGGCGTCCAGGCGCGCACGTCGGCCCACGCCACCTCGCGCGCGCCGCCCGCACCGTCGAGCAAAAGCGCGCTGATCAGGCCGTCATGCGCGTCATCCGGATCGGCCGCGAGCAGCCCTTGGATCCGCGCCTCGATTTGGTCTTCCAACCCTCAGTCTCTTCGCTTGCGGCGCGTCGCGCCATGGCCGAAAGTAGCGGCCATGACCACCGCCCTGTTCACGCATTCGTCGTGTTTGTACCACGAAACCCCGCCCGGCCACCCGGAGTCATCCGACCGTCTGCGCGCCGTCCTCCATGCGCTGGAGGATGAGGCGTTTCAGTATCTGGTCCGAGAAGAGGCCCCGCCGGCAGCGCGCGAAGAGATCGAGCGCGTGCATCCCTCCTTCTATGTCGACGCCGTTCTGAAGGCGGTGCCGCAGGAAGGCTATGGCTCGCTCGACCCCGACACGCATCTCTCGCCGGGCTCAGGCGAGGCGATGATGCGCGCAGCCGGCGCGCTCGTCGCCGCCGTCGATCGCGTGATGGCGGGCAAGATCACCAACGCCTTCTGCGCCGTGCGCCCGCCGGGCCACCACGCGGAGCCGACGCGCGCGATGGGCTTTTGTATGTTCAACAACGTCGCGATCGGCGCGCTGCACGCCCGCGCGCGCCACGGGTTGAAGCGCATCGCCGTCGTCGACTTCGACGTCCATCACGGCAACGGCACGCAAGCGATGTTCCAAGACGACGAGGAATTGTTCTTCGCCTCCAGCCACCAGATGCCGCTCTACCCCGGGACCGGCCGCCCGCAGGAACGGGGCAGGGCGCACAACATCGTCAACGTCGGCCTCGACCCCGGCGACGGCGGCCACGAATTCCGCCAAGCCTGGGACAACCACGTCCTCCCCGCGCTCGACGCCTTCAACCCCGACTTCATCCTCATCAGCGCCGGCTTCGATGCCCACCGCAGAGACCCGCTCGCCAACCTGAACCTGACAGAAGCCGACTACGCCTGGGTCACGGAAAGGGTGTGCGCCGTCGCGAAGGCCAAATGCGCCGGCCGCGTCGTCTCAACATTGGAAGGCGGCTACGACCTCAAAGCCCTAGCCGACTCCAGCGTCGCCCACGTAAAGGCGCTGATGGCCGCCTAAACTGCACCGTTGCCACAACCGGTAGTAAATTGGGAAAGCAAAGCCCAAGAAAAAAACACGTGCAATCTTTGCCGTCACACCGTCACATCGGCGGAGTTCTGCGATTTCTGCCATCACATATCCATCACGCTGCCATCACATGTGACGGCACGACGCCTGGTTCTCGGTCGGATCAATTATCAAGTCGCAGCGCGCCGCCCCTAGAGCGCGAATTCACCGAAACACTAATCAAAACCCCCACGCCAAACCATTAGACGCGTCGTCACGCTCGCCCTTGCGATCATAGATCACAGTGCATCAAACCAAGTCCTGGTCCCACGCAAGCGCCGACCCGTCGCAGCCGCGCCCTTCGATTCAACCGTGTTCTTCTTGCTTGCCCATCGCCTCGTCGCGTGATCGACTCTTAACGTGAGGTCACGTGCAAACGAGAAGGGGCGTCCATGCGCCTGAAACTCGGTATCCTCCTGACGGCGATCGGCATCGTCGCGGTGTTCGCGGGCTCCGTCGAAGCAACGCAGAAGACCGATCCCCCCAAATCCATCGCCGAACTCGGCTGCGAAGCGATCCACAGCAACTGCACCGGCGGTTGCGGACCGCTCAACGCTTGCAACGACGCTTGTCAGCGATGCCAGGCGACCTGCAACCAAAAGCTGACGTTGTGCCAATTGGAAAATGCGAGCAAAAAGAAGAGCAAGCGCAAGACGAACGGCCGCGCCGGCGGTGGCGTCGAACGAAATCCGTGAAACTGACGAACCCGCGTCAGGGTCGAATTGCGGCCAGAGATCCATCATGTTGCCATCACATATGACGGCACAACGCGTTGGTTGTTTGGCAACGCGCCGTCCGTATACGGAATAATGCCAAGCGCAGCGCGCGCCGGGGCTACTGCTCAACCAGCGGCTGCCATCTCTATTGCAAAGAGTATAGATTTAATCTCGCCGCCTTCTTGTCTTTGAGTGGCAAAGAAGAGACCCTGACCTTCGGCGTCGAGCATCCGCGATTCGGATCCGCGCAAACCGGCTCGGCCGACGTGGGAAGCACCATCCCACGTGCTGCATCAAGGCACTGAAAGCCAGTTGAGGTCGTCCGCATGCCCAACGCGCGCGTGGCCGGTGTTGTTTCGTTTGCCCACCGGCTGTTTCCGCACCGTCAGTTCTATTTGCGCACGCGCGGGTCGGTGCAGTTCTTCGAGCTCAGCCCGGCGTTCCAGATGACGGTTTCGGTTGGCGCGGTGTTCGCGGTGCTTTGGATCGCCTACGCCTCGGTCGTGGTCGTCTTCAAAGAGCAAATCATCACGGCAAAGAACGCGCGCTACGCGAACATGCTTGCCACCTATGACGGCACGGTCTTGCAGATGCAGCAGGCCCACGACGAATTGACCGGTCTGCTGGTTCTGGCCGAGGAACGGTTTCAAAACGCCACCCGCGATCTGGCGCTCAGGCACCGTCAGATGACCCAGCTGTTGATGAAAAAGCAGGCGATGGCCAAGCGGCTTCGCGACGTCCGCCGCCGCGTGGCCAGCATGTCGGACTATCGCGGACCGTCCCGGATCGCGATGGCCTCGCCAGACGGTTCGAACACGCTGACGATGCAAGCCGCGCCGGGAGAGCCCGCGCCGCGGCGAGATCGAGTCCCGCAAACAATCAGCGACAGCACGATCATGGTGATCCAGGCGTCCCTGCAAGGTCGATCCAAAAACGCCGTCGTAAAGCGCATCGGGCTTCTCGAAGAGCGGCTTGGCGTCCTTCAGAAGCAGCAGCTAGCGCTTTTAAACGACGTGCAGGAGTCCGTCACCGTCGACATCGAGAAATACGCACGCATCGTGAAGGTGGCCGGATTGCCGGTGTTTGACGCCTCTCAAGGCGAAATGACGATCAGCCCCGTCGGCGAAGGCGGGCCGATGCGGTCGGGTCCGCTGGACTTGCGCTTCGAGCAGGAATTCGCCGCGCTTGAAGAGGCCTTCGACCAACTCGACGGCCTCACGACGACGCTGTCGCGCGTGCCGTTGGTGACGCCGATTGCGAACGGCTTCTACAGCTCGACGAGCGGCTTCGGCGACCGCATTGATCCGTTCAGCGGCCGCTATGCGTTTCATTCGGGCGCCGACCTGGGAAGCACGCAAGGGACCTCGGTCTTGGCGTCGGCGGCTGGTGTCGTTGTCGTCGCGGAACGGAAGGGCGCCTATGGAAACATGGTGGAGATCAATCACGGTCACGGGATACAGACGCGCTACGGGCACCTCCAAACAATTCTGGTAAAGCCCGGCGAGACGGTGCGCTTCCATCAGAAAATCGCCACGGTGGGTTCGACCGGCCGCAGCACCGGACCACATCTCCACTACGAGATTTGGGTCAACAATGTGCCCCGCGATCCCACCAAATTCTTCGATGCGGGACGGCGTGTTTATGTGAAGCAGTAGGGGGACAACGACGCCCTCGGAGGCACTTAGTAATCACGCCTCACGTCACATCGCGCCCCTCGGGCAGGATATAGATCACCTGCCCAAGCTCGTCCTTCACGGGGGTCAGCGTGATGTCGATCTTCCGCACCTCGCCGTCGCTGCGGTGCAGATCTTCCGTATAGCGCACGGCCTCGCCCGTGGCCGCCGTCGCGATCGCGCTCTTCAGTCTCTGCCGCGCAGAATCGTCCGGCGCCAAATCGCTGCCCGCCCACGGCAAGTCCCAAAGCGGCAAGCCCGCCAACTGCGATTGCCCCTCGGTCATCAACCGGCCCGCGCGATTGATCTCGATCACGGTCCCGTCCGGCGAAAGCAAGCCGATCGCTTCGACGGCGTGTTCGAAGATCGCACGGAAACGGCGCTCGCTTTCTTTGAGCCGCTCCTCCTGGCGCCGGCGCTGGGTGATGTCGCGCATGTGCGCCGTAAACGTCAGCGCGCCGCCGACGGTTACCTTCGTGATCGCGACTTCCAAGGGGAACTCCTCGCCGTCCTTGCGCAAGCCCACCACATGGCCCCGCTCATTCATCTGGCGCGAAGCCTGCTTGCCGCCGCCGAACTGCGTAACGTCCTCGCGGTGGCGATAGCGGTAACGCTCGGGAATCAACAGGGTCAGCGGGCGGCCCAGCACCTCCTCGGCGCGATAGCCGAACATCTGTTCGGCCTTCAGATTGAAGAATGTGATCGCCTGCGACGTGTCGGCCGACACGATGCCGTCCTCGGCGACCTGCAGAATGCGCGACGCTCTGAGATGGGCCTCCTTGAACGCCGCTTGTTCCTGTCGCCGCACCGTGTTGTCGCGCAGCGTAATCACGAACCGCCGCTCGCCTTCGATCTGGCGCTCGACGACGCGCACGTCGACCGGCATCTGCTTGCCGGACTTCGTTTGCGCGATGAGATCGAGAAAACGCGACTGCGCGTCGTCGGGCGCCTGCGCCCACCGCTCCAACCACTTCATCGCGTCCGCGCGCCGGTCGGGCTGGTGCGGAACGAGCATCTCGATGTTGCGCCCGACGACCTCGGCCTGGGCATAGCCCAAGAGCTTCTCCGACGCCGGATTGAAATAGACGATCACGCCCTGCGGCGTGGCGGCGATGATGGCTTCCGGCACGCCTTCGACCAGCGCCTTGAAGAACGCCGGCGAAGTCTCGCTGCGATCGCGGGTCAGATTCGTCATGGCCAAGCCCTCAAGTCCAAAAACGAACCCAGCGCCCGCGGGGGGAAGTCGCGGGCGCCGGCTCGGTCGAAGCCGCTACTCTGCGGCGGCTTCGATGTTCGGTGCGCCGCCTTCCATCTGGTGAAGGATGCGCATGTCCTCGGAAATCTTGATGCCGGCCTCTTCGTACTTCTTGCGCACGCGCGGCGTGATCAAGCCGACGCGGGCGATGGCGGGAAGCATCAGATCGTCCAGTGAATGGATCTGGCCGGGCGGCAGTTGCGTCAAGACGCCCATGTCAGCCGCTTCGCTCAGGCCCTTGAAGAAGTCGTCGGGATCGATCTCGGAATTCTTCAACACCTCCAAGAACCCCGGATCGGCGCGGCTGGCCAAGGTCTGACCGCCGCCGACCTGCGTGCCCTGAACGATGAGGGAGATCGCGTTGAACGCGAAGTCCGCGAGTTCCTCGCGCGACGCCTCGTCCAGCTGCTTGATCACCGGCCCCAGGAACACGTGGCCGAACGACACGTGACGCGACTCGTCGCGCATGACGTTGAACGTCAAAGCCTTCAGAAGCGGGCAGTTCGTCGCGTGATACATGTTGTTGAACGCGCCGAGCGCCAGTCCCTCGACGATCATGTTCATTCCGATCATCACCTTCTCGTAGCGGTCGGATTTCAGCGTCGCGTCGATCAGCATCTTCAGCCACGGCGTCATCGGATAGACCATGGCGATCTTGTCGCAATACTTGGCGTAGACCTCAACGTGGCGCGCTTCGTCCATGGTCTGCGTCGCGGCGTAGAGCTTGGCCGTCGTATCGGGCACGGAATGCGTGACGCACGCCGCCGTCATCAGCGCGCCTTGCTCGCCGTGCAGGAACTGCGACAGCAATTGCGCGGTCGAGTGGGCTGTGAACGTCTCGCGTTGCGATTTCGACAATTTCGAAAAGAACGGCATCTTGTGATACACGGACGACCGGTCCGCGATCAGCGGGTTCGAAGGATCGACCTGCGTGTCCCACGGCAAAAGCTCGTCGGAATCCCACTGGTTCTGCTTTGCGCGCTTGTAAAGGTCTTCGACCTTGCCTTTGCCGAACAAATAGTCGAACGACCACGCGATATCCATCGGATTGCGATAGAGATCGTCGGGCGTCATGGTCACTTGCCATTTGCCCTTCGTCACGACTTTACCGGTCGCCTGCGCCGCCATTGTATCCTCCCGGTCGATGAAACCTGTTTGTGGCCAATCGCCAAAAAGAATGACGCAACCGTCAGCGTTTCGTTTTGATTCAGATCAACGGCGCGCGTGATGAGAATGAGTGTGAATGCGCCGGCGCCCCGTCAGTACTGGCGCGCCGGCGTGCGCACGACCAAACCCTCGAGTGCGGGCGAGACTTTGATCTGGCAGGCGAGGCGGCTGTTGTCTTGAACGTCGAACGCGAAATCCAGCATGTCGCGCTCAAGGTCGTTCATCGGCGGGAGCTTGTCCGCCCACCCGCCTTCGACATACACGTGACAGGTCGCGCAGGCGCACGCGCCGCCGCAATCGCCGTCGATTCCGGGAACCGTATACCGCACCGCGCCTTCCATGACCGACAGCCCATCGGGCACATCCACGGCGTGCTCCGTCCCCCCATGCTCGATGTAGGTGACCTTCGTCATCCACCCTTGTTAGCGCGCCGGGCTCGGCCGGCACGTTGATTTGGGTCAACGGATTGGGTTTAGCTGCGACGCCTGAACGCCTTCTGCCGCAAACGGGTGGCTCCCCCATGGACGACGACGAGGCGAGCAGCGTTCTGAACCGCCTCAAGCGTTACGTCGGCGTTGCGTCCGGCGTGACGGGCGTGGCGCTGCGCGGCGCCGGACGTTGGCTCGGCGGCAAGGGGCCGCTCGACGCCGGCAACGCCGCAGATCTCGCCCGCATGCTGGGCGGCTTGCGCGGCCCGCTGATGAAGGGCGCGCAGATCGCCGGCAGCCTGCCCGACGTGTTCCCGCCCGCCTTCGCCGCCGAACTCGCGAAACTTCAGTCGAACGCGCCTGAGATGGGCCCAAGCTTCGTGCGCCGCCGCATGGCCGCCGAACTTGGGCCAGCATGGCAGACCAAGTTCAAATCCTTCGACCTCAAGGCGGCGCACGCGGCCTCGCTCGGCCAAGTCCACCGCGCGCTCGCGCACGACGGCCGCGCTCTGGCCTGCAAGCTGCAGTATCCCGACATGCAATCGACGGTCGACGCCGATCTGA
>JAWXBY010000130.1:0-15690 GCA_034440355.1 Alphaproteobacteria bacterium
GACGAAGAATCCAAGCAAGCCGAAACCTCCGGCGGCTACGCCAAGGAAATGAGCGCCGCTTATAAGCAGAAGCAGGCCGCCCTGATCGCTGAGACGATCAAGAAACAAGACATCGTCATCACCACCGCCCTCATTCCCGGCCGCCCCGCGCCGGTGCTGGTCACGGAAGAGATGGTGCGCTCCATGAAGCCCGGTTCCATCATCGTCGACCTGGCGGCGGAGCAGGGCGGCAACTGCCCGCTGACGAAACCCGGCGAGACGATCCAAGTGAACGGCGTAACGATCATCGGCACGCTGAACCTCGCGGGCCGCCTCTCGGCCGTCGCGTCGTCGCTTTACTCGCGCAATCTGTTCAACTTCCTGGCACCCCTGATCGACAAGACGACCAAGGCCCTGAAGATCGACTGGAACGACGAAATCATCAAAGGCACCTGCCTGACGCGCGACGGCGAAGTCGTCCACGCCTCGGTCAAAGCGGCCTGACGGAGAAAACCCATGGACGTGATGGATCCTGCGGCAGTCGACACGGCGTTCTTCATCTTCCGCCTGTCGATCTTCGTACTCGCGATCTTCGTCGGCTACTACGTGGTGTGGAGCGTCACGCCCGCGTTGCACACGCCGCTAATGTCGGTCACCAACGCCATCTCCTCCGTCATCATCGTTGGCGCGCTGCTCGCGGTCGGCGTCGATCTCATCGCGGCGGGCGACGGCGGCTGGGCCGCAAAAATCTTCGGCGTCATTGCCGTCGCCTTGGCCAGCGTCAACATCTTCGGCGGCTTCCTGGTCACGCAGCGCATGCTCGCGATGTACCGCAAGAAAGAAAAGAAGTGACCGACAACGTCGTCACCATGTACGACGCGATCGCAGCCGGCCTTGCCGTTCTGGCGCTCGGCGAAGTCGTGGCCGCACGCTTCTTCGACAGCCAAGACCACGCACAAAGCAAACTCATCGCTTCGCTCCTGCTCTGGGAAGGCGTCGCGATGCTAGCCTGCGCGGCCGTCGTCTACATCCGCCAGGACTTCGACGTGTCAACGATCGTCAGCATCGTCGCCATCTGGATGGCGGGCGCCGGCGTCGGCCTCCTCCGCGCCGGCATATTCGACGCCCCCCGGGAATGAGAACCCTTAGCCCAAGGCCAAACTGACGATGGACGCCAACCTCGCCGCACTTCTCTATCTCGTCTCGGGCGTGCTGTTCATTCTTGCCCTGCGCGGACTGTCGAACCCGGAATCGTCCCGCCGTGGCAACAACCTCGGCATGATCGGTATGGCGATCGCGGTCGCGACGACGCTCGCCGTGTCCGCGCCTGCCGACGCCATGACCTGGGGCTTGATCCTGCTCGGCGTCGCCGTCGGCGGCTCGATCGGCGCGATCACCGCGCGCCGCATTGCCATGACGCAGATGCCGCAACTCGTGGCCGCGTTCCACAGCCTCGTCGGTCTCGCAGCCGTCTTCGTTGCCGCGGCCGCGCTCTACGCGCCGCTCGCCTTCGGCATCGGCGAACCCGGCAACATCCACATGCAGTCGCTGATCGAAATGTCGATCGGCGTCGCCATCGGCGCGATCACGTTCTCGGGCTCGATCATCGCCTTCGCCAAGCTCAACGGAAACATGTCCGGCGCGCCCATCATCCTGCCTGCGCGCCACGTCCTCAACATCGCGATCTTCGGCGCCATCATTGCGCTGATCGTCCTGTTGGTGATGGGCCACGGCGCCGACACCTGGGCCTTCTGGGCGATCACAGCGCTCGCCATCATCCTCGGCGTCACACTCATCATCCCCATCGGCGGCGCAGACATGCCCGTCGTCGTCTCGATGCTGAATTCGTATTCGGGATGGGCAGCGGCCGGCATCGGCTTCACGCTGGAGAACTCGGCGCTCATCATCACCGGCGCGCTCGTCGGCTCATCCGGCGCGATCCTCAGCTATATCATGTGCAAGGGGATGAACCGCTCCTTCATCTCGGTCATCCTCGGTGGCTTCGGCGGCGAAGTCGCGCACGCCGCCGGCAAAACCGAAACGCGCCCCGTAAAGTTGGGCTCGGCCGAAGACGCAGCCTTCATCATGAAGAACGCCTCGTCCGTGATCGTGGTCCCCGGCTACGGCATGGCCGTCGCGCAGGCGCAACACGCGCTCCACGAAATGGCGAACAAACTGAAGAAGGAAGGCGTGAAGATTTCCTACGCCATCCACCCGGTCGCGGGCCGCATGCCCGGCCACATGAATGTGCTGCTCGCCGAAGCCAACGTCCCCTACGACGAAGTCTTCGAACTCGACGACATCAACAGCCAATTCGCCACCGCCGACGTCGCCTACGTCATCGGCGCGAACGACGTGACAAACCCGTCCGCGAAAACCGATCCGAAGTCGCCGATCTACGGCATGCCCATCCTCGACGTCGAAAAGGCCAAGACGGTGCTCTTTATCAAGCGCGGCATGGGCTCCGGCTACGCCGGCGTTGAAAACGAACTCTTCTTCCGCGACAACACCATGATGCTCTTCGGCGACGCGAAGAAGATGACGGAAGAAATCGTCAAGGCGCTCGGATGACCGTGCAGATTCGCGACCTCGACCTGGCTCGCGACAAGCCCGCGCTTCTGCGCTTCATCCTCGGCTCAAATATCTACGAAGCCCAATTCGAATCTGACCGCCGCCTCGACAAGGCCTGCCCCGAAGAATTCCTGCCCGTACTGCTCGATCGCGCGAAGACAAGGCGGGGCCACATCTTCGTCGCCGAAGAGGCGGGCGAGCCCATCGGCTGGGCGGTCTGCTACGTCAACGAACACGACGTCTACGTACGGCCCGAAGAGCGGCCCTATGGCTACGTCTCCGAACTCTTCGTCGACGAAGCCGCCCGCGGCCGTCATGTCGGCCGAAAGTTACTGAATGCTTGCGAGGATTATTTCCGAACTCTGAACGTGAGGACCGTCCTGATCGGCGCGCTCAGCGCCAATACCCGCGCCGTGAACGCGTACAAGGCGGCGGGGTATGCTGATTACGATGTTAACCTCCGCAAGGTACTGTAGGACCGCATTCTCAAGGCTGACACCGCCCGGCGGATTGGCTAGAGAGTGCCAACGAAAGCCGCTTCGAAGGAACCTGAAGATGAAGATGCGTCGCTTCCTGATCGCGCCCGCACTCGCGGGAATTCTGCTCGTCTCCACCTCGTGCTCGAACCCGTTCGCGCCGACGGCGACATCGGAAGAAGCGGCCGCGACCGTCGCGCCCGAAGTCAAAACGGCGGTTGAAGAATTCCTCGGCAAATACAACGCCCACGAAGCCGAAGGCGCCGGTGAATACCTGGCCGACGATCCGGGTTTCCAGTGGCTCGAAGACGGCCGCGCCGTCTATGAAACGCGCGCCGCCGCCATTGCAGGCTTCACGTCGTTCTTCTCCGGCTTCGGCAGTTCGCGCTTGGAAGCTTATGACATCAAGGTCGTGATGCTGGCCGACGAAGCCGCCGTCGCCACCTTCCGCTACGCCCAAACGATCGCGGCGGGCGGCCAAGCCGCACTGAAAGGCGAGGGCACGATGACGCTCGCGCTGACCCAGCGCGACGGCTCCTGGAAGATCCTCGTCGCTCACAAGAGCGCGAGCGCGTTCCCCCGCTAACCAAGGCCCAAGGCCACACCTCAAGGCCCCGCAACACCCTGTCTTTTCCTGGTGTTGATCTTGCACCGCGCCGCATGGTTCTGTGCGGCCGGGGTAAGTGGGGCATATGGGGGACGCAGTCCTCGAGTTATCGGGCGTAACAAAACGGCACGGCGACTTCCTCGCCGTCGACCGCGTAACCTTTACTGCGCCCAAGGGTAAGATTTTGGGCCTATTGGGCCCCAACGGCGCCGGCAAGACCTCGACCCTGCGCATGATCCTCGGCATCACGCCGCCGACCGACGGCAAGGTCGAAGTCTTCGGCCGCCCGCCCGGCCGCAGCGTTCAGCGCCGCATCGGTTACCTCCCCGAAGAACGCGGCCTTTACCGCCGCATGACCGCTTTCGACACCGTCGTCTACTTCGCAAAGCTGAAGGGGCTCTGGGGCGGCAAAGCACGCCAGCGTGCGCACGACCTGCTCGAAGAACTGGGCCTGGGCCACGTCAAGGACCGCAAGATCGAAGCCTTGTCGAAAGGCATGGCGCAAAAGGTTCAGCTCATCACCGCGATCGCGCACGAACCCGAACTCGTCATCCTCGACGAACCGTTCTCCGGTCTCGACCCGATCAACCAGAACGAACTCGAAGCCGCGATCCGAAGGCTCGCCGACGGCGGCACGACGGTGTTGTTCTCGACCCACACGATGAGCCACGCGGAACGCCTCTGCGACCGCTTCGTCATTCTCGTCAAAGGCCGCAAAGCCTTCGACGGCACGCTGAACGAAGCGCGCGCCGCCATCCCGCGCACGGTCAAACTGGAATCCCCCAACGACTTGAGCTTCCTACGCGGCGTCAAAGGCGTGACCAATGTCGTGCCGCCCGCCGAAGGCTCAACGCACTGGGACATCATCTTGGCCCCCGGCGCCGACCCGCAGGCCGTTCTCGCCGCATGCTTTGAGCACAACGTCAAACTCACGCTCTTCGACACCTCGCCGCCGACACTGCACGAAGTATTCGTCACGCTGGCCGGCGGCGACGCGGGAGATGCCGAGCCATGAGACAAGTCTGGCTCATCGCCTGGCGCGGCTTCGTTCAGCACGCAACCTCGCGCGCGTTCCTGTTCGGCCTGCTGCTGCTGCCGGTCTACATGCTGATCGGCGGCATCTTGCCGACCGCCTCGACCTCGCAGCTTGCAGCGTTGGGCGGCCCGATCCGCCACTTCGCCGTCATCGACAAGACCGGCGTCATGATCCCCGCGATCGACGCCGCGCTCGACCGCGACATCACCGCGCGCGGCCTGCTTTCGCTCACCGCCTACGCGGAAGAGAATGCCGACGAAGACCGCCTGCGCAAAGAAAACCCGGACCTCGCGCGCCTGCTCCTCGACGGCGACATCGACAGCACCCGTTCGATCGACGAAGTCGAGGCCAAAGGCGGCATCATCCAAACCTTCGTCGAACTGCGGCCGTACCTGAAACCAAACGCGCCGCAATTCCACGAACCGCACCGCCGCTTCTTCCGCATCGAGCCGCCCGCCGATGTGGCCACGGCCGACAACGTCGTCGAAGCGGCGTCGCCCTATCTCAAGGCGGAAAAGCTCGTCGGCGGCGACTTCGGCCCCGTACAGCTCTGGGCCGTGCTGATCATTCCAAAAGGCTTCATCGACGGCAGCGAAGGCGCCGAATACCTCACCGACGACACCGACCGCATCGGCCTTCGCGAGTTCCTGCGCGTGCCGCTCGACAACGAGTTGAAACGCATCCGCGCCGGCGCTTACGTGCCGAAAGAAGCGATCGAAGGCGTCGTCGGCGCCGCCGGAACGATCAAGACAACCGACCCCGACCCCGAAACCCTGGGCGCGCTCTCGAACATCAAACAGTTCACGGTGATCAGCGCCATCGCCGTCTATCTGCTGCTCTTCATGGCCGTGTTCATGACGGCGAACATGGTCGTCATGGCGCTCGTCGAGGAAAAGAGCAACCGCGTCGCCGAACTCCTGCTCTCCTGCGTGCGCGCCGAAACGCTGATGGCGGGCAAACTGTTCACCGGCCTGCTGCTCGCGATCCTTCTGGTCGGCGTCTGGATGATCAGTGCGGTGGTCAGCATCGACGTTTTGTTCCCGACTGCCCGCATCATCGTCGACACGTTGATCGAGAACGTCTCGACCATGGAAAAGGCGGCGCAGATCTTCATCTTCTTCGCGCTCGCTTACCTCACGATCGCGACCTTCTTCCTGGCGGCAGGCAGCGCCGCCACCTCGATCACCGACGCCCAAGCCATCGTCGCCCCCGCCACGATGATCACGCTCCCCATCTTCATGCTGCCCATCGCCGTCGCCTACGACCCGGCAGGCCTCGTGGCGCGCGTCGCGTCCTACCTGCCGTTCTTCGCGCCCTTCACGATGATGGTCCGCTCGCTCAGCGCCCCCGACGGCATCGACATCCTAGGCGCCCTGGTGGTCAGCCTGCTCACGCTGTGGTGGATGGTCCGCCTGGTCGCCCGCGTCTTCCGCTCAAACCTCCTGCGCCCCGACTCGTCGATCTCCTTCATCGCCTTCCTGCGCGACCTCTGGCGCCCCCGCCAAACGTAAGCGCGTCGACAGAGTCAGCTTCACCACAAAGCCTCGAAGCACTCGGAGTTACACAAAGCGGGCTGCTGATCTCGCGCCCCGACGCGTCAAATTCTCTTGGGCGCGAAGCGCCCATCCAATCTTCTTCGTGAACCTTCGTGCTCTTCGAGGCTTTGTGGTGAAGCTGAATCGACAAACCGCAAGCACAAACGAAAAGGGCCACCGGTCGAACCGATGGCCCTCAAATCCAGTATCCGGAAAACTAGCCGCGCGGCGCGCGAACCGGCTTCGGCGTCTTCGGCAGCAAACCCTCGCGCTGCAGCTTCTTGCGGTGCAGCTTGCGCGCGCGGCGAACGGCTTCCGCCTTCTCGCGTGCCCGCTTCTCGGACGGCTTCTCGTAGTGGTTACGCAGCTTCATCTCGCGGAACAGGCCTTCGCGCTGCATCTTCTTCTTGAGCGCCTTCAGGGCCTGATCGACATTGTTGTCACGCACGATGATCTGCAAAGGAAGCCTCCGGTCGGAATTCAATGAAAATGGGGGCAGCAGCCGCTCCACGCAGCGCACCCCAATAGCGGCGCGGTTGTTACCAGAGCCATGCGGCGCTGTCCACCCTTGCCCAGCCTCCGCCCGCGGCTCATATCAGCCACATGACGATCCGTAAAATCGCGCGAATGGGCCATCCGGTCCTGGGCCAGCGCGCGGAACAAATCACCGACGTTTCGGACCCCGAACTGCGACGTTTGGTCGAGGACATGGTCATGACCATGGTCGACGCCAACGGCGCGGGCCTTGCCGCCCCCCAGGTCCACGAGCCGATCCGCCTGGTCATCTTTCAGGCCCCCATAAGCCGCGCCGACCCGGGCCTGAGCGAGGCTGAGGCCTACGACCACACGGCCTCCCTGACGGTCCTGATCAACCCGGAAATCGAGATCCTGTCGGACGAGAAAGAGGGCGGCTGGGAAGGCTGCCTATCGGTCCCGGGTCTGCGCGGCTGGGTCGAACGCCCGGCCCACATCCGCTACCGGGGCCTCGGCCTCGACGGCAAACCGATCGAACGTGTGGCCAAAGGGTTCCACGCGCGGGTCGTGCAGCACGAATGCGACCATTTGGACGGCATCCTCTACCCGCAGCGCATGACCGACATGACGAAGCTCATCTTCGAAAGCGAGACGAAACATTGGCTCGAGCAAAACGCGTAAAGAAGCCCGCCGCGACGCACAGCGAAAACATGCGCGAGAAAATCCTCGCCGAAGCGCTGCCCAACGTCCCCTTCGACGGCTGGTGCGACAAGACGCTGCGGGAGGCCGCCGAACGCGCCGGCGCAACCGACGCCGATCTGAAAGCCGCCTTCCCGCGCGGCGTCAACGACGCGCTGGTCTTCTTCTCCGACGATGCCGACCGCCGCGCCTTCGAGACGATCCAAGACGCCGACCTGAAGGCGATGAAGGTCCGCGAGCGCATCACCTTCGGCGTGCGCACCCGCATCGAAGCCGTCGCCGAGCACAAAGAAGCCGCCCGCAAAGGCGCCGCCGTCTTCGCCCTGCCGCAGAATGCAATCGACGGCGCAACCTGCGTCTACCGCAGCGTCGACACCATCTGGCGCGCAGTCAACGACACATCGACGGATTTCAACTTCTACACCAAGCGCGCACTGCTCGCCGGCGTCTACACCTCGACGATGCTCCACTGGTTCGCCGACACCAGCGAAGGCTTCGAAGACACCTGGAAATTCCTCGACCGCCGCATCGCCGACGTGATGCAAATCGAGAAGGTGAAATCGCAAGTCATCAAATTCGCCGAGACCTTGCCGAACCCGCTGACGATCTTGGGTGCTTTGCGCTATCCGCGCCGCTGAGCGTTACGAGAGCGAGCCCGATTCACGGCCGAATGGGAATCGCGACAGGGTTGTCGCGCCCCAAAGCGCCACGATGGCGGCGGCCGTGATCGCCAGGATGACGAACGTCGCGAACGGGTCATAGTGCGACCCGTACACGGGAAACAGAAACTGGGCGACGTTGCCAACCGCGTGAAACAGCACGGCGATGAAGACGCTGTGTCCGGCGTTGACGAACAGCCAGACCGTGATCACGCGCAGCGGCAGCATTGTCAGGCACTGCCACAGGATCCACTCGCCGTCGCGGCCGGCTTGAACGAGCGGCACGATGTGCCAGACCGACCAAAGCGTTCCTAGAATTAGGCTCGCGGTGAGCGCGCTCCAGCGCTCCCGCAGGATGGGAAACACATAACCCTGCCAACCGAGCTCTTCGCCGACCGCAGCGACAAGAAACATCACCAAGAACAATGGTATCGCCGCGAGCGAAATCTCGGGCTCGGGCAACGCGACGCCGACCGCGCGCAACACAAAATATTCCAGGACCATCGCCGCCGGCATCAACGCCGCCGCCGCAACGAACCAGCCGACGCCATTCACCCGCCGAGCGTCGACCGCGCGGGCCAAGAACCCGCGTACCGCCGCGCCGCCGTCCCGTCGATAGATCAAGACAAGCGCCGCGATCATCGGGGTAAAGGTCATCAGCGCGCCGATGGGCAGATCGATCGGCAGCACCTCTTTGGGGATTTCCCCAACGACCGCACCCAGCACCCAAAACGGTACCGACAGCAACAAAACGAGAAGGAAGAAGGTCGACGCGGTGCGCGGACGCGCGCTCACCGCTCGAACGCGTCCGGCCGCGTGCCCAACGGATAAAGCTGCGTCACGTGCCCCATCTTCCGCCCCTGCCGCGCATCCGTCTTGCCGTAGAGATGCACGGCCGTGGCGGGCAGGGCGGCATGCGTCCGCCAAGCGTTGACCTCATCGCCCAGCAAATTCGTCATCACGGCGTCCGAGTGCCGCGTCACATCGCCCAGCGGCCAGCCGCACACCGCGCGAATATGCTGCTCGAACTGGCTCACCGTGCAGCCGTCGATCGTCCAGTGGCCGGAGTTATGCACCCGCGGCGCTATCTCGTTGACCAGCAGCCGTCCGTCCGGCGCCTCGAACAACTCGACCGCCATCACGCCCACATAGTCGAACGCCTCGAGCAACCGCGACGCGATCTTGTTCGCCTCAGCCTTCAACCGCTGCGGCCCCTTCGCGGGAGCCAGCGTCGTGCGCAGAATATGATCGCCGTGCAAATTCTCGACGATGTCATAGCAAGCGACCGCGCCGTCAGCGCCGCGCGCGGCAACCACCGACATCTCGCGCTTGAAATCGATGAAGCCTTCCAGAATGCACTCGACGCGCCCGAACGTTTCGAAACCCGCGATCACGTCCTCGACCGCGCGCACCATGCGCTGCCCCTTGCCGTCATAGCCAAGGCGCGATGTCTTCAGCACCGCCGGCGCACCGATCGTCACGAACGCCGCCCGCGCACTCTCTTCCGACGTCACCGCCGCGAACGGCGCCGTGCCGATGCCGAGCTTCTGCACGAATGCCTTCTCGCCGATGCGATTCTGAATCACCGCAAGCGCCGTCGGATTCGGCCGCACCGGTTTCAGGCTCGCGAGAAACGCCCCCGTGTCGCCCGGAATATTCTCAAACTCATACGTGATGACGTCGACCTGCGTCGCGAACCGCTGCAACGCCATCTGGTCGTCATAAGCCGCCACGATATGCGCACCGGCAACCTGAAACGCCGGCGAGTCGCGCTCCGGCGCGAACACGACAACCTTCAGCCCCATGCGCGCGGCCGCCATCGCGAGCATGCGCCCCAGCTGACCGCCGCCCAAAATGCCGACGGTCCCGCCAGGCGCAACCGGATGCATGAGATCAGGCATTCTCTTCGACCGGCGCTTCCGGCACGTCCGCCGTCTGGCGCGCGCGATACGCGTCAAGCCGCTTCGCCAAATCCTTGTCGCTCAGCGCCAGGATCGCAGCCGCCAGCAACGCCGCGTTGATCGCCCCAGGCTTGCCGATCGCAAGCGTGCCCACCGGCACGCCGCCCGGCATCTGAACGATCGATAGCAAACTGTCGAGCCCGTTCAACCCCGTCGCCGCCACCGGCACGCCAAGCACCGGCAGTGTCGTCATCGACGACGTCATCCCTGGCAGATGCGCAGCGCCGCCCGCGCCCGCGATGATCACCTTAAGGCCGCGCGCCTTCGCCCCGCGCGCATAGGCGAACAGGCGATCGGGCGTGCGATGCGCCGAAACGACTCGCACCTCATGTCGCACGCCGAGCTTCTCAAGCGTCTCGGCAGCTTCCGACATGATCGGCCAATCGGACCGGCTGCCCATGATGATGCCAACATCGGCAGTGCCGCGATCGATGGATGAGGCGAGATCTTTGCTGGCCGCTTTGGCCATAGGCTTCCCTTCCCGGATGGGGCGCGAGGGCAGGGACCCCCGCGAAAAGAAGCGCCGATTTATAAGGCGTACAGGCCGCGAAGTGAAACGGTCCTGTTGTTAAGCATTTGGTCGCAGCTTTGCACGCGTCCGCGCTCGCCCTAGACTGCCAAACGATGAAGATCACGGACAAAGGTCCCAAGAGAACGACCGCCGCAACGGGCGCAGGCGCCTACACCGCCGTCCAGCGCGCGACCGAACAGGCTGCCGCCCCGACGCAGGCGACCGACGTCTCCGAAGTGCTGGGCATTCCGGAGGCCGAACTCACCCCGCGCGTCCGCGCCGCCATCATGACCCTGATGGCCGAAGTCGACCGCCTGCGGCGGGAGCTGGACCGCACCAACGCAAGGCTCGAAGCCGTCGAAACGATGGCCGACCAAGACGGCCTGTTGCCGTTGCTAAACCGCCGTGCCTTCGTCCGCGAGATGTCCCGCGTGATCTCTTTCGCTGAACGCTACGAAGTCCCCGCAAGCCTCATCTACTTCGACCTCGACGGCTTCAAGGCGCTGAACGACACCTACGGCCACGCCGCCGGCGACGCCGCGCTGGGACACATCGCCAATCTGTTAACGGGCAACGTCCGCGAATCAGATCTCGTCGGCCGCGTCGGTGGCGACGAATTCGGCGTCATCCTGGCGAAGGCCGATCAGGAGCAAGCGGAAAAGAAAGCCCGCTCGCTCGCCGACCTCTTCCGCGCCAATCCGTTCATGTGGGAGGAAAAGCCCGTCGTGCTGTCGTTCGCCTACGGCGTCCACGGCTTCAAGAAGGGCGAGGATGTGGATTCCGCCATGGCCAACGCCGACAAGGCGATGTACGCCGCAAAGCGCGACGCTAAGCGATGATGTCGGGCAGCATATCGTCTTCAAGCTTGGTGATCTGATCGCGCAGCATCAGCTTGCGCTTCTTCAATCGCGTCAGCTGCAATTGATCGAATGGCCCCGTCGCGATCAGCGCCTGGATCGCTTCGTCGAGGTCGCGATGCTCCTGCCGCAACTGCGCAAGTTTGAGCAGCGTCGCTTTGTCCGCCACATCGGGCGTGCCGCTCTCATTGGCGGCAATGGGTGTGCTGCTGACGAGCGACAACCCGGGGCTTTCTCCGCCCTCTCCGTCTTTTGAAAATCCCATGGTGTGCGAACGGGCGCGCCTTTGCACTTCTGCCGATGGTGGAATTCTAGCACAGGCGGAACCGGCCTGTCTCCGCATAACGCCCGCGCGTAGGCGATCAGCTTTAATTTTCAAGCACTAAGCACCATCAAACGCGACGCTTTCGCATTAACATTTTGTTCGCACAGAGCGAAATGAGGGCGCTGACAAGCGGGAGATTCTGTGTTTAAATTTTGTGTCTACCAACGGAGGCACTCGACTATGGGCCTTGAGTCACATCTCCAGGAACTCGCGGAAAAACATCACAAATTGGACGAGCAAATTCACAGCGAACAGCTCCGCCCGCACCCTGACGATCTGATGCTCGTCGAACTCAAGAAGCGCAAGCTCCGACTAAAAGAACAAATCGAACGACTCCGACACGAAGTTCACTAGAACCGTTCGGGTCTCATCCTCACGTAATCAGCGTTGATTGAAACGCCCAAGGGTGTGGCGGTCCCAAAGACCGTCACCCGTTTCGGCGAAACGCAGCAGGCGTAACGCCGAGCTGCGCTTTGAACGTGTGCGTGATCTATAGAAACCGGTAGCGGCCGCCACCTTCGGCCAACGCAAGCTCGCGCGCAGGCGATCCGCTGCGCCCGGACAACCGACGACCGAGCACAACTCCCCTCGCCCGCCCTTGGGCGGGAGAGGGGCCGGGGGTGAGGGTGGGCGCGCCGCACGCTCAAACAAAGAAAGATTTCACGCAAAGCCGCAACAGACGCCAAGGCGCTCAGCCATCATCGCCAACGCAGCGCGGCACGGTTTGACTGACGCTGCGCGTCAATGCGGTCTTGCTCGGCGCGAAGCGCCATTCGATCGACGCAAAGGTGCAAGTGCCAGGACGTCAGCACCGTCCCTCTTGGCGCCTTTGCGGCTTTGCGTGAAAATCTTTCTTTCCTCATGCCGCTCCAACGCGAGTCGGCGCGCTCACGCGTGCTCCCAGTCCATGAACGCAATCGCTTCCCTCATCAGACGAACTTCGCGCTCTCGGCAGTCGACCAGCAACTCCCAGAACAGCGGCTCCTCGACCCACTCTTTTATCGCAAGCAATTGCACCGGCGTCTTTCGTCGGCTGTGGTCGATCCCGTATCGCCACAGCCGAGAAGGCCGATCGTCGATCACCTCAAAACACAGGCTGGGCGCGAAGCCTCGATGGTCGCGATACAGGTTTTTCCTGACGTAGTAGAACGGAAATCCGGCCAGGACCATGACCGCATAGACAACATACGTCCGACCGATCTTGAGGCCTTGGTAGGTATTCGTTTCTAGACTCATGCCTGGCGAATTCCAGAACGCGTTCTTGAACGGCCAGTCGATTGCAAAGTCTTCAGGGTTGTCGGTTAGGCAACGAACTTCCATCCTTATGAGCGGCGCTAGCCGCATTGCAGGCGCGTAGCGTGGCGGGGTTAAGCCGCTTCCGCCTTATCGCGCAGTTTGAACTTCTGGATCTTCCCCGTCGACGTCTTCGGCAGTTCGCAGAACACGATCGTGCGCGGCACCTTGTAGCCGGCGATCTGGCTCTTCACGAAGGCGATGATCTCGTCCGGCGTCGCGTTCGCGCCTGACTTAAGCTCGATGAACGCGACCGGCGTCTCGCCCCACTTCTCATCCTGCTTGCCGACGACGGCGGCAAGGCCGATCGCCGGATGCTTCATCAGCACGTCCTCGACCTCGATCGACGAAATATTCTCACCGCCCGAAATGATGATGTCCTTCGACCGGTCCTTCAGTTGGATGTACCCGTCCTTGTGCCAGACGCCCAAGTCGCCGGAGTGAAACCACCCACCCTTGAACGCTTCCTTCGTGGCCTTGGGATTCTTCAGATACCCGCGCATGACGACGTTGCCGCGGAAGAACACCTCGCCCATCGTCTCGCCGTCGCGCGGCACATCTTCCATCGTCTCCGGATCTTTGACGGCCAGCGCCTCAAGCACCGAATAGCGCACGCCCTGACGCGCCTTGATCTTCGCGCGCTCTTCCATCGGCAACGCGTCCCATTCCGAATGCCAAGCGTTCACAACGGCCGGCCCATACGTCTCGGTCAGCCCATAAACGTGATGCACCTGAAAGCCGGCCGCTTCCATCCGCGCCAACGTCGCCGCCGGCGGCGGCGCAGCAGCCGTCATGAACTCGACCCTCGTCTTCAGCTCTTTGCGCTCCGCATCGCTCGCATTGACCAGCATGCCCATCACGATCGGCGCGCCGCACATATGCGTGACGCCATACCGCGCGCACGCTTCGAACATGGCCGCCGCATTCACCCGGCGCAGACAAACATGCGTCCCCGCGACGACCGAAATCGTCCACGTGAAGCACCAGCCGTTGCAGTGAAACATCGGCAACGACCACAGATAAATCGGATGCGCGCGGATCGAAGCCGAAATCACATTGCCCAGCGCCAGCAAATAAGCCCCGCGCGAATGAAACACGACGCCCTTCGGATTGCCGGTCGTGCCGCTGGTGTAATTCAACGCCACCGCCTGCCACTCATCCGCCGGCAGCGACCAGACGAACTCCGGATCGCCGGTCTTCAGAAAATCCTCGTACTCCATCTCGCCGATCAACTCGCCGCCGTCGAACTCCGGATCGTCGATGCCGATGATGAAGGGCTTGGCCTTGCACAGCTTCAACGCTTCGCGCGCCAAGGCTCCAAATTCCTTGTCCACGATCAAAGCCTTCGCCTCGCCGTGATCGAGGATGAACGCAATCTCCTGCGCACTCAGACGATAGTTGATCGCGTTCAACACCCCGCCCGTCATCATCACGCCGTAATGTGCGTCCAGCATCGGCGGAATATTCGGCGCAATCACCGCAACCGTATCGCCCAGCCCGATCTTCCGCTTGGCGAGCGCCGACGCCAACCGCCGGCATCGCTCATAGAATTGCGCATACGTGAACTTCTGATCGCCGTGCAGAATGGCGATGGTCTTCGGATAGGTGAACGCCGCCCGCTCCAGGAACGACAACGGCGACAGCGACTGATAGTTCGCCGGGTTCTTATCCAGATCGCGCGTATAGGCGTTGCCCTTGGCGACCTTCACCGGCTTAGCCTTCGCGGCAGCCGGCTTCGACCGCGTCGCCGCCTTTGCCTTCTGCTTCGGCAGGCTCTTGGGCGATTTGGCCTTCGGCTTGACCGGTTTCACCTTGCGTGCGCTTCCCATGACTGCCCCGGACTTCGTGTTTTTGCGGTGGCGGAACGTACCCAACGCCGACCCAACCGGCAACACGTGCGGGCGACGAACCGACGCAGCCGGGCGGCCCTGGTGGGCTGCCGCGCGAAGGGCTAAGAGCTTGGCCCCCATGCACGCCCGCGTCACCTCGGCCGACCTTGCAAAGATCACGGCCCTCGTCGCGACGGCCGTCATCATGCTGCTCGCCAACGGCCTCCAGAACACGCTCGTGCCCGTGCGCGCCCATGCGGAAGGTTTCTCGGCCACCGCCATCGCGCTGATGGGCTCGGCCTACTTCGTCGGCTTCCTCGCCGCCTGCATCCTCTGCCCGCGCCTGATCGACCGCGTCGGCCACATCCGCACCTTCGCCGTCTTGTGCGCCGCGACCGCCGCGATCGTCCTCGCGCACGCCATGATCGTCGACCCGGTGGCGTGGGGCGTGATGCGCGCAGGCATCGGCTTTTGCGCCGCCGGCATGTACGTCGTCATCGAGGGTTGGTTGAACCAGCAGACGCACAACAAAATCCGCGGCCGCATCTTCACGCTCTACGCCGCCCTCAACAACCTCGCGCTCTTAAGCGGCCAGTATCTCTTCACGCTCGGCGACCCGCGCGGCTACGAACTCTTCTCGATCGCAGCCATCCTGACCATGGCCTGCATGCTGCCGGTCGCGCTCACGCGCCAGCCCGAGCCCGCGCGCGTCGGCGTCGTGCGGCTGCGTCTAGCCCGCCTCTACAAACTCTCACCGGTCGGCGTCATGGGCGCGGTCGCGGTGGGCTTGGTCAGCGGCGCGTTCTGGACGCTCGCACCCGTCTTCGCCGAAGCACGCGGCATGACCGGCGACGGCGTCGCGCTCTTCATGGCGGCGA
>JAWXBY010000131.1:0-46982 GCA_034440355.1 Alphaproteobacteria bacterium
CCGGTCGGTGGCGAACCTCTGGACGCTGGGTTTCAACGACCGGGCAGAGTCGGTTCGTCGCATCCGCTAAGCGGGACTCGCGCAGGCCGCGTGGGGTTTGCTAGTGTTTGGGGAGGCTGGGTGATCACCCGGCCTTCTTTCGTTCAACGCTGCCGCTCCCCAGGAGGCTCGCCCATGACTGAAGAGATCATCAAACGCGTCACCGGTACGCCGCTCAACCGCCGCGCCTTTGCCGTCACGAGTTTGGCCACGGGGTTTGCGCTGTCGGTGCAACCGATTTCGGCGGCGACGATTACGACGGACGCCGGCGGGCTTGAGACGGGCGAGGCGAAGATTCCGGTCGCCGACGGTGAGATCCCGGCCTACTTCGCGAAGCCTGCGAAGGGGACGAAGCTTAAGACGGTCATCGTCATCCAAGAAATTTTCGGCGTGCATGAATGGATCAAGGACGTTTGCCGGCGCTTTGCGAAGGAAGGTTATCTCGCGGTTGCGCCGTCGCTCTATTCGCGCCAGGGCGATCCGCTGGCCTACACCGACATTCAGAAGCTGGTTGCCGAGATCGTCATGAAGGTCGACGACAATGTCGTGCTGACCGATCTCGACTCCACGGCGAAGTGGGCGGCGGGCAATGGCGGCGATCCGGCGAAGGTGGCTGTCACCGGATTCTGTTGGGGTGGGCGTCAGACGTGGCTTTATACGGCGCATAATCCGAGCGTGAAAGCGGGCGTTGCTTGGTACGGGCAGCTCGTGCGCAAGGAAGGGAATACGCAGCCGAAGCATCCGGTCGAAGTGGCGGCGGCGTTGAAGGGGCGTGTACTTGGGCTCTACGGCGAGCTCGACAAGGGCATCACGCTGGCGCATGTCGAGGCGATGCGGGCGGCGATCAAGGCTGCCGGCGACACGTCGGAGATCATCGTCTATCCGGGCGCGGATCACGGCTTCCTGGCCGACTATCGGCCAACCTATCACGAGGCATCGGCGAAAGAAGCGTGGGGCAAGTGTCTCGCGTGGTTCAAGAGCCACGGCGTTTGAGTTGACGAAAGGGCGTTAGCGGGTTGGGTGACAGTGGAACGGATCGTCGTCCGCCCGTGAACGCCGATGCGGCAGCAGAGGCCAAATTCCAGGAGGAAGTGGCCGCCAATCTGACGCGAAACTACTTGAGCCAGCTGGCCCACGGCATGCTGGCGATGACGGGCTTCCGGCTGGTCAACGCGCCGACGTTTGTGCCGGCCTATCTGTTTGTCTTGTCCGGATCGCCGACGGTCGTCGGATTGGCGCTCGCCACGCAGTATCTGGGCGCCTTCTTCTCCAGCGTGTTCGGCGCCACCGCGATCGAGCACCGGCGCAAGATCGTCGACCTGGGCCTGCGCTATGGCTGGGCGATGCGGCTGTCGGTGTTGGGGCTGGCGCTCGCCGGGTTTCTGCTGCCGCCGCAGGCCGCGCTTTATGCCTTCGCGTTGTGCCTCGGATTGCTCGGCGTGTTCTCGGGCATGCAGAATGTGCTGTGGAACGTGCTGCTGACGAAGACCATTCCGCCGGACCGGCGCGGCATGTTGATCGGGCTGCGCAATTTTCTGGGCGGGATGACGGCGGCCGGCGTTGCTTATGTCGGCGGCAAATATCTGGTCGAGGAGAATGTACTCGGCAACGGTTACGCGACGACGTTTCTGCTGGCGTTCGTGCTGACGGCGGCGGGGTTGACGCTGCTTTATCTCGTGCGCGAGCCGGAGTCGCCGACCGTGCGCGCGGCGGTCGGCGTGCGCGAGCGGTTGGCGGATATTCCGGCGCTGCTGAAGGATCACGGCTTCGCGCGATATTTTTGGGCGCAGACGTTGGCGACTCTCGGCACGCTCGCGTTGCCGTTTTATGTGATCTATGTCGGGCAGACGCAGACGGCGGCGCTCACCGGCAATACGGTCGCCAATCTTTCGGCGGCGCTTCTCGTATCGCAAACGGTCGCCAATCTCGGGTGGGGTTGGCTGGCGGACAAGATGGGCTTCAAGGCCGTGTTCGTGCCGGCGCTCTTGATGTGGGCGGGGGCGACGATCGCCTTGCTGTTCGCGCAGGATATGAATGCGTCGATCTTCTGCTTCGTCGGAATCGGCGCGGGCTATGCGGGCTTTCTAATCGCGGCGCAGAACATGGTTTTGGAGTTCGGGTCGCGCGACGATCTGCCGATGCGGATTGCGATGGTTAACTCCGCGCAATCTCTGGTGCAGGTGATCGGTGCGGTTGCGGGCGGGGCGATTGCGTCCTCGCTGGGATTTGAGGTTGTGTTCGCCGCTGCCGCGCTTGCGATGCTCGCGGCGGCCGGCATGTTATGGTTCTATGTCAGCGAACCGCGGAAGAGACGGCCTTTGGGGGAGGTCGTCGTGGACGCGGGTGAGGGTTTTGAAATGTCAGTCGGTGGCGATGGGGCCGCGTTTCCCCCAAACGCGGGCGGTCCGCAACAAGCTCAAGGCAAAGCTCCCCGCGGGTCGGCGGGCGATCCCAAGCGTGCGCGTTCGCCGTTGGGCGTGCGCGTCGACGACATCAAGTGGACGCTGATTCCGGCGTGGCTGGCGCTCTTTATTCTGGCGATCTGGACCGGCGCGTGGATGTTTTCGTTCGTGTTGGGGCTGGGCGTCGCGCTGTTCGCCGTTGCACGGCTGGGCTTCGTGCGCAGTTTGCCCGAGCCGCCGACGGCCGCGCCGGTCGTTGTGACGTCAGCGGCGGCGCAGGCGCGCGCCGCGGTTGAGACCGTCGTGCAGGCGGCGTCCGCACCGTCGAGGCCGGACATCGGACCTGCTGATCTGATCCGGCGGCTGCCGGACCCTGCGATCCTGACCGATCACACCGGCCGCATTATTGCGGGCAACGATGCGCTGGAGCAGGTGTTCGGCATTGTCGAGCCGCGCAAGCATTTGGCGAGCGTCATTCGCGCGCCGCAGGTTTTGGGCGCTCTCGATCTGGCGCTTGCCGGGCGTGGCGCGCAGCGGGTCGAGTTTTCGATCGTCGGTACGCCGGAGCAGATGTTCGAATGCTACGTGACGCCGATCGAAGGCGAGGACCGCGTTTTGCGGGCGGCCTTGATCGTGCTGCGCGATCTGACGAAGGCGCAGCGTGTCGAGCAGATGCGCGCCGACTTCGTCGCCAATGCGAGCCATGAGCTGCGCACGCCGCTCGCGTCCTTGACGGGGTTCATCGACACGCTGCGCGGCCATGCCAAGGACGATCCGGACGCGCAGGAGCGCTTCCTTGGGATCATGTCCGAGCAGGCAACGCGCATGCGGCGGTTGATCGACGATCTGTTGTCACTGACGCGCATCGAGCTCAACGAACACGTGCGGCCTTCGGGCAACGTGAATGTCAGCGATGTCGTTGAAGAGGTGATGAACGCGTTGGCGCCGGTTGCGCTTGCCGCCAACATTCAGCTCGAGATCGTCGAACCTTCGTCATTGCCTAATGTTGTCGGCGACCGGGACGAGTTGTTTCAGGTGGTGCAGAACCTCGTCGACAACGCGATCAAGTACGGGCGGCCGCAGACGCCGGTGACGCTTGAACTGGGGACGCGGCGCGCGGGGCCTGGCGAGCCGGGGCCGTCGCCCGCCGTCTATGTCGCGGTGCGCGACCGGGGCGAGGGGATTGCGCGGGAGCATATTCCGCGGCTGACCGAGCGGTTCTACCGGGTCGACGTGCGACGCAGCCGGGCGATCGGCGGCACCGGCCTGGGGCTTGCGATCGTGAAGCACATCGTGAGCCGCCATCGCGGGCGATTGACCATCGAAAGCAAGGTCAGCGAGGGCTCGACGTTTACCGTTTACCTGCCGCTCGCGACAGAAGCCGGTACCGGAGACGCGCCGCAGCAGGGCCTTCTGACGGCGTCATAATTCCTTCATTGCTTTGTCACATTAGGTCTGTGCAAAGGTCATAAGTCGGGCTCTGTCACAGATGACGAGCGGACCTTGCCGGAAATGAGCCCGACGCGCGCACACGCTGTCACGCACGAGGCGAACATGTCTGAGCATATCGTCAAATCATTCCACGACCAGCTTGAAGCGCTAAGCACCGGCATCGTCCAGATGGGCGGGTTGTGCGAGACGCAGCTTGCCAACGCGATCGACGCCATCTCGCGCCGCGACGTGGCGGTGGCCGAGCAAGTCGTCGCCTCGGACGGGCGCATCGACCTGCTGGAGGAGCAGATCGAGCAGCAGGTGGTGCAGCTTTTGGTTCTGCGCCAGCCGCTGGCGCTGGACCTGCGCGAGACGATCGCGGCGTTGAAGATCTCCGCCGATCTCGAGCGCATCGGCGATTTGGCCAAGAACGTCGCCAAGCGCGTGCTGGTGATTTCGCGCGATGCGCCGGATGCGCATCTGACGCAGGGCTTGGCGCGGATGGGCCGGCAGGCGTTGGCGCAGCTTAAGAACGTGCTCGACGCCTATGCGCGGCGCGACCCGAACGCGGCGATGACGGTTTGGAAGTGCGACGGCGAGATCGACGAGATTTATAACTCGCTGTTCCGCGAGCTGCTGACCTACATGATGGAAGATCCGCGCAAGATCGGGCCTTCGACACATCTTCTGTTCGTCGCGAAGAATTTCGAGCGCATCGGCGACCACGCGACCAACATTGCCGAAACCGTCCACTATGTCGTGACGGCGGCGAAGATCGGCGACCAGCGGCCGAAGAGCGACATCACAGCAACAACAACCGTGCAGCCACATGACAAATCTTGACGCCCCAGCAGGCGCTCTTAGACAGAGTGCGCCGAAAAAGCCCTTGATCCTCGTTGCGGAGGATGAGGCGCCGCTGATGACGCTGCTGCGCTATAATTTGGAGAAGGAAGGGTATCGCGCGCTCGAGGCGCATGACGGCGATGAAGCGTTGATGCTGGCCGCCGAAGATACGCCCGACCTGGTACTTCTGGATTGGATGTTGCCGAAGGTGTCGGGGATCGAGGTTTGCCGCCGTCTTCGTGGCCGTGCGGAAACCCGCAATGTGCCGATCATTATGCTCACCGCGCGCGGCGAAGAAACGGACCGCGTGCGCGGACTCGATACCGGCGCCGACGATTACATCACCAAGCCGTTTTCGATGACCGAGTTGCTGGCGCGGATCCGCGCTGTGATGAGGCGCATCCGGCCGGCGCTGGCCGAAGACGTCGTGTCGTTCGGCGACGTGACGATCGACCGCTCAGCGCACCGCGTGAAACGGGGGGACAAGGATATCCACCTTGGGCCGACCGAGTACCGGCTGCTCGATCATTTTCTGCAGCATCCCGGACGCGTGTTCAGTCGCGAGCAGCTGCTGGATGCCGTATGGGGCTCTGGCGTTTATGTGGATGCGCGCACGGTGGACGTTCACATCGGACGTCTGCGCAAGGCGCTGAACGAGCCGGGGCAGCTTGATCCGATCCGCACGGTGCGGTCGGCGGGCTATGCGTTGGACGAGTCCTTCAAGAACTAAACCCGGACAATAAAAAAAGGGCCCACCCGTTAGGGCCGACCCTTTTCGCTCCCCTCAAGGGCGGTGATCAGCTGTTCGCCAAATAGCGGCGGAAGTCTTTGTCGCGCTCGCGATCGCGGCGGCCTTGAGCGGGTTGGAACGCCTTCACGCAGTGCGCGTCGCAATAGGGCGAGCCTGCCTTGGGCGGGTGACCGCAGAAGTGGAAGTCGGCCGTGGACGGGTCGCCGATCGGCCATTTGCACATACGGTCGGAAATGGTCAGCACCGTCGTCTTGCGGCCGTGTTCGTCGATCACCGGGTCCTTTTCGACGATCGGGACTTGGATCATCGGCTGCGGGCGCGGACGCGTTACGCGGCGGGCAACCTGCATCCGGGGACGTTCAGCACGGGCGGGCGTCGCCCGGCCAGCGAGGCCCAAACGGTGGACTTTCCCGATGACGGCGTTGCGGGTCACGCCGCCGAGTTGGCGCGCGATCTGGCTGGCGCTTAAGCCCTCGCTCCAGAGCTGCTTGAGAAGCTCTACGCGCTCTTCCGTCCAGCCCATTTCGTTACTTCCTCCACTCGGGTAGGCATGGTTAAGACGAGCAATAGTATGGAAGAGCCTTGGAACTACAAGATGATACGCGGTTCACCACATCTAGTTATTGGGGATTGTTACTCCACAGGCACAAATGGTTAACATCGCGTAAACGCCTGCGCGCGTTCGCTCCGTTGACAGGGATCGGGGCGCCACCAAATACTAGGCTTTCTGCGGAAACCCGGACGTGCTTCCGCGCTTTTGTTAGGAAAATCCGTGATTACTCCGATTTTGCCGACCTATGCTCGGGCGCCGGTCGCGTTCGAGAAGGGCGAAGGGCCTTTCCTTTTCGCGACGGACGGCCGGCGCTTTCTCGACTTCGGCGCAGGCATTGCCGTCAACGCGTTGGGCCATGCGCATCCGCATCTGATCGCGGCGCTGACCGCGCAGGCGGCTAGGCTTTGGCACACCTCGAACCTGTATCAGGTGCCGGGGCAGCAGCGATTGGCCGAGCGTCTGGTCGCGGCCACGTTTGCCGACACCGTCTTCTTCTGCAATTCGGGCGGCGAGGCGCTTGAGTGCGCCATCAAGATGGCGCGCAAATTTCACGCACATAACGGCGCGCCGCAGCGCTATCGCCTGATCACGTTCGAAGGCGCGTTTCACGGGCGCACGCTGGCCACGATCGCTGCCGGCGGGCAGAAGAAATATCTCGAAGGATTCGGGCCCAAGGTCGAAGGTTTCGATCAGGTGCCGTTCGGCGATCTCGATGCGGTGAAACGCGCGATCGGACCCGAGACAGCGGGCATTTTAATCGAGCCTATTCAGGGCGAAGGCGGCATTCGACCGGTGGCGCCCGAGAAGATGCGTGCGTTGCGCCAGCTGTGCGACGCGCATGGTTTGCTGCTTGTGCTCGACGAAGTGCAGAGCGGCATGGGCCGGACCGGCAAACTGTTCGCGCACGAATGGTCGGGCGTGACGCCGGACATCATGGCGATCGCCAAGGCGTTGGGCGGCGGGTTTCCGGTCGGCGCTTGCCTTGCGACGGAGCGAGCCGCGTCGGGCATGACGGCGGGTGTTCATGGATCAACGTTCGGCGGCAATCCGCTGGCGATGGCTGTGGCCAACGCCGTGCTCGATATCGTGCTTGAGCCTTCGTTTCTCCCGCACGTCAATCAGGTCGCAAACTACTTGAAGCAGCAGCTTGCGATGGTCGCGGACAAGCACCGCGATGTCATCGAAGAGGTGCGTGGAGAGGGGCTCTTGCTCGGTCTCAAATGCAAGATGCCCAACAACTTGCTGATCGACGCGATGCGCGAACGCGGTCTGTTGGCCATCGGCGCGGGCGACAATGTGGTTCGCATTTTACCGCCGCTGATCATCAACGAGGACCATGTCCGCGAAGCGATCGGCATCTTGAATGATGCTTGTTTGAGCCTAACTCACCGTCCCATGAAAGACGCTGCGAAATGAACGCGCCTGCCAAAGTTATGACCGCGAAACACTTCTTGGATCTCGACGCGCTGGATGGCGTGACGCTGCGCAAGTTGATCGACGATGCGAAGCGCATGAAAAATGCGCGCGGCGGGCGTCCGAAGGGCGCGGAAGACGACGTGCTGCCGCTCAAAGGGCGGATGCTAGCTTTGATCTTCGAGAAGCCCTCGACGCGCACCCGTATTTCCTTCGACGTCGGCATGCGCCAACTCGGCGGCGAGACGATGTTCCTGGACGGCCGCGATATGCAGTTCGGGCATGGCGAAACCGTGGGCGATACGGCGCGCGTTCTGTCGCGTTACGTCGATGCGGTGATGCTGCGCACGAAGCGGCATCAGAGCTTGATCGAACTTGCGGAAGCGGCGACCGTGCCCGTGATCAACGGCCTGACCGACAAGACGCATCCGTGCCAGCTGATGGCCGATATCATGACGTTCGAAGAGCATCGCGGGCCGATCGCAGGCAAGACGGTCGTGTGGTCGGGTGCGGGGAACAATGTGTGCGCGTCGTGGATTCATGCGGCGGTGCGCTTCAAGTTCGAGCTGCGCGTGGCTTGTCCGCCGGAGATTGCGCCCGATCCGCGTTTGCTGGCGTGGGCGCGGCAGGAGGGCGGGAGCGTTCATATGGTGCGCGACCCGCACGAGGCGGCCTCCGGCGCTTCGGCCATCGTGACGGACACGTGGGTGCAGATGTCGGAGACCGATCAACTCGGCGAAGGCGGGACCCGTTCGCGGCACAATTCGCTGTCGCGGTACCGGGTCGACGAGAAATTGATGAGCGCGGCCAAGGACGCGATTTTCATGCACTGCCTGCCGGCACACCGTGGCGAAGAAGTGACGGATGCCGTGATGGATGGGCCGCGCTCTGTCGTGTTCGACGAAGCGGAGAACCGTCTGCATGCGCAGAAGGCCGTGCTTGTTTGGGCGATGACGTGACAACGTCTTTGCAGGGTGCGGGAGGCGCTCAGTCTGCCTCCCGGGGCGACTTCATTCGCAGCTTCCAAATCGAAGGCATGAACGTTCGGGGGCGGATCGTTCATTTGACCGATCTTGCCGATCGCGTGCTGGCGGCGCACGCGTATCCTGACGCCGTTTCGCGCGTTGTCGGCGAGGCGTTGGCTCTCACGGCGTTGCTTGGCGCGTCGCTGAAGTTTGACGGCGTGTTGACGCTGCAGACGCGCGGCGACGGGCCTCTGCGTATGGTGGTCGCGGACTACTCGTCGCCGGGCACGTTGCGGGCGTGCGCGACGTTCGATCGGGATGCTGTCTTGGCGCTCGGGCCTTTGCCGGCGTTTAGCGATCTCGTCGGCAAGGGATCGCTGGCCATTACGATCGATCCCGGCGGCGATATGGAGCGTTATCAGGGGATCGTGCCGCTGGACGCCGAGGGGTTGGGCGATGCGGCGACAGCTTACTTCGAGCAATCGGAGCAGATTCCCACGCGCATCCGGCTCAGCGTCGCGACGCTGATTTCGCGCGGCGATCCGAATCCGCATTGGCGTGCGGGTGGGATCGTGATCCAGAACCTCGCGGCGCTCGGCGGGCGCGACGCGCCGAAGCCCGGGCACGATGTCGATGAGGATTGGAACAGGGCGTCGGTCTTGTTCTCGACCATCGAGCCGCATGAACTTGTCGATCCTCAGGTCGAGGCGGAGCGCTTGCTGGTTCGCCTCTATCACGAAGACGGTGTTCGCGCGTTCGACGTGCAGGACTTGACGTTCGGCTGCCGGTGCAGCGCGGAGCGTGTGTCGGCGGTGCTGTCGCAGTATCCGGAATCGGAGGTGCGCGAACTGGCGGGCGAGGATGGACTGGTGCGCGCGACGTGCGAGTTCTGTTCGACCGTCTATAGTTTCCAACCGGACGAGTTACTGAAGGCTCAGACGGCGACCTGATCGACCAGACGGCGCATGAACGTCACGCAGGCGTCGATCTGCGAGAGCTCGATGAATTCGTTCGGTTTGTGCGCTTGCAGGATGTTGCCGGGGCCGCAGACGACGGACGGGATGCCCGCTTCTTGGAAGAGACCCGCTTCGGTGCCGTAAGAGACGGCCTCGGCGTGATTGCGGCCGGTGAGTTGTTTCGCCAAGACTTCGGCCGGGCAATCGTCGCGCGCGACCAGCGGCGGGACGTGCGCGCGCGGCGTCGTCACGATGTCGGCTTCGGGGGCGATTTCGCGCAGGCGGGGCAGGATCTTTTCGCGCGCGTGGGCGTCGAAGGCCTCAAAGATTTCGTTGGCGCTGGTGCCCGGCAGATAGCGGAATTCCCATTGGAACGTGCAGTGGTGCGCCAGGATGTTGAGGGCTGTGCCGCCTTCGATCGTCGAGGATTGCACCGTCGTGTAAGGCGGCTCGAAGCGGCCTGAGGGGTCGCCCTTGCGTCGCATCTCTTCGGCGAGGTCGCTGATCTTCATGATCAGTTCGGCCGCGACCATCACGGCGTTCACGCCCTTATCGGTGCGGCTGGAGTGGGCTTCGCGGCCGGTGACCGTCGTGCGGAAGGAGCGGATGCCTTTGTGGGCGTTCACGACCTTCATGTCGGTGGGTTCGCCGATGATGGCGAGCTTCGGCGCCGGCAGGGTGCGCGCGATGTCGGCGAGCATTGGACGCACGCCCAGGCAGCCGACCTCTTCGTCGTAGGAAAGCGCGATATGGACGGGTGTTTTCACGCCGCGCTTCAAGAACTCCGGCACGAGGGCGAGGGCGACGGCGGAGAACGTCTTCATGTCGGCCGTGCCGCGGCCGTAAAGTTTGCCGTCCTTCTCGACGGCCGTGAACGGGTCGGTGTGCCACTCCTGATCGTCGACGGGCACGACGTCGGTGTGGCCGGAGAGGATGATGCCTCCGGGTTTGTCGGGGCCGAGTGTGCAGAGGAGGTTCGCCTTCGTGCCTTCCGCGTTCGGGATCAGGCGTGGTTCAAGACCATGCTCGCGCAGATATGTCGCGACGAAGTCGATCAGCTCGAGGTTCGAGCCGCGGCTCGTTGTGTCGAACGCGATGAGGCGTTCGAGCATTTGGCGGGGCGTATAGGCGGCGACCATGGATCTCCCTCGGCCGCCAGCCTAGACGGAACGGCGGCTAGCCGTCGAGGCTTGAGGCTGGGTTGCCGATGATGTGCAGGAATTCGCGGCGGGTCATCGGATCGTCGCGGAAGGCGCCCAGCATCGTGGACGTCACCATGGTGACGCCAGTCTTATGGACGCCGCGGGTGGTCATGCATTGATGACGGGCCTCGATCACGACGGCGACGCCTTTGGGCTCCAGGATGTCTTGGATCGTGTTGGCGATCTGCGCGTTCATCTTTTCCTGCACCTGCAGGCGGCGGGCGTAGGCCTCGACCACACGGGCGAGTTTCGAGATGCCGACGACCTTTTTCGACGGCAGGTAACCGACATGCGCTTTGCCGATGATCGGCGCGAGATGGTGCTCGCAGTGGGACTCGAAACTGATGTCACGCAGGACGATCATCTCGTCGTAGCCTTCGACCTCTTCGAAGGTGCGCTTCATGTAGTCTTCGGGGTCTTCGTTGTAGCCGGAGAACCAGTCTTCGAACGCGCGCGCGACGCGGGCCGGCGTTTCGATCAGGCCTTCGCGCGTCGGATCGTCGCCGGCCCAACGCAGCAGCGTTTCGACGGCGGCTTCCGCCTCTTCGCGCGACGGGCGGTTGGCGTGTTCGGCGACGACGGCTTTGGGCTTAATCGATTGCTTGCGGATGATCGATGCCATGATTGCTGTAGCTCCCTCGGCGTGAGGCGTTCTCCAACGCCGTCAACTTACCTAGTGCACTTACGCCGGATGTCAGTAGCCGGATCAAAGCACCTGGAACTATGATTTTGATAGAACAAAAAAAGCGCGGGCAGATTCCCGCGCTTTTTCGATTCTAATCACACTGTGCCGCGGGTAATTAATGCGCGCGGCGAACCTCGTGCGGGCTGTCGAGCGGGAACACCGGGATGTCGACCTGGAAGGCTTCGCCGTCCGCAGTTTGCATCTGATAGGCGCCCAGCATCATGCCCGACGGCGTTTCCAGCGGCGTGCCGGATTTGTATTCGAAGGATTCACCCGGACGCAGGATCGGCTGTTGACCGACCACACCGGCGCCTTTGACTTCGATCGTGCGGCCGTTGGCGTCAATGATGCGCCAATAGCGTGCGCGCAGTTGAACCGTGTTGCCGCTGCCGTTCTCGATCAGGACGGTGTACGCCCAGAAGAAGTGATTGCTGTCGGGTGCGGACTGGTCCTCCAAAAAGGCCGGCCGCACCGTGATTTTGATTTCTCGTGTCGTGCGGTGGAACATGTGATCCCCACCCACGATTTGGACCGGCGTCCCCACAACGCCCGTTCCAATCCCCGTTTCCCGCTTCATTGCCAGTCTACCGTTACTTCCGATTTCACCGAGTTTGCGACAAAGCAAGTTTCGTGCGCAGTGCGATGAAGGTCGGAAAGCTCCCCCGTTGATGGTTGACGCGCGCCCGAGAACGCAACCCTCGGGCGGAGCGAGACGCGGGCGACCCAAAATTTGCCCGTCGCGTTTCGTTCCAGTACGCCTGTAGCTTCGTCGAAATAGGTGTCTGCGGTGAAGCGCTTTCTCGCACAGAGTGCAAGAAAGCTCAGCATGTGGCACGTAGACAACGATGCGACGAACGCCTCCTCTGGGTTAACGCGAGCGGCGTCTCCTTTGAATTCCGGCGCAGCAGACCAAGGGATTACCTCGCCGCCGCCGAATTTAACCTCGTGCGCGCGGTTGTAGGTGTCGTAGGTGAACTCGTCTGACGTGCGTCGCCAGGATGTCGTCGCTCGGTATTCGTGCATGGGCTGGTTCCTACACCGCCTTGAGTGCGGCGCTGAGATCTTGCGCGATGTCGGCCGGGTCTTCGAGGCCGACCGATAACCTCAACATGCCGTCGGTGACGCCAAGCTCGGCGCGTGCCTCCGGCGTCAGGCGATAATGCGTTGTCGTCGCCGGGTGCGTGATCAGCGTTTTCGCGTCGCCGAGGTTGTTCGAGATGTCGATGAGTTTGAGCGCGTTGGCGAAGCGGAAGGCTTCGGCCTTGCCGCCGTCGACTTCGAACGTGACCAGCGATCCGCCCAAGCCCATTTGCGCACGCGCGAGGGCTGCCTGCGGGTGATCGGCGCGGCCGGGGTAGACGACGCGTTTTACCTTGCGCTCGCGCGCGAGGGCGTCGGCAATGGCGGCGGTGTGTTCGCACATGGCGCGCACGCGCAGGTCCAGCGTCTCGAGCGCCTTGAGCAGCACCCAGGCGTTGAAAGGGCTCAGGCTGGGGCCCGTGTTGCGGATGAAGGGGAGGAGATGTTCGGCGAGGAATTTCTCGTCGCTCAAGATTACGCCGCCCAGGCAGCGGCCTTGGCCGTCGATATGCTTGGTTGCCGAATAGACAACGATGTCGGCGCCGTATTCCATCGGGCGCTGCAGCACCGGGGTCGCGAAGACGTTGTCGACGATAAGGCGTGCGCCCGCTTTGTGCGCGATTTCGGCGACGGCTTTGAGGTCGATGATTTCGAGCGTCGGGTTCGCCGGCGTTTCGAGGAAGAGCACCTTGGTCGTCGGCGTTACGGCTTGGCGCCAGGCTTCGAGGTTGGTGCCGTCGATCAACGTCGAGGTGATGCCGTAGCGCGGCAGCACATCTTCGATGACGAAGCGGCAGCCGCCGAACATCGCGCGCGAGGCGATGACGTGATCGCCTTGGCGCAGGTGGCAGAGCAGCGCCGTCGTGACGGCGGCCATGCCGGTGGCTGTCGCGCGGGCGCAGGGTGCGCCTTCGATGAGGGCCATGCGGTCTTCGAACATCGCGACCGTCGGGTTGCCGAAGCGCGAGTACATGAAGCCGGGCTCTTCGCCTTTGAAGCGGGCCTCGGCGGATTCGGGGCTGTCGTAGGCGTAGCCGGAGGTGAGGTAGAGCGCCTCTGAGGTTTCGCCGTTCGGCGAGCGCTTCAGGCCGCCGCGCACCAATCTCGTCTTTAGGCCGTATTTGCGGCCGGGTTCCAGTTCGCCCATCGTCGTCGCACTCCAAAATAAAATACCCCGGACCAGGGGGTGAATCCCAAGCCGGGGTCGGAGGTCGTTCGACCCGGCCTTTTAGCTGTTTATTTAACGTGGCCGCGAAGCTGACCGGCTCAAATCACCACGTGGGCGGAACTTACGACCGGGCTGCCTGCGGGTCAATCAACGTCACGGCTTGGGGACATTCGGCCGCAATGCTTTGACGGCGCGGGCGAGTGGCCTAAAACGTAAGCCATGGCTCAGAATTCCACATTGTTCACGCCGCCCGATGACGCGGGCGATCCCGCCCGCGGGCATTCGACGGGCATCCTTCCGGCAAGCAGCCTGCGCGCGATGATCCATCGCGGGCGCTTGCAGGCGCTCAAGGATATCGAAGAAGCGCAGATTCAGCCGGCGAGTTTGGATTTGCGCCTCGGCGCTGTCGCTTGGCGTATTCGCGCGAGCTTCCTGCCGGGGCCGGATGCGACGGTGAAGCAGCGCATCGATCAGCTGGCGCTGCATCAGATCGATCTCACCAAGGGCGCGGTGTTCGAGGCGGGGTGCGTTTATGTCGTGCCGTTGCTTGAGAGTGTGGCGCTGCCGTACCGCGTGGCGGGCATCGCCAATCCGAAAAGTTCGACGGGGCGGCTCGACGTGTTCACGCGGTTGATCACCGACCGCGCGAAGGAGTTCGATCGGATCGAACCTGGGTATGAAGGGCCGCTCTACGCGGAGGTCAGTCCGCGCTCTTTTTCGATTTTGGTGCGTGAAGGGTCGCGGCTGAACCAGCTGCGTTTGCGGCGCGGGTCGCCGCCGTTCTCCGATACCGAGCTTCGCCGTTTGCAGCAGGAGCAAGGCATCGTCGCGGGCGAGGCCGACATCAGCGACGGCATTGCGCTGACCGTAGATTTGAAGGGCGCGGGTTGGAACGAATTGGTCGGCTATCGCGCGAAGCGGCATGCTGGGCTTATCGACGTGGACAAGCCGGGCATGCATGACGTGCAGGATTTCTGGGAGCCTATTCGCGCGCGGCAGGACGCGACGATGGTGCTGGACCCGAACGAGTTCTACATCCTCGCGTCGCGCGAGGCCGTCTCGATACCGCCGGAGTATGCGGCGGAGATGGTGCCGTATAATCCGCTCGTCGGTGAATTTCGCGTGCACTACGCGGGCTTCTTCGACCCCGGCTTTGGATACTCAGGCGCCGGTGGTGCGGGATCGCGGGCCGTGCTTGAAGTGCGAAGTCACGAGGTGCCGTTCATCTTACAGCACGGGCAGATCATCGGACGGCTTGTGTTCGAGCGCCTGACCGAGCCGCCGGAGCAAGTTTACGGACAAGGCATCGGTTCGCATTATCAGGCGCAGGGCCTGAAGCTGTCGAAACACTTCCGCCTGTAAATCCTAACGCAAATTCATCGTGTCGCCGGGTTCCCTTCGAGGAGCGCGCGGAACCATCCGCGCGTTCGAGACGTTCTGATTTGTCTAGGGTTATGTGGAGGCGACTGATGGAAATCGATCAAGCAGAGCATGCCGAGGTCGAGCGGACGCCGACCGAAGCGCGCCAGGGTATGAAAACCGGACACATGCGTTATGTGCTGGGCATCAGTCTTACGCTTGCTGTCATCACGATGGTGATCCTGTATTTCGGAAATTTCTAATCGGAACTCCGTTGCGTTGCGCGCGTTCTATCTTGGGTGCGTCGTTTCAATTTCGAGCAGGAGCCGTGTGATGTTGCAGTGGGCATTGATTTTCTTGGTGGTCGCTTTGATCGCGGGCGCCATGGGTTTCGGCGGCATCGCCATCATTTCGGTCGAACTCGCGCGTATTTTGTTCTTCATATTCTTGGTGTTGTTCGTGGTCAGCTTGGTCGCAGGTTTGCTGCGCGGCCGACCTACGGTTTGAGCCCGCTTACAGCAGCCAAGACGAAAGAGGGTGCGCTTTGCGCGCCCTCTTTTTTTCGCGCGGAACTTCGATGCTCGTACACGCGTTGTTCTCCTGTAACCGAGTGAGGGTGTCATGGCCGGTGAAGCGCAATTGATTGGCTTGTTTTTGCTGTTCGCAGGTGTCGTCCATTTTGCGGTGATCGTTCTGTCGGAGGCGTCCAGCACGCGCGACTTGAGCCGGCGGTTTCGGATCTTCCGTGGGGCGCCGGAACCTTACGCGCGCGGCGCGCGTTAATGCGCCGATAATCAACCCTGGAGACCGTTCCCATGAAATTGCTGCTCATCTCGACGTCGGCGCTTGCGCTGCTCGTCATGACGCCGTTCGCGATGGCTGCCGACAAGCCGGCGAGCGAAACGGTGGCCGACACCGCGAACGACGCCTGGGTGTCGTTCAAAACCGGCGCGAAGGAAGCATGGGATGCGACGGTTCAGGCGTTTGACGACGCGACACGCAAGTCTCAGCAGGACATTCTGTTGCCGAAGGCTCTGCCGGGCGCGTTGTCGGGCAAGACGTTGATCGGCACGCCGATCGAGAACGCCAAGGAGGGCCGGGTCGGCTCGATTTCGGACCTCGTGCTGGGCAAGGATCAGCGCGTCGATGCGATCGTCGTTTCCGATGGCGGATTCCTCGGCATCAATAACGCGCAGATCGCGGTGAAGCCCAGCCTGATTTCAATTAAGCGTGAAGCGAACGGCACACTGAAGGCGCGCACGAACGTTACCGAGAGCCAACTCGACGGCGCTTCCGCGGCCGCGTTCTCGACGCGCATCGAGGCGATGAACGACGGCTTCAAGCGACCGGATGTGAAGACGGTGTCGAAGCTGATCGGCGCGTCGGTCGTCGGTCCGGACAACAAGGCGATCGCTACGGTGAACGACGTCCTCCTGTCGCCGATCGGCGAGGCGCGCTTTGCGCTGCTGAACGTGGGCGGCACGATGGGTGTTGGCAGCAAGCTTGTCGCCGTATCGGTGACCAGCCTGACCTTCACCAACACCTCGCAGCCGCTGAAGACCGCGCTGACGGCCGAGCAGCTAGGCAAGCTCGCGCCGGTGCGCGCGCAGGCGACAAGCATGTAAGGGTTTCGCTGCCAATCGTGACTGTCCGGGCGGGCCTTCGCGGGCCCGCCCCTTTTTTCTTCGGCCGCAGCGGTCAGCGCTCGCAATGCCGCCACTTGCGCCAGGCCCGCCCAACCGCGACACTGACCGTTACCGGCCAGTTTGGGGGATTGGGTCATGCTGAGACGGGATGTTCTGAAAACCATCGGGCTCGCGGCGGGATCGATCGCGCTTGGGCCGGATGCCTTCGCGGCGGGTGACGATCTTTCCGTCTCGATCACGCTTGGCGGCAAGACGCTGTTGTTCGCGGCGGCAACGGGCAAGGATCTCGGCGACTACAAGTCGTCGCGCTTTGTGCAGCGCTGCATACGCGCAGATCATCCCGACAGTGCGCTCAGCGTTTTCTTTCGCCCCGATCGCGACAGCGACCGCATCGAGATCGTTGTCGAACTCGGGCGCATGTGGGGCAAGGCCAACGCAAACGCTCAGCACCTGGGTGCTTATCGCGCGGTCATTCGCAAGGGCACGCGCGACATTGCGACCGTCAACGTGCCGCGCCACTGGTGGTTTGCGCGCTGGCGTTGGCAGTCGTCGCCGCGTCCGATCATCGCGACGGCGGAGGAGCTGATCAAAGCGAAGCTCGTGCCGCCTTATGCCGCATCCGCTGCCGTTGCGGCCGATCCGCCGGAAGCGTCTGAAAAGGCCGTCTACAAACTTCCGATGGACAGCGCGGGCCTTCAGGTCGGCGTCGGTTCGACCGGCGAGCGGAACGAGATCGGGCCCGTCACCGAATTTCAGGCGGATTATCTCGTCACCGGTCGTGCGTCGTCGCTCGTCGCGCTGCGCGCGCAGGCCGAAGCATCGGCGTCGATGCCGACGCATGTGCGCGACGAGCAAACCCACGCGCCCGTCGATTTTTTCAAGTACCCCAAGCTTGATTGGTATTACCAAGACAGCGGCAAGCCGTGGGTTAAAGGGTCGGAGGCGATACGCGACGCCGCCGGCGACATCACGTGCGAGTGGAGTATGAGTTCTTCACACGACCCCGCGCTGAACTACGTGCCGTTCTTGCTGACGGGCGACCCCTATCACTTGGAAGAGCTTCAGTTTCAGGGGAACCGGACACTCGGCGCGACCAACTACCATCGCAGCGACAGCGGGTTACAGATCGTGTATCCGGGCCAAACACGTTCGTTTGCTTGGTCGATGCGGACCATGTTTCAGCTCGCTGCGGTGACGCCGGAACAGACGCCGAGTTGGTTGAAGCCGCGTGCTTATTGGCGGCGGATCGTCGCCGACAACCTGACCTGGTTCACGAAACACTATGTCGACAATCCGTCATCGGCCTGCTCGGTGTTCGCGTCCGCCACGCGCATTGATGAGGTCGCGCCATGGCAGGAGGAATTCCTCGCCTTTTGCCTGGGATGGGGCGTGATGCTGGGATTTGAGGATTGGCGCAAGGCGTTTCGCTGGAAGTTGAATTCGACGCTGGCCCGAACGAACGGCAAGAGCGGCTGGTCGCGCCAATGGTGCACGCCGTACTTCATGGAGATCGGAAAATCCGTTCCCGAGGATGCCCTTTACGCGGAGACGGTGCCGCCGGGCACCTGGTACAAATCGTGGAAGGAGGCCTGGGATAAGTTTCGCTCCGATCCCAGAAACGAGGTGAAGGAGCCGTTCCCGGACACCACATCCTGGGCACAGGACAGCAGCCGGCATTACTTGCTCTACACGCGCGGTGTCTTGGCGCTGGCCACGCAGCTCGGCGTCGCGGAAGCGCGCGAGCCGTTCGCGTTCGTGAACCAGATGGCGAAGGACAAATCCATGGACTACAAATGGGCCGTGGCGCCGGCGTGAGGCGCCGACCGTAGGCTTCACATGCGGCCCGATGGAATGGTATCAGTTGGCGCACGCGGGTGTAGCTCAATGGTAGAGCAGAAGCTTCCCAAGCTTACGACGAGGGTTCGATTCCCTTCACCCGCTCCAGCCTTCGCTGCGAAGCAAGCGAAGGCTGTCGCGCCGAAGCCCACTTGAGCGCAGGCGGGCTCGTTTCCGCAGCTACGGCTCGGCAGGCTACTGAGCCAATCTCGGAAACAATCTCTCTGCGTTTTTGCGAGCGATCGCCGCCAGATCGTTGTCGGGTAAGCCGTTGTCGTTGACGAGTTGATGGATGGCGCGGGCGACACCCATTTCCGGTGTGAAGGGCCAATCACTGCCGAACAATATTTGCGTCAAAGGCGCGAGACGCCGGAGTCCCGACAGCGACATCGGATGCGTGGAGAGCGCGGTGTCGTAGTAGAGGCGTGCGAGGGTCTCGAACACTTCGGGCTCGGACGACGGGCGCGGGTTGATGAACGGGACGTTGGCGAAGGCCGCTATGCGCGCGGCAAGCGCCGGCAGCGCGGCGCCGCCATGGGGGATGATGAGCCTGATGTCGGGGTTGTTCTGAATCGTCCGATTGTAGAGCAGATCGACGATCGTGCGGGTCGTATCGAGCGGGAATTCGAGAAGCGGGGCGGGCCGGCCGAGTGAGAGTTGGGCGAGGCACGCCGGACTCGTGGGGTGCAGAAAGACGACGGCGCGGCGGCGGTTGAGTTCCTGAAACAGCGGCGCGAATTGGGGCGCGCCCAGATAGGCGCCGTTGATGTTGGTCTCGAGGACGATACCGTCGACGTGAAGTTCGTCGAAGGCATAGGCGACTTCGGCGAGCGCCCGGTCGATGTCGGGCAACGGCAGGCTCGCGAAGAAGCCAAAGCGTTTGCCGTGCTCGACCATGAGGGCGTGGCCGGCGAGATTCACTTTGCGGCAGAGCGCCGGTTTTTCTTCGACCGGCAGAAAATGTGTGGAGGGCGACGACAGCGAGATGATCGCGGTTTCGATCTCAAGTTTGTCCATAGTCTTGAGCGCTGCGTCGGGGCTCCATTGCGGCACCGGCATGCCGCCATCGAGCGTCGTCATGCCGCGCGCGGCGAGGGCGTCCGTGTAGCATTGCGGGAGGAAGTGCGCGTGGACATCGATCCTTCCGCAGCGGCAAATGCCTTCGGCTTCTTTGTTGCTCATGACGTCTTCCGCTTGCGAGGTTGATGCTGCGCCCGGGCGAGAGGCGGGAGTTCTCTTTGAGCGATGCGGCGTGCTTCGGCGGGCGGGACACCACCGGCGCGAAGGAGCAATTCCGCGGTGTGGCTGCCGGCATCGCGCCAGGTTTGATCGCCGCGGATCACCGCGTTCATGGCTGCGATGGTCGCGCCCGCGAGCATCGACAGAAGCGCTGGAATCTTTTCTGCGTCGATTTTGAAGCGGCCGGATTTGACGGCTTGCTTGATGTCGCGCGCCGGCGGCTCGCGCATGGCTTCCTGCAGGACGGCGTGGGTGTGGGAGAAGCGCACGAGAAAGCGTCCCCAATCTTGCTCTTCGGCGGCGCGCCTGATGAAGAGCCGCGCGCCGGTGGCCATGCGCTCGGCCGGGTCGGTGAAGGCCTGCATCGTCGCTTCGGTTCTCAAGAGCATCTCATGGGAGAGCGCGACCGCGACTTCGCCCAGCAGGTTTTCGGGCGCGGCGATGTTGTTGTAGATCGTTCCGCGGGCGATCCCGGCTGCGTCAGCCAAGTCACTGACGGCGATCTCGCTGCCGCCGTTTTCGGCGAAGAGCCGAAGAGCGGCCTGATAGATCCTGGCGCGCGCGCCGCCAGCGCGATCCAACCGAATTGACTGAGCCAACATCATTGTCCAAAATTGAACAATGATGTTCAACTAGTCAACCGCGGAGGGCTCCTCAATGTCAGCCGATGAAAAGGCCGTCGGGCCGTTCGCCGATCCCCGCACATTCGTTCCACACAAATATGAGGAGCGCACCGTCGATCTCGGCGAGGTTGTTATGAATTACGCCGTCGCGGGCAGCAGTGATAAACCGGCGCTTCTCCTTGTCCCCGGGCAGACCGAGTCCTGGTGGGGCTATGAGGGTGCGATGGACATTCTCAAGGATGATTTTCAGGTCTTTGCGGTCGACCTGCGCGGGCAGGGACGAAGCAGTTGGACGCCTAAGCGCTACACGCTGGACAATATGGGCAACGATCTCGTGCGCTTCATTGCGACGGTGATTCAGCGTCCGGTGATTTCGAGCGGATGTTCGTCCGGCGGCGTTCTGTCCGCTTGGCTCTCGGCCTATGCGATGCCGAAACAAATCCGCGCGACCGTTTGGGAAGATCCGCCACTGTTCGCGTCGGAGCGAACGCCCATCATTGGTCACTCGATCCGCCAGCAGGTTGTCGGGCCGATGTTCGAGCGTTTTCGCGACCATCTCGGCGATCAGTGGAAAGTCGGCGCTTGGGAGAGCATGGCGGAGAGCGCGAAGCTCGATCCCTCTCCGTTTCTGCGGATGCAGCCGAAAGAGCCGCCGCAAAATCTCAAGGAGTATGATCCCGAGTGGGGGCGCGCGTTTTGGGAGGGCACGGTCGCCTTAAGCTGTCCGCATGAGCGGATGCTCTCACAGGTGAAGGCGCCGGTACTCCTTACGCATCATTTCCGGCATGTCGATCCCGAGAGCAACATTTTGATCGGCGCGATGTCCGACCTTCAGGCCGCTCATGTGTGCAAGCTTGTGAAGGCTGCGGGATGCGCCATCGACTACCAATCGTTGCCGGATGCGGCGCATGCCATGCACACGACCGATCCGACTCGTTTCGCGAAGACGCTTATGGCGTGGACTAGCCAATTGCCGGACTAGGGCAATCTTGGCGGGTGGATTTAGCGGACGTCTTGGCCGACGGCGGCGGCGATGTTGGTTAGTCCGTCGCGCTTCATGAGGGCGAGGAGGTCGGCCTTGATGCGGGTGACGAGCGCGGGGCCGTCGTAGGTGAGAGCTGTGTAGAGCTGGACCAGCGATGCGCCGGCGCGGATTTTGGCGTAGGCATCGGCGCCGGAGCTGACGCCGCCGACGCCGACCAGAACGAGCCGGCCTTGTGTCAGGCGGCACATGCGGCGGAGGATTTCGGTCGACGGTTCAAAGAGGGGCTTGCCTGAGAGGCCGCCCGTTTCGGCCGCGTGTTTGCCTTGGAGCGACGGCGGCCGGGCGATGGTGGTGTTCGATACGATCAGGCCTTCGATGCCGTGTGCCAGCGCAAGCTCGGCGATGTCGGCGCAGGCTTGATCGTCAAGGTCGGGGGCAATCTTGACCAGAAGCGGGACGCGGCGTGGAAGGTTCGCGCGCTCAGCCGTGACGGCTTTGAGCAGCGCTTTCAGTTCGTCCTTGTTCTGCAAACCGCGAAGGCCCGGCGTGTTGGGCGACGAGATGTTGACGGTGACGTACGAGCCTAGCGCGCCGAGTTCCCTTAAGCCCGTGACGTAGTCAGCGACGCGATCGGCGGCGTCTTTGTTGGCGCCGATGTTGATGCCGCGGATGCCGGGGCGGCCTTGCACGGCGGTGAGCCGGCGGCGCGCGGGTTCTATGCCTTCGTTGTTGAAGCCCAGGCGGTTGATGACCGCACGGTCTTCAACCAAACGGAACACGCGCGGCTTTGGGTTGCCGGGTTGTGCGCGCGGCGTGACCGTTCCGGCTTCGACAAAACCGAAACCCAGGGACAGCATCGCTTCGGTGACTTGCGCGTTCTTATCGAAACCGGCTGCCAGTCCAATCGGGTTGGGGAATTCGAGTCCCAACGCTTGCACGCGCAGTCGCGGGTCGTCAGGTTCCAATGAAACTTTCGTGTTGACGATGCTGAGCGCTTTGATGGTCAACGTATGCGCGAACTCAGGATCGAGCGACCGCAAGAGGGGCCGCGCAAGAGTTGAAAGCGCGCGAATGAGGTTCATCGTGCTAGGATCAGAATCACAGGTGACGACATCGTTGTAGTAGGGCGCGGCGGCTGCGCAAGCGTGCGGCGGAGTTCATCCATGAAGTTTTTCGGTTCGGTCGACGATGTTCTCACATAAGCACATCTGGGGCGCGATCGACGCCCTCGCGGCGCGTTACGGCCATTCGCCGTCGGGTTTGGCGCGGGCGGCGGGGCTGGACCCGACCACCTTCAACAAGAGCAAGCGGCTGGGGCCGCAGGGGCGGCTGCGCTGGCCGTCGACGGAGAGCCTGTCGAAGATTCTCGTGGTGACGGGCGCCAGTATCGAAGATTTCGTTGCGCTTTTGTCGCGCGGCGGGGGCAAGGCGCCTTCGCGGATGGTGCCGTTTCTGAAGCTCAAGGATCTCGCCAAAAAGAAGGCGTTCGATGGTGACGGCAAGCCGGCGCTGAAGGCTTGGGAGCGTTTGTCGTTTCCCGATCTGAACGACGATACCGCCTTCGCGATCGAGGTGACGGGCGACGCGGCGGCGCCGGTGTTTCGCGACGGCGATGTCGTCGTCGTGTCGCCGACCGCGGAGTTGCGCAAGGGCGACCGTGTGTTGGCGAAGACCTCAGACGGTTGGGCCTTGATGCGGCTGGTGCGGCGGACGGCCAAGAAGGTGGAACTGAAGTCGCTGAACGGCGGAGACGGCGGCGGCGTGTTCGACCGGGCGAAGGTCGAGTGGATCGCGCGCGTGGTGTGGGCGCGCGGTTAGCGCGTACCTGCCTGCGCTGTGCCTGTCGGATAGCCTTGATATTGATGGACGAGGCGTTCGATGTCGTCTTGCGGACCGGTTTTCAATTTTTCGATCAGGGTTAGGGCGCGCTGGCGCGTGAAGGCCGTCGTTGTGTCGGCCCGCGTGTCTTTCAAGCCCGCTTCGAGCGCCGCCAGGGCTTCATCGCGGAATCGCTCTTCGTCGAGCGCGAGGATCGAAAGGGCGTAGTGGTAGTGCAGTAGCAGGCTGCCCGGGTCTTCCTCGATGGCGGCGCGGAAGTTCGAGAGGCCTTCCTCTTCGTTGGCGCCGTACAGGACGGACGCCAGGATGCTGCCTGCGCGGCGCACGATTTCCAGATGCCAGCCGCCGAGCGATGCGCGCGCCCATGAATTCAGAGGATCGAGTTCGCGGGCGCGGTCGATCGCGGCGCGGCCTTTTTCGGCAAGGCCTTCGGCCTGTGCGTCCATCGTGCTCACCAAGCGTCCGCGAAAGCCGATGGCGATCGCGAGTTGGACATAGCCTTCGGCTTGGTTCGGATCACGGGAGATCGCTGCCTGAGCCGTCGCTTCAGCCTTGATGAGGCACTCGAGGCAGAGGTCGTCGCGCGTGATCGCGTCGGCGATGCGGGCGCGGGCTGCGAAGGCGAGGGCGTCGGCGGAGCCTTCGGTCTCCCCCACCGATGCGGCGACGATAAACTTGCCGTCTGCGTATGCGGTTCGCGCGGTTTGGGGGACCTCTGCCGATGCTGGTGCGCTCATCGCGGCCCATAGGGCAACGACGACGACCGCTTGATGCGCGCGTTTCATGGCGGCGAGTCTACGCCTGAGCGAATGGCGCGTCAGGCGAGAAATTTGCCGGCTAGGCCTTCGCGTATGAGTTTAGCGGTGTTCGTCACACCGTAGAGGACCGCGAACGAGCCGAAGCGGGGGCCTTGTTCTTGGCCGAACAACACCTCGTATAGACCCTTGAACCAGTCGCGCAGTGGTTCAAACGTGTGCTTTTTGCCGATTTCGTACACGACGTTTTGAACGGCGGTCCCGTCGGTGACGTTGCCGAGGGCGTCGAAGGCCTTTGCGAGATCTTCCATAGCGGCGCGCTCTTTGTCCGTCGGGGCGCGGTACTTCTTCGTCGGCAGAACGAAGTCCTGGTAGTAGCGGATCGCGTAGCCGACCAAGCGATCGAGCGATGGATTGTCCTTCGGGTTCGCATGTGGCGCGTATTGACGGATGAAGCCCCAGAGGATGTCGGGCGTCGACGCACTTGATGCCGAGACTAGGTTCAGGAGCAGTGCGAAGCTGACCGGCCAGGCTTCCTGCGGCGGGCGTCCGGCATGGATGTGCCACACCGGATTTTCCAAACGCTCGGCGTCGTTCTGCGTCTGGTACTTGTCCAGATGCGCGATGTAGTCGTCGACCTCTTTCGGGATAGCGTCGAAATAGAGACGCTTTGCCGTCTTCGGCTTTTGATACATGAAGAGCGCAAGGCTTTCGGGCGCGGAGTAGGTCAGCCACTGCTCCACGGCGATGCCGTTGCCCTTCGACTTGGATATCTTCTGTCCCTGATCGTCGAGGAAGAGCTCGAAGACGTAATTGATCGGCGGTTCTGCGCCGAGCGCTTTGCAGATGCGTGCGTAGATCGCCTGGTTCGGCAGATGGTCCTTGCCGAACATTTCGAAGTCGACGCCCAGGGCCGCCCAGCGCATGCCGAAATCGGGCTTCCATTGCATCTTGACCCGCCCGCCGGTGACGCTCTGCGTGATCTCCTCGCCGTCCTCATCGTCGAAGGTTATCGTGCCCGCGGCCGGATCGACGCGCTTCATGGGCACGTAGAGCACGCGGCCGGTTTTCGGCGAGATCGGCAGGAAGGGGCTGTAGGTTTGACGCCGCTCTTCACCGAGCGTCGGCAACATGATCGCCATGATCTCGTCGTAGACTTTTAGGGCGCGTAGGAGCGTCGCGTCGAAGACTCCCGACTTATATGCGTCGGTTGCCGACATGAATTCGTACTCGAAGCCGAAGCCGTCCAAGAACGAGCGCAGGCGCGCGTTGTTGTGATGCGCGAAGCTTTCGTGCGTGCCGAAAGGGTCGGGCACCGACGTCAGCGGTCTTTGCAGATACTCGCGCAGCATCTCTTGGTTCGGCAGGTTCTCCGGGATCTTGCGCATCCCGTCCATGTCGTCGGAGAACGCGATGAGACGTGTGGGCTTGTCGGAGAGTTCCTGGAAGGCGCGGCGCACCCAACTTGTGCGTGCGACTTCGCCGAAGGTGCCGATGTGCGGCAGGCCGCTTGGGCCGTAGCCGGTTTCGAAGAGGACGTAGGGTTTCTTCACGCCCTTCGCTTCGTCGCGGTTTACGCGGTCGAGCAATTTGCGCGCTTCTTCGAAGGGCCAGGCCTTGGCGGCCATGGCGAGGTCTCGGCGGGTCGTCATGTGGGCAAGCCTTATGGGCAGCTAGGTTCAGCGTCAACGGCGCGGCATAGTGGGGGCCATGGAATCGACCCCTTCGCACGCACTTGATGCGATCCCCGTCCTTGTCGCGACGTTCCGCCGCGCGGTGATCGCGCATGGCGATGGGCGGTTCGAAGAGCTTAGCGCGGAGCAGGCGTCGCTGGCGGCGCATGCGCGGCCGCATATGGTGGCGCATGCGGGGCTGACGCTGCAGCGGATCGGACGTGCGTCGCGGTCGGAACCGCGGGCGTCGCATTTCGACGTGCTGGAGCTCTTCGCGTTCGTGCGGCCGGCGCAGCCGATTGCGCCCAGCGTCGGTGCGCTGGCGCGGGCGCTGAAGATGGCTGCGCCGACGAGTTTGCCGGAGCAGGCGATGACGTTGCGCGATGCGGCGACGCAGTTGCTCAACGAGGCGGAGCATGTGCCGGGGCGGCCGATGGCGGCCCGGGTGGCTGCTGCGATGGGGCTTAGCCATTGGGCTTGGGCGCCGTTGTTGCTGGCGCGGATGGATCCTGAGGGTCGTGCGCGGGCTGCGCCGCGGATGGATGTGTGGCGCGAGTTGCCGGAATGGGAGGACGCGCCACCGCTGGGTCAACCGGGGAGCATGCCAATTTCGCCGGAAGAGGCGCGCGCGCATCTGGCGGCGATCGTGGGCAGCGGGGCTGAGACGCGGCGGACGCAGTCGGATTATGCGGCACTGGCTTCGCAGGCGTTTCGGCCGCGTGCGCATGAGGGTGAGCCTGCGGTGGTGATTGCTGAAGCTGGAACGGGCCTGGGTAAGACTGCCGGGTATCTTGCGCCGGCGACGTTGTGGGCGGAGCGGAATGACGGGTCGGTTTGGATTTCGACCTACACGAAGAATTTGCAGCGGCAGATCGCGCAGGAACTTGCCCGGGTTTATCCCGACGATGCGGAGCGCGCGGAGAAGGTCACCGTGCGCAAGGGGCGCGAGAATTATGTTTGCCTTCTGAACGTCGAGGAAGCGACGAGCCGGTTGCCGGTTTTGATCGAGCGCGAGACGGTGGCGCTGGGGCTTGTCTCGCGTTGGTTGACAGCGACGAAGGACGGGGATCTGCTCGGCGGGGATTTTCCGGCTTGGGCTTGGCCGCATCCGGGGTTTGCGCATGGGCTGACCGATCGGCACGGCGAGTGCATCTATGCGGCGTGTCCGCATTATCGCCGCTGCTATCTCGAGCGGATTGTGCGCAAGACGCGGGCGAGCCGTGTCGTCGTTTCCAATCATGCGCTGACCATGGTGGAGGCGGCGCGGCATTCGGCGGCCGTCGATCCGGATGCCGAGGATCGCAGTGCGCCGCCGCTGCGCTATGTGTTCGACGAGGGGCATCACATCTTCGATGCCGCGGACAGCTTCTTCGCCATCCACATCACGGGTTGGGAAGGCGCGGAATTGCGGCGGTGGCTGCGTGGCGCTGAAGGGCGTAGCGCGCGGCGTGGGCGGGGGCTCGTCGAGCGGTTGACGCCCGTGCTCCAGGACGAGCCGCGTGAGCTTGATCGTTTACAGGAGATTGCGCAGCTGGCGTTGGGGTTGCCGGGCGATGGGTGGTTGTCGCGGGTGGCGAATGAGACGCCGCGTGGGGCGATGGAGAAGTTCTTGGGCGCCGTGCGCGCGCAGGTACGGGCTCGTTCCGAGGATGTGTCGTCGCCTTACGGTCTCGAGTGCGAGGTTTTGCCGGCGACGGATTCGCTGATCGTTGCGGCCAACGAGTTGAAGCACGCGTTCAAGGCGTTGGTGCAGCCGTTGAACGAGATTGCGCTGTCGCTTCGCCGTTTGTTGCGTGAAGAGCCGGAGACGTTGGCGCAGCATCGGTTGCGGGCGGAGGCGGCGCTGCGCGGGATCGAGCGGCGGGCGAAGCTGCAATTGCCGAATTGGATTTTGGCGCTGGATGCGGTCGGTGATGCGCCGCCGACGGGGCATGTCGATTGGCTGGGGGTTGAGCGGTTCGACGGGCATGACTCGAACATCGGGTTCTATCGTCATGCGATCGATCCGACGGTGCAGTTTGCGACGGAGGTCCTGGAGCCTTCACACGGGGCGTTCATCACGTCGGCTACGCTGCGCGATCGTGGGCCAGAGGGCGAAGAAGCGGGAGACGGGTGGCGGGCCGCTGAGATTCGTACGGGCGCCGCGCATCTTGTGTCGCCACCGGTTCGGGCCTCCTTCGAGTCGCCGTTCGATTACAGCAAGCAGACGCGTGTTCTTGTGGTGCGCGATTTGAACCGCGATCAGGATTTGATGTCGGCGGCTTTCCGCGATCTGTTTGTGGCGGCCGGTGGCGGGGCGCTCGGGTTGTTTACGTCGATCCGGTCGCTGAAGAATACCTATCGCGCGATTGCCGGGCCGTTGAGTGCGAACGGCATTCCGCTTTATGCGCAGCACGTGGATGCGCTGGATACGGGATCTCTTGTCGATCTTTTCCGCGATGACGAGGATTCCTGTCTGCTCGGGACTGATGCTCTTCGCGACGGCGTCGACGTACCGGGGCGGTCGTTGCGGCTTGTGGTGTTCGAGCGGGTGCCTTGGCCGCGGCCGGATATTCTGCACAAAGCGCGCCGGGTGGCATTCGGCAAGACGTATGACGATCAGCTGACGAGGTTGAAGTTGGCGCAAGGGTTCGGGCGGTTGATCCGGCGGGCGTCGGATCGCGGCGTGTTTGTGCTGCTCGATGCGCGGACGCCGACGCGGATGCTCAGCGGATTGCCGCCGGGCGTCGAGGTGGAACGGATCGGCATCGCGGAGGCCATTGCGATCGTTAAGGACTTTCTGCACGCGCCCGGCCTTGCCGACCTGCGCGGGGCCCCATAAGTTGCGCCCGCAACCCCGCCTCATTTCCCAGGGACACTTTCGGCGCATGGCACAGAACCCAACGCTCAACCCGCACGCGGCATTGATCTACGTGATGGTGGTCGTATCGGCGGCGGACGCCGTGATGAGCGACGCGGAGATGCAGGCGATCGGCGATCTGGTGCGGTCGCTGCCGGCGTTTCGCGGCTTCAGCGACGACAAGATCATTCCGGTCGCGCGCGAGTGTGCAGCGATCCTTCAGGAACGCGAGGGACTGGCCGCCGTGTTGGGCCTCGTCAAAGAGACGCTGACACCGTCATTGTGCGAGACGGCTTATGCGTTGGCGCTCGACGTCGTGCTGGCCGATGCGCCGGTTCATCCGGAAGAGAACCGGATTCTTCAGGTGCTGCGCTCGGCTCTGGAGGTCGACCGGCTGACCGCGGCGGCTTTGGAGAAGGCTGCGATCGTGCGTCACGCGCGCATTCCGACCTGATATGGAAGCGGAGAGCGAGGCTCTTCTGCGGCTCTCGATTTTTGTCGGCGGGTTCGCCGTTCTGGCGGCGTTGGAAGCCGCCCGGCCGCGACGGGTTCCCTTGGCGGGGCGCTGGTGGCGCTGGGGCACCAATGTCGGGTTGAGTGCGTTGAACACCATGCTGCTTCGCTTGTCGTTCTTCATCGTGCCCGCGCTCACCGTGCTCGCCGCCGCTTACGGAGAAGCGCGTGGGTGGGGCGTGTTGCCGGCGTTCGGTGCCTCGGGCGTTGTTGCGGCGGTCGCCGGGTTTTTGGCTCTCGATCTCGCGGTGTATGCACAGCACACGGCATTTCATTTCGTGCCGTTCTTGTGGCGCATTCATCGCGTGCATCATGCCGATACCGAGGTCGATGTTTCGACCGGCATTCGTTTCCATCCTGTCGAGATGTTGGTCAGCCAAGCTTGGAAGATCGCGGTCGTTCTGGCGCTCGGTGCGCCGGCAATTGCGGTGCTCGTCTTCGAGATTGCGCTCAACGCAACGTCGATGTTCAGCCATTCGAATCTGCGGCTGCCCGGGCATGTCGATTCGATCATGCGCGGTGTGGTGGTGACGCCGGATATGCACCGGGTGCATCATTCAACGGCGCGGGAGGAGGCGAACTCCAATTTCGGCTTCAATCTATCGGTTTGGGACCGCCTCTTCGGAACGTATCGGGCGGCGCCGGCTTTGGATCACGTGACGATGCCGTTGGGGCTTGCGTCCTATCGTGGCGATGAGCCGAGGCGGTTTCTATGGCTGCTTCAATTTCCGTTTGTGCGAGGGCCGGCTCAATGAAGACGATCTACTTGCTGCGCCACGCGAAGTCGGATTGGGGTGACGCTGCGCTCGCCGATCACGATCGACGGCTGAACGACCGCGGGCGAGAGGCGGCGCCGCGGATGGGCGCCTATCTAAAGGCCAAACGGTATAAGCCCGACGTTGTGTTGTGCTCGACGGCACGGCGGACGGTTGAGACGTTCGACCTAGTCAAAAGCGATCTGGGGCGTGATGTGACCGTCGAATTCGAGGAGGGGCTCTATCTCGCCGAGCCTCGGCATTTGATGCAGCGGCTGCGGTCGCTGGACGACGCATACAAGGCGGTCATGTTTATCGGGCATAATCCTGGGATCGCGCAGTTTGCGAATGAGCTTTGTGCTTCGCCGAAGGATGCCGCCGAAGAGAAAGTTCACGGGCGGATGCGCGAGAAGTTCTCGACGTGTGCGCTGGCCGTCATTCAGTCACCGGCGAAGGCATGGCGCGATGTGCGCGCCGGCGGCGGCGCGCTGAAAGATTTCATGCGGCCGAAGGATCTTGCTTGAGGCGCCGCTGCCGCGGCGACTCAGCTTCACCACAAAGCCTCAAAGAACACGAAGGTTCACGAAGGCCGCAGGCAATCTTGTGATCAGACCTGCGCGACCGAGGTGGGTGCCTTCGTTTCTTCGTTGCTTTGTGTGAGTCCTCTTCTTCCTTCGACCGAGGAGCGGCCCTCAGAAGAAGAAATCTCACACAAAGCAACGAAGAAACGAAGGGTTCTGGTTTTCGGGCGGTGGTCGCAGGATCGGGATGGCGCTCCGCGCCAACAGCTTCGTGAACCTTCGTGTTCTTTGAGGCTTTGTGGTGAAGCTGAATCGGTGCTGCGCCACGGGGGGCCAAACTTGCACTAGCCGAGCGGCGGTTCGGGTTCGGCGTTTCGGCCGACGCGTTGCGGGGGCTTGCCGATGTCGAGTGCGCGCCAGCCGTAGCCGACCTCGCGCATTGTTTTGCCCCAGACGGCGTGTTCGCGTTCGGCGACGATGTGGCCGCCCATGGCTTCGTAGAAGAAGCGCGAGGGATTTTCGCCCAGCGCCCAGATGACCATGCCGCGGCAGTTGGCCTTCGAGAAAACACGGAACATCGACGACAGCATTGCGGCGCCGAGGCCCTGACCCGTCCAACCGGGCGCGACGTAGAGCGTGTAGATCTCGCCTTCGAACGGCAGGGATTTGTCGCGCGAGGGACCGGCGCTTGCGAAACCGAAGACGTTCGACTTCTCGTCCGAGGCGACGAGGACCGGGTTGCGCAGGTTCGAGGCTTTGATGTTGCGCTGCCAGCTGGCGGTGTGGTCGGCCTTCGACATTCGAAGAAGGCCTGCGTCGGGCAGAATGCCGGCGTATGTTTCGCGCCAGGAGTCGACGTAGACAGAGGCTATCCCGGCCGCGTCGGTGGGCCGTGCCATGCGGATTCCTATGCGAATGCTCTCTTCCACGACGCCTACCCCTGCCTGAAAACAGGAACGCGATGGGAGAAGCATTTCACCCATCGCGTCACAGTTCAACAGAATTGCGCGGTGGCCTGGTGAACCGCCGCGCGGCCCTGGCTCAGTACAAACCCATGCTGTCCATCGTCGACGCGCCGGCGACGCCGTCGGCCGAGATGCTTTTCGACTTCTGGTATGTTTCGACAGCTTCTTTGACGTCGTCGTCGTAAATGCCGTCGATCGGGCCCTTATAGGAGCCGGACTTCTTCAGCGCTTCCTGCAGGCGTTCGACTTCAATGCCCTTGTCGCCTTTTTGCAGCGAGAAGCCGCCGCGCTTGCCAGATTTGGCCTGGTACAGGCGCTGCTTCGACGCCTTCAGGTAATCTTTCTGCGCCGTCGGGGAGGCCGCCGCTTCGTTCATCTGGCGGTTTTCGACGTTGATCGCTTCGATCTTGCGGCGGACGCGTTCGTCGTTCAGCGACTGGTTTTTGGCTTCAAGATCCTTGACCAACGAGGACATGTTCTTCTGGGCCTCGTCGCGCTTACCGCTTTGGTAAAGCTTCACCTGCTCCTTCTGGACGCGGTCGCTTTCGGCCAAGGTGGCCTCGGCGGCGGCTTCCTTATTGCGGGCGCGATCGACCGCGGCGCGGTCGGACGACACGTCGACGGCGAGGGCCTGGCTGAACGATTTCGCTTCACCGGACCTTGCGGTTTTGTATTTCAGCTGAACGTCGCCCAGTTCGACGCGGCCGGACGACGGGGCGTCGATTTCAAGGCGCAGGAGGACGGAACGCTTTTCACCTTCGAATACGTCTTCGAGCGAACGGTGGGCGGTGTTCGTGCCGGTGGCGTCGTCGTAGCCGACGACTTCGACTTTGCGAACGATGGCTTTGCCGCTGAAGTCGATTTCGACGTCGCGGGCGCAGGTCTCGAACAGCGAGCCCATTTCTTCCTGGAAGACGCGGGCCATCTGGGTCGGGTGTTGGATGTAATAGTAACGCCCGCCGCCGTTTTCGGCGATCGCCTGCATCAGGTCTTCGTCATAGTCGCGGCCCAGGCCCATGGCCGAAATGCGGATGCCTTCCTTCTTGGCGCCGCGGACGAGGCGGCTGATTTCACCAGGGTCGGTGATGCCGGCGTTGGCTAGGCCGTCCGACATCAGGATGACGCGGGTGATGGTGCCCGATTTCGAGGCCGGGCCGTCGAGCGCGCCTTTGGCTTCGTCGACGCCGCGCATCATGCCGCCGGTCAGATTGGTCGAGCCGCGCGGGTCGAGGCCGTCGATCATGGCCTTCACCTCCGACAGGTTGGCGACGCGTTTGGCCGGCCACATGACGGTGATTTGGTCGTCGTATTCGACGACGGAGAGGGTGTCCTTGGTGCCTAAGCGGTCCACCGCGAGTTTTGAGGCGCGCTTGAGGTAATCAATCTTGCCCTCGTCCGACATCGAGCCAGAGCGGTCTAAGACCAGGGAAACGTTGAGGGGCGGGCGTTCTTTGGCCGGGCCAGGGTCGATGTCGATGCCCTCGAAGGTCACGACGGCGTAGACCACCGTCTTGCCGCCGGCCAATACGGTCGGCTGGTCAAGCTGGACTTGGCCGCGGATGGGGTCTGCGGCATAGGCAGGAAAAATTGCCGCGCTGCTGAGCAAAGCCAGGCTGCACAAAGCGCTAGTAGCCGAACGTCGTAAGACGTGGGCCAAATAATGGGAACTCGGATTGGACATAAAACATTCTCTCCCTTGAGGGTGCGGGTGTCGCGCGGGCCGGGGTAGCGCTCGTTCATGTGCGAAGCGCGTGCCCTGCAAACCATGGGAGAATAAATCGCTTGCTGTGGCGCAAAGCGGCCCGGAATGCGGCGGGATTGCGGCCCGGTATGCGGCGAAACGATCACGGCGCGACGCGTATTGATGCTGCGCTGCGAAGAATGGACTAGGATGCCATCCTCGAAGTTGTACAGTTGTTCAGACGCAAATCACCTTCATGCGAAATCCGTTGCGGTAAGCGGGTTCAGAGTGGTTTACGATTGCTAAAGGGGATGGGGGCACTACTTAGGAAGAGATGAGCTTTTTGCTCTTGTGCCGGTCACCGTCAGACGCCGCCGCAGACGTTTTGAAGGCGACACGACCGCAAGGGCGCGTAACAGCGGGATAGGCGTGAACTCCATGAGCGGCAACCTCGACGTCTTCGACGCATTCACTCGGGCCTACGCGCGCGAGAAGTACGAAACAATGTCATTGCGCGACTACCTCCTCGCCGCGCGCGACAATCCGATGATGTACGCCAGTCCGGCGGAGCGGATGATCGCAGCGATCGGCGAGCCGGAATTGGTCGATACCTCGCGCGACTCTCGATTATCGCGGATGTTCTTCAATCGCACGATCAAGATGTATCGCGCGTTCGAAGGCTTCTACGGCATGGAAGACACGATCGAACGGATCGTCGGCTTCTTCCGCCACGCGGCGCAGGGTTTGGAAGAGCGGCGTCAGATTCTCTATCTCCTCGGGCCTGTGGGCGGCGGCAAGTCTTCGCTCGCCGAGCGGCTGAAGGAGTTGATGGAAGTTCACCCGATCTACGTTTTGAAAGCCGGGGACACGATCAGCCCGGTGTTCGAATCGCCGCTGGGTCTCTTCCGCACGACGGAACTCGCCGACCTGCTGCAGGAGCGGTATGGCATCGACCGCCATCGTTTGACGGGCATTATGTCCCCGTGGGCGGTGAAGCGCCTCGACGAGTTCGGCGGCGATATTTCGAAATTCGAAGTCGTGAAACTGATCCCGTCGAAGCTGCGCCAGATAGCGGTGGCGAAGACGGAGCCCGGCGATGAGAACAATCAGGACATCTCGGCGCTGACCGGCAAGGTCGACATCCGCAAGCTTGAGAAGTACAGCCAGAACGATGCCGATGCTTATTCGTTCTCGGGCGGCTTGTGCCATGCGAACCAAGGTTTGCTTGAGTTCGTCGAAATGTTCAAAGCGCCGATCAAGGTGCTTCACCCGTTGCTGACGGCGACGCAGGAAGGCAACTACGTCGGCACCGAGACGCTGGGGCCGATTCCGTTCCAGGGCATTATCTTGGCGCACTCGAACGAATCCGAGTGGACGCAGTTCAAGGCGAACAAGAACAACGAAGCGTTCCTCGACCGTATCTGCGTCGTGACGGTGCCGTATTGCCTGCGCGCCGCGGACGAGGTGGCGATCTACAAGAAGCTGCTGAAGGGCAGCGAGCTCGGCAATGCGCCGTGCGCACCTGAGACGCTTGAGATGCTGGCGCGGTTCTGCGTGCTCACGCGCATCAAGGAGCACGAGAATTCCAACCTGTACTCGAAGCTGCGCGTTTATGACGGCGAGAAGCTGAAGGATACCGATCCGAAGGCCAAGACGCTGCAGGAATACAAGGACGCGGCCGGCGTCGATGAAGGCATGAGCGGGATTTCGACGCGCTTTGCCTACAAGGTACTGTCGGAGACGTTCAACTACGACACCAACGAAGTGACGGCCGATCCCGTGCATCTGATGTATGTGCTGGAGCAGGCGATCAAGCGCGAGCAGCACGCGGACGAGACCGAGAAGCGGTATCTGGAATTCATCAAGGCCGAATTGGCGCCGCGCTATGCGGAGTTCATCGGCAAGGAAATTCAGAAGGCCTATCTCGAATCGTACAGCGAGTACGGTCAAAATCTGTTCGACCGCTACATTTCGTATGCGGACGCTTGGATCGAAGATCAGGACTTCAAGGATCCCGATACAGGCCAGATGATGGATCGCCAGCAGCTGGACAACGAGCTGTCGAAGATCGAGAAGCCGGCCGGCATCGCGAACCCGAAGGACTTCCGCAACGAAGTCGTGAAGTTCGCGCTGCGCCACCGTGCGGCGAACGACGGCAAGAACCCGGCGTGGACGTCGTACGAGAAGATCCGCAACGTCATCGAGAAGCGGATGTTCAGCCAGGTCGAGGACTTGCTGCCGGTGATTTCGTTCGAGTCGAAGAAGGATTCGGATACGCAGTCCAAGCACAACGAGTTCGTCAAGCGCATGCTGGCCCGCCACTATACGGCGCGTCAGGTGCGGCGACTGGTCGAGTGGTATATGCGGGTGAACAAGGCGGGTTAGTCGCGCGATGAGCGCGTCTTCCCCCCGGCGGCACCCATGACGAACTTTATCGATCGGCGACTGAACCCCAAGGGCAAGAGCCTTGCCAACCGGCAACGCTTCATTCGCCGCGCGCGCGCCGAGATCAAAGAGGCGGTCCAGAAGTCCTTGAAGGACAGGACCGTCTCGGACTTTGCGAAGAATCAAAAAATCTCGATCCCGACGAAGAGCACGAAGGAGCCGCGCTTCCGGCTCGATCCGGCATCGGGCGGCGAGAACGAGCGTGTTCTGCCCGGCAACAAAGACTTCGTCGAAGGCGATCAGATCAAGAAGCCGCGTCAGGGCGACGGCCAAGGCCGCGGCAAGGATGCGTCGACGAGTGGCGAGGGCGAGGATGATTTCTCGTTCACGCTGAGCCAGGACGAAATTCTCGATATTTTCTTCGAGGATCTCGAGCTGCCGAATCTGGTGAAGACGGCGCTGAAAGAGATCAAGAGTTATTCGTGGCGGCGGGCGGGTCTGACGACCTCAGGGTCGCCGACGCAGATCAATCTCGTGCGTACGATGCGCAATTCGTTCGGCCGGCGGATGGCGATGCGGCGTCCGAAGGAAGACGACATCGAAGTCTTGCGCCAGCGCGTGCTTGAGCTGCGTTGCGGGGCGACGCCCGACGCCGACAAGCGCGAAGTCATCGCCGAGCTTGAGGAAGAGATTGCGCGGATGGAGCATCGGCGCAAATGGGTGCCGTTCCTCGATCCGGTCGACGTGCGCTTCAACGCCTTCCAACAGCAGCCGATTCCGACGAGCCGGGCCGTCATGTTCTGCCTGATGGACGTGTCGGGCTCGATGGGCGAGCGGGAGAAGGATCTCGCCAAGCGGTTCTTCATGCTGCTGCATCTATTCCTGCGGCGGCGGTATGACCGGCTGGACATCGTGTTCATCCGCCATACGCATGATGCGCAGGAAGTGGACGAGCATACGTTCTTCTACTCGCGCCAGTCGGGCGGCACGATCGTGTCGACGGCGCTGGAGGAGATGAAGAAGATCGTCGCCGAGCGCTATGCCACGGGCGAGTGGAATATTTATGCGGCGCAGGCTTCGGACGGTTATACGCAGACGGGCGATGCGTCGCGCTGCGTCGATCTGTTGAACCAAGATTTGATGCCGATCTGCCAGTACTACGCCTATATCGAGATTCTCGACGAGCGCGAGATGGAAGTGTTTTCCAGCGAGGAGTCGGGCGCGGAGTTGTGGCGGGCCTATCGGACCGTCGCCAAGGAATGGAAGAACTTCGCCACCAAGCGCATCGCCAAGCCGCAAGACATCTTCCCCGTCTTCCGCGAGCTGTTCGCGAAAGAGGGCACGGAGGCCAAGGTATGAACCTGGCCGGCGCGCGGGCTTGGGGACGGCTGCTGATGTGGCTCGAACACGAGGCGGAGACGGACGCCTTTGCGCGTTTGCGGCGGACGCCACTCGCCAGCGACGACACGGCGCGGCTCGAAGCGTTTATGGACAAGGGTAAGCTCGATACGGCGAAGGCCGATCGGGCGTTTGGGCGCATCGCGCATCGCTTGCGCGCCTCGCACATTCTGTTTGTGCCGGCGGTGTTGAGCGGGATTGCGCTGAAGGCGAGCCGGCTCAGGCTGGTCGAATATCTTACGCACCAGGTTCGGCAATTGCGCGACGAGGGTTTTGACGCCTCGATCGCGGATATCGACACGGGTGCGACGGTCGAGCGAAACGGCGAGAGGCTAGCCGAGATTGTCGCTGCGCGGCATTGCCCGACGTGGATTGTGACGCACTCGAAGGGTGGACTCGACACGCTGCAGGCGCTGGTCGCGCATCCGGAGTTGCGCCGCTACGTCGATGGCTGGATTGCGTTTCAGGCACCGTTTCATGGTTCGCCGATTGCCGATGTTGCTTCGGGCACGAAGCGGGCGCGGCGGATTAGCGGTGCGGCGCTGAAGATTTTGGGCGCCGATCTGGAAGCGATCGGCGACATCGGGACGGAGCGGCGTGCGCGCTACATGGACGAGCATGCGGGCCAGATCGAGCAGGTGCTGCGCGACGTTCCGACCATGTGCGTCGGGACCGTCAGCGGGTCGTCTGCAGGCGTGATGAGCCTGATGCCGGATTGGCCGACGGGGCGGTGGATGGCCTCGCTCGGGCTCAAGAACGACGGGTTGGTGCCGGTCAATTCGACCATCTTGCCGGGGTCGCGGTTCGTGAAGTTGTGTGGGTTTGCGCATGGTCAGGTGGCGACCAATCATGTGCTTTCGGGACGCAAGGTCGAGCATGTGGACTTGCTCAAGGTTCTGTTCGCGCTGATGTTGGAGCGCACTGCATCACAGGCGGCGGCATGAACGAACACGAACCTCTCTTCACCGGCGCCGAGTGGGATTTCCCGCTGTTGCAGCGGGTGTTTGGCGCCATCGAAGATATCGGGCTCAACGACTTGAAGCTCGACGTCTATCCGAACCAGATCGAGATCATCGCGTCGGAGCAGATGCTGGACGCGTATTCCGCGCACGGCATGCCGCTGATGTACCATCACTGGTCGTTCGGCAAGATATTCGCGCGCGAAGAGACGATGTACAACAAGGGCTGGTCGGCCCTGGCCTATGAGATCGTCATCAACTCGAACCCGTGCATCGCCTATCTCATGGAAGAGAACACCATGACGATGCAGGCGCTGGTGATGGCGCATGCGTGTTTCGGGCATAATCACTTCTTCAAGAACAACTATCTGTTCCGGCAGTGGACGAACGCCGAGGCGATCCTCGATTACCTCGCGTTCTCGAAGAAATACGTCGCGGCGTGTGAGGAGAAGTACGGCGCCGAGCAGGTCGAGTTGATCCTCGATTCCGCGCATACGCTGATGGAGCAAGGCGTGTTCCGCTATCGCCGGCCGCCGCGGCCTTCGCGCGCGCAGCGCGAGGAGCGGCTGCGCAAGCGGCGTCAGTATGAGGAAGAGAGCTTCAACGACATCTGGCGCACCTTGCCGGGCGCCGCGCGGGATATGAGCGCGGATTTAGCGTCGGTGGACGAGGACGAGACCGTCGGGCTGCACGCGCAGATGAATCTGCCGGAAGAGAACATCATCTACTTCCTCGAGAAGCATTCGCCGGTGTTGAAGAACTGGCAGCGCGAGATTCTTCGCGTGGTGCGCAACGTGGCGCAGTATTTCTATCCGCAGATGCAGACGAAGGTGATGAACGAAGGCTGCGCCACGTTCGTGCATCATTACATCATGAACGAGCTTTACGACCGCGGGCAGATCGGCGCGGGGTCGATGCTGGAGTTCATGCATTCGCATTCCAGCGTCGTGATGCAGCCGGGCTTCGACGATAGCCGCTATTACGGGATCAATCCGTATGCGCTGGGCTTTGCGATGATGTCGGACATCAAGCGGATTTCGGAAGCGCCGACGCCTGAGGACAAAGAGTGGTTTCCGGACTTCGCCGGTAAGGGCGATTGGCGCGACGTGCTGAAACACGCGTGGGCGAATTATCGCGACGAGAGCTTCATTCAGCAGTTCTTGAGCCCGAAGGTCATGCGCGATCTGAAGTTGTTTGCTGTGCGCGACGGAGCGGAAGACCCGGTCTATACCGTCGCCGCGATCCACAACGAGGGCGGCTATCGGAAGCTGCGGACGTCGCTAGCGCGGCTCTACGATCTGTCATCACATCAGCCGGACATTCAGGTCGTGGGCGCCAATTTGGCCGGCGACCGGACGCTGACCATTCGTCACAACCGGCATCGGGGCATTCCGCTGGCGCAAGGCAACAAGGACGCCGTCCTAAAGCATGTGCGCCGCCTGTGGGGCTATTCGGTCGAACTGGAAGAGCCCGAGTCCTAAGTTCTGCGGTGAGGATACTAAAAAAGGGCGCGACCTGCGGGTCGCGCCCTTTTTGGTTCAGCTGAAGGTCCTAGTGCGCCTTGCGCATCGTCACAGTGGCGCTGTCCATCAGCGCGATGCAGTGCGCGGCCAGGTCCTTGTCGGCGACGCCCTTGCAGTCGGCGGGCAGGCGTTTGCCGGTGATGGTCATCACATAGTTCGGTTTGCTTTGCTCGGCCGCGATGGCGTCGGTGGTGAAGCTCGGCGTCTGCGCACCGCTGAACGTCAAAGCCACGACGGGCACGATTACCAGCGGCATCGCCAAAGCCCAGTCTTCCCAATTGCGCGAAAACATCTGCGGTCTCTCCTCAAGATCCTGTCGTCTTGTTGCGCGTGTAGGTATGGTTGATGGCGTGTGGATTCAAATGAAGATTGGCGTCACATAGCAGGCATGCGCGCTTCGCATGCCATGTTGGAGCGTGCGTCACATCGGTTGCGTCGAATGCACGAAAACGGTGCGTGCGCGTTGTGACCAGTGTCACGACGTGTCCGCCTGATGAAGGGTTTTTGACAAGAAAATGGCGGCGGCCTCGCGACTATTGCGAGCGAGGCGCACCGCCTGAGAATTTGCTAGCGATCCGGCGTTACGACGATTTTGTATACGTAGGCCGGTGTCGACATGCCGGTTTGTTGTTGGACGAAGTATTCCGTCCCGGCGACGACGCCGATCGCCAGCACCAGCGACCACGCAATCCAGTCTCTATATGAGCGACGCATAGCGGTCTCTCCCTCGAAGGTTCAGAAAAATACTCGAACGCAACTGAGAACCACGTTTGGAGAGACTATGCCTGTCGACGTTGGAAGCAAGTCACGATGCGAAGACGCGAGCGCGTCCAGTTCGCAACTGCGATGCATCGCAGCGATTGCGAGCGTATATGGTGAGGCTAACTAAGTGGGATCGCTGTCTTTCGGCTTGATCAGGAAGTGGCCGTGCAGTGCAGCAATCGGGCGCGAGCGTTCGTCTTGCCAGGCCTCGGCGCGCACGTTGCAGACGCGCCGGCCGTGCTTCGTGATCGTCGCGCGTGCATACGAGTCGACCGGGCGGCCGGAGCGCAGGTAGTCGATTCCGATGTCGACGGGCTTGGGCAGATCTTCGGTTTCGGCTTCGAGCATCAGTTGGATGACGGCGGTGACTTCCAAGAATGCACCGACGACGCCGCCGTGGAGCGCAGGCAGCACGGGATTGCCGATCAGCTTTTTGTCGAAGCGCAGGATGGTCGTCAGTTCGTTGCCCTTGCGGTCGATCTCTATCCCTAAGAAGCGGCAATAGGGGATCGCGTCGACCAGCGCCTGCAGATCGGGTTTGCGGCCTTCGGCGATGGCACGCTTGATGATTTCCATCTAGCCGCCTCCGCCGACGTTGGCGCCTTTGGCGTTCTTCGTGCCGAGCATGAAGGCCGCGGCGCAGGTCGCGATCGGATCGTTGCGGTCGGTGTGATAGGCGAGGCCGCGCACGAAGGCGATATTCTTCGTCACCTTGTAGCATTCGGCGAAGGCGAAGATGTCTTCGCGCGGCGTCGCGGGCTTCATGTAGTCGATGCGCAGATCGAGCGTTGCGATCTGTCCCCGCAACATCGTCTTCGAGCCGACGGCGATGCCGCAGGCGTTGTCGAGCAACGAGGTGATGACCCCGCCGTGGACGACGCCGGTGTCCGGGTTGCCGACGAGATGCTCCGCGTACGGCACTTTGCACACGGTTTCACCGGCCCTGATCTCCACGACCATGAACTGCAGCGCTTCGGCATGGGGCACGCCGGTGAGGCGGAAACCGGGTTTGTGCTCTGGGGCCGTCGTGGGCAAATCGCTCATCGGCGGGAGTGGACGACGGGGCGATTTGCTCTGTCAACAGGCGCGCGGCGGCGGTCTTGACGCGTGCGGGCTTGGGATGGACTGATGGATGGAACGAGAAAACCTTGGGGAAACGTCATGTCCTATGCTCAACGCCTTACCGCCGCCGTAGCGATAACACTTGCGATGACGGGGTCCTCCGCGCTCGCGGCCGATGCCTATTCGGTCAGCGAACTTGTGGGGCCGTCGGCGTTCCACGGCATTCACGGCATTGCGGTCACGCCGGAGGGGAAGCTTCTGGTGGGCAGCGTGGTCGGGCAGGCGATCTACGAGGTCGATCCGGATACGGGGGCGAACTCGATCTACATCGCGCCGCCGACCGGCATGGCCGACGACATCGCCTTCTCGCCGGACGGGACGATGGCGTGGACCGGGTTCTTGACCGGCAAGGTGTTTCTGCAAGCGGCGGGCGGGCCGATCGTCGAAGTTGCGAAAGGTTTGCCGGGCGCGAACTCGCTCGCCTTCACGAAAGACGGGCGGCTCTATTTCACGCAGGTTTTTTTGGGCGACGCGCTTTATGAGGCGGACGTCACGGGTAAGACGCCGCCGCGCAAGATCACCGAGAAGATGGGTGGGTTGAACGGGTTCGAGGTGGGAGCCGACGGGCGCATCTATGGGCCGCTGTGGTTCAAGAATGCGATTGCGGCGGTTGACCCGAAGGACGGCAAGGTCGAGGTGATCGTCGACGGGTTCAAGACGCCGGCGGCGGCGAACTTCGATTCCAAGGGCAATCTCTGGGCGATCGATACGCAGGAAGGTGCGCTGTACAAGATCGACGTGAAGGCGCGCAAGCGGGTGAAGGTGGCACAGCTGGATCCGGCGCTCGACAATCTGGCGATCGATGCGAAGGATCGGATCTTCATCACCAATATGGCGGACAATGCCGTCTATCGCGTCGATGGCGCGACGGGGCAAGTGACGCCGGTCGTGAAGGGTAAGATTGCGGCCATCGCCGATATCGCACTGGCGCGCGGCGACGATGCGACGCTCTATGTCGCCGACGTGTTCACCTATCGCAACGTCGATACGAAGAGCGGCGTGGTGACGACGAAGGGGCGGATGTTCGGCAGCGATATCGACTATCCGTCGGGCGTCGGCGTGGGCGCGACGTATGTGCTGCTGGCCAGCGCGACGTCGAACACGGTGCAGATCATCGAGCGCAAGACGGGCAAGACGCTCAGCATGGTGCATGAGTTCAAGACACCGGTCGATGCCGCGGAGGTGGACGGGAAAGTGCTTGTGCTCGAGGCGCAGACGGGTTCGCTGCTCTCGCTTGAGGATATGAAGGGCGCGAAGCGCAAGGTTGTCACCACGGGCTTCAAGGGGCCGGTCGCGATGGCGGTGGACGGCAAGGGTGCTGCCTTCGTGACATCGAGCGACGGCACGATCACGCGCGTCGAGTTGAGCACCGGCGCCAAGAAGGTCGTCGCGTCGAAACTGTCTGGGCCTGAAGGCATCGACATTGCGCCGGACGGGCGGTTGGTCGTCGCGGAGGTCGGGGCCAAGCGCGTCGTGTCCGTCGATCCGTCGACCGGTGCGGTAACGCCGATCGCCGACGAGCTTGCGATCGGGCTGCCGTCGCCGGAGGGACAAGCGCCTGCGTTCCTGACGACCGGCGTCGCCGTCGCCGGTGACGGGACCATCTATGTCGCGGCCGACCTGACCAACGCGGTGCTGAAGATCGTGCCGGCGAAATGACGTTGGTTCGTTTTCCGCTCGGCGAGCTTGAGCGTTTGCCGTTTGAAGCCGGTGCGCCGGCGTCTGAGCGTGTTGTGTCCGGGGCGCCTGCGTTCCGGACGTGGACGTTTGAGGAGAGCGCCGACGGGAAGACCTTTGCCGGCGTCTGGGAATCGACGCCGGGCAAGTGGCGCATCGTCTATGACGAGTGGGAGTACTGCTCGATCTTGAGCGGGGTCAGTATCGTCGCGCGCGAGGGTGAGCCGCCGCAGCGCGTGAGTGCGGGCGAAGCGTTCGTGCTGCAGCCGGGGTTCGTTGGAACTTGGGAAGTTGTCGAGACGACTCGCAAGCTGTTCGTCGTGCGGCTTCCTTAACGCCGTGGTGCAGTGCGGCAAAAGTTGACGCAGTGTCATGAATTGCTAGAGTGGCCGCGGATGACAATTTTGGGGCCAAATGCCTACGCCGCGTGCGCCTGATCCCAGACTGCCCAAGACGTGCATCATCGGTGCGGGCTCGAGCGGGATTGCGGCTGCCAAGGTGCTCGCCGAATGCGGCGTGCCGTTCGACTGCTTCGAAAAGTCGGATCGCGTTGGCGGCAATTGGGTGTTTCAAAATACCAACGGCATGTCGTCGGCGTACCGGTCGCTGCACATCAACACCTCGCGCGACAAGATGGCGTATTCGGATTTTCCGATGCCGCGCGAGTTTCCCGATTACCCGCATCACGCGCAGATCGCAGCGTATTTCGATGCTTACGTCGAGCATTTCGGATTTCGCGATCGCATTCAGTTCAACACCGGCATCAAGCGTGTCGAGCGCACCGCGGATCATCTGTGGAAGGTGGGGCTGGAGAGCGGCGAGCAGCGGCTCTACGACGCGCTGATCGTGGCTAGTGGGCATCATTGGGATCCGCGGTGGCCGGAGCCTGCGTATCCCGGCACGTTTGACGGCAAGCAGTTTCATTCGCACTATTACATCGATCCGACCGATCCGGTCGATTGCGCGGGCAAGAACGTGCTCGTCGTCGGCTTCGGGAATTCGGCGCTCGACATCGCGTGCGAGTTGGGGCGCAAGGGCATCGCGCGGAATCTGTTTCTGTCGCAGCGGCGCGGGTATTGGGTCATTCCGAAATACATGGCGGGGGAGGTGCTGGACGCGCATGTCCCGCATCCCTCGCAGGATCCGCCTTGGTATCAGCGCTATTTGCCGTCCGATCTCATGCGGTCGCTTGTCGAGCGGCGGCTGGCGTCTACGGCGGGGCGGCCGGAGCAGTATGGGTTGCCGAAGCCGGATCATCCGTTGTTTTCGACCCATCCGGCAGTCAGTCAGGAACTCTATATTCGCGTTGGCTCCGGCGACGTGAAGCCCAAGCCCGGCGTGCGCGAGTTGCGGCCGTTTCAGGTGGCGTTCGTCGACGGGTCGGTCGAGGACATCGACGTCATCATTTGGTGTACGGGCTACAAGATCAGCTTTCCGTATTTTGATGAGGGCGTGATTTCGGCGCCGGGCAACGACATTGCCCTGTGGAAGCGCATGGTCGATCCGCGGTTTGCGAACCTGTTCTTTGTCGGGCTGGTGCAGCCGTTGTGCGCGATGATGCCGATCGCGGAGGAGCAGTCGAAGTTCGTCGCGAACTATCTCATCGGGCGTTATGCAATGCCGCCGGTTGAGGTGATGAACGCGGAGCGGATCGAGATGCATGAGCGTTCGAAGTCGCGCTTTGTCTCGACCCCGCGGCACACGATCCAGATCAATTGCGGCGAATACACGTACGACCTCAGGCGCGAACTGGCGAAGGGTTTGCGGCGCGCGGCGGCGCAGGGTTACGCCCTGCCGATCGAGCCGCGCGTGATCCGGCCTTCGCCCAAGCAAACGGTGGCGGCATGAGCGCTGAGCTTGACCTCAAGGCGCGCGGCAAGCGCGAGGAGACAAAGGCGAGCAATCGTCAGGCGATCATCGATGCGGCGCGGCGGGTGTTCGCGGAGCTTGGGTATGGCGCGACAACGGTGCGCGACATTATCCGGGCGACGGAGTTGGCGTCGGGGACGTTCTACAATTACTTCAAGTCGAAGGAAGAGGTTTATCAGGCGCTGCGCGACGAGACGGCGTTGCGCGTGCGTCCGCGCCTGCGTGCCGAGCGTATTCGCGCGCGCAATTTCGAGGAGTTCATCTCGGGTTCGTTCCGCACGTTCTTCGATTTCGTGAAGAGCGATCAGGCGACCTTCGCCAGCATGCGGCGCAATCCCGACATGCAGCATGTGCGTATCGACACCCCGGAAGTCATCGCGGGCTTCGACGAATTGCGCGCCGACCTTGAGGTGGCGATGCGCGGTGGGTTGGTGCCGGATACCGACGCCGACCTCTTGATGGCGACGATCGTGGGCGTCGCCTTCGAGGTCGCCAATCACATGATTTCGCGCGACGACCTGAGCGTCGACGACGCCGCGAAGTTCGCGACCGCGCTGTTCCTCGGCGGCGTGCCGGGGCTGCCGAAGCGCAAGCACGCCAAACGCTAAGCCGATTTCGCGCCGCGGATCAGTTTGCCGGGGAGCGCGCCTGTGGCTTTGCCGTTTCTGTAGGTGACCGCGCCTGAGACCACCGTCGCTTCGTAGCCGTCGGCGTATTGCACCAGGCGGCGGCCGCCGGCGGGGAGGTCGTACGCGACCTTGGGGCGGTGCAGCGTTAGGCGGGCGTGATCGATGACGTTGAGGTCGGCTTTGTAGCCAGGTTTCAGCAGGCCGCGGTCGTGGAGGCCGACGGCTGCGGCGGTGTCGCGGCTCTGGGCTTTGATCACCCATTCGAGCGGGAGCTTGGCGCCGCGGGTCCGGTCGCGCGTCCAGTGGGTGAGCATCGAAGTTGGGAAGCTGCCGTCGCAGATCATGCCGACGTGGGCGCCGCCGTCGCCGAGGCCGAGCACCGTGTGCGGATGGCGCATCATGGCGAGCGCTGGCTCAAGGTTGTCTTCAGCGTAGTTCAGGAACGGGAAGAGGATCAGCGCGCGGCCGTCGTCTTGCAGCATCCAGTCGTAGGCGAGTTCTTCGGGGCTGACGTTGCGTTGGGCGGCGCGGGCGCCGAGGCTTTCGTCGGCGGTCGGTTCGTAGTTCGGCGGATCGGCGAGCGGGAACATTTTTGCGAAGTTGCGCAGGACCGCTTTGACGAATGGGTTGTCGGAGTTCGGTGTTTCGTTCAGCAGCTTCGCGCGCCATTCGGGTGTGCGCAGCAGCTTCAGGCGCTCGGCGAACGGCAGGTGCTCGATCGTCTTGTAGGAGGGGTGAGCGGAGAACGGGTTCAGGGTCAGCGACAGGCCGAGGAGAAGTCCAACCGGGCGGCCGCAGACTTGTGCGCGGACGGGCAGGCCGTCGGCGTTGCACTGGTCGACCCAGCCTAGGAGCATCTTCCAGGCTTCGGGACCGCGGTCGCTTTGCAGGAGGGAGAAGGAGAGCGGGCGGCCGGAGTCGGCCACCATGCGGCGGAGCATGGTGAGTTCGCGGGCGGGGTCGGCGAAGTCGGAGACGACTTGCAGGACGCCGGCGTTCGCGGCCTTGAGACCCATGGCTATGCCGACGAGTTCGTCTTCGGCGGCGGTGAGCGTGGGCGTCGGTTGCCCGTCGCTGGTGCGGTGGTTCAGTGTGCGCGAGGTCGAGAAGCCGAGGGCGCCGGCCTTCACCGCGTCGCGCGCGATGGCGGCCATTTCGCGGATGTCGCCGGCGGTCGCCGGATCGCGGTTCGCGCCGCGTTCGCCCATGACGTAGACGCGCAGCGCGCCGTGCGGGACCTGGGCGGCGAAGTCGATGTCGTGCGGGTGGGCTTCGAGCGCGTCGAGGAATTCGGGGAAGGTTTCCCAATTCCACTTCAGGCCTTCGGTGAGGACGACGCCCGGGATGTCTTCGACGCCTTCCATCAGGCGGATGAGCATGTCGTGGTCGTTCGCGCGACAGGGGGCGAAGCCGACGCCGCAATTGCCCATGACGGCTGTGGTGACACCATGCCAGGCCGAGGGCGTCAGGTGCTTGTCCCAGGTCGCTTGGCCATCGTAGTGGGTGTGGATGTCGACGAAGCCCGGGGTCACGATCTTGCCCTTGGCGTCGATTTCTTCGCGGCCTTTGCCGTTCACGCCGCGGCCGACGCCGGCGATGCGGCCGCCGGTGATGGCGACGTCGCCTTCAAATCCCTGTTCGCCGCTGCCGTCGAAGACGGTGCCGCCGCGGATAACGAGGTCGAAGTCTGCCGACATTTGCGCACAAGTCCTTCAATGGCTGGATGGCAAGAGGTTAACACGGATCTGCCGGGCTTGACACACGGGTTAGGTCCCGCATTTTGCGGCGTATGCGGAAGATCTTGGTTCGCACTCTCTTGAGTTTGCCCAGAAGCTGGCTGGTCGCGATGGCGGGCGGCAAGCCGCAGACCATCGCGGATCGTACGCTCGATGCGCGGTTGCAGTTCCTTGGTGCGATGGCGAAGCGCCAACCCTCGATGGA
>JAWXBY010000132.1:0-5088 GCA_034440355.1 Alphaproteobacteria bacterium
ACCTGACCGGTCAGGTTCGAGGCCATCGAGTTGACGCTTTCGGTCAGGTCCTTCCAGACGCCGGTCACTTCGGCGACTTTGGCCTGACCGCCCAGCTTGCCTTCGGTGCCGACTTCGCGCGCGACGCGCGTCACCTCCGACGTGAAGACGCTGAGCTGCTTGATCATACGGTTGACGATTTGCGCGGAGCGCAGGAACTCACCCTTCAGCGGGCGGCCGTCCACGTCGAGCTGTACCGTTTGCAGAAGGTCGCCCTGCGCCACCGCGGCGAGCGCGCGCGTCACCTGCGTCGTGGGCCAGAGGAGATCGTCGATCAGCGTGTTGACGGATGTTTCCATCTCGCCCCAGGCCCCGCTCGACATCGCAAACTTCACACGTTGGCGCGTCTTGCCTTCGCGGCCGACGACTTCGCCCACGCGCTCAAGTTGCGTTGCCATCCGTTCGTTGCTGGCGACGATCTCGTTAAAGGTGTCGGCGATCTTGCCGATGATGCCGAGTTGATCGCCGGGCATGCGGACCGTGAAGTCGCCGGCGCGCATCGCCCGCAGCGCGTGGAGCAAATGCTGAAGCTCAAGAGGACCCGATTCGGCCTTGCCGTTCAGGCGTTCCGTTTCCGGCGTAGGTGGCTGCTTTTTCTTAGGCGTCTTGTTCCCAGATTCGTCGACATCGGCGAAGCGGCGCATGGATTCCCTCGTGGACCTTTAGCCAAGTGGAAACTCAAAAACCGGCGTCTCTTGAGAGCATCCGGCAGCAAGGCCTCATGATTCAAGACGAGAACCCGCAGGCATGGAACCTACTCCCAACACATTCTGTCGAAAAGAGGGTGTACTGTATGATATAGTACAGTTGTACTTACACAATACTTCAGAGCTCCGGCCAAGGGGTGATAACGCGCAACCCCACCCTTCGGTTCCCTTGGCGCAAAAATTTCTCTGCTGTGTTGAAATTCCCGGCCGGTTGCGTTTATGGAACGATGATCGGTTGTTATGCGTCGCCTGCTCGGGAGCAATCGCGGCGTCGCCAAAAGGGGCGGGCGATGTGACGGAGCCGGGCCGCACTCCCATACCCGACGACGTCGTCGCGTTCCTGAACAGGCACATCACCACGGTTTGGGCGCTGGAGCTGCTGTTGCTCATGCGGCAGAACCGGGCGCGCACCTCGAGCCTTGAGGATTTGGCGCGGGAGCTACGGGCCAGTTCGCAGGTCATCGTGCGTGTGATCCCGCCGTTGATCGCGGCCGGGATCGTCGCCGAAACGGAAGGCCGCTTCCGCTATGCGCCGCTGCGAACCGACATGGACGAGACGATCGAGCGTCTGGAGGGCGTTTACAAACTCCTGCCCGTGACGATCATCCGTCACATTGCGCTTGCTCCGCACCGGGAAGCCCAAGGCTTTGCCGATGCCTTCAAGATCAGGAAGGAATAGCCCGCCATGCTCGCGTTTCCCGCCGCGGTTTTCTTGCTGTGTTTCGCGACCAGCCTCGTCTGCCTTGTGCTTCTGGTGCGCGCGTATCTGCGGACGAAGTCGCGGCTGTTGTTTTGGAGCGCGGCGTGTTTCGTTCTGCTGGCGGTCAACAACGGCCTGTTGTTCTTGGATCTGGTCGTTCTGCCCGACAGCGATCTCGGCCTCTTGAGGCATGCGTCGGCGCTGGCTGCGATCTCGACGCTGCTCTACGGCTTCATATGGGACATGGAGTCATGAGCGCCCTGCCCATTCTCGCCGGCGCGATCATGATGGGCTATGCGACGGCAGCGCTGCTGTTCTTGCGCCTGTGGCGGCGGGTGAACGACCGGCTCTTCCTGTTCTTCGCCGGCGCCTTCGCGTTGATGGCGGTACAACAGGCCGTTCTGGCCTGGGCCGACATCCCGCATGAAGAACGCAGCTGGGTTTATCTCATCCGTCTTGCCGCGTTTTCTTTGATCATCTTGGCAATATTGCTGAAGAACACTGAGAGCCGCCGCGACGGAGAATAGCCTTGCTGATGGGGCGAAAGAGTTGCGCGATGCGCTTTGAGTGCCGCACTGCATCAACGAGCTGAAGCATTTCCACCGCATCGTTGTGGCGCGGACTAATGATCGGCTTTCTGCTTCACGCATGCCGCGACCGCGTTGACGACATGGTCGATGTTGACGGGCTTCTGGAAGTACGGCGAGGCAGCGAACTCAGGGGGTATCGCTGCATCCGTGTAACCGGTAGTGAAAACACAAGGGACGCCCTTTGCTCTGACCTCGCGCGCCAGCGGAAAGACTGCGGCACCGCGAATATTGATGTCGAGAATCGCGGCCGAGACGTGTTCGGTCGTTAGAATTTCGAGAGCGCGACCTAACGTGCCAGCGTACCGGCACTCGAACCCTCGCGCGAGCAAAGCTTCTTCTATCGGCAATCGTTGAAGCGCTTCATCTTCGACCAGGAGAATCTTCGGATTTCCGGCCACAGCGGCTTAGGACTCGCAAGACTGCAGCGACCCCAGGCGTTCGCTCACCAAACGGCGAACGCCATCGCGCATCAGCAGGGTTGGATCGCGCACGCCGAGTTCGGCCAGTTCGAAGATGCCAGTCGCAATCTCCGCCCGCGCTGCGTCATCGACCGGCATCAACGTGGACGCATGCTCAATCGCGGCGCTGTAAGCCTTCAAGATCGCTCGCATTGCTTCCGGGTCCAGCACCCCAGAACGCATCGATATGACTTCACCCATGGCCAACCCTCCACCTGGCTCATGCCAATTTTACCAGGAGAGTTCCTTCGCGAAAACGGTCGACTCGGTACGATTTCGAACGAACCCGGCGGCGCGGACACAGAAGGAAAAGTCGCGACCGCGCAAACGCGTCGGCGTCACCTTGCCGGTCTTTGCTCCGCACGGCGCGCCCTCGGCCACAAGAGAGTCCTATCGGACGGCTTGCTTCTCGCCCGGCTGAAAACGGTGCGTCCCCTTTATCGCGACAGCCCATCAGGCGGCACCAGGCCCGCGGATGTCGTGGAGGCCGGCGACGATGTCGCCACGATCCGACTGTTCCGGCGCCTCGTCCGCGAACGGAAGGTCTCGCTCTCGAATGTGCCCGCGCGTGTGCGCCTGCATCTGTCGCGCTCCTGAGGTCCGCCAGCGCTATGCTGGCACTAGCAGCCCCTCGTGCCCAAAAGCGCGGCATCCTGCGCCTGTGGAATAGGCGGCGGGGTGGGGTTGTCTGGGGTATGGTCGGCGGAGTCGCTGAACGCGCGCGGGGCCGATGTCTATTAAAGCCAGTCTTTATCACCTCACTCATTATTCCTACGACAAGCCTGCCATCTTGGGGCCGCAGGTGGTGCGGCTTCGGCCGGCGCCGCATAGCCGGACGCGGGTGATTTCGCATTCGCTGAAGGTTTCGCCGGGCGGGCACTTTGTGAACCATCAGCAGGACCCTTACGGGAATTGGCTGGCGCGGTTCGTGTTTCCGGAGCCGGTGCACGAGTTCAAGATCGAGGTCGATCTTGTTGCGGACATGACGGTCTATAATCCGTTCGACTTCTTCGTCGAGGAAGAGGCCGAGAATTGGCCGTTCGAATATCCGGAAGACTTTCGGGCCGATCTTTCGATCTATCGTCAGACCGAGCCCGTGGGACAGCGGTTGCGCGCGTTCTTGGCCTCCATCTCGCGCGAGCGGATGCGGACCATCGACTTCATCGTCGGGCTCAATGCGCGGATCGCGCGCGAGGTCGCCTACATCGTTCGCATGGAGCCCGGCGTGCAGACGCCGGAGCAGACGCTGGAGCGGGCGAAGGCGTCGTGCCGGGATTCGAGCTGGCTGTTGGTGCAGACGCTCAGGCATCTGGGGTTCGCGGCGCGGTTCGTGTCGGGCTATCTCATTCAGCTGAAGCCGGATTTGATTTCGCTCGATGGGCCGCCGGGGACGGATCACGATTTCACCGACCTGCATGCGTGGGTCGAGGTTTATCTGCCGGGCGCGGGGTGGATCGGGGTTGATCCGACGTCGGGGTTGCTGACGGGCGAGAGCCATATTCCGCTGGCCGCGACGCCGCACTATCGCAACGCCGCGCCTATCGCCGGCGTGACGAGCGCGCAAGCGAGCGACTTCAAGTTCGACATGCGCGTCACGCGCGTGGCGGAGCATCCGCGGATCACCAAGCCGTTTTCGGATGAGGCGTGGGGGGCGCTGGATGCGCTGGGGCGCAAGATCGATCAGGCTTTGGTTGAGGGCGATGTTCGTCTGACGATGGGCGGCGAGCCGACGTTCGTTTCCATCGACGACTTCGAGTCCGACGAGTGGAACACGGCGGCGGTGGGGCCGACGAAGCGCGATCTTGCTGACAAGCTGATCCGTCGTTTGCAGAAGCGGTTCGCGCCGGGCGGGTTTCTGCATTACGGGCAGGGCAAGTGGTATCCGGGCGAGACGTTGCCGCGGTGGACATTCTCTCTCTACTGGCGGCGCGATGGGCAGCCGATTTGGCAGAACCCGGAATTGATCGCACAGGAGTCGGTGAACACCGGCGTCGGTGCGAAGGAAGCGGAGATTCTGCTGCGCACGATTGCGGTGGAGTTGGACGTTGCGCCTGATCTCGCGCTGCCGGCGTTTGAAGATCCGGCGCAGTGGATTTTGAAGGAGGCGAGTCTTCCCGAGAACGTCACGCCGGAGAATTCGAAGCTGAAAGATCCGGAGGAGCGGCTTCGCATTGCGCGCGTGTTCGGGCGCGGGTTGACGGAGCCTTCGGGGTTTGTGTTGCCGATACAGCCTTGGCAGGCGCGCGCGGACGGTCGACGGCGGTGGCGGTCTGAGCCTTGGCGCACGCGGCGCGGGCGTTTGTATTTGGTGCCGGGCGACAGTCCGGTCGGGTATCGCTTGCCGTTGGGTGCGCTGCCTTACATTGCGCCGGCGCGCTATCCGCATGTGTATGAGGCCGATCCGACGGAGAAGAAAGCGCCGTTGCCGAACGTTGCGCCGCTGGTCGTCGACGGCGTGCCGCCGGAAGCCATTCCGCGCGAGCAGGCGCGGGCGCGGTTTCAGGCTTCGGAAGACGTGCAGAACCGGAACGAGCAATCGTTCGTCGTCGACATCGACGGTGCGGTGCGGACGGCGATTGCGGTTGAGCCGCGCG
>JAWXBY010000133.1:0-3833 GCA_034440355.1 Alphaproteobacteria bacterium
GCGCGGCTTTGTCGTCATGCCTTGCATGGCAACCAGCGCGCGTTCCACGCTAAGGCCTGCGCGCAAGAGCAGGCTGAGTTCACGGAGCATGGTCAGGCGATCGGCGGCGAGACCCCACGCGGGCAACAACGAGCGACGCTCAGCCGACGTTGCGGGCGCGTCACCCGACTGTTCGACGACGCGCGTCGGCGTTCGTCCTTGCGCCAAGATGCGCTCGACCGCGGCGCTGCGCGTCGGCGCGTCGATGACGCCGCGCACGATGGCGCCGCCGGGGCTTGCCGCTTCGTAAGCGAAATTGGGCACGGATTCTCCTCCGCGTTCATTGTACCGCGCAGGGCCGAAGGCCGATAAGCCGAAGTTGAATTAGGTTGAACGGCGCGCGGTTAACCCGCGCCGTTATTTGCCGCCGCGCGTCCCGGGTTGCTTGGCCGCCGCGGCGCGTTTTGCGTCCTCGGCGTGCAGGAATTCGATCAACGCCGTGGCGTCGATGTCGTTGAGGCCTAAGTTGGGCATCGGAAGATTGCGATAGCGCGCCTTCATCGCCAGCGCGACCGGGTCGCCCTCGGCCAGCATCTTGTCGGGTTCTTTCAGCCAGCGCATCAGCCAGGCGCGCGGACGCGCGGCCGCCGTGCCTGCGAGGTCGGGCCCCAAGCGGTCGCCGCCGCCGATCGTGTGGCAGCTGTCGCAGCGCGTGCGGAACAGATACTCGCCGCGCGACGGGCCCTTCACCTGATGCGCGGCAGTGTAGGATTGGCGGGTGGCGAACTTGCCGCCGGTGTAGTTGTGAAGTGCGTCGCCGAGCAGGTTCGCGAGGATCATGGGATCGTCGTAAGGCGAGCGTTTGATCCATTGGCCCGTCGCTTCGTTGCCGACCATCAGGCGCGTGTCATGTTCCTTGATGTTTTTCGGATCGACGATGCGTATGCCCAGTTTGCGCTGGATCTGGTCGATGTCTTTCTTCTTGCCCGTCAGGAACGTCCAGCCGGGGCCGATATCGAACTGGCGCATGTAGCGCTTCAGGCGTGCGGGCGTGTCATGGCCGGGGTCGATCGAGATCGAATAGAAGAAGATATCCTTGCCGACGCGGTCGCCCAGCAACGCGTGTACTTGGCGCAGTTGCGCGGTGTCGAGCGGGCAGACGTCCCCACAATTCGTGTAGATGAAGTTCAGCGAGACGACCTTGCCCTTCAGCACGTCGTCGTAGAAGCGGACCTTCTTGCCGTCCTGCGTCGTCAGGACGACGTTCGGAAAGTAATTGCCGTGCCAGCCGCGGTCGTTATCGGCCGCGGCAGCCGGCGCGAGGGCCGATATGAAAGCTGCGGCCATAACAAGGGCCGCAGCGATAATCTTGAACATGGTCATCTCAGTTCGATCCTGCGTCGATGCTCTCAAGCAAAGAGCGAACCAGATAATGATTACTTAGCCTTCTTCGGTTTCGGCGCCGCCGGCGCAGGGGCCGGGGCCGGGGCCGGTTCGTTAACGACCGTCGGAGACGGCGTCGTGTTCTCCGCCAACGTTGCGTTGGCCGAACCACTGCTTCCGCTGCCGCTGTTCGAGCCCGGATCGTTGCCGTTCACGAGGTCGAAGGTCGGCTCATAGAACGTGCCTTCCCATGTCACGACGGGCGTCGGGATGGCGATCGTCTGGCCGGGATTTCTGATGTCCCAGCGCAGAAGCATCGCGTGGTCTTCGTGCTGCGTGTTGTGGCAGTGCTCCATGAAGCTGCCGGCGAATTCGCGGAAGCGGTACGCGATGTCGACCGTTTTGCTGCTCATGTCGCCGATGCGATAGACGTCTTTGCGCGCCCACTTTTCCCAGGGCGGCGGCGGCAGGCCGTCGCGCGCGAGGATGATGCCTTCTTCGAAGTGGATGTGAACCGGGTGCGACCAGCCACCGCCCGTTTCCAGGCGCCAGATTTCGACGCTGCCAAGCGTCGGCGCGGCCGATGTGCGGTGCGGATCCATGCCGTGGCCTTGGCCGCCGTCCGTCTTGATGGTCCACGGCGCTTCGTCCGTGCCGTTGCTGCGGCCGAATTCGAACGTCCGCTTTTTCGCGTTCGCGAGTTCGGCCGTCGTAAAGGTCGGCCGCGGGATCATCTTCTTTTTGCCTTCGACGTAGTCGGCCGGGTTCATGCTGAGATCCTGCCCCGTGTATTTCACGACGCGGAATTCCATGAACTTGCCGACAGCCGGATCGCCGACATACTTGCCCTTGGCGACGTCAAGCAGAGCGATGTCCTGTTTTGGCCCCTTGCCGTCGTCGTGTTCGGTCAGGTTGTACATATAGATGCGCGTGCCGGGAGCGAATTGCTTGAAGTCCACAACGATGTCGAGGCGCTCGGCGATGCCGATCTGCGGCAGGTCTTGCGACGCGCTGTTGGGAAACGCGACGGCGTGCTCCATGATGTTGCCGTCGTTGCCGACCAGGTGGTACGGCACCCGCTGACCGGCGGAGGTCGCGATCGCGAGCTTGAAGTAGCGCGAGACGCTGGCGTTCAAGATGCGGAAGCGATAGCGGCGGGCGCGTACGTCGAGATACGGCTTGTACGTCCAGTTGACCAGGATCTGGTCGCCCAGGAAGCCGTCGGTGTTGAAGATGTTGAAGTAGAGCTGACCCGTCTTGTCCCACGCCTTGTCGGCGATCATCAGGTTGACGTCGTAGTCGCGGTTGCCCCAATCAAGCTTGGTGCCGCTGGGCAGGCAAAGATTGACGTTATTCGCGTTCGCGTAGTTGCACTGAAAGCCTTCTTTGCCGCGGTCGAGAGCGCTGTAGAGGTTCGCCATCGCGGCGTTGCCCTTGTAGACGTTCTGCGCGGTGAAATCGAGCATGTGGTCGTGGAACCAGTGCGTGCTCATCGTCTCGCGGTAGTCGCCGCGGATGAGCGTGGTGCCGCCGTTGCCGTTGGGCGTGCCGGCGCGCTTCTCCGTTGCGGTCGTGTTGATCGAGTCATAGCCCGCAAGAACCATCGGCCAGCGGTAGTCGTAGTACTGACCCGGGAAGAAGAACGATGCGGTGTAACCGTCGCTTTCGGCCGGGTGATGGCCGTTGTGATAGTGCGTCGAGATCGTGTTCTTGCCGAATCCCATGTTCGCCGTGCCGTCGATCGGCAGCGCGTTGTAGTGACGGAAGATCAAGCCTTCGCCATAGCGGGCCATGAGCAGCTTCGGCGGCATCGTACCGTCGAACGTCCACACCGCCTTCGGATCCTGCACCGGCATCTTCGCGTGGAAGCGGACCTGTTTGTTCTTGGTCGTGCCGCCGCCGTAGTAGAGGCCGGTCGGGCCGAACTCACCGTGCAAATATTTGTGGCGCTGCAGCGTGTCGCGCAGACCGCCGTTGATGCGGGCCGGCGCTTGCGCGCTTTGGAAATAGGCCGTCGGTTTAAAGTCGTTCCAACGCTGATGCGCGAACCACTCGCCACTCGGGCGGCCTTCCGCGTGGGTCTGCACCATCGGACGAACGCAAGTGTTGACTTGTGCGGCCCATGCGTTCGGTTCGTCCTGATAGGACGCGCGCGTCGGGTTCGGGTAGATCGTCTGACCAATGTACTGATCGAGCAGCGTTCCGTTCGCGCTTGCGTTGCACGCGAGCGCGGGCGGCATATGGATGCACGTCGTGCATTCGGTCGTCGGCATCGCCTTCGTGCCGAATTCTTCAAACATCAGCATCGGTTCTGTGAAGGGCGCGGCGCCGAACGTCGGACTGCGCGGCGCGCCGGTCGGAATGTCGAAGTCCTTCGCGCTGACAGTCACTGAAAGCGCACTCAGTGCGACCGCTGCCGCCAAGAGCCGACCGTGATTCAAGACCCGCGTTGTGCTCATTGTCCCCACCAC
>JAWXBY010000134.1:0-29653 GCA_034440355.1 Alphaproteobacteria bacterium
CTTTGGCAGCTCATGGTGACGCCGCTGCCGAAGCGGGCTTTCCATCCGCCGGCGTAGAACCACTTCGTGTCGCCCGACATGTCGACGCGGCGGCCGCCGGCGGTGATGAGTTCGTCCATCAGGCCGGGGAAGTAGGTTTCGATGATGTTCTCGCCGCGGCTGAGCAGCAGGTGCACGTGGCGCGATTGCGGAGCGCCTTTGCGCCATTGTGGTTCGGTCGGGAGGGGATCGCGTTCGAGCACGGTCACGCGGTCGAAGTGGCGCGCCGCCGCCATGGCCGCGATGAGGCCGGTGGTGCTGGCGCCGACGACGACGGCGTGCGTGGGCTTTCCCATTGCGGCTCCCTCTGAGCGAGGGACAGTCCGCAATCGGCGGCTTTGGCAGTATCACCCGATCGGGGGCTTTGCCGTCCTCATTCGGGGGATCACTCGATCAGGCGCTGGCGCAGCGCGTTGGCGACGGCGTGCGCGCGGTCGGAGGCGCCGAGTTTGTCGTAGAGGCTCTTCAGGTGCTGCTTCACCGTGTCTTCGGTGATCGAGAGCGAGCCGGCGATCACCTTGTTGCTTTGGCCTTCGGCGAGTTGCGCCAGGATTTGGACCTCGCGCGCGGTGAGCGAGGACTTGTGGCCTTGCGCCTTGGCTTCGGCGGCGAGGCGTTTGAGAAGGGGCTTCGTCACCTCGGCTTGCAGATAGCCTGCACCGGAGGCAACCGCGCGGACGGCGCGCAGGAGATCTTCCTTCGATGCCTCCTTCAGCACATAGCCGCTGGCGCCGCTGTTGGTTGCTTCCCAGACGTAGGCGGGATTGTCGTACATCGTGAAGATGATAATGCCGACTTGCGGTGCGGCGCGGTTGATTTCGCCGATCGCGGTCAGGCCGCTGAGGCCCGGCATCTTGAGGTCGATCACGGCGACCTGTGGTTTGAGGGCGATGATGGCGTCGATCCCGGCGCGCGGGTCGCCGCTGTCGCCGACGACGCGCATGTCCTCTTCGGCGTTCAGCATCGCGGCGAGCGCCTGGCGCAGGACGTGATGGTCGTCGAGCAGGTAGATGGTGATTTGCTTCACGCGGGCACGCGGACGATGACGGTGGTGCCTGCGCCCCAGGCGCTTTCGATGCTGACATGGCCGCCGAGTGCTTCGGCGCGCTCGCGCATCGTGAGCAAGCCGAAGTGGCCGGGGCCGACGGCGTGCGGGTCGAAGCCTTCGCCGTCGTCGGCCACCGTCATCTCGACGTTCGCGCCGCGACGCCAGAGCGAGACCGTGGCATGCGCCGCGCCGGCGTGTTTGCGGATGTTGAGCAGCGCTTCTTGCACGATCCGGAATAACGCGGCGTCGGCGTCGGTGCGCCACGTCTTCAGTGCGGGATCGACGTCGAGCGCGATCGCGAACGGCACGGATGGTTCGATGGCCGTCACGTATTCGCGCAGCGCTTCGTCGAGGCCGAATTCGTCGAGCACCGTCGGACGCAGATCGTTCATCATCGTGCGCACTTCGCCGGCGAAGGCTTGCGCTTCCTTGGCAAGGCCACGCAGGGTTTGGCGCATCTGCGGGTCGAGCGTCTCGCTTTCGGCGGCGGTCGATAGGCCTTGCTGGAGCGTGAAGAGGCGGCCGCCCAGGCGGTCGTGGATTTCGCTCGCCATGTGTTTGCGCTCAGCCTCGTGCGCGTGCATCAGGCGTTGGAGCAACGTGCGTGCGCGTTCACCGGCTTGGCGCAATGCTTCGGACCGTACGAGGGCGAGGTCCATGTTTTCCTTCGCCCAGTGGGCCAGCATCATGCCGAGGGCGGTCGAGAAGACGAGGTAATAGAGTTTGATCGCGAGGTCGCTCGTCTGCGCTGCTGGACCGGGTGCGAGAAAGAAGAGCGCGACGGTCAACGCGGCGTTGAGCGCGAGCGTCGTCAGCGCTGCGCCCGCGCCGAAGCGAAAGGCGGTCGCAAGCAGCGTGAAGTAGAAGAACGGATAGAAGATTGAACTTATGCCGCCGGTGACGACGCAGATTGCCGCCGCGATCGCCGGGTCGCCGATGGTGGTCAGGCGGGCGGTTGCGGCTATCGACCGGGTTTTGCCGATGCTCCAGTGCGCAAGGGCGGTGTAGATTATTCCTGCGCCGTAGATCGCCCAGGCGAGGCGCGCGTCGGCGGTGAATTCGTCGCGCAAGAGGATCAATCCCCAGCTCGCCATGCCGAGCCAGCGCAGCCACGACACCTCCAGCTCCGCGCGGCGCAGATGTTCGTCGGCGTGCGCGGCGGCGTTCAGCGGTTGGTGCGGGGTGTCGGCGTCGGTCGTCATGCCCGATTGAGCAACGGCGTTCCGCGCGGGTCAAGGACGGCGGCGCTTTAACCCTTGGCTTTGTTGGCGAATCCGCGGAATCATTGCGGCTGTACTGCAGGGGCGGGCGCCGCATGGCCCATGACGTCTTCATTAGCTATTCGTCGAAGGACAAGCCGACGGCCGATGCGACGTGCGCGGCGCTGGAGGCGAAGGGGCTGCGGTGTTGGATCGCGCCGCGCGATATCGTGCCGGGCGCGGATTGGGGCGAGTCCATTATCGACGGCATCGCGGTGTCGAAGGCGTTCGTGCTGCTGCTGTCGGCGAATGCGAACCTATCGCCGCAGATCAAGCGCGAGGTCGAGCGTGCGGTGCATGCGGGACTGTCGATCATCACGATGCGGATCGAGGATGTGCAGCCGTCGAAGTCGCTCGAGTATTTCTTGAGTACGCCGCACTGGCTGGATGCGATGGCGCCGCCGTTGGAGCGGCATCTGGCTTATCTCGCCGATGTGTTGCGGGCGGTGATCGACGGGCGCGCGGCGCCGCCTCCGCCGGTTGTGAAGCCCGGCGTTCCGGCTTGGCTGTTGGACCGGCGGGTGATGATCGGTGGCGCTGCTGTGCTGGCGGGTGCCGCGGCGTTCGGCGCATGGCGCGGCATCTCCGGCGGGACGCCGCCGACGTTTGTCGGCAAGTGGACGGCGGAGAAGATCACGCTGAGCGCCGGGACGCTGCAGCCAAATGGGATCGCGTTCGCGACGGATATTTTTGTGGCGGCGGCATTGCAGGGGAATGCGCTGAGCGGGAGTTTCGAGGTCGATGCGCTCGGTCAGTATATCTACCGCATGACGGGCGAGGATGCGGGGGCGGTGTCGGCGACGAGCGACAAGGTGTCGTTCACGTCAAATACGACGCGCGCGGCGCATACGTTCGGCTATTTCGCGATCGATGCCGCTATGGCCGAAGGCATGGTCACGGCGTATGGCGGGAAGCCGGGCGATCAGGGGTTGGTGTTGAATCCATCCTCGCCGTTCGTACAGGTGTCGTTGGTGGGCAAGCCGCTGAGCGCGTTCGGCGGGCCGCTGAACCGCATCGCCGGCGAATGGCGGTTCAAGAACCAGGTCAACGGCATGGTGACGACGCCGCAAGTGACGCTCAACATCGCCGCCGACGGCCGTTATCGCTTTCGTGCGGACTTGGACGAACGTGGATTGTGGACGGCGGCCGACGGGAAGTGGACGCGCACGCCGAACGCGGTGTCTCAGCCAGTTAGCGGCACCTATGCGTTCGACGGCAGCGACCGCGTGACGTGTGCGGCGGCGAATGGGTCGACGGTTTGGGTGCGCGCCTAGCCCGTCGCCCGCAGGTCGCCGATGATCGCTTCGATGTAGTTCGTGACGATCGAGACGTGGCCTTCGTCTTCGGGGAAGGTGCCGCGGGCGGTGGGGATGAATTTGACGTAATGGCGGCCGATGGAGACCGGGACTTGTCCGTCGTCGGTGCCGTGCCAGACGCTGACCGGTACCCGGATGTCGGCCAGCGCGAAGGGCCACGGTTCGCCGTAGACGCGGGCATCCGACGTCGAACCTTTCGCCGATGTGCGCAGACCTTCGCGGAAACTGGACAGCAGCATCTGAACGAAATCCGGCGTCATCGCCTCCACATCGCGCGAGGCGCGCGGCATGCGATTGCGCAGACGGTGAAACTGCTTTTCGATCTTCGGGTTGCGGATCAACGAGCGCATGACGTTCATGAGCACGGCCGACGTCATCGGGCGCTGGCCGACGTCGAGCAGGAAGCCGACGCGGCTTGCGCCCATGCCGGGCGCGTCCGGCGGACCGAGGCCGGCGATGATCGCGACCTTGATGACCCGGTCTTTGAGGAAATGCGCGCACGCGGCCGCGTACGGGCCGCCGCCGGACATGCCGACGATGGCGAATTTCTTGAAGTCGAGGTGGTCGGCCAGTTGCTCGATATCGCGCGGCCAGTCGGCGAGGTGACGCTTACGGTGCGGATCGGACAGACCGTAGCCGGGGCGGTCGACGCCGATCATCTGGACGTTCGGGACTTCGAAGAAGCCGGCCTCAAGCCGCGAGCCGGGCCAGCCGTGGAAGTAGAAGATCGGGAAGGCCGATTTCGAACCGAACTGAGCGAAGCCCAGTTTGCGGCCGTCCTTGAGCGTCAGCTGCTGCATCGTGCGCGCGATGGCGCCGTCGGGGCGCGGGCGCGAGAGGCGGAGCGGGCTTTGGTCGTTCATGCGGCAAATCACCTTCGCGGACAGCGGGGATTTATGTGGGGTGCGACATTGTCCAGGCAAGGCCGATCTGGCCGCAACTGGCGGAACGGCTTATACGAAGGCGATGAGTAACTTTGATGACCGCACGCAAGACCCGCGCCGCAAGCGGATAAAGTTCCGCGCCTGGCACAGGGGCATGAAAGAGGTGGACCTTGTCTTGGGGCCATTTGCGGACATGTATGTCGATCAGCTTGACGACGCGGCGTTGGACGAGTTCGAACAGCTGCTGAGTGCCCCCGACAACGATATCTATGACTGGTTGTGCGAGCGTCGCACGCCCCCCGACGGCTACCGCACCAAACTCTATGAGCAAGTATTCGATTTTAGCCGGCGCGCCGGAAGGGTATGACGCGCTTCTGATTGCCGAGGCAGTCAAGAAGTCCGGCGGCACGCACCTTCACATCGCACGCGATGAGCAGCGTGCGGCGGCGCTTGTCGAGGCGCTGGCGTTCTTCGAGCCGAAGCTCGAGGTGCTGACGTTTCCGGCGTGGGACTGTTTGCCTTATGACCGCGTGTCGCCGAAGCCGGAGATCGCGGCGGAGAGGATGACGACGCTTGCCGCGTTGACGGGGCGCAAGCGGGGGCCGCGTGTCGTCGTGACCACGGTGAGCGCGGCGCTGCAGCGGGTGCCGCCGCGGGCTGCCGTTGAGAGCGCGAGCTTTCGTGTGCGCAAGGGCGCGACCGTCAAACTGGACGATCTGCTCTCGTTCTTGAGCCGGAACGGGTTTGCGCGCGCGAGTTCGGTGGTGGAGCCGGGCGACTTCGCCGTGCGCGGCGGTATCGTCGACGTGTTCCCGCCGGGGTTGGAGATGCCGCTCAGGCTCGATCTGTTCGGGGACACGTTGGAGTCGATCCGGCAGTTTGAGGCGGAGAGTCAGAAATCCGTCGGCGAGGTCGACGCCATCGTGCTGACGCCGGTCAGCGAGGTGCCGCTGGATCCGAATTCGATTGCGCGCTTCCGCTCCGGCTATATCGCGATGTTCGGTGCTGTGCTGGGCGATGACGCGCTTTACGAGGCGGTGACCGAGGGGCGCAAGCACGCGGGGATGGAACATTGGCTGCCGCTGTTTCATGAGCGGTTGGAGACGCTGTTCGACTATACGGGTGATGCGCCGGTGACGCTCGACCATCAGGTCGAGGAGTCGCATGCGGCGCGGCTGACGCTGATCGCCGACTATTACGACGCGCGCGTCGTGGCGCGGACGGAGGCGAAGGCGATCAAGGGCATGGCGCCGCCCTATAAGCCGCTGAAGCCTGAGTCGTTGTATTTGATCGACGCGGATTGGACCGCGGCGTTGTCGGCGCACGACGCGAAGCAGTTCTCGCCGTTCAAGCCGGTCGAGATGTCGGGGCAAGTCGACGCCGGCGCCGCGCGGGGCCGCGACTTTGCGCCGGAGCGGGTGGCCGCGTCGAAGAACGTGTTCGACAGCGTGGCGGCGACGATCAACGCGTTGCTTGGCCAGCAGAAGCGCGTTGTGATTGCGTGCTGGTCGGCCGGGTCGGCCGATCGCATGGGCGGCGTCCTCTCTGACCACGGCGTTGCCGCGATCCGCTTGGTGCAGGCGTGGGCCGAAGTCGCGACGCTGCACCCGCAGGCCGTTGCGATCGTTGTGCTTGGGCTTGAGGCCGGATTCGAGACGCATGATCTAGCGCTGATTTCTGAGCAGGATATTTTGGGCGACCGCCTCATCCGGCGGCAGCGGCAGAAGCGGGCGGCGAATTTCATCGCCGAGGCCGCCGCGCTCAATCAGAACGACTTGGTCGTGCATGTGGATCATGGGATCGGGCGGTATCTCGGGCTGAAAACGATCGAGGCGGCCGGCGCGCCGCATGATTGTCTTGAGCTGCAATATGACGGCGGCAAGCTGTTCCTGCCGGTCGAGAACATCGAGCTGTTGTCGCGCTACGGCGCGGACGACGAAGGCGCGGTGCTGGATCGTCTCGGCGGTTCGGGATGGCAGACGCGCAAGGCGAAGCTGAAGAACCGCATCCGCGATATGGCGGAGCAGCTGATCAAGGTGGCGGCCGAGCGGCAGCTACGCGAAGGCGTTGCGATCGACGCGCCGCATGGCGTGTACGAGGAATTCTGCGCGCGCTTCCCGTATGGCGAGACCGACGATCAGGAGAAGGCGATCGCCGACGTCATGGAGGATCTCGCGCGCGGACGGCCGATGGACCGGCTCATCTGCGGCGACGTCGGGTTCGGCAAGACGGAAGTCGCGCTGCGCGCCGCGTTTGTTGTTGCGATGACCGGGCGGCAAGTCGCGGTGGTGGTGCCGACGACGCTGCTGGCGCGGCAGCATTTCAAGACGTTCACGACGCGGTTCAACGGCTTTCCCGTCAAGGTGCGCCAGCTCTCACGCATGGTGACGGCGAAAGAGGCGACCGAGACGCGCGCCACCATCGCGAACGGGCAGGTCGATATTGTCGTCGGCACGCACGCGTTGCTCGCGAAATCGATCTCGTTTCGCGATCTCGGCATGATCGTCGTCGATGAAGAGCAGCATTTTGGCGTTGCGCATAAGGAACGCCTGAAACAGCTACGCGCCGAGGTGCATGTGCTGACGCTGACGGCGACGCCGATTCCGCGCACGCTGCAGCTCGCGCTGTCGGGCGTGAAGGAGATGTCGATTATCGCGACGCCGCCGGTCGATCGCCTCGCCGTGCGCACGTTCGTGACGCCATTCGATCCGGTGACGGTGCGCGAGGCGTTGCTGCGCGAGCATTATCGCGGCGGGCAGAGTTTCTACGTATGCCCGCGCATTTCCGACCTCGCCGATGCCGAGGAATTTCTGAAGACCACGGTGCCGGAGGTAAAGCTCGGCATCGCGCACGGCCAGATGGCGCCGACGCGTCTCGAAGACATCATGTCCGCCTTCTACGACGGCAAGTTCGACGTGCTGCTCTCGACGCCGATCGTCGAAAGCGGCCTCGACATTCCGACGGCGAACACGTTGATCGTCCACCGCGCGAACATTTTTGGGCTGGCGGCGCTCTATCAACTGCGCGGCCGCATCGGCCGGTCGAAGGCGCGCGCCTACGCGTATTTTACCGTCCCCGCCGACCGCACGCTGACCGACACCGCCGACCGCCGCCTGAAGGTGCTGCAAGCGCTCGACACGCTGGGCGCGGGCTTCAGCCTCGCGAGCCACGACCTCGACATTCGCGGCGCGGGCAACTTGTTGGGCGAAGAGCAATCCGGCGAGGTCCGCGAAGTCGGCATCGAACTCTACCAAGACATGCTCGAAGAAGCCGTCGCCAGCTTGCGCGGCACCACGCTGGAGCGCGACGAATCCTGGTCGCCGCAAATCAACCTGGGGTCGGCGGTGTTGATCCCCGAAGGCTACGTCAGCGACCTGAACGTGCGCCTGGCCCTCTACCGCCGCCTCTCCACGCTCGACACGGACGAAGCCATCGAAAACTTCGCCATCGAACTCATCGACCGCTTCGGCCCGCTGCCGGAAGAAGCGAAGGCGCTGCTCAAGATCGTCTCGATCAAACGCCTGTGCCGTATCGCACAAGTGGAAAAGATCGACGCCGGCCCGAAAGGCGCGACCATCAGCTTCCGCAACAACGCCTTCCCGCAACCCGGCAAACTGATCGAATGGATCGCGCAGAACGCCAAGACGGCGAAGGTGCGGCCCGATCAGAAGATCGTCATTATGCGCAACTGGGCGACAGCGGAGGAGCGTCTGGTGGGCGCCGGTCAGGTGCTGATGCGCCTGGCTCAGATGGTCGCCTAGCGTTCCGCGGGTTGCGGGTTAGCAAAGCGTAAATGCCGCGCCGATTAAGCGGATGGCGAGCACTGGCAAGGCATGATGTGCGCCTACTCGGGGTGCCAGATGTCTCACTACAATCTGATCGTTGTTGGCAGCGGTCCTGCTGGACGGCGCGCGGCTATTCAGGCGGCGAAGCTGCAGAAATCCGTTCTCGTCGTTGAGAAGGGGCATCGCGTTGGTGGTGTGTGTGTTCACACCGGGACGATTCCGTCGAAGACCTTGCGCGAGACCGTGCTGAACCTTTCAGGTTGGCGCGAGCGTGGGTTCTATGGGCGCGCTTATCGGGTGAAGCACGATATTTCGGCTGAGGATTTGAAGCGGCGGCTTTCCATTACGCTCGATCATGAGGTTGAGATTCTGGAGCATCAGTTTGCTCGGAATAAGGTCGATAAGATTGCGGGCGTTGCGCGGTTTCTCGATGCGCATCGGATTTCGGTTTCGTCGGAGCGGGGTGAGGCTGTCTTCACCGCGGATCGCATTGTGTTGGCGGTTGGGACCGTGCCTTACAAGCCGGCTGACGTGCCGTTCGATGGCGAGACCGTTCTTGATCCGGACGATGTGTTGGATCTGAAGCGGTTGCCGCGGACCCTGACCGTGATCGGTGCGGGGGTGATTGGGATTGAGTATGCGACGATATTTTCGGCGTTGGATGTGAAGGTGACGTTGATCGATCCGGCGGCGAGTGTGTTGCCGTTTGTGGATCAAGAGTTGGTTGATGAGTTCATTCATGATCTGCGTGACCGTGGGGTGACGCTTCGGTTGAAGAGTAAGGTTTCGCGGATTGAGCGTGCCGGTGATGGGGCTTGCGTTGTGCATCTTGAGGATGGGCGGCAGGTTCGGTCTGAGATGGTGCTTTATGCGGCGGGGCGGCAGGGGGCGACTTCGGCGCTTGATTTGGCTGCCGCCGGGTTAAGCGCGGATGCGCGTGGGCGGCTCGCGGTCGACAAGGCTACGTTTCAGACGGCTGTGCCGCACATTTATGCGGTGGGTGATATTATTGGATTTCCCAGTCTTGCTTCGACGTCGATGGAGCAGGGGCGGATTGCGGCTTGTCATGCGTTTGGTGAGCCGGTGCATGCGGCGCCGGAGTTCTTTCCGTATGGGATTTATTCCGTCCCCGAAATGTCGACCATCGGCATGACGGAGGAGCAGGTTCGCGAGCGCAAGATTCCGTATGAGTGTGGGGTGGCGCGGTTTCGCGAGACGTCGCGCGGGCATATCATGGGGCTCTCGACCGGGTTCATGAAGATGATCTTTGCGCTTGAGACGCGGCGGTTGCTCGGCGTGCATATCGTCGGCGAGGGCGCGACCGAGTTGATCCATATCGGGCAGGCGGTTTTGAATTTGGGTGGGACGCTCGACTACTTCGTCGAGAATACGTTCAACTATCCGACGCTCGCCGAGGCGTACAAGATTGCGGCGCTCGATGCATGGAACAGGATGCCGAGGGAGCAGCCGAGTTCGGCTGCGATCGTCGAGCTGCAGAAGCGGGCGGCGAGCGCCTAAGCGCTCACCGCCGTCGGCGTTAGTTCTGCTTCACGAGTTCGACGCGGCGGTTCTTGGCTTTGCCGTCGTCGCTGCGGTTGTCGGCGATCGGGGTGGTTTGGCCGAGGCCTTTGGATGAGAGGCGGTCTTTGGCGATGCCGGCTTTGACGACGGCGTCCATCACCGACTTTGCGCGGGCTTCGGACAGCTTCAGGTTTGAAGCGGGCGTCCCGACGTTGTCGGTGTGGCCTTCGATGCTGATTTTCAGCGTCGGGGCCGACTTCAGCATGGCGGCGATTTCTTTCACCGTCGCTTCGCCGTCGGCCTTTAGGTCGGACTTGCCGGTGTCGAAATTGATGTAGAGGGCGATGAAGCCGTCTTTGTTCAATGCGTCGAGCAGGGCGTTGGCGCTGATGACTTGGGCCATCGCTTCGACTTCGACGATGGCGAGTTTGTAGCTTTGGGTGGGGGCGCTCCAGATGTCGGGTTCGACTTTGATCCAGACGTCTTTGCCGCCGGTGTTGACCTTCAGCGTGGTTTCGCCGCCGTCGCCTTCTTTCGGCAGGCGTTCGAAGACGACTTCGCCTTTGATCGCTTTGATCGCGTTTTGGTAGTTGCGAATGATCTGAAGTGGGCTCGGCTGCTTCTGTGCGTCGCGGTAGAAGTAGCGGATCTGGGTCGCCTGGCCTTCGATGTTCTGGATCTTCGGCGCGCCGCTCTCGGCGCCGGTGGTGATGGGCACGCTGTTAAAGTTCTGCTCGTACTCGGTGATCCGGCTGTCGGGATAGCGCGTGAGAAGCGGGTGGTCTTTCGAGCCGGCGACGTCGTCGCTTGCGGCGAACGCCGCGGGGGTGATGACGATCAGCGCTAAGAGCGTGAGAAGCATGCGGGCCATGAGGGAATCCTTTCGCGTCGCACGAGACGACGCGAGAGCTACCTACGGCGCGGGCGGGTCGCAAGGGCGCGCACGTCGGCCTGTGGCGCTGCGCACAACTTGAGCGGGGTTATTCGGCGGCTTCGCGTTCGACCATGTGGATGGTGATGGGCGTTCCGTCGGCGTTCAGGAACTGGGCGCGGCCATTGTCTGACGGCGCGTCGAGATCCGTGCGCTGTCTGTAGAGAACGATCGCTTGTTCCAGGATGTGGCCGAGGTGCCAGAACTCGACTTGGCCCTTTTCGGCGTGAAACTCGCTCGAACGCGACGCGGAGGGCGGGTAGACCGAGACGAGCAGGCCGTAGTCGGCGCTGAAGGCGTGGCGGCTGCCGGCGAGGTCGCGCACGTCGTGGGCCGTCGGGCCGCCGCCTTCGTGCTTGCACGTTACCACGGCGCTGCCTTCCTTGCCGCTGGTGAAGATGTCGACGCCGTAGTCTTGGGCGCGTTGGTTCAGGCGGACTTGCCAACCCCAGGCGACGAAGAGTTTGCCGACTTCTTGCGCGAAGATGGTGGCAGCGGGCACGCCTCTTTCGGCGGCGATGCGCGTGATCTCGTCGGTCCAGAAGCCGGCGGTCGTGCGTTTCTTTTGCTCTTCGATCCAATCGCGTTCTTTGGCGCGGAAGCTAAGGCGGCGGTCGTCGAGGCTGACCAGGTCTTCGTGTTTTTCCTTCGCGGCGCGGTGATGCAGCGTCTGCATGTAAGCGGCGATCGCGGCGAGGAGCAGCGAGGCACCGAGATAGACGACCCACTCGAAGCGCGGCTCAAGCGTCAGGTTGCCGACTAGGACGTAATAGGCGGCGGCCACGACCGTAAGCGGCACCAGAAAGGACGAGATGACGCGGGCCGAAAGCTGGCGCAATTCGATATCGTTCGACCTGCGCGCGGCCTCGACCATCTTGTCGTTGAGGTCGGATTTCTGCAGGCCGTGGGCCTCCAGCGTGGGACGCGGTGCGTTCCACGGATTTGGCCCTAGCGCGTCGGCGCCTGATAACATCAGGCGGCCGGACACGTCGTTATCGGCCGGAAATGACGGCGAATCCCCCATGGATGTCACGCCCCCCCAAAAGCGTTGACAAACGTGGTAGCACTCTACACTTCCCGCCGCGCGTGTGGAGTGTCTTAAGAACACGCTCCGTATGTATTTTTCTTCGCCTACCAAGGGGGTGGGCGAGGGTGGTCCAAGGGTTAAAGCGCGAAAATGCACGCCGCGACGACGTTATTAGCTGATCGGGCGCCGGGTTCCAGCCGGCGGGCGGCGCCGTTTCTGCCCATGTCGCGGGCGGAGATGGAGGCGCTCGGCTGGGACGAATGCGACGTGATCGTCGTGACAGGCGATGCCTATGTCGATCATCCGAGCTTTGGGATGGCGATTGTCGGGCGGCTGCTCGAGGCGGCCGGCTTTCGGGTCGGGATCATCTCGCAGCCGGATTGGCAGAGCGCGGAGCCGTTCAGGGTGCTGGGGCGGCCGCGGCTGTTCTTCGGCGTCACCGGCGGCAACATGGACTCGATGGTGAACCGCTACACGTCGGATCGCCGCTTGCGTCACAACGACAATTACTCGCCGGCAGGTGAGGGCGGGAAGCGGCCGGACCGGTGTTCGATCGTTTATGCGCAGCGTTGCCGCGAAGCGTTTAGCGGTGTGCCGATTGTGCTTGGCGGCATCGAGGCGTCACTCCGCCGGATCGCGCATTACGATTACTGGTCGGACAAGGTTCGGCGTTCGATCTTGGCAGATGCGAAGGCCGACATTCTGCTGTTCGGGAATGCCGAACGCGCGGTCGTCGAAGTGGCGAAGCGCATGGATGCGGGAGCGAAAGCTTCGGAGCTTGATGATGTGCGCGGCGTGGCGCTGTTCAAATCGCGCGTGCCGGATGACTGGGTTGAGGCGCATGCGGATGACGTCGACAGCGCGGATGAAGGCGCGCGGTTGGGTGCTGCGAAGACTGTCGTGCGGCTGCCGTCTTGCGAGACGGTGATTGAGGACAAGGAAGCGTATGCGCGGGCGTCGCGCGTGCTGCATCGTGAAAGCAATCCGGGCAACGCACGGGCTTTGGTGCAGCGGCATGCGGATCGCGAGTTGTGGCTGACGCCTCCGCCGATCCCGCTGACGACGCCTGAGATGGATGCGGTTTACGACTTGCCATATGCGCGGGCGCCGCATCCTTCGTACGGCGATCAGAAGATCCCGGCGTGGGAGATGATCCGGTTCTCCGTGACCATCATGCGCGGGTGTTTTGGCGGCTGCACCTTCTGTTCGATCACCGAGCACGAGGGGCGGATCATTCAGAGCCGGTCGGAAGACTCGGTGCTGAAAGAGATCGGTAACATCCGCGACAAGACCAAAGGGTTTACCGGCGTCATCTCGGACATCGGCGGGCCGACGGCCAACATGTACCGGATGGCCTGCAAGGATCCGAAGATCGAGGCGGCGTGCCGGCGGCCCTCGTGTGTCTATCCGGGCATCTGTCCGAATTTGGATACCAGCCATGAGGCGCTGATCGGGCTCTATCGCAAGGCGCGCGCGTTGCCGGGCGTGAAGAAGATCATGGTGGCGTCGGGTGTGCGCTATGACCTGGCCGTTGAGAGTCCGGAGTATGTCGAAGAACTCGTGACGCATCATGTCGGCGGGTATTTGAAGATTGCGCCGGAGCATACGGAAGACGGGCCGCTCGCGAAGATGATGAAGCCGGGGATCGGAACGTACGACCGGTTCAAGGTGTTGTTCGATGCGGCGGCGAAGAAGGCGGGGAAGAAGTATTTTCTTATCCCTTATTTCATCGCGGCGCATCCGGGCACGACGGATAAGGATATGTTGAACCTGGCCATCTGGCTAAAGAAGAACGGGTTCCGCGCGGATCAGGTGCAGACGTTTCTGCCGTCGCCGATGGCGAGTGCGACTGCGATGTATCACACGGGGGTAAATCCGCTGCGCGGCGTGCGGCGCGGCGCTTCTGAGCGGGTCGACAGCGTGCGCGGTTTGAAGCAGCGGCGTCTGCACAAGGCGTTCTTGCGCTATCATGATCCGGAGAACTGGCCCGACCTGCGCGAGGCGCTGAAGGCGATGGGGCGCGCGGATCTGATCGGGCCGGGCAAGCATCATCTGGTGCCGGCGACGCAGCCCGCGGGGACGGGGCTCAAGCGCCCGGCGGGGACGCAGAAGTTCACGACGAAGGGTGTGTTTCCTCGACCGAAGAAAAATCCGGCGAGAGCGTGAGGGGGTAACGGGTATGCGGTTTCTTCAGCGGTTCTTGCTGTTTGTGATTTTCCTGGTCGCGTTGGCCTTCGGCTATGCGGCGTATATCGGGATTGAGTTCGGCGCGCGGCCGCCGGAGTCGTTGAAGGAGCTGACGCCCGCGGCGGACGTGAAGTTCATCGAGGCGAACGGCATTCGCTTTGCCTATATCGAGGAGGGGCAGGGGCCGTTGGTGCTTTTGTTCCACGGCTATCCGGAGACGGCGCGCAGTTGGTCGGCGGTTCAGCATCGCATTGCCGCGGCCGGGTATCGGGTTGTCGCGCCTTACATGCGCGGGTATCCGCCGACGGCGTTTGCGGATGACTATTCGGTGAATGCGTTGGGGCAGGATGTCGTGGCGTTGATCGGTGCGTTCGGCGAGCAGAGCGCGGTTGTCGTCGGGCATGATTGGGGTGCGGCGGCAGTCTATCGCGCGGCGGCGGACAATCCGTCGAAGATCAAGAAGCTGGTCGCGCTGTCGATCCCGCATTCACGCGCGTTCGCCGGTGATCTGACCGTGTTCTGGGAAGCGCCGCACTTCGTCTACTACCAGTTTCCGTGGGCGGAGCGGTTGCTGTGGAGCAAGGACTTCGCGCACGTCGACCGCATCTACAAGCAATGGGCGCCGAGCTATCAGCCGACGCCGGCGGTATTGGAAGACATCAAGGCGACGTTGCGGGTGCCGGGGGCGACGGCGAGTACGCTGAACTATTACTGGACGCTGGTGCGGACGGACTCGGCGGAGAGTGCGGCTGCGGCGGCGAAGGACATCACGATGCCGGCGCTGATCATCACGGGCAGCGAGGACGGGCCGATGCGGACCGGGCGGTTCGACAAGGCGCGGCCTGCGTTCACCGGTCCGTACAAGCTGGTCGAGATCGGCAAGGTCGGGCACTTCCCGCAGCTTGAAGCGCCGGATCAGACGGGCGAGGCGATCGTCAACTTCCTGCAGCAGCCGTAGTTTTTGCCGCGTTGTAGTTGAGAGTTATTCGCAGTAGTGTCGCGGTATGAAATTGAACGAACTGCCGTTCGGCCGCATCGCGCGTGTGAGCGGGATCGAAAGCGCGACGGTCGAGCTTGAGGCGAAGCTGCGTGAAGTCGGCTTTGCCGAGGGCGATGAAGTCGAGATGCTGAACCATGGGCCGTTTCGCGGGCGCACGCTCTCCGTGCGGCTCAACCGGTCGATCATCGCGCTACGTGGAAGCGAAGCGGCGTTGATCGAGGTTGATCTCCTATGACGGCGTTTCGTCTGGCGCTTGTCGGTGCGCCGAACAGTGGGAAGTCGACGCTTTTCAACGGATTGACCGGCGGACGGGCCAACGTCGCGAACTATGCGGGCGTCACCGTCGAGCGGCGCAGCGGCACGTTCGCGACGCCGCAAGGCCGTGCGGTTGAACTCATCGATTTGCCGGGCATCTATGGCCTGTCGGCACGGTCGCTGGATGAGCGCATTGCGGTCGACGTGATCCGCGGCGCGCAGGGCGAGGCGTTTGCGCCCGACGCGTTGCTGGTGCTGATCGACGCGGCGGACTTGCGGACGCATTTGCATTTGGCGTTGCAGTTGAAGTCGCTTGGCCGGCCGATGTTGCTGGTCCTGAATATGATCGACTTGGCCGAGCGCGACGGCGTCGTCATCGATGTCGCGAAGCTGGAGCAACTGGTCGGGTTTCCTGTTGTGACGACGTGTGCGACACGCAAGGCCGGGCGGGCGGCGCTGTTGGCACGACTTGACGAGTTGGCGGATGTGAAGGTTGAGGCGGTTGCGGATGCCGCGATCCAGGATGTGCGCTCCGCTCAGCGCGCGGCGCGGGCCATCGCCAAGGAGGTCATTCTCAAAGAGCCGGTGATGAACCGGCTCACGCGTGCGGTCGATCGCGTCGTGCTGCATCCGGTCGTAGGGCCCTTCATCCTGGCCGCGCTCTTGTTCTTCATGTTCCAAGCGGTCTTCACGTGGGCCGAAGTCCCGATGACGGCGATCGAAGACGGGTTTGCCGCGCTCGGTGAGTGGTTCAGCGCGACGCTGCCCGACAACTGGGTGCGCAGTTTGATCGTCGACGGCATTATCGCCGGCGTCGGCAGCGTGATCGTGTTCCTTCCGCAGATCGTCATTCTGTTTGCGTTTATCCTGGCGCTGGAGGCATCGGGATACATGGCGCGCGCGGCGTTCCTGATGGACGAGTTGATGTTGCGCGTCGGTTTGAACGGGCGCGCGTTCATTCCGCTGCTGTCGAGTTTTGCGTGCGCCATTCCCGGCATGATGGCGGCGCGCACCATCGAGAACGAGAACGACCGGCTGACCACCATCCTGGTCGCGCCGCTGATGACATGCTCGGCGCGCATTCCGGTTTATACGCTGATGATTGCGGCGTTCATTCCGCCGACGACGGTGGGCATTTTCAATCTGCAGGGTTTGGTGCTGTTCGCGCTCTACGCGATCGGCGTCATCAGCGCCATCACCGTCGCGTTTGTGTTGAAACAGACGCTGACAAAAGGGCGGCCGCAGCCGCTTTTGATCGAGATGCCGACGTACAAGCTGCCCGACCCGATGGATTTCTTCGTCAATCTGTGGCTCAGGGCATGGGCGTTCTTGCAGCGTGCGGGGCGATTCATCTTCGGGATTACGATCGCGCTTTGGTTCTTGGCGAGCTATCCGAGTTCGGCCAATGGCATTCGCGAGAGCTATGCGGGCATGTTGGGCAGCTGGCTTGAGCCGCTGTTGAAACCGATCGGGTTCAATCTTGAGATTGCGATCGCGCTCGTACCCGGGTTGGCGGCGCGCGAGGTTGCGGTTGCGGCGCTCGGGACGGTTTACGCTGTGCAGGCCACAGATGACAACACCGCCGGGCTTGCTGACGTGCTGCAAGGCGCTTGGTCGTTGCCGACGGCGTTGGCGTTCTTGGCTTGGTATGTGTTCGCGCCGCAGTGCCTTGCGACGCTTGCCGTTGCTCGGCGCGAGATGAACTCGTGGCGCTGGACCATCTTCATGGCCGTTTATCTGCTCGTGCTCGCGTATGTCGCGGCGGGCGTGACGTATTGGACGGCGGTATGGGCGGGGCTTTAGGCGCGCCAGGCGCGGATGCGAGCTTCGATGCCCGGGCCCCAGTTGAAGGCGATCGTGCGGCTTGAGCCCATCTCGGCGATGAAAAGGCTGTCGCGCGGGCCCAGGTGCTGGATGAGTTCGTTCTGCAGGCTGCCGATCGTCGTGGACTCGGCGCGCAGAAGCCAAATCTTATCGCCCAGGCGAAAGTTTTGGCCAAAGCCTGCCATCGCGTTCTCGAGCGGGCCGCTTGGCTTGGTCTGAAGTTCGGCCACAACAATGAAGCGGCCGGGTCCGGGCTTTTGCGTAGAGACGTTGGTCATTGGCGCAGTAACGTGTGGGCCACCGGTCCAGTTCCCGGTTACCACACAGTTGCACGGAAAGTGTTACGCGGTTGCTACGGCGTCCTCTGACTCGGCGGCCACGCGGTCGAATGCCCGGGCTAGGACTTCGGCGTCCTGAGCGCCGGAGACCAGCATTTTGCCCCCAATCAGGTACGTGGGAACGCCTTCGATGCCGATTTTGCGGGCCATGGAGTCTTCGTGCTGAACCTTTTCGAGGTCTGCGTCGGAGTTGAGTAGTTCCTCAACCAACTCGGCGTCCATGCCAGCGTCGGCGCCGATTTGAACGAGGGTTGGGATGTGGCCGATGTCGGCGCCTTCGATGAAGTAACGGTGGAACAGGAGTTCGACGAGCTTGTCCTGCACGCCCATCGAATGGGACCAGCGGATCATGCGGTGCGAGTTGATCGTATTGGGCGTGCGTGTGATCTTTTCGAAGGCGAATTGGATGCCTTCGTCTTCGCCGGCCTTGAGCAGGGCGTTGTGGATCGGCTTGATCTTGTCGGACGAGCCGAACTTGCGCTCCATGTAGGCCTTGCGGTCGACGCCTTCGAGGGGCGTCGTGGGGTCAAGTTGGAACGGACGCCAGCGGACGTCGAACGTGATTTGCGAGCGCAGGCGCATTGCCCGTTCAAGGCGGCGCTTGCCGATGTAGCACCAGGGACAGACGGTGTCCGATATGACGTCGATTTGCATGGGCAAGAAGATAGGCAGGAAGCGCGCAACAGAAAAGCGGATTTCGCAGTTTCGTTTTTTGTGTCGCGACGCTTAAGGATAATTGTCCGCAACCTTTTTGGGTAGACACATGGCATCGCACGTCACGTTCGATCTTTCCGGTCAGACCGCCTTCATCACGGGGGCGACGAGCGGGTTCGGCGCGCGCTTCGCCGAGGTGTTGAGCGATGCCGGCGCGAAGGTCGTCATCACAGGGCGGCGCGTTGAGCGCTTGCAAACACTTAAGGCAAAAATCGAGAACAAAGGCGGACAAGCGATCGCTTTGCCGATTGACGTTACGAATGTTGAAGGTGTTCGCGCCTGCGTCGAAGCGGCGGAACGTGAGGCGGGGCCTATCGGAATCCTCGTTAACAATGCCGGGTTGAACGTGCAGGCGAGTGCGACTGCGCTCAGCGAGAGCGACTACGACACGATCATGGATACCAACGTGAAGGGTGCGTTCTTCGTCGCGCAGGCGGTGGGGTCGCGGATGGTTCAGCACAAAATCCAGGGGCGAATTGTTAACATTGCTTCGATCGGCGCGATGAAGGCGCTGCCGGGGTTGGTCGCCTACAGCATGTCGAAGGCGGCGATCGCAATGATGACAAAAGGTTTAGCTCGCGAGTGGGCGAAAAATCACATTGCGGTCAATGCGATGTGTCCGGGCTTCATCGAGACCGAGTTGAATAGCGCGTGGTTCGGAACCGAGGGTGGGCAGAAACAGGTCGCGAGCTTCCTGCGGCGCCGGTTGGGGCGGGAGGAAGATCTCGACGCGACGCTGTTGCTGCTGTGTTCGCGGCACGCCGGGTTCATCACCGGGTCGTTGTTCACGCTGGACGATGGGCAGTTGCTGGGGTGAGTCCCGCCTGCAACTGGTGTTGCCCCGCCGCCCGCGTTAAGGACGAACGTGTGACGTGAGTCGGTTTTCACATGCGATTGGGCTGGTGGACGAGGGCGGTAATCGGTGCGGGCGCGTTGTGCGCCGGCGGTGTCGCGCTTGCCGACGGCGGCGCCGGGGCGCTGATCGACGACGGCAAGATCATTTTCGACGGACGCCTTCGGCTTGAGACCGTCGAGCAGGATGGGTTTGCCGATGACGCTGTTGCACCTACGTTCCGCGCGCGAATCGGATTTCAGACCGGAACGTTTCTGAATCTGCAAATGTTGGTCGAGGGTGAGGGCGTCGTCCACTTGGGTGACGACTTCAACGACACCGTCAACGGGAATACCGGCTATCCGGTCGTGACCGACCCTGAGGGGTACGAGTTGAACCGGTTGCAGATCGCGTATTCGGGATTGCCGGAGACGTTGGTCACCGTGGGGCGGCAGGGGATCAATCTCGACAATCAGCGCTTCGTCGGCGCGGTCGGGTTTCGGCAGAACGAGCAGACGTTCGATGCGCTGCGGGTGACGAACACGAGCGTGATGGGGCTTTCGCTCAACTACATGTTCGTGAACCAGGTGAACCGGTTCTTCGGCAATGAAAGCCCGCAAGGTGAGTTCGAGGGGGCGACGCATCTCTTCAACGCATCGTATGCGCTGCCGCGGTTCGGCACGTTGACGGGATACGCCTATCTCTTGGACCTGGAAGAGGCCCCAGGGTTGTCGACGGCTACGTTCGGGGCCCGGCTATCGGGCAAGGGCAAGCTCGACGAAGAGACCTCGGTTCGCTACGCCGTCGAGTACGCGTATCAGAAGGATTATGCCGACAACCCACTCGATGTCGGCGTGCACTATGGGCACGGTGAGGTTGCCGTTGCTTACCAGGGTTTCAGCATTCTCGGTGGTGTTGAGACGTTGGAGGGCGACGGGGCGGTTGGGTTTTCGACGCCGCTCGGGACGCTGCACAAGTTTCAGGGATTTGCCGATGTATTCGTGAACACGCCGGCGAACGGCATCGTCGATCTCTTTGCGGGGCCGGGGTTTGAGACCACGTTCGATGCGCCGATCGGGCCGATGACCGGTTTGTTTGCGGCGCTGACCTTTCACGATTTCAAGACCGAGCTTGGGCGGCAGCCTTTGGGCAGCGAGGTCGATGCGGAAGTGACCGCGCGGCTGGGCGATCACTTCTCGGTCGGCGCGAAATATGCCGACTATGACGGCGACGGCGGATTTGCCAGCCGTCGCAAGCTTTGGCTGCAGCTCGACGTCAGCTACTAGCGGAAGGTTTGAGCGACCTCGTTCGTTTCGCCGAGCACGCGGATCGTTTTGACGTCGGCGGGCAGCGGGTCGAGCGTCGTCGTCACGCTGACCGGCGAGAGCGCTTGCGTCGACGGACCGGACGGCGGCGTGCCGACGAGGGTGTAGCTGCGCATGCCGACTTCGGCCGCGAAGGTTTGCAGCGGCTTCAGTTCGATGTCCTTCCATCCGCCGCTGCGCGCAGTGGCCTTCACGGTGATCGTCGCGGCCGGCTTTGCCGAGACTTGGACATCGACGCTGAGGATTTCGTAGATCTGCTTCTTCAGCGTCGCGGCGGGTGTGGTCGCCGCGGGTGGTGTTGCTGCCGGCGGCGCCGTCACAGGCGCAGGTGTCGTTGCAGGCGGCGGCGTCGGTGCAGGCGTTGGTGCGGGTGCGGGCGTCGACGGTTCGAGATCTTCCGGTTCATCCGGCGGCGGTGCGGGTTCTGGCGCGGTGATGACCGGCGCGGGCGCCGGCTTCGGCGCAACGACGGGCGCGGGCTTCGCCGGTTTGATCGGCGCCGGCTGTGTCACGCCGGGTGCGGGTGTAGCGGGCACGGACGGGACGGGGTTGAAGTTTTCGTCTTCGGGCTCGGGCATTCCGTCGGCCGCGGCGAAAGTCGCCGCCACCAAAAAACCGATGCACGCGGTTGTCGCCGCAACGATACGCAACGTCATCCCAAATACTCCGCCACTCGATTTGCGGGCTCGTTCGCGATGAACTAAACCCTACCCAGAGGCTATTTTCCTATTTGGTTTTGGAGGAAATGTCATGGGTCCGCTTCACGGCGTAAAGATCATCGAGTTCGCAGGCATCGGGCCTGGCCCCTTCTGCGCGATGCTGCTCAGCGATATGGGCGCAGAAGTTGTACGCATCGACCGCAAAGGCGCGCGCGGGGCCAACAAATTCGACATTACGAGCCGCGGGCGGCGGTCGATCGCGCTGGATCTAAAAAAACCCGAAGCTGTGGAAACCGCGCTCAAGCTAGTCGCCCGCGCGGACGCATTGCTCGAAGGGTTTCGACCTGGGGTTATGGAAAAGCTTGGGTTAGGGCCCGACGTCGCGCTGAAGCGCAATCCGAAAATCGTGTACGGACGGATGACGGGCTGGGGTCAAACGGGGCCGATGGCGCAGGCTGCGGGGCACGACATCAACTACATCGCGCTGACCGGCGCGCTGCACGGCATCGGGCGCAAGGGTGAGCCGCCGGTACCGCCGCTCAATCTTGTCGGCGACTTTGGCGGTGGTGCGCTCTATCTCGCGTTCGGCATGGCGTGCGCGTTGTTCGAAGCGCGCGGGTCGGGCAAGGGCCAGGTGATCGACTGCGCGATGACGGACGGCGCGGCGTCGTTGATGTCGATGTTCTATGGCTTCAAGGCGATGGGCATGTGGCAGGACGAGAAGGGCGCGAACCTTCTCGACGGTGGCGCACACTTCTACGACACGTATGAGACGTCGGACGGCAAGTGGGTTTCGATCGGTTCGATCGAGCCGCAATTCTATGCGTTGCTGCTCGAGAAAGCGGGATTGAACGATCCCGAATTCAAGTCGCAGATGGATCGCGACAAGTGGCCTTCGCTGAAGCAGAAGATCGCACAGGTGATGAAGACCAAGACGCGCGATGCTTGGGACAAGATTATGGAAGGCACCGACGTTTGTTATGCGCCGGTGCTGTCGCTGGCCGAAGCGCCGAACCACCCGCATAACAAAGCGCGTGCGACGTTCATCGAGATCGACGGCGTCGTGCAGCCCGCGCCGGCACCGCGCTTCAGCCGCACGAAGCCGGAGGTGCAGGGCGCCGCGCCGGCGGGCGGGCAGCACAACGATCAGATCTTGACCGACTGGGGTTTCTCGAGCGGCGACATTGCGGCGTTGAAGTCGTCCGGCGCGCTTTGATCCGATGAGCGCGTTACCGGGAACGACCGGCCGTCGGCGCATCTATTTGATGCGTCACGGCCACGTCGATTACTTCGCGCGCGAGGTTCGTGAGGCGGGGCATACGGACCTTGTGCCTCTGACGCCATTGGGACGCGAGCAAGCGAAAGCGAGCGGGGCTGCACTTTCGCACGTGCGGTTCGATCTTGCTTTGTCGTCTGGGTTGCCACGTACGCGAGAGACGGCAGAGATCGTGCTCGCGGCAAATGCAGACACGGCGCACCTGACGCTGGGTGTCGATGCGGGCTTGGTCGAGATCAAGGGCAGCGGGAAGGTGATGGCGAAGAGCCGTGAAGAACTCGCGGCGCGGATGGCGTTCGAGTTCGATCAGGCGGCGGAACCCGGTGCGCGCATGATGGGCGGCGATGTGTTTGCGGACGTGCAAGAGCGGGCGACGGATGCGATCAAGCGGTTGTTGGCGCAGCCGGCGTGGCACACGGCGTTGGTCGTGGCGCATGAGGGTGTCAATCGATTGGTCCTGAGTTGGATGACCGGCAATGCGCTGAAGGGTGTGCAGGCGTTCGAGCAGGACTTAGCTTGCATCAATATTCTCGATTTCGATTTGGTGCCGCGCGAGGACGGGAGCGTCGGGACGCAGATCGCCCGGTCAATGATCAAGGCGGTGAACATCACGCCGTATAATTTCGTCAAGCACGGGATGAACCTGACAAGCCTTGAGGCGATTTTCGCGCGTGTGTGAGTTAGCGGAAGGCGCGGAAGTAGGTTCGGATGTCGTTCGCCAGCAATTCCGGTTCTTCCGCGGCGAGGAAGTGGCCGCCGGTCGGCGCGAGGCCGTACGACAGATTGGCGTAGGAGCGCGCGGCCCATTCGGGCGGGCAGCGGTCGACTTCTTCGCGGGTTAGGAACAGCCGCGTCGGTGTTTCGATCTTCGCCGGCTTCGGCCGATCGTTGTGCGCGGACTCGTAGTACATGCGCACCGATGAGCCGATCGTTTGCGTGAACCAATAGATGCTGACGTTGGTCAGCAGTTCATCTTTGGTGAAGCGCGTTTCGACGTCGCCGCTGCAATCGCTCCAAGCGCGCCATTTTTCGACGATCCAGGTCGCGAGACCCGCAGGCGAGTCATTCAGGCCGACGGCGAGGGTTTGCGGCTTCGTGCGTTGCAGGTGGCCGTAAGCGTCCTCGTCCCACTCCCATTTCTTGGTGAGCACGAGGTAGGCGCGTTCGGCGGCCGACAATGTGGGGTCGTTTTCGTCGGTGGGGTAGGGATAGGGCGTCGCCATCGTGTGTATCGCGGGGACGCGATCGCCGTGAAAGCGGCCCAGCGCGTTGGTCACGCCCGCGCCGATGTCGCCGCCTTGGGCGAAGAATTTTGCGTATCCCAACTCGGTCATCAGCTTTGCCCAGATGGGGGCGACGCTTAGGGATGTCCCGCCGGGCTTCGTCGGGCGGCTTGAGAATCCGTAGCCGGGCATCGACGGCACGATCAAGTCGAAGGCATCGGCGGGGTCTGCGCCGTGTGAGGCGGGATCGCTGAGCAGGGGGATGATTTTTGTGAATTCGGCGATGCTGCTAGGCCAGCCGTGGGTGAGGAGAAGCGGTTTGGGCGACGGGCCCTTGCCGCGGACGTGAATGAAGTGGATGTCGAGGCCGTCAATGGCCGCCTTGAATTGCGGGAAGCGGTTGAGCGCGCACTGCTGCGCCCGCCAATCGAAACCGTCACGCCAGTAGTCGACGAGATCTTTCATGTAGCCGAGGTCGACTCCGTAATCCCACCCCGAGCCGGCTATTTCGCCGGGCCAGCGCGTGCCCGCGAGGCGCGCCTTTAGATCGGCTATTTCCGCCTCAGGCACTTCGATTTTGAAGGGCGTGTGGGTCATCGGTGTAACCATCTATAGTCGTTAATACAGGTTACTCGTACACGCGATCGCCGTAACTTGTCAATAAGCCGTTTAGTGGTTACGTATGGTTTGGAGGCTGCGATGGCATTCGGGTCTGAAAACTTTGTGGGCGGGGCCTTGTGCTTCGACTTTGTGAACACGGTCGGCGGGCATCGCGACGGCGAGCCTAAGGAGAGCCTGCAAACCTACGCTGACCTCGTCGAATGGGCAGTCGCGGGTAACGTCGTGACAAAATTGAGCGGCTTGCATCTCAACGAGATGGCCAAGGCTCATGAAGCCCGCGCCGCGCGCGTGCTCGCCGACGCAAAGCGGCTGCGCGAGACGATCTACGAAGTGTTTGTAGCGGTCGCCGATGGGCGCAAGGCGCCTGCGTCGGAAATTGCTGCGCTAAGTGCGGCGATGTCGGAGGCCAACGCCAATCTGGTATTGCGGGCATCGGGTTCGGGATACCAACTGGGGTGGCCGGCGCCTACCGACTTGCGTGCGCCGTTGTGGCCGGTCGTGAAGTCGGCGGTCGATCTTCTGGTCGGTGGTGAAACGCGCTTGCGGGAATGCGCCAGCGATACGTGCGGCTGGCTGTTTGTCGACGAGAGCAAGAACCATTCGCGGCGGTGGTGCAGCATGCGCGATTGCCGCAATCGCGCAAAGGTGCGCCGGTTCAGGGCGCAAGGGGCGTAGAAAAAGCAAAAGCCCGGCTTTGGCCGGGCTCTTTTGGGAAATGCTTTTGTCGGCTATCGCTGCGGCGTGTGGAGCACCTTCCTTAAAGAGAGCGTCAGTTCGTGTTGGCGCCATTTAAACGGAAGACGGTAAATGAGGCGTTAATGCGCGATCGTCGGTGCTGATGACATCGAGATCAGGCGCCTAATGCGCTCGACAAGATCTGCGGCGCGCAGCGGCTTCATCATGGTGTCGTGTGCACCAAGACTTTCGGCAAACTGAAGATAACGGTCCGCGCCGCCAATGCCGCCGCCGGATATCGCGAGAATGCGCGTGTCCGGATACTCATCTCTAATTTCCTGGATTGTCGAAAGACCTTCGCGGCCCGGCATGATGATATCGACGATCGCGACGGCAGGTTGCTTTGTCTTTATGAGTTCCAATCCGGCAGCGCCATCTGAAGCTTCGACGGTTTGGAAACCGGCGGTCTCAAGATGCAAGCAGATGGTGCGGCGGACCGACGCATCGTCGTCGATTACGCAGATCAGGTGGTTGGCGGTCATCGTGCGATCGAGTCGGTTGGCTGCAAGAATTTTGGCGGCATTCGCTAGGATGGTGCAAGAACTGTTGCGGACGCCGTTCGCGGTTCGTGGGGAAATCGACGGATTTGTTTCGCCCAAACGGGTGATGCGTTTTTTTTCTATTGTTTTCTTGCCGATCTGTGATTGCGGCAACAGCGGTGCAACGCGCAGCGATGCAAACTGTCATTGTCACGACATTGGTATATTGGGTTGAGGGCACAAGACATGGGTACTGCGCGTTCGCAGGGCGAAGGCGGGCGCAGCCTGGCATCGGGCACCGGCCGCACGTCGCGGCGGCGATGGAAGAAAATTTGTGGTCGATGTGGTCGCAGTTCGGGCTGGCTAAGGACGGTGCGCTGCACGACGAGGGCGGCGCATTGTGGTTCGAGACGCCCATTCCGGTGCCGCCGTACAACATGGTTGTCAAATTTCAGGGCGACGCGCAGGCGGATACTGTCATCGACCGGATCTTCGCGCATTTTCGCAGCCGCGGCGTTCCGTTTGTTTGGCTGGTGCATCCGAGCGCGCAGCCAGCCGACCTGCGGAGTCGTTTGCAGTCGCGCGGGTTCGAAGAGGCTGAGCCAATCACCGGGATGGCGATGGACCTCGCCGGCCTGCCGCCTTTGCCCGACACCCCGCGAGGCGTCGAGATTCTTCCGGTGACGGTGGAACACGCCAAGTCCGCGTTCGCCGAGCTTGTTGTATGGCGCTGGCACGTTCCCGAGGCGGCGCGCCCGCATTTGCAGTCGATCATGGATGTGGTGCGGATCGGCGCAGCCGGGTCGCCCAATCGGGCTTGGGTCGTCGTCAAGGATGGCGTCGCGCTCGCCAAGGCGTTTACGCACGATGCGGCGGGCGCCGTCGGGCTCTATGGCATGGCGACGAAGCCGGAGGCGCGCGGGATGGGATTGGCGCGGCTGGTGTGCTTGAACGCTTTGCACGATGCGCGGACGCGTGGACAGACGCTCGCCATCCTGCACTCAACGCCGATGGCCGTGTCGCTTTACAAAGGGATCGGGTTTGCCGAGATCGCGCCGTTCCACCTCTACGCAGCGCCGCAGTCGTTCTATGCCTAAGGGCTAGTTCTTCTTCTCCGGTGTGATTGGGGCGGCCGAGATGAGCGCCGTGGTGATGTCGTATTGCAGCTTCTCGAACGTCTCGGCGATATCATCCTTGCCGCAGTAGTGACGCGCGCCGCCGATCGCCGCCATCGCCTGTATTTTGAGACGGGCCTCGCCGGCGCCACGGCCGTTCGAGTAAGCAAGATCGCGCGCGCGGCCAAGTTCGTCGAAACCGGCTTTTCGCCAGAGCAAGCAGCTGCGGAGCTTTGCGAGCGTTGCGGCGCGGCCGGCGATTGACTGCGCCTCAACTTTCAAGGTCGCCCAGTGTTCTCCCGGATCGCAGGCCATTGCGATCGGCGCCATCGCCTCCGCGACGCCGGCAACGAAACCCTGAGCAAGGTCGGCGTGTTCCTTCTCGATATACGTGTCGATGGTCTTGGCGATTGCGCCTCTCGATACATCGCGGGCCATCGCACACGATGCGGCGTCAAGTTTCGTGTCGCCATCGGTCAACGACCTCAGCGGCGACGGGTCTTTGTCCGCGGGGCAGACGGCGCGGGCCGCGCCGATCAGTCCGGCCACATTGAGGTGTATGGCCATGCGCTGGGCGATGGGTTTGTTTTGCATGAGCGCCACGCGCACGATACCGGCGACGCTCGCGCGCTTTTCGCATTCGCCGGCCGGTACGGTTTCGGGGTCGTAGCCCAGTAGAAGGACAGCGCCGCGGCGTGGATAAGCCTTGTCCTCCGCGAAGGCGGGCGAGCGACGCCCACACCGTCAACGCAAGCGCGGCGCATAGCAACGAATGACGCATCAAGGTCTCGTCCCCAACCTAGGTGAAGGCACGACCTTAGCGCGGTGCGCGGCTCTGCGCTAAGACAGAACGTCGCCCCTCGCACATGGATCTGCCATGCCCGCCAGTTTGACGCCGATTGTGCTGCTTTCGATTTCGAACATCTTCATGACGTTCGCTTGGTACGGGCACCTGAAATACAAGGACCAGGCTCTTTGGGTCGTGGTGCTGGCGAGTTGGGGGATCGCGTTTGTAGAGTACTGTTTTGCAGTGCCCGCGAACCGGTGGGGAAGTGCGGTCTATAGTCCGGCGGAACTAAAGACGATGCAGGAGGTCATTACCCTCATCGTCTTCGCATTGTTCTCGGTTTTCTATTTGGGCGAGGCGCTGAAATGGAATCACGCGCTGGGGTTCGCGTTTATCGCGCTCGGCGCGTTCTTCGTGTTTCAGAAATGGTGATCGTCGTCGGCGATGCGGGAATAGGCTGTGCGGATGCGGTCGCGGATGTGTGTGGGCTGTTCGCCGACGGCTTGGGCGAGGCTGCGCAGTTCGGTGCGTAGGCCGTGGATTTGGTCGAGCAGGGACAGGATGAGCGGCAGCGTTTCGTCGTCGAACTCCGCCGTGTGTTCGAGTTCGTAGAGCAGGCGCACGCGGGCCACGTCGACCTCGTGATAGACGGCCATGCCTTCGCGGCGTTCGGGGCGGACCCAGCCGAGGCGGATCCATTTGTGCAGGCGGGGGACAGAGAGTTCGCCGACCGCGCGGATGAGGTCTTGTTCGTCGAGGGGCATCGGCGTCACTCCGTGCGCGGATTGTAGGCGTGGCCTTCGCGCCAGCCTTGCATGAACTTCTCGAGGTCGGCGTCGATCGTCTTGGGCATTACGATCTTGAGGCGGACGAGGTGGTCGCCATAAACGCCCTTCTTGCCTTTCACGCCCTTGCCTTTGAGGCGCAGCGTTTGGCCGCTCGATGCGCCTTTGGGGATCGTCACGTTCAGGCGGCCCGTGACGGTCGGGACCTCGACCTTGGCGCCGAGGATCGCTTCATCGATCGCGACGGGAAGTTCGCTGACGATGTCGTCGCCCTTGCGTTCGAACGTCGCGTGCGGGCGGACGTGGACTTCGATCATCGCGTCGCCCGCCGGCGCGTCACCGCGGCCGGGGTGGCCCAGGCCCTTCAAGCGGATCGTCTGGCCGTCGGCGACGCCCTCGGGGATTGCGACACCGAGCTGCTTGCCATCGGGCAGCGTTATGCGCTGCTGGCCGCCGGTCGCTGCCGTGATGAAGTCGACGTCGAGCTTGTAGTGGACGTTGCGTCCGCGCATGGGCGCTCCCGCTCGGCCTCCGGCGCCGAAGAGGTCGGAGAAGATGTCGGAGAAGTCGCCGAAGTCGGCGAAGCCTTGCTGTGACTCGTATTGGCGCGCGCCACCGCGATTGGCGTAGTCGCGGTAGAAGCGCGGGTCTTTTTGTTGCTGTGCGCCTGACGCGTCGATCTCGCCCTTGTCGAATTTCGCGCGCTTGTCGGCATCGCCGACGATGTCGTAGGCGCTGGCCACGTCCTTGAACCGGTCGGCGGCTTTCTTGTCGCCGGGGTGCAAGTCGGGGTGCAGCTGTTTGACCAGCTTGCGGTAGGCCTTCTTGATGTCGTCCTGCGGGGCGGTTTTCGCCACACCGAGGATTTCATAGGGGTCTTTAGCCAAGGCTCTTCAGCGTCCCTTCGTCGTCCGGCGTGCGAACATGCTCAGGCCGGAAACCGAGGCCTATCACACGCGCGGGGATACGTCGCAGATATGGAAACCACTGCAGCAGTCGCAAGGGCAACGGCGCGGAAACCGTGCCGGTTGCAGCCAAGAGCGGGGCAATCACGCGGTTCTGGGCGGTGACCTGAATGAACTGCGTCCAGACCGTCGGACGTTCGCGCCGGCGTTGGACGCGGTCAAGATCGTCCGTGCTGACGCGGCCACGCTTGAGCGGGCGGTAAAGCAGATTCGCCGCCGCGACCGCGTCTTGGATCGCGAGATTGATGCCGACGCCGCCGATGGGCGACATCGCGTGCGCGGCGTCGCCGATGCACAGGACGCCGGGTTTGGACCAGCGCTTCAAGCGGTCGACGGCAACGGTGAGCAGCTTCACGTCGTCCCAGGTCGTCAGTTCGCCGACGCGATCGGCCAAATGCGGCGCGAGGCGGGCGATCTCCGCGCGCAGCGCCTCGAGGCCGCGCTCTCGCACCGCGTCGAACGAGCCTTTGGTAATCACGAAGGCGCATTGCCAATAGTCGCCGCGGTCGATCTGGACCAGAAGGCGGCCGGCGTCGAAACGGCCGACGGACAGCGGCGGGTCGCCCGGCTTCTTCGACAGGCGCAACCACAAGACATCCATCGGGACGGCGAGGTCTATGACCTCGAGCTTCGCTGCTGTGCGGATCCGCGAGTGGCGTCCGTCCGCGCCGACGACGAGTTTGGCGGCGATGTCGATGTCCCCGTTGGGTGTGCGCGCGCGCA
>JAWXBY010000135.1:0-8037 GCA_034440355.1 Alphaproteobacteria bacterium
GCCAATCGCGATTGGCCGCCATCACCATCAGCACGACGAGATCGCCGTCTTCGACCGTGCCGCCCGACGGCAGCTTGTTCCAATTGGGATCATCCGGATCGGCCTTGACCGTGCGGAACTGAATCGCGCCCGCGGGATTGAGCCTCAGCGCCTCCTCGATGAACCGCGAGAGCATCCGATCATCGGTGGCGCCCTGCGCCGCGAACAACACGTCCGTGTCCATGCTGTGATCGATGATCAGCTCCATCACGCGGCAGAACGGCGACCCCACATTGACCATCAACGCACCGAGAAGGTCGGTGATGATCAGCCGCGTACGCCGGATCTTGTCGTCCAAGCTGCCCGGCGCGGTCGGCCATTGTTCGACGAGCTTGGCCAGCAGATTGCGCGCGCCCGACGGCGACGCCGCCTCCTTTGCGATCAGCTGCTCGATGTGCAATTGCATCTCGACCGCCGCCTGCCGCGCCATGCCGGCAAGATCGCTGCGCCGGTTGATATTGGTGAACACCTCCGCGAACGCGAAGCGCGTCCACGTCTGCAGCGTGAGATAAGGCGCCGAACTCTCCGGCACCGCGGGCGCACGCATCAACCACTCGCGCGGCGTCTCCGCCGCGTTCGTGCGCCCGTATTTCGCGGCGATCGCAACCGGCGTCAGCCAACCCGGTCCCGTCACGCCGAAGAACTGATGGACGAATTGGAACGGGACCAGGAATCCGAACTGCTGCAGCAAATCCATCCGCCCGGCTGGCCCCACGCGCATCAGCGCCTGACGCGCCGCCTGCGCCGTGAACGCGATCATCTCCTCGTGCAGCCCTTTGACGCCGTTCGGTGAAATCGCGCTATAAGCGCGCCACAGCATCTCCGTGCGAATTTTCCGGTCGGCGTCGCCATCGGGCAGGCCAATGATCACCGTGTCGGCGGTCAGTTGCTTGCCGATGTCGAGATAGTGCTTCTCCGTGAACACCTTGCTGTTCGTCTGCGCATGCGCGACGTCCGCATGCCGTCCGACGAACACGACACCTCGTTCTTGTCCGGTACTCGACGGTGAAAGCACCAAGCGCTTCGTCGAGGGCGGCGGTGGCGTGAGATCGGGCCTGCCGATAATGGGCTTCGCGTATTCCTGAAGCCGCTCCTTCGAGATCAACTCGAACCCCAGCCGGATCGACCCTTCACCGGGCCGGCAAAAGGCCGTGGTCGCATCCGGCGGCAAACGATCCTTCTCGTCCGCGATCCCGCCCAACTCTTTCAACGCACCAAGCGCATCGAGACTCGGCACGAAGAAATAATCGCCGCCCCGCGTCGTGACGAAACGCGGCAGGTGCGTCTCCGGCGCCGTCCGGCCGCTTTCTTGGAACGCATCCGTGTGCCGCTCTTCCGACGCGCCGGTCAGTGGGCAAAGCCCCGCGCCGGCCCGCCCGAACATCTCGCCCGAATTGAGCCAGTCGCGCTGAATGAACTCGAACTGCAAATCGATCCGCGCGTTCAGCGCCACGAAGAACAAGCCGCGCGGCTCGCCGTCGCCGTTCGACCCCGGCGGCAGCAACGAACCGCCATACGATATGCCACGCCGCAGAACGCGATGCCGCCGCGCCGCCTCGCCGTTCAGATGATCGCGCGGGTTCACGCGCCGCACATGCGAACCGATCGGGCATTTCTGCCCATGCGTGTCTTCCGCCTCAAGGCGAAAATCGTTGATCGTGTTCGCGTCGTTGGTCGTCGTCGCCGCTTGCGCATCAGGATGGCGCACGACCGGCATGCCGTTCGGCCAGCGCCCCATCATCTGCGCGGCAAGCCGCGCGCGCTCTTCCGGGTCGCGCCGCCGTTCTTCGAGGAAAGTGTGAAACCCGCCGACATCTTGCTCAAGCTTGCGCCATACAAGATATGTCCCGCCGTTGCGCAAGGTCGCGTTCGCGGGCTCGACGGCCGTCAAGCCGTCTTCATCCTTGAACCCGAGGAAGAGCTCGCCCGTCGCGACCGGCGCCCAAGTGCCGTCCGTCATCGGCCGTCCGCCGCCGGGCGGCGGTGGCGAGGGCAGGGCGCCGCCGTGAACGTCGGTCAGCACGAACGGCTGACTGATGCCGTCGCGAAAACCGAAATGCTCCATGCGCCACGGGTACTCGTGAACTTGGCCCTCCTTCGCCGTGAACGGATCCTCACCCATCTCGATATGCAGAATCTCCGCGCCGATCACATCGATCGCGATCTCGTTGACCTGCGCGCGCAGGCGGCTCGCCGCGCCGTTCGCCCCGACGCCGCGGTTGAATTCGCGCACGACCGCGCGAAGCTTCGCCCGTTCGCTCACGTCGCGCGCAATCAACTGCGGGCTCGACAGCATCAGCAACGCATGCACCCGCCGATCGCCCAGCGCCCCATGCCAATTCTCCGGCGCGGATTCGCCGGTGTCGCCCAAAAGATGCGCCCGCGCCGCCATCCCTTGCTGAAACGCCTCGGGAAACGTGCGCAGCGTGCCTTCGTTGACGCCGAGCGTCTTCAGCCCGTTGAACGTGAACGACAATGTCGACCGCCAAGGCAAACTGCCAAGCGCCGAGGTCACATCCGCAAACGACGTCGACCGGCCGCTTGCCACCGCCTCGATCGTTTGCACGATGCGCCCGGCGCGATCGTCCGCGGCCTTCTTGCCGTCGCGCAATTCCCGAGGCTTGCGCGTCTCATCGGCCGTATTCGTCCGCAGCACGAATTCGATCAAGTCCTTCGCGTTGCCCGGTCCGTCGTTCGATGAGCCGTCCAGCGCGGGCAGGGCGAACTGCGCACGGTTCTTCTTCTCGTTCTTCGACAGAAAGCGCAGAAACAGAAACAACGCCAAGCCGCGATGCGCCGCGGTCGTCGTGTGCGACTGAAGGTGCGAAACGTCGACAGCTAGGTTTGGCGTCGCCATTTTCTGAGCTCCGAAAGCCGATCCGATTGTTCGTTGTCGTAAAGCCCCGCATCATCCGGGAAATTCTTCGTGCAGGCCTGTTGCTCGATGACGAATTCGTCGAACAAGGCCGCGATATCACCGACCGACTTGCCGTCGGGTCCGCGCGTACGCGCGACGAAGGCGTCGAACTGATCCTTGAACACGCGCAGCTGCTGCACCCGCGCCACCGACAGATCCGGATACGCCGCAAAGAATGCGTTGGTCTCGATCTGATGCGCGCGCACATAAAGCCAGAACCGCTCGAAGTCCTTCGCCCCCGCGCGCGGATAGCCCTCGCAATTGCTCCAGATGCGATCCATCTCCGACGCGATCCGCTCCGAGAACATGCGGATGTAAGCCTTTAGATCGCCGTCGTAGTTCGAGGTGAACACCAGCCACGACGGCAGAACCGGCGCGTCCGCCGCCGGCATCTTGTCGGCAAGCCGGTAGTCGGGCGAATACGGCATCGGCACGTTGGGCGGCAGCGTCGGCGGCGAAGCATGCGGGTCCGCGCCCGCCTGCTGCGCAGGCTCGTAGTCGACGCCTTTGACCGCTGAGTAGCGCAAATACTGCTCCGGCCGAATGATGAACCAGCGTGCGAAGTGAATCGTGGCGATGGCGCTGATCGGCGTCGGAATGCCGGCATTGGCCCGATCGTTAAGAGATGTGAGCAGCGATCGCAGCCGCTCCTCATACGTCCGGTACTCGCCGGGAATGAACCCGCGCTTGATCGGCGTCAGCACGGTGACTTCCGTCACCCTGTCGCGGACAATGGATGTGGCCCAAGGATGCATGGCGGATCACTCGCTGATCACGCGCGCGATTGACGAACTATGTTATTCGGGGAGTAATGGCGCGCTTGTTAAATCTTATCGATTGTGGCGTGTATTCAGAAAAGAACGATCGACGATAAAGACTCTTTCGGCAAAAGATCAATACAGAGGCAGAAAATTTCGAAGGACAACTGTGTGAGCCAGGGTGCGCCGCCGGGTGACGTGACGAAACCATACGCACGCCTGCGTTGTTTCTTGTGCATGGCCAAACATCGTCGGCTTGCCAAACGTGGCACGCCTGCCAATAGTCGGCGGCGATCTCACTCCCGTTTCAGTTGCGCACGATGACCCTGCCAGACTTGATGTCCTGCCTCATGCCCGACCAGCAAAAGCTCTGGGAGCCGCTGTCCGCGCCCGTCGTCGAGAAACAGGTCATCGTCAGTCCCGATACGCGCGCCACCGACGTATATTACGTGGTGAAGGGCGAGTTCGAGGTCTCGACCTACTCGGAGCGAGGGAAAATCGTCTTCTATCGCGTGATCGGGCCTGGTGACCTATTCGGCGAACTCGCCGCGATCGACGGTGAGCCGCGTTCGGCAACGGTGACCGCCCTCGGCAATGGCCAGTTGTCCCGGATCAGTGGCGCCGATTTCAAACGCCTTGTGGAGACGTCGCCGGATTTTGCGATGTGGCTCGTTCGCCGGCACACGGCGCTCATCCGCGCCCTCACCGCCCGACTGTATCAGCAGATCGCCTACGACGTTGCGACGCGAATCCTCGTCGAACTGATCCGCCTCGCGAAAGTGGCAGGCGTTGCGGATAATCGTGCGCACATCTTGCGCTTCCCGCCGCATCACGTGCTGGCGACCCGCCTGGGCACGACGCGCGAAGCCGTCACGCGCGAATTGAATTATCTCGGCCCCAGGGAAGAAGAGCGTGAGGCCGCCGACACCGCCGAAAGATCGAAGAAGGGCGAAAAGAAAGAGAACCTCAATCTCATCGAGCAAATTGGGCGCGCGCTGATCGTCCACGATTTCGCCGCCCTGGAACGCCTGCTGAGAGAGCGCACGACGATTCCGTGACACAGCGCCCCAGAATTGCAGAGCGTGTGCGAAAACACACCACTGAGAGCGCCACGGCAGCCCTACCCTGTCCCGGACTGAGGGGAGGAGGCGAAGCGTGGGAAAAGCACGCGCGCCGCTGCTAACGCATGTACGACGACCGAAGCGTGCTTGAAAGGTCGAACGGGCCGTTTCCGCGGGCCAGGGCAACGGCACAACGGCAAAAGGTGCGGGCGCAGCGATGCCCCGAAAAACCGGCGACGCCGTCGCTGCAGCAAGCGCTCGCCCTCAAACGCTATCTCTGTCTTTTGATCGAGGACCGGAAGATCGCACAGCTGCAGGTGACGTTGCGGCCCGATCTCTCCGATGAAGCCCGTGCAAGCGTCATGGCCTTGTTCCGCGGCGCCCGCGTGATGGCTTTCGCCATCGACAGAACGACGCTGCTGGTGGCTGCCGGACTGCCGATGACGCGCGCCTTAGCCGGGTTTGCGCACGCCTACGGCGTTCTCGGCCAGAAACTCAAAGCGCGCCTGAAGAAGGACTTCGGGACACGAATGCCGGTGTTGTCGGAGGATGAGCTCCAGCGCATGATCATCTTGGATCGCGCTCTCGCGGCGGTCACGTGCGTGGACCTACCCCGCCCGCGCGCCTTCGAAGACGCCGGCTTCGATCTCGCTACGATTTATAGCAGCCGACAATCCCGGTGAACTTCGACGCCTCGCTGCCGACATCTGCTGCCGTTTGCGCCTGCGTCTGCGCCGCATCCGACCGCGCGTAGGTCACGTTGTTCCCGTCAAGGAACGCGCGCAGCACCGACTGCTTCAGCGCGAAGTTCACGTTCTGGGAAATGTCGCCCGTGGTCTTCAACTCGCGCGCCGCGTTGAGCTTATAGGTCACAATCCCCGCGATCCGCCCGCTCTGGTTCAAAACCGGCCCGCCCGAATTGCCGAGCTGAATCGGCGCCGACATCTGGAAATAACGCGCATCGTCGCGCAGGCCGGACAAAGCGGTCACCGACCCGCGCGTCAGATTTCCGCTACTCGCAAGTTGGCCCAGAAGCGGGTAACCGAACACGATCACGTCGTCGCCCGCGCGCAGTTTCTCCGGCTCCTGAAACACCGCCGCCGCCTTCGTGCCCGTCGAGAGTTTGAGCAGGGCAAGGTCGTTCACCGGATCGCTCGCTACGACCTTCGCGTCGGCGGAATTGTTGTTGGCGAGCAGGAAGGAAACCGACCCGCACGACTGCACGACGTGATAGTTGGTCACCACCGCGCCGCCCGTATCGACCACGAAGCCAGTACCTGTGCGCAGCAATTGGCCTGCCGTCGCTTCGGCCGGGCTCGCCGGATCGGCCGGGGCCGCCGCTTGCAGCGACGCAAGGCGCGCCTGCGCAACGTCCGGGAAATCGAATCCGTCGCACATGCTCATCACTTTGCCGCGGCAGCTATGGCTGTACTTGCCGGACTTTGTGCGGTCGAGGCTCCGCTGATAATAGGTGCGCGCGAGTTCGACATCGCCCAGCCCCTCGGCCGCGCGCCCCAAATAGTACCAAGCAAGATCGTTGTTGATGCCCTTGCGCTGCACCAGGTCGGCAAGCGCCCGCCACTGTTGGGCGGCGAGCATGTCGTAGGCATTCTGCCTGTTGATCGTCCAGTCGGCCGCCTCGATCGTTCCCATCGGCAACACGACGTTGCCGCTTTTGAACGCGTCATAGCGCGCGACAGTCGCCTGGTCCTTCGTGTCGACGGATGTCGATGCACAGGCCGCAAGCAGAACGGAAATCAGTACGAACGAAACGAACCGCACGAGTCAGCCGTCGGCCTTTCGGCCGCCCCCATTCACCACACCCTATGAATACAGTGCGTCGGGCGATCACGCTAGGTTTTTAGCCACACGCGGAACGCGCGCGACGGCGCGTTTACCACTATCGGCGGCCTCAAAACTCGCCGGCCGACGTGTCTTTCGCTGTGGGCGCTGCCTGCGATTGCATAACGGTCGCGCGCTGGGACAGCGCCAGCGTCAGTTGCGTATCCAGGCCATAGATGTCCGGCCGGAACTGCACCAACCCGTCGTCGCCTACGAACGCCGTCTCATAGACGATGATGACCGGCATGGGCTCGCTCAGCGGGACGCGCCGCGTCGCGCCGTCACGTATCGTCTGTTCGATCGCCTCGCGCGTCCATTTCGGATCGCCGCGCAGAAGCTCTTCCGCCAAATCGACCGGCCGCTCCAGTCGAACGCAGCCGTGGCTCTGCGCGCGCTCGGCATCCATGAACGCCCGCCGCGACGGCGTATCGTGCAGATAGACGCTATAGCGGTTCGGGAAATCGAACTTCACCCGCCCCAAGGCGTTGTGCGGCCCCGGTTCCTGGATCAGTTGATCGCCCGCCCAATACATGCGGTGCTTGATCAAATAGTCCTTGTTCCGCTTCAGCGCCGGCTTGATCTCGTTGCGGATGATCGACTGCGGGATCGTCCAGTTCGGATTGAGGACGATGGTGTCGATCGTACTGGCCAGCGTCGGCGTGTCGTGCCCGGGCTTACCGACCACGACATTCATCGCCATATGCGGAATCCCGTCGCGGTACAGCACCATGGTCGCCGCAGGCGCGTTCACCTCGATCCGCGTCACCGACGGATTGCGCCGCTCGATGCGCAGGCGTTCCAGGTTCACGGCCAACTGCACCACGCGCTCCGACGCAGAGACGTTCAGCCGGTCGATGGTCTTGGCATTGAGCAGGCCGTCCGCCTTCATCCCGTTCCGTGATTGGAACCGCTCAAGCGCCGCGCGCAAATCCTCATCGAACTGATCCGACCCGTCGTCGGTCATGAGGTCGCCCTCGATGGCAAGCCGCTGGCGCAGCGCCGGAATGAAGGCCGCCCGCTTCTTCTTGCTGAGCAACTCTTTCGGCATCGGCTCCCAACCACCGGCCTCGGCCATGGAGCGATAGGTCGCCAGCGCCGCCCGGATCTGCAGATAGGAATCCGTCCGCGGCGCGAGGCTATCGAGCCACGCGCCCACATCGCCGGCCTCCAGAGCCTGGCTCAGCGCATCGATGATCTCGCCGTTCTTCGGCGATCCGGCCGCCCGATCGACTTTCGCCACCGGCGCCGCACTCAAGCCTCGCAGCATCGCCGAAGCGAACTTCAGCGCGCCGTCGGTCATGAGAACATCGCGCCCCGTTGCGTCGACGTCGGTCTTTCCGGTCAGCATATCCGCGTGGAAAAGTCTGGGATCCAGCCCGTGATCCCCCGCAGCCTGAACCACTGAAATCAGCGCGGCCCC
>JAWXBY010000136.1:0-8444 GCA_034440355.1 Alphaproteobacteria bacterium
CTCCGCGCGCGCGGAGGCGGACGAGGAAAAGACCGCCGCTGAAGTGGGGGCGCTGCGCAAGGTGATCGAGGGGATCGCCGCGCGTCATGGCGGGCGTGTGTTCAACACCGCCGGTGACGGCTTCATGATGGAGTTCGGCGCGAGTTTGCTTGCCGTCGAAGCGGCGTTTGAATTGGCGGGGACGTGCGAGCCCAAGGTGCGCGTCGGCGTGCATCTGGGCGACGTCATGGTGCAGCCGAACGGCGATCTGCTGGGGCATGGCGTCAATGTCGCGGCGCGGTTGATGGCGCAGGCGGCGCCGGGGTCGGTTCTGATATCGGCCGATGTGCGGCGGATGATGCGCGGGCCGCTGGCGCAATCGCTCCGTTCGCGCGGCACGATCAAACTCGCCAAGATGTCGGAGACGATCGAGGTCTTTACGTTCGAGCCAGACGCGCCGCCGCGCCGCGATCTGCATGCGCGGGTCGCGTATCTTCGCGCCTGGTTGGCGTCGCGGGTTTCGAAGCGGGCGGCGCGGGTGGCCGGCGCGGTTGCGGTCGCCGCAGCGGCGGTCGTCCTGACGCTGACGTTGACGCGGTTTGTGCCGCAGGATGAGGCGCCGGTCGCCTCGGTCGCGGTGTTGCCGTTTGAGAATTTGAGTTCGCAGAAGGATGCGGCGTTCTTTGCCGTGGGCGTTCAGGACGAGATCCTGACGCGGCTGGCGAAGATCGGGTCGCTTAAGGTGATTTCGCGCGCATCGACGGCGCATCTCACGAGCCGGCCCGAAAATTTGCGCGAGTTGGCCCGGCAGCTTGGCGTCGCCAATATTCTGGAAGGCAGCGTGCAGCGCGAAGGCGACGCGGTGCGGGTCAACGTTCAGCTGATCAAGGCCGCGACCGATGGGCATTTGTGGGCGGAGATTTACGACCGCAAGCTCGACAACATCTTTGCCGTACAGAGCGAGATTGCGGTTTCGATCGCCACGGCGTTGAACGCGACCGTCACGGACGAAGAAAAGAGAGAGATCGCGCGGCGGTCGACGTCCGTGCCCAAGGCCTACGACGCTTATCTTCAGGGCGTGGCGGCGCTGCAGCAGCGCGGCCGCGGCACCAGAGCGAAGGCCGCCGAGTTTTTCAAGGAAGCCGTGACGCTCGATCCGAACTTTGCGCACGCATGGGCGTATTCGGCGCGGCTTGCGGCGCAGACCTACAGCCGGCGTGAGACGACCGACGCGCAGCGCGCGATCGCGCGTGAGGCGCTGGACAACGCGCTAAGCCTGCAGCCCGACCTGCCGGAGGTCCAACTTGCGCAGGGTTTCTTCACCTATTACGTCGAAGACGACTATGCGCGCGCCCGGCAGATGTTTGAGAAGGTCCACGCAACGTGGCCCAACGAGATCGAGAGTTTCGTCGCCTTGGGTTCGATCGCGCGCCGTCAGGACCGATGGGAAGAGAGCAAGGCGTACTACGAGCGAGCGGTTGCGCTCAGTCCGCTGCGGGCCGATTTGCGGTCCAGTCTGGTCAGCGTTCTCATGGGGACGCGCGATCTTGGCGCGGCGTTGGACGCGGTGGATGCCGCGCTCGTGCATTGGCCGGAAGATGTGGGGTTCATCGCGGAGAAGGCGCGCATTCTGCAACGTCTTGGACGGCTCGATGAAGCGGGTGCGTTGTTGAAGCCGTTGCGGATGCGGCCGGAATCCAACGTCTATCGGCGCATTGTTTCTCAGGCCCAGCTTCAGCGGCAGTATGGCGATGCGATCGGCGTGTTGGAGGCGCATCTGGCGCGCAATCCTGATCCGCCGACGATGGGAAGTTTAAGGTTAGAGCTTGGGCGTCTTCGCGGTTTGGCGGGTGATCCGATCGGTGCGGTGGCGGACCTTGAGCAGGCGCGCGCGATCTTCGCGACCGAATACCTCACCGATCCGAAGAGTTCGAGCACGCTCACCTCTCTCGCGTTGACGTATTGCTATCTGGGCGATCGCGACAAGGCGCTGACCTATGTGCAGAAGGCGATGGGGGCTTCGACGTCCGGTTGGTCGCGCGCCGAGGATACGCAGATGCGGATCTGGGCTTATTTCGGGAATCTGGATTTGGCGATTCCGGCGCTTGAGCGGTTGCAGAAGAAGCCGAACGGGTATTATTCGCCGGCGATCCTGCGGCTCGATCCGATCTTCGACAAGCTGCGCGGCGACCCGCGGTTCGACGCGCTGCTGAAAGACGGCGGCAGGTCTTGACGCGCGCTAGCCGGCCAGTCTGAGTTCGCCCGTCCCGCGAAGGGCCAATTCGCCGACGGGATCGCGTGCGGTGATCGCGGCGATGCGCGAGATGGTGTCGTCGCTGAGCTCGGTGCGCCAGCGATTGACCGACGTTTCCGGATTGCGGAAGACGGAGTAATAGCTGCCGTTCTGTTCCCATGAGCGATCGAGGAACGCTTCCGTTTCGGGCGCCCAGGGGAGGTCCACATCCGCGAACAGGCGTTTGACCTCGCCGAGCGGGTCTTGCATGAGCGCCTCGTAGAAGACCGTCGTGCCGCCGAGCGCGTTGATCGCGGACGAAGCTTCCGCGTTCATCAGGAGCCAGTTCCACGCGATCTTTTCGGCTTCGTCCTTTGCCGCGGTGACTTTCTCGCGCACGCCGAGGCGGCGCGCGGCGCGGGTGTCGAGCAACGGTCCGGGGGGCGCGTCGGCTTCCATAACGCCCAGCGCCATGCCGCGAAGCTGCGAGGCGACATAGGCGCACGGGTGACGCACGAGCAGGATGGGATGGAGTACGTCGCCGCGCGCCCTGACGATCGCTTCCGCGCGGCCAAGGGCCGAGACGGACTTGACGACAATACGCTTCGGCCGGCCGGCTTCGGCGAAGTCGGGAACGTGGAGGCGCTGTGCTTGTGTGCGCAACCCGGCGCGTTCCAACGCCTTGGCGGCGTAGATAAGGCCTTGGCGGCCGGCGTCGCCGAAGCTGCCGCGATAGCGCTTGGTGAAATGGGGCCTGGTGCCTGTCGCGCGCGGCGACCGGGCGGCGAGAAGGCCGTCGACATACGTGCCCGCGGCTTCGATCTGCGCGGCGGTCGGTGCGCTCTCGAACCAAACGGGCAGTTTGCCGGCGCCGCGATCGACGACATCGGGTTCATGCAGATAGAGCACGTCGGGGTGGCTGTCGAAGACCTTGCCGAGCCATGTCGAGCCGCTGCGCGCGGCGCTCATGATGAAAGGGACGCGCCGGTTCGGCGCCGTTCTGGCCGCCGGCAAGCGGCGCGCATCGAATGGTATAGCGTCGGCGTCCATTGTGTCCCCCAATGTCGGCCGGTGGACCTTTCTCGGACGACGCCTGAGTCGGTAGCCCGGGGGCGCGACGGTTTCGTGACCGTCTCGCGAACGAACTGTTTCAGCATGCGCAGCGTGAGCCGCGCGCAACAGTTTCAAATAAGCTTCATCATTCCGTCTTAGACGGCTTGGTTGAACGTCAGCGCGGCGGTGCGCGGGGCGGCGGGCGGTTTCACGACGTAGCCTGATTTGCCGTAGACGCCGCTCGCTTCGCGGGCGGCCAGGGCTTCGGCGACGGCTTTGACCATGCCTTCGGTCACATGGCGGAAGCGGGCGAGGAGGCGGGCTTGCTCCTTCAGCGCCTTGTGCAGGCGTTCGGTGGAGTCCTTCAGGCGCTTTTGGAGCGGCGCGGGGAGGGCGGCGACCGCGGTCTTGCCTTTGAATTCGGCCATCGCTTTGCCGTAGAGCAGTGTCAGCGTTCCGCGTTCGTCTTCGTTCTGCGTCAGTGCGGCGGGGCGGTTGCCCTTCAGCACCGTCACGTCGCGTTCGGCGAAGGCGGCGAGTTTGGTGGTGAGGGCGATCAGGTCTTCGGCTTTGGCGGGCGTCGTCATTTGCGGCCGTGCTCCTGCATCGCGATGAGTTCGCGCTTCACGGTGTCGGCCAGGCCCATGCCGCCTTGGTCGGCCATCTGGCGGCCGATTTCCTGCACCATCATGGAGCGGAAGATGCGTTCGCCCGAACCGCCGCCGCCCAGACCGTCGGTCTTCACGTCGGCGAACATCTGTTCGAACATCTGCGAGATGAAGACGGCTTCGAAGTCGCGCGCCGTCTCGTCGACGTTCTTCATGCCTTCGACCGGCGCCTTCGGCGTGGCGCCGCGGGCGGCGTTCGTGATCTGGAGCGAGGCGATGTCCATTACATCACCTCGATTTCGGCCTGTAATGCGCCGGCGGCTTTGATCGCCTGGAGGATGGCGATCATGTCGCGCGGGCCGACGCCGAGCGCGTTCAGGCCGTTGACCAGCTGCTGCAGGCTGACGCCCGATTTCAGGACGGCGAGTTTCTTGTCCGAGGAATCGTCGACCTCGATTTCCGTGCGCGGCAGGATGGCGGTTTGACCCTCGCTGAAGGGTTCCGGCTGGACTGCTTGCGGGAACTCGGTCACGCGGATGGTCAGGTTGCCCTGGGCGATGGCGACGCTGGAGACGCGCACGTCCGAGCCCATGACGATGATGCCGGAGGCTTCGTCGATGACGACCTTGGCGGGCAGGTCGGGTTGGACGCGCAGCTGTTCGATGTCGGTGAGGAGGCCCACGACGTTGCCTTTGTAGCCGCCGGGGACGCTGATGTTGATCGTGGCCGGGCTGGACGCGTTCGCAACCTTCGTGCCGACGAAGGAATTGATCGCGTCGCTGACGCGGCGGGCGGTCGTGAGGTCCGGGTTGCGCAGCGCGAGCTTCAGGTTGGGGAGCGAGGCGAGGTCGAACTTGATCTCGCGTTCGACGATGGCGCCCGACGAGATGCGGCCGGAGGTCGGCACGCCCTTGGTGACCGACGAGGCGGCGCCTTGCGCGGAATAGCCGTTGATCGAGATCTGCCCTTGCGCGATCGCATAGATGTTGCCGTCGGCGGCGAGCAGCGGGGTGACCAGCAGGGTTCCGCCCTGGAGGTTCTTCGCATCGCCCAGCGCGCTGACCTGAACGTCGATGCGCGTGCCTTGGGTGGAGAAGGGGGGCAGGTTCGCGGTGACGATGACGGCGGCGACGTTGCCGCTTGAGATGTTGGTGCCGCGGGTGTTGACGCCCAGGCGTTCCAACATCGCCTGCAACGATTGCTGCGTGCCCGGCGCATTGCGCAGGCTGTCGCCGGTGCCGTTCAGGCCGACGACCAGGCCGTAGCCGACCAGCATGTTCTCGCGGACGCCTTCGATGTCGGCGATGTCTTTGATGCGGGAGAAGGCGTACGCGGCCGGCCCCGTCGTGACGGCGAGGCTGAAAGCGGCGATGAGCGTCAATAGGCGGCGCATGGGAGTCCTTCTGTCTCTTGGGCGCAATGGTCCGACGTTTCATTAGCGAAGGGCGTGCCACGTCACGTCGGTGCGCAAGCCGTTGATTGTGCTCAGGTTCGCTTTGGGGAACGCGGTGGAGGACGCGAACGCTCCGGCAAATATTGCCCGGTGCTAGGTCTTATTTTCAGTCGATCTTAACCGCGCCGGCCCCATGTTTTGGTGCGGATCAACAGGATCTCTTCGTGACGCCCATGAAAGTCGACGGGCCCAGACCGATCGAAACGGTGCGCACCACGCGCATGCGGGCAGCGCCTGGCGCCGCGGGCGCCTTTGCGCCCGACGCGCATGACGACGTGCGCGCGGCGCCGCCGGTGGCGAGCGGCGCGCCGACCACGGCGATCGACACCCTGATCCTGCTGCAAGAGATACCCGACAGTCTGGCCGGCCGGGCGCGCGCCGCGCGGCGCGGGCGCGATGTGCTCGATCTGCTCGACGATGTGCGCGACGGCATGCTGGCCGGCGGCGTGTCGCGGTCGACCTTGACGCGTCTGGTGGCGCTGGTGGGGGAGAAGCGGGAGGATTTCGTCGATCCGGGCCTGGCCGCCGTGCTGGACGAGATCGACCTGCGGGCGCGGGTAGAACTCGCCAAGCTCAACTTCGCACCTGCGGCCTGACCTGCGTTCCCCGGCCCACAGTCATAAAGCCTTAATATCCCTAGCGTTTTCTCCCGTTGCTGTTTGCGCGGGGCCGGTCATATATTCCGCCCGCTTTGACGCCTTTGTTGTGTCGCGAAGGAATTAGAAAAAGATGGGCTTGGAGCTGCCGCCGAACTACCGGCCGTCCGACGACGAGCCATTCATGAACGAACGCCAGCGCGAATATTTCCGCCGTCGGCTCGTTCAGTGGAAAGACGACATCATCCGCGAGTCGAAAGAGACGCTGCAGAATCTGGCAAGCGACTCCGTCGCGCATGCGGACCTCGCCGACCGCGCGTCGAGCGAGGCGGAGCGCGCGAACGAACTGCGCGCGCGCGACAGGCAGCGCAAGTTGATCTCCAAGATCGACTCGGCGTTGCGGCGAATCGATGAGGGCACATACGGGTTCTGCGAAGAGACGGGCGACCCGATCACGCTGCGCCGGCTTGAAGCGCGCCCGATCGCGACGCTGAGCCTCGAAGCGCAAGAGCGCCACGAGAAGCGTGAGAAGGTTTACCGGGACGATTAGGTCTTCAGGCACGCCAAACCTTGCGAGCCCGATCACTTGATTTCCGAGTGCCGGTGCCGAGCCTAGTCGAACTGGCTATTCTTGATCGCGGCGAGCGTAATACTTCTCTAGTTCTGCTCGCGAAATTTTATGTGGCACCAATCTGTAATGAGCTTCGCGAACGCGAATAACTTCGTCTCCATCAAAATCCAATTCGAACATTGCGATCGCCTCACCATCGTCGTCGGTCACAATTTGTGCAGATACCGGCGCCAAGTCATAAGAAACGCCCTTCTCGTCGGCGACATGCATCACCGTCCAAAGATAGGCGCCCTCCTCCATCGAATGGAAAACGATGTCCGCCACGAACCAGCCCTCCGGCAATCACGCGCATTTTGCCCGGCGGTTCGTGCGGCGGACTTGATCGAGATCATGCCCGATTGATTCAGGTCAATGCCTAGGCGTCGGGTGGGGGCCTAGCAGTGTTGCGTCATCGATCAGGGGGCAGGGCTCATGGGCGTGGATGTCATGGCCGGCCGGGCCGTCGAAGCATTGGACGCGCCGGATCCATTCTTGCGCGACCTTTGGTATTTGGCCTCCCATTCGTCGGCGTTGAAGCCGGGCGCTATTCGGCGGCGCGTGCTGCTGGGTGAGCCCGTGTTCCTGGCGCGGCGGAAAGACGGTCATGCCTTTGCGCTGCGCGATGTATGTCCGCATCGCGGCGTGCCGCTGGCCGCGAAACGGCTCAACGACGACGGCACCGTCACGTGTCCCTATCACGGCTGGCGTTTCGGGGCCGACGGCGCGTGCGCCGCCATCCCCTCGCTCGTCGACGAGAAATCCGTCGAACCCGGCCGCATTCGCGTGCGCACCTATCCGCTGCGCGAGCAGGACGGTCTGTTGTGGATCTACATGCCCAGCCTGGGCCAGGAAGCGTCTCTTCCTAAGATCGACCCGCCGAAAATTCCGCTCGCCGGATCGCCGACACCGAACTTCATCGAAACGCAGACCTTTCGCTGCGATCTCGATCGCACGACCGTCGGGCTCATGGATCCGGCGCATGGGCCCTATGTGCATCAGGCGTGGTTCTGGCGTTCGCCGGCGAAGACCATCGCGAAGGCCAAGGCCTATGAACCTTGCGCGCGCGGCTTCACGATGACGGCGCATAAGCCGTCGGCGAATTCGACGGCCTACAAAGTGCTGGGCGCGGACCTGTCGACGGAAATCAAGTTCGAGCTGCCGTCCATCCGCACGGAACATATTCGCGCCGGGCGCCATTCGGTCGTCGGCCTCACGACCTGCACACCGATTGACGCCACGACCACGGAAGTCACGCAGACGATGTACTGGACGATGCCGTGGCTGTGGCTCGCAAAGCCTGCGATGCGCGTCTTCGCGCGCATCTTCATGGCGCAAGACCGCCGCATCGTCGAGCTGCAACAGACATGGACGCGCTTCGATCCGCGCCAGATGCTGCTGCCCGACGCCGATGTGCCGGCGATCTGGTATCACAAACTCAAGAAGGCGTGGGCTGCGCACCAAACCGGCGCGGACTTCGTCAACCCGGTGCAGCCTTCGGTCCTGCGCTGGCGGAGTTGAGCGCAACGATCCCATGCAGATATCAGATCTCCTGGCGGCGCGCGTGCCGCGTTACACGAGTTACCCCACCGCGCCGCACTTCAACGCCGAGGTGACGGGCGGGGTCTTTCGCCGCTGGCTGGAAGCGCTGCCGCCGGACGAACCGCTGTCGCTCTATTTTCATGTGCCGTTCTGCGAGACCTTGTGCTGGTACTGCGGATGCCACACGCGCGTCGTCAACACGTACAGTCCCGTCGCCGCCTACCTGGACGTGATGCTGCGCGAGGTGGAGCTGACGGCGCAGGCGCTGGGCTCGCGCCGCCGGGTCACGCATATTCACTTCGGCGGCGGATCGCCGACGATGTTGCGGCCGGACGATTGGGCGCGGGTCGACGGTCTCGTGCGGTCGCGGTTC
>JAWXBY010000137.1:0-25322 GCA_034440355.1 Alphaproteobacteria bacterium
ATGACAACAGAGGCCGTACGCACAGAACGTAACGGGCCCGTCACGACAGTGATTTTGTCGCGCCCCGAACGCCGCAACGCCGTCGATCGCCCGACGGCGGACGCGCTGGTCGAAGCCTTCCTGGCCTTCGACCGCGACAAAGACGCAGCCGTCGCGGTGTTCTACGGCGACAACGGCGCGTTCTGCGCCGGCGCGGACCTAAAAGGCATTGCCGAGGGCAAAGGCAATCGAATCGAAGACCCCAAACCCGGCTTGGATATTCGCACCGACGACAAGGGCCCGATGGGCCCAAGCCGCCTGTTGCTGTCGAAGCCCGTGATCGCCGCCATCGCAGGCCCCGCCGTCGCCGGCGGTCTCGAACTCGCCCTTTGGTGCGACATGCGCATAGCGGAGGAAGACGCCGTTCTGGGCGTGTTCTGCCGCCGCTGGGGCGTGCCGCTGATCGACGGTGGAACGGTGCGCCTGCCGCGCCTCATCGGCATGGGCCACGCGATGGATTTGATCCTGACGGGCCGACCCGTCACCGCGCGCGAAGCACTCGCCATGGGCCTGGTCAGCCGCGTCGTGGAAAAAGGCACGGTGCGCGAGGAAGCCGAAAAACTCGCGCGCGAACTGAGCGCGCTGCCGCAAGACTGCATGCGCCACGACCGCATGTCGGCCTATCAGCAATGGGACAAGGACTACGCCGACGCGATGGCGAACGAATTCGCCCACGGCAAGGCCAGCATGGCCGGCGGACAGTCCACCCAAGGCGCGGCCCGCTTTGCCTCGGGCCGCGGTCGCGGCGGCTCGTTTGCGGATATCTGATCCATGCGCCTGATCGCGGAAGGCCTGGCGGCGGTACGAGGTGAGCGCGTCGTCTTCCAAAACATCAACTTCGACGTCGTCAGCGGCCAGGCATTGGTCCTGCACGGCCCCAACGGTAGCGGCAAGACGACGTTGCTGCGCGTGATCGCAGGCTTGCTCGGCATGCTCGCCGGCCGCATGCGCGTCATCGACAAAGACGGCGCGGTGCTAACCGACGAAGCGCGCGATCAATCGCTCCACTTCGTCGGCCACCAAGACGCGATCCGCCCGCAGCTGCGCGTGACGGAAACGCTGCAATTCCATGCGAATTTGCTCGGCGCCTCGATAAAGAACGTCGACGCCGCCATCGCCACATGGGGCTTAGAACCGCTCGCCGAACTCAGCGGCGGTCTGCTCTCAGCCGGTCAACGCCGCCGCGTCTCGCTCGCCAGACTGTCGCTGCAACGCCGCCCGCTCTGGCTCCTCGACGAACCGCTCGTCGCGCTCGACACGCCGACGCGCGCGCGCCTCAACGACATCTGCTCAAAGCATCTCACGCAAGGCGGCCTCATCGTCGCCGCCAGCCACGAACCGTTCTTGGGCGACCGCCGCACGATGACCTTGGGCTATCAGGAATGAAAACCTTCAGAGCCCTGGTCTGGCGCGACATCCTGATCGGCATGCGGGCGAGCGGCGGCGCGGCCCTCGCGGCAGCCTTCTTCGCCCTCATCATCGTGCTCGCGCCCCTGGGCCTCGGCCCTGACGCCGGCACCTTGCGCGCAGCAGGTCCCGGCCTCTTCTGGATCGCAGCCTTGCTCGCGACATTGCTCGGCCTCGAACGCGTCCTTCAACCGGACGCCGAAGACGGCACGCTCGATCTCCTGCGCCTCTCGCCATTGCCGCTCGAACTGGTAGCGCTCGCGAAAATCGCCGCGCACTGGCTGACCTCCGGCTTCATCATCAGCCTGCTCGCGCCACTGCTCGCGCCGCTCTTGAGTTTGGACACGCCTGCGATCCCCATCCTCGCCGCATCGCTCCTCCTCGGCACCCCGGGCCTCAGCGCCATCGGCACCGCTGCGGCAGCGCTCGGCACCAGCGTCCAGCGCGGCGGCATGGTCCTCGCCATCCTCGTGCTGCCGCTCAACATCCCGTTCCTGATCTTCGGCGCCAGCGCCGTTTCCGCGGCGCAAGCGAACGAAGACCCCACCCAAGCCCTGATCTTCCTGACAGCCGCCTCGCTCATCGCCCTGGTCGTCGGACCCATCGCCGCCGCCGCGGCATTGCGTCTCAACGAAGACTAGCGGTAGCACCACCCATGCCCGCAATTTAGATTGGCGCCATGCAGCAATTCGCAAATCCGCAGCGCTTCGTCCGCATCGCCAAAATGCTGACCCCGTGGCTGCTCGGCGCCACGGTGTTGCTGCTCGTGACGGGTCTCTACCTCGCGCTCTTCGTCGCCCCGCCGGATTATCAGCAAGGCGACGCCGCGCGCATCATGTACGTCCACGTGCCCGCCGCCTGGATGTCGCTCTTCATCTACGCGTGCATGGCAGTCAGCAGCGCCGTTGCCTTCATCTGGAAACACCCGCTCGCCGACGTCGCCGCCAAAGCCTCCGCGCCGATCGGCTGCGTCTTCACGGCATTGGCGCTTATCACCGGCAGCCTCTGGGGCCAGCCGATGTGGGGCACGTGGTGGGTCTGGGACGCGCGCCTGACCTCGGTCTTGATCCTCTTCTTCCTCTATCTCGGCTACATCGTCCTCTGGAGCGTGATCGACGAACCCACGCGCGCCGCCCGCGCCGCGCGCATCCTGGCGCTCGTCGGCGCGATCAACGTGCCCATCATCAAATTCTCCGTCGACTGGTGGAACACGCTCCACCAAGGCTCGTCGGTGTTCCGCATGGACGGCCCGACGATCACCTCGTCGATGCTCGCGCCGTTGCTGGTGATGGCCGCCGGCTATAACGTCTTCTACGTCACGTTCCTGCTGATCCGCATGCGCACGGAAGTCTCGCAACGCCGCCTGCGCACGATCCGCCTAGGTTTGGAGCCGGTCCCCGCATGAACGAGTTCTTCGCCATGGGCGGTTACGCCGCCTATGTCTGGCCCGCCTACGGGGTCAGCATCGTCGCCCTCATCGCCGTCGCGATCGTAAGTTGGCGCGAGATGAAACGCGCCGAACGCCTCGTCGACCTCAGCCAAAAGGCAGAAGCGTCGCGCCGTTAGGGCGATGTGAACCATCGCCGCCGCTAAGATGCGGCATGAAAGTGCCCAACCCCGCCGTCCAAATCCCGCCGCCGTTCGCCCGCAACCCGGCGCCGCAACGCAGGCTCGACGCCGGCGATCTCGCCGATCTGACGCAAGCGCCGAAGGCCGCGGCCGAAGCGCCCACGCGAACGCAAGCACCACCCGCACCGGCAGACGTTCGTCCGCAGCGCCCGGGCTCCGTACTCGATATCAAAGTCTAAGAAAAATCAGCGCCGCTTGCGCTTCGGCTTTCCGCCTTCGTCGTCGGCAAGCGCGTCCGCCGCCGCCTTCGCGATCAGCATCAACGCCTTGATGAACTCCGGCCTCATGCGGGCGGGCAGGGCGTCGAGAATTTTCGTCTCCGACTTCATCACCGCCGGCATCGCGGCTTTCAGCGCCCGCCGTCCGGCCGCCGTGATCTTCACCGAATTCGCGCGCTGATCTTCTTCCGTACGTTTGCGCGCCAGCAAATCTTTCCCCTGCATCCGCACGATCATGTCGGCCAGCGTCGACCGGTCGATCCCCGTCGACTTCACGAGATCGGTCTGGCTCATGCCTTCATGCTGGTCGACGGCGAAGAGCACGGCGAACTGACGCTGCGTCAGGACCTTCGAGTCCTGTTCGTTCGTGTACAGATCATTCGCGTACTGGTTGGCGCGCCGCAGCAGGTGGCCGGGCGAACTTTCCAGGTCAAAGCTCTTTGCCATTTCGAATTCCGGTGGGATAGTCGGCGGAAGCGCCGCGAGAAATGCTCCGTGTCCGTACCACATCGCCTGACGGTGCGGAAGTTGCCCAAACGGGCGCACCATTTCGTCGCACGCGCATATTGCTTTTTGGACAGAAACCGTGATGGCCGATCGACCGCCGCCGCCGCCCGCGCCGAAGACATGTTGCGAGTTTGTACGCCGCATACCGGAAGGCGACAGCCTCGAACGCGACGTGTGCGCCAAATGCGGGCATGTGCACTACGTCAACCCCAAGATCGTGGTGGGCGCGGTATGTTCCTGGCACGGACGAATTCTGTTGTGCCGCCGCGCGATAGAGCCGCGGCACGGCTTCTGGACGATACCCGCGGGCTACATGGAAGAACGCGAGACGCCGGTCGAAGGCGCCGCGCGCGAAGCCTGGGAAGAAGCGATGGCGAAGATCGAGATCGACCGCCTGCTTGCGGTTTATTCCGTGTCCCGCATCTCGCAGGTGCAACTCATCTACCGCGCCAAACTGGCGTCAGACGATTTCGCGCCGGGCGTCGAAAGCCTGGAGACGAAGCTTTTCGCGTGGGAGGAGATTCCCTGGAACGCGCTCGCTTTTCCAAGCGTGCACTGGGCGTTGAAACACCATCGCGAAGTCGACGGCCGCAGCGACTTCGTCCCCTTCGACAACCCGCTCTAGCTGACGGGCCTGAGCGAAGGCTTCCCCGCCGCCTTGGCGCACGCCGACACCGCCGCATCGCTCGCGCCACCCGGCAGCGCCTCGGCATGCGTGACAGCGCCGGAATAAACGTAGACCAGCAACGTACAGCCGCCGGTCCCGCTGTATTGCCACAGTTCCGCGCCGGTCTCGGTGCGCTTCAACGTCGGCTCGCCCCACGCCGATCGCAAACCATCCGCCGACATGCCGGCCAAGCCACTGGTCGAAATCGCCCCGCCCGTCGACGGCGTCACCAAGGGCGCAGCCGGCGCCGGCGCTTCGGCTGGCGCGGGCGTCGCCGCCGGACTGGAGCCGACGACGTCGTTCAACGTCTGGCATCCGCTCAACGCAATGGCGGCAATCGCTGCGGCACAGGCAGGGGTGAAACGCATCAGCGGTTCCTCGAAAGCTTGTTGTACTCGTGCGTCATCATCGCCGCGCCGAACAGCGGCACGAAGAAATTCAGTACAGGGATCATCGCCGGCAACGATATCAACACGCCGCCCAGAAACAAACGCACGCGATGCCGCCGCCTGAGCGCGCGCGCCTCGCGCGACGGCATATGGCGCAACGCCGCGAGTTCGAAGAACGTGCGCCCGGTGAGATAGCCGTTGACGAAGACCACAACCACGGCCCCAAGCCCGAACGACGCGAGCTGCAGTGGAATCGAAAGCAAATTGAGCAACGCGCTGATCGCAGTGAACGTCAATCCCGCGCCAAGCAGAGCCCAAAATGTTGCGCCGTCCGGCTGCGGTCCTGGGTAGTGCTTTTCTTCGACGGCGTCTGCGACCCGATCGATGAAGATACTTGCGAACAGCTGCGCGATAGGCGCGCCCATGAAAACGAAAACGACGGTAAGCAGCAGGCTCGACACGATTTGGGCGGCTTCCCGCACCCAACTCAATCCGAATGTCGGCGTGTACGTGATCGACCACTGCAGCACGAGCATCAACACGACGAACAAGGCGAACGTCAAACCGACGCCCATCCACAGCACGCTGCGGAATTTCCGGTCGAACATCTGGCCCAGGGCGGCTGCGGCACTTGAGAGCATGCGAAAGCCCGAATCTGTCGATTGTGAACCGGCGGCCCCTGCCTATACTGCGCCGCGACCGGCGAGGCAAAAGGGTAAGCGATAATGACGAATGCGACGTTCGACGTTCTGGGCGTGGGTCACGCGATCGTCGACATTCTGGCCACCACAACCGACGCGTTCTTGAACGAGCACGGTATCGCCAAGAATTCGATGACCTTGGTCGACGGCTATCGCGCCGAAATGCTGGGCCGGTCGATGAAGAACCCGGTCGAGGCCTCGGGCGGCTCCGGCGCGAACACCATGGTCGGCGTCGCAAGCTTCGGCGGGACGGCCGCGTTCATCGGCAAAGTCAACGACGACCGCCTGGGCCAAGTTTTCATGGACGACATTCGCCACGCGGGCGTCAGCTTCGATTGCGCCCCTGCGCATGGGCCGGTCGCAACCGCGTCCAGCCACATCCTGATCACGCCCGACGGCCACCGCAGCATGAACACGTTCTTGGGCTGCGCCAGCGCGCTCGAAGACGCGGACGCCAACCCCACGCGCGTCGCCTCGGCAAAGATCCTCTACGTCGAAGGCTATCTCTGGGACACCGACAGCGCGAAATCGGTCATCCGCGCCGCGATCGCGCGCGCCAAAGCCGCCAAACGCAAAGTCGCCCTGACGCTCTCCGACCCGTTCTGCGTCGGCCGCTGGCGCGACGAATTCAAAGCGCTGCTCGCGGGCGACGTCGACATTCTCTTCGCCAACGAAGCCGAAGCAAAAGCTCTGTACGAAACAGAACAGTTCGACGACGCGTTCCAGGCGGTACGCAAGTGGGGCAAGACCGCTGCGGTCACTCGTTCGGAAAGCGGCTCGGTCGTCGTCGAAGGCGGCCGCGTCCACATCATCGAGGCAGAGCCTGTCGAACGCGTGGTCGACACGACAGGCGCCGGCGACCAATACGCAGCAGGCTTCCTGTTCGGTTATGCGCGTGAATTGCCATTGGCCGTCTGCGGACGTCTAGGCAGCATCGCCGCTGCCGAAGTCATCTCGCACGTCGGACCGCGTCCGCAGGTTTCGCTGAAGGCCCTGGCGGCAAAAGCCGGATTGATCTAGCGGGCGATGTTCTTGCGCGCCGCTTTGTCGTCGAGCCCCGAACGGCCCTCGCGCGCCGTCAGCTCGGCATAAACGTCGGCCGGATCGACATCGCTCGCCACCCAAAGAACGCACAGGTGATAGAGCAGGTCCGCCGACTCTGCGACCCGTTCGCGCTTGTCGCCGGTCAACGCCGCGATGGCGACTTCGACCCCTTCCTCACCAACTTTCTTGGCGCACTTCGACACGCCTTCCTTCAGCAGCTTGGCCGTATAGGAACGTGACGGGTCGGCTGACTTCCGCGCCAACACTTGGTCGTAGAGCCGATCGATGGGGTGCTCAGTCATACGCAACACCTGTACTGGGCCGAGAATCGGCCGAAACCCAGGGTATAGCCCACAACCTGCTGTGGCAAAGCCGGTCGCGCCAAGCTGCCGGTTATGTTATAATATAACATTCGCCAGAGCCTCCGGATGCGCAAACTCAACCTCCTCACCATCGGCGCCCTGGAGCGCACGGCCCCGGTCGCCTGCGCCTTAGCGATCCTCTGGCTGGGCGTCGCCTGGGCCCTGACATGAGCGAAACCCCGGCCATCGGCCTCACAGACCTTATCGTGACCTACCGGCGCGTGCCGGCGGTCCATCACGTAACGGGCGGCTTCGCCCCTGGCTCCCTGACCGCCATTGCAGGCCCCAATGGCGCGGGCAAGAGCACCCTTCTCAAAGCCATCATGGGTCTTCTGCCGATCAGCGACGGCCGCATCGAACGCGGCGGCATGCCCGCAAAGTCGTTCGCCTATCTCCCCCAAGTGCCGGAGATCGACCGCACCTTCCCGATCTCGGTCCTGCAGACGGTGCTGATGGGCGCCTGGCCCCGCGCCGGCGCCTTCCGCCCGGTGTCGCAGGTCGACCAAGAATGCGCCCGCGCCTGCATCGCCAACGTCGGTCTCGCCGGTTACGAACACGCCCCCATCGCCGCGCTCTCGGCCGGCCAATGGCACCGCGCGCTTTTCGCCCGCCTCATCCTGCAAGACGCGCGCGTCATCCTTCTCGACGAACCCTTCGCCGCGCTCGACGAACGCACGACCGCCGATCTGATGAAACTCGTCCACGGTTGGCATGGCGAAGGCCGCACGGTCATCGCCGTTCTGCACGACGTCGCCTTCATCCGCCGCCACTTCGCTGAAACGCTGCTCATCGCCCGCGAACTCGTCGCCTGGGGTCCGACGACGGAAGCCCTCTCCGACGAAAACATCGAACGCGCCCGCGCCATGACCGACCGCTGGGCCCGAGAACAGAACGGCCACGAACACCACGACCATCACGATCACGCGGGCCACGCGCACGCATGAGCGACCTCTATCAATTCCTGCTCGGCCCCTTCGTCGACTACGAATTCATGCGCCGCGCTTTGGTCGCGTGCCTGGCGCTCGCGATCGGCGCAGGCCCCATCGGCGTCTTTCTGGTTCTCCGCCGCATGAGCCTGATGGGCGACGCCATCAGCCACGCCGTCCTCCCCGGCGTCGCCGTCGGCTACATGATCTCAGGCCTCTCGCTCTGGGCCATGAGCCTCGGCGGCGTCATCGCCGGCCTGATCGTAGCCCTCCTCTCAGGCCTCACCTCCCGCGCGACGGGCATGAAAGAAGACGCCAGCCTCGCTGGCTTTTATCTGACGAGCCTCGCGCTCGGCGTCCTCCTGGTCTCATTGCGCGGCTCATCGATCGACCTCCTACACATCCTCTTCGGCTCGATCCTGGCGGTCGACGACCAAGGCCTCCTCTTCGTCGTCGGCGTCGCGACCTTCAGCACACTGACGCTCAGCATCATCTTCCGCCCGCTCGTCGTCGAATGCTTCGACCCCGTCTTCGCCCGGGCCATCGGCGCCGGCAGCAACTGGATCTACGCAGCGTTCTTAGGCCTCGTGGTCCTCAACCTCGTCGCCGCCTTCCAAGCCCTCGGCACGCTCATGGCGGTGGGGCTCATGATGCTGCCGGCTCTCGCCGCGCGCTTCTGGTCCGAAGACATCTCGCACATCATCGTCATCGCAACCGCCGTCGCCATCGCCTCCAGCGTCATCGGCCTGCTGGTCTCATTCCACACCGAAATCGCCTCCGGTCCCGCCATCGTGCTGACCGCGGCAACGCTCTACCTCCTGTCGATCATCGCCGGCTCGCACAGCGGCCTGCTCGCTCGCTGGCTGCGCCGCCCACACTTCCACGATCCCGCGGAGGCCAAAAAATGACCCGCGTCCTGCTCGCCCTCATCGCCGTCCTCGCGCTGTGCCAACCAGCGGCCGCGCAGAAACTGAAAGTCGTCGCAACCTTCTCGATCATCGGCGACATGGTCGAACGCGTCGGCGGCGATAAGATCGAGCTGACGACACTCGTCGGCCGCGATGCCGACGCGCACGTCTTCGAGCCCACGCCGGCCGATGCGCGAGCGTTAAGCGCCGCGGATGTCGTATTCGCAAACGGCCTCGGCTTCGAACCCTGGATGATCCGTTTGACAAGTTCGTCGGGTTCACGAGCCAAGACCGTCGTGGCCTCCAATCGCGCAAGGTTGATTCCTTTTCACGATCACCAACCGTACGACCCACACGCCTGGCACGACGCACGCAATGCATCGATCTATGTGCGCAACATTGCGCGCGCGTTGGCGGCGCGCGATCGGGCGAACTCTGCCAGATACTTTGCAAACGCTGAGGCGTACCTCAAAGAACTGAGCGCGCTCGACACCGACATCCGGGCTAGTTTTGCCGACATCCCCAAAATCAAACGCCGAGTGATTACGACGCATGATGCGTTCAGCTACCTAGGCGATGCCTACGACATCGAGTTCATAGCCCCCTTGGGTGTTTCGACCGATGCGCAACCGTCGGCCAAGGGTGTCGCCCGCCTTATCGAGCAAATCCGGCGCGAGAAAATCCGTGCCGTCTTCGTAGAAAACATCACCGACCCGCGCCTGATCGAACAAATCGCCCGCGAAACCGGGGCCAAGATCGGCGGCAAACTCTACTCCGACGCCCTGTCGACGAAGGCCGGTCCCGCGCCTACATACATCGCCATGATGCGTCACAATGTCAGGCTCTTGACGGCGGCGATGGCCCCGGGTTTGTGAGCCTCCAAATCCCTCGGAGAACTGAATGTCGCAAGTCCCCGTAACGGTGCTGACGGGCTTTTTAGGCGCCGGCAAGACCACCTTGTTGAATCGAATCCTCACCGAAAACCACGGCAAGAAATACGCCGTCATCGTCAACGAGTTCGGCGAAATCGGCATCGACAACGACCTCGTCGTCGACACCGACGAAGAAGTCTTCGAGATGAACAACGGCTGCATCTGCTGCACCGTGCGCGGCGACTTGATCCGCATCCTCGGCGGCCTGATGAAGCGCAAGGATAAGTTCGACGCCATCCTCGTCGAAACCACGGGCCTCGCCGACCCGTCGCCGGTGGTGCAAACCTTCTTCGTCGACGACGAAGTGAAGGAAAAAACCAAACTCGACTCGATCACAACCGTCGTCGACGCGAAGCACATCCTGCTGCGTCTGAAAGACGCGCGCGAAGCCTCCGAACAAATCGCCTTCGCCGACCAAATCATCCTGAACAAAACGGACCTGGTCAGTGCGGAAGAACTGAAGCTCGTCGAACGCCGTATCCGCGAACTGAACCCGCTCGCGCCCATCCACCGCACCGAACGCTGCGAGATCGACCTCGACACCATCCTCGGCCGTCACGCGTTCGATCTCCAACGCCTGCTCGACATCGAGCCTGCGCTGCTCGACAGCGAACATGAACATACGCACGAAAGCGACATCTCCAGCGTCTCGCTGTCGTCGACGAAACCGCTCGACGGCGACAAAGTGACGGCCTGGCTGCGCAATCTGCTGGCCGAGAAGGGCCAGGACATCCTGCGCGCCAAAGGCATCATTGACGTGAAGGGCAAGGACGAACGCCTCGTCTTCCAGGCCGTGCACATGGTGATGGACGGCGACTTCCAGCGCGACTGGAAGCCGGAAGAAAAGCGCTACAGCCGCATCGTCTTCATCGGCCGCAATCTCGACGAGACGGAGCTGCAACTCGGCTTCGCCGGCTGCGTCGCCTAATGCCGCAACCGAAGATCAGCGCCGGCAAATCCTGGACGTTCGACGCCCCCGTCGTCGCCATCGCCTTCGACGCCGAAGGCACCGGCGCATTCGGCCTGGGCGACGGCACGCTGCGCACGTTCACGGACGGCGAAGACGTCCAGACCATCGAAGGCCACAACGGCGCACTGCTCGCGCTGACGGCGCATCCGGTCAGCGGCTTCGTCTCGGGCGGTGACGACGGTCGCCTGGTACACACGGACAACGGTGCAACGCGCGAACTTCTCGCGATCAAAAACCGCTGGATCGAAAACGTCGCCGCGAGCACCGAGACGGGCCTGATCGCTTGCACGGCAGGCAAGACCGCGATCATCCTGGCGGGCCAAGAACAAACGACGCTGACCCACGCAACGACGGCAGCCGGCGTCACGTTCGACCCGAAGGGCCGCCGCATCGCCGTCGCGCACTACAACGGCGCGTCGATGTGGTGGGCGAAATCGGCGAGCCAAGAGCCGAAGACGCTCGAGTGGAAAGGCTCACACATCGCCGTGACGTGGAGCCCCGACGGCCGCTTCCTCGTCACCTCGATGCAGGAAAGCGCGCTGCACGGTTGGCGCATCGAAGACGCAGCCGACATGCGCATGACGGGCTATCCCGCCAAGATCAGATCCATGGCCTGGGACCGCCGCGGCCGCACGCTCTTCACGGCCGGCGCCAGCCGCGTCATCGGCTGGCCCTTCACCGGCAAGACCGGCCCGATGGGCAAAGAACCGCTCGAACTCGGCCCCGAACGCGAAGCGATCATCCAAGTCGTGGCCGCCCACCCCGAACAAGACATCATCGCCGCCGGCACAACCGACGGCACGGTATGGTTCGAAGAAATCGGCGACCCCGGCGCAAACTTCGTGATGCTAAACGGCGGCAAACTAACCGCACTCGCCTTCTCACCCAGCGGCGAACACCTAGCCTTCGGCACCGAAGACGGCTTCGCCGCGGTGGTGCCGGTCGCCTAGATAGCTGGTCTGCGCACGTCAGTGCGCATTGATACTCAGCTTCACCACGAAGCCTCAAAGAGCTCAAAGGTCCACCAAGCCCTTGGTGATTCCTTCGTGTTCTTTGAGGCTTCGTGGTGAAGCTGAATCTCAGTCGCGCTATCGCGCGAAGTAAAGAGCGGAGCGCGAACTCAGCTCTTCGAGTTTGAGAAAATCTCTTTGACCTTGGCGAAGAAGCTCGTCGTCTCCGGCGAATTCTGCGACGTGCCAGCCTTGTCGAATTCGCGCAGCAATTCCTGCTGCTTCTTGGTCAAATTCACCGGCGTCTCAACCGCGATCTCGACGAACAGGTCGCCCATCGCGCCCTGACCGCGCAGTCCCGGCATGCCCTTAGCCCGTAACCGGAACTGCTTACCCGACTGCGAGCCTTCCGGGATCGTAATCCGCGCACGCCCGCCGCCCAGTGTCGGCACTTCGATCTGCCCACCCAACGCGGCGCTGACAAAGCTCACCGGCACGCGGCAATAGAGATCGCCGCCGTCGCGCTTGAACAACGTGTGCGGCGACAGCGACAGGAAGATGTAGAGGTCGCCCTTCGGCCCGCCGCGCAAACCCGCTTCGCCTTCGCCGGCCAAGCGAATGCGCGTGCCGTCTTCAACGCCCTGCGGAATATTGACGTTGAGCGTACGCTCACGCTGAACGCGGCCCGCCCCATTGCACGACTTGCACGGGTTCTTGACCACGCGGCCAAGCCCCTGACAGGTCGGACACGTCCGTTCGATCGTGAAGAAGCCCTGCTGCGCGCGAACCTTGCCGACGCCCGAACACGTCGGACACGCCTGCGGTTTCGATCCGGCTTCAGCGCCGGAACCGCCGCACGGTTCGCACGTCACCGATCCGGGCACACGGATCGTCGCGGTCTTGCCCGCAAACGCATCTTCGAGGCTGATTTCCATGTTGTAGCGAAGGTCCGCCCCCCGCGACGCGCGGTTGCCACCGCCCGCGCCACCACCGGCACGGCCGCGTCCACCCATGAACTCGCCGAACAAATCGTCGAACACGTCTGTGAACGAGGTGGAGAAGTCGAACCCGAAGCCCTGACCACCGCCGCGCGCACCGCCCGCGCCTTCGAACGCGCCGTGCCCATGCTGGTCATAGAGCGCGCGCCGTTGATCATCCTTCAGGATGTCATAGGCCTCGTTGAGCTCTTTGAAGCGCTGGTCGGCCTGCGCGTCGCCGGGGTTACGGTCGGGATGAAGCTCTTTCGCCTTCTTGCGATAGGCGGCCTTCATCTCGTCGGCCGTTGCCCGCCGCGCTACCCCCAGAACTTCATAATAGTCACGCTTGGACATACGTCTCGCCGAGCACGCATCGCGCTACGAATCGGACCACACTAAAGGAAACGCGCGCCGTTAGCGCGCGCCGCCCTTCTTCTTCTTTTCTTCGTCGACTTCTTCGTAGTCGGCGTCGACCACGTCGGCCCCGTCCGTCGCGCCGCCGGCAGCCGCAGCCCCCGGGTCGCCGCCGCCGTCCGTCGGATCGCCGCCGGCCGCGCCGGCGTCAGGATTGGCGTTCTTGTACATCGCCTCACCCAGCTTGAGCGACGCCTGCAACAGCGCCTCGGTCTTCGACTTGATGAAGTCCGGATCCTCGCCCTTCAGACCATCCTTCACGGCCACGATCGCCGCCTCGATGGCCGAGCGTTCCGTCTCGCCCACCTTGGAGCCGTGCTCCTTCATGGCCTTCTCGACCTCATGAACGGCTTGGTCCGCACGATTGCGCGTCTCGGCAAGCTCCTTGCGCTTCTTGTCGTCGGTCGCGTGCTCTTGCGCCTCGCGCATCATCTTCTGGATGTCGGCCTCGTTGAGACCACCGGAAGCCTGAATGCGGATCGTCTGTTCCTTGTTGGTCGCCTTGTCCTTCGCCGCGACGTTCACGATACCGTTCGCGTCGATGTCGAAGGTAACCTCGACCTGCGGCATGCCGCGCGGCGCCGGCGGAATGCCGACAAGGTCGAACTGGCCCAAGAACTTGTTGTCCGCGGCCATCTCGCGCTCGCCCTGGAAGACGCGGATCGTCACCGCCGTCTGCCCGTCTTCCGCCGTCGAGAACACCTGAGACTTCTTGGTTGGGATCGTGGTGTTGCGCTCGATGAGGCGCGTGAACACGCCGCCCAGCGTTTCGATGCCGAGAGACAACGGCGTCACGTCGAGCAACAGAACGTCTTTGACTTCGCCCTTCAGCACGCCCGCCTGAATGGCCGCGCCGATGGCCACGACTTCATCCGGGTTCACGCCCTTGTGGGGCTCTTTGCCGAAGAATTCTTTGACGATCTGCTGCACCTTCGGCATGCGCGTCATGCCGCCGACGAGTACGATTTCCGCGATGTCGGCCGGCGTAACACCAGCGTCCTTCATGCAAGCCTTCAGCGGCGCGAGCGTACGCTGAATAAGGTCGTCGACCAGCGACTCCAACTTCGCGCGCGTCAGCTTGGTCGTCAGATGCTTCGGACCCGACGCGTCGGCCGTGATGAACGGCAAGTTCACTTCCGTCTGCGTCGTCGACGACAGCTCGATCTTCGCCTTCTCCGCCGCTTCCTTCAGACGCTGCAAAGCCAAACGGTCCTTGCGCAGATCGATGCCCTGATCTTTCTTGAATTCATCGGCCAAGTAGTCGACGAGACGCATGTCGAAGTCTTCGCCGCCCAGGAACGTATCGCCGTTCGTCGCCTTCACCTCGAAGACGCCGTCGCCGATTTCCAAAATCGAAATATCGAACGTGCCGCCCCCAAGGTCATAGACCGCGATCGTGCCGGCTTCTTTCTTGTCGAGACCGTAGGCAAGCGCCGCCGCCGTCGGCTCGTTGATGATGCGCAGCACTTCAAGACCGGCGATCCGGCCCGCGTCTTTCGTCGCCTGACGTTGCGCGTCGTTGAAGTAGGCGGGAACGGTGATGACGGCCTGCGTCACCTTCTCGCCGAGATAACCTTCGGCCGTTTCCTTCATCTTCTGCAGCGTGTAGGCGGACACTTGGCTCGGCGACAGCTTCTCGCTCTCGCGGCCCTGCACCCACGCATCGCCGTTGTCGGCTTTGATGATCTTGTAGGGCACCATGCCGATGTCCTTTTGGGTCATCGGATCTTCGAACTTGCGCCCGACCAGGCGCTTGATGGCGAAGTAGGTGTATTCCGGGTTCGTGACCGCCTGCCGCTTGGCGGCCTGCCCGACCAGCCGCTCACCGTCCTTGGTGAAAGCGACGATCGAGGGCGTGGTCCGCGCGCCTTCCGCGTTCTCAAGCACCTTGGGCTGGGCGCCTTCCATAATGGCGACGCACGAGTTCGTGGTGCCGAGGTCGATCCCGATAACTTTAGCCATTTATTAAACCTTTCTAGTTCGGCGGATGAACCCGCGGGCCTTCTTCAAGGGAAGCACCCGCCCGTCATCCCCATGTAACGCTTGGTTTCAGATTCTGGGATGCCGCATGAATCTGCGGCTTTCAGGGCCAGATATAGGGGGGCCACCCCCCGCCCGCAAGCGGACGCCCTCGCTAAAGCTACGGCGGCGGAGTGACCCACCATCGGCCTGCCGAAGCCTTGGCGAAGGCGGGGCCTGGACGCCAAAGAACGTGATTTTGTACCGCTCGCGGCCCGGCGTATCGTTCATCCTGTCGGAAGGACGAGGGAGGCCGCCATGTTGTTCAAGCTTGGGTGGGCCGCGTTTTTGGCCGTAAGTGCTGTACTGGTTCAGTTGGGACCCGCCACCGCGTCCACAGCGGGTGGGCGTCCGATCTACGCGTGCTTCTCCGCGCAGAATGCCGCAGCCATCGGCCGCTTGGGCGCAGGCAACGCCAGCGTCCGTTATGGCTTCGAAACCGGCGAGTGCCTGGCGCTCGCAGCCGGCGTGCCGCTCAACGATGTCGAACGCCACGGCAATCTTTGGCGCTTCCGGGTGTTCGGGGCCAAACCCTACCTCTACGCGGCCGATTGGGCCGCGGGATTTCAACCGGCAGACGAACCCATCCCACCGGGCTTTGAACGCTATCTGCCCGTCACGGCCAACTTGATCGCGACCGGCCGCGCCTACACGCAGTGTTACGACGACGCCGAACGGCTCGCGGAACGCTTCGACGCGCACAACCGCCGCTGGGCCGATTATCAAAGGTCGGGCAGGTCGAAGAAGGACAGCTCAACCCCGAAAATGGTGATCTATGTCGGCGACGCCGGTCCGCGCCTCGCCGCCGAGGGTGACGATCTGCGCCGCCAGGTTGCCAGCCTGGAAAACCGCTGCCGCCAGGTTGCTTCGATCGAAGCCGACGACGACTTCGTCGCCTTCGTCCGCACCGCTCCGCAAGCCTGAGAACCCGGCGCCGCGCGCGTTGCGGCGCCGCCTAGGCCTTATCGGGGGCAAATAAAGTCGACTCTCGTCACAGATTCGCCACCGAGACACCCCAGATAGAAGACGGTCGGCACGGCACAAAGGGGTGCGACGTATGTCAAACAATCTTGTCCGCTATCGAACAGCAGCAACCACCGCGTCGGTGGCCTTCTTGGGATCAAGCGGCGTCGCTCAGGCGACGGCGCGCACACCGCACATTTCCGGCAACGGCTGGGTCGCCCTCGGCATCATCGCGTTTCTGGTGGCGGTGATTTGGTTCGTGATCAGCGGCGCGCTGCATCTTGAGCGCCGTGACGCAGCTTTGGGGCGTGGCGTCGGTTCCAAGCGCGACCGAGGCTGGTTCGGCATATTTGGCGGCCGCGACGACGACGACGACGACGGGCACAACGGCAACGGCGGCGAAGGATCGGGCTGACTAGGCCGACGTGTCGAGCGATGGGCCGCCCGTACCATTGCGCGCGGGCGCGCCGGCCGAAACCGTCACCATCGCTTCGCGCAACAAGCGACCGCCGATCGTATAGCCCTGCTGCGCCACGTCCATGACGGTGCCCGGCGCGTGCTCGGCCGAGGGAATCTCGGCGATAGCGCTGTGCAGGTTCGGATCGAACCGCTTGCCCTTCGCGTCGATGCGCTTGATGCCGTGGCGCTCAAGGATGCTCAGCGTCTCACGCTGCGTCGCCTCGATGCCTTCGATCACCGACCGCGCGTTCGCAGGCAGTGCCGCCCGCGTCTCCGGCGTCAGGGCGTCCAGCGCGCGTGAAAAATTATCGACCACGCTCAGCAGATCTTTTGCGAACCGCGAGAAGGCGAATTGTCCGGCGTCAATCTTCTCGCGCTCAGAACGTTTGCGCACGTTCTCGACTTCGGCGACCGAGCGCAGATATCGGTCCTTCAGCTCCGCGATCTCCGCATGCAGGGCCGCGATCTGCGCCGCTTCGCGCGCGATATCGTTGCTGTCGGCCGTCTCGTCGTTACCGACCGTGACATCCATAGGATCAGACAGAAGCCCTGAAAAGGGCGACGCCACGTTGTCTTCTTTCTTCGGTCCGCTCATCGCTCGATGGCCCTGTTATTTCTGCTGATTGATCAGGCGGCTGATCACGCGCGCGGTGTAGTCGACCATCGGCACGATCCGCGCATAGTTCAACCGCGTGGGGCCGATCACCCCGATGACGCCCACCACCCGCTGATTATGATCGGAATAGGGCGCGGCGATCACCGACGACCCCGACAGCGAATAGAGTTTGTTTTCAGACCCGATAAAGATGCGCACGCCGTCCCCCTGCTTGGCAAGGTCCAGCAATTGGATCAGATCGTTCTTGCGTTCGATGTCGTCGAACAGTTGACGCACGCGCTCAAGCCCCTGGCTCGCCGCGACATCCTCAAGCAAGCGCGCCTGTCCGCGTACAATCAGCGAGGGTGCTTGATTCATGCCGCCGCCCCACTCGGCAAGCCCCCCGGCGACAAGCTTCGCGGTGAGGTCGTTCAGCTCCGCCCGCTGCGCCGTGACTTCTTCCAGAATGTCCGTACTCGTCTCATCGAGCGTCCGCCCGCGCATGCGCGCACTGAGATAATTGCTCGCTTCGATATACGTCGACGGCGGCAGGCCCAGCGGTGTCTCGATCATCCGGTTCTCGACCGAACCGTCTTCGCTGACCGTGACGACCAACGCGCGCTGCGGCCCCAGCGGCACAAATTCCACATGCTTCAACGCCGAGTCGCGCTTCGGTGTCACGACCAAACCGGCGTACTGGCTCAGACCCGCGAGCAGCGCCGACGCCTGTACCAGCATGTCTTCCAGCTTGCGCCCGCCCGCCACCAGCTGCGCCTCGATACCCTTACGCTCGTCGGTCGCCAGATTGCCGACCTCGAGCAACCCGTCGACGAACATGCGCAGACCAATCTGCGTCGGCACGCGGCCGGCGCTGGTGTGCGGCGCTTCGAGCAGTCCGGCATGCTCCAGATCCGACATCACGTTGCGGATCGACGCTGGCGACAACTTAATGCCCCGCTGCGACAAGGTCCGCGACCCGATCGGCTCGCCCGTCTCCAGATACGACTCCACGATGCTGCGAAAGATGTCGCGCGACCGTTCGGACAGCTCACCGATCTGTGTCGTAACCGGCAGCTTCGTATGTGGGATCTGACGTTCGTTCATGCCTGAATTTACTAAGGTTTTCCGCCCAAAAACGGCCGTTGCATGACCCTCAAGCGTGAGGCTAGGTAGCGCCTAAGCCCCCAAACTTCAAGCCAAGGAAGTACACCGATCATGCGCCCATCCGGCCGCCGCCCCGATCAACTGCGCGAGGTTTCCCTCGAAACGGGCGTATCCGTGCACGCAGAAGGTTCATGCCTGGTGAAGTTCGGCCGCACGCATGTGCTGTGCACCGCGAGTTTGGAGAATTCCGTCCCACCCTTCCTCAAAGGAACCGGCAAAGGCTGGGTGACGGCCGAGTACGGCATGCTTCCCCGCGCAACCAATGAGCGCATGCGCCGCGAAGCCGCTCAAGGCAAACAGTCCGGCCGCACGCAAGAGATCCAACGCCTGATCGGTCGCGCCTTGCGCGCCGTGACGAACATGACCGGCTTCGGCGAACGCCAGATCCTCATCGACTGCGACGTCATTCAAGCCGACGGCGGCACCCGCACGGCGGCGATCACCGGCGGCTTCGTCGCGCTCCACAAATGCTTCGAGTTGATGAAGCGCGACCAACTGATCAAAGCCCTGCCTGTGAAGGACCACGTCGCGGCTATTTCGTGCGGCATCCACAACGGCAAATCCGTCCTCGATCTCGACTACGAGGAAGACTCCTCCGCCGGCACCGACGCCAACTTCGTCATGACCGGCGCCGGCAACATCGTCGAAGTCCAAGGCACCGCAGAAGGCGACCCCTTCAGCGAAGCCCAACTCCTGGAACTCATGGCCCTCGCCCGCGCCGGCATCGGCGAACTTGTCGAAATGCAACGCAAAGCTATCTCACGCAGCTAGAGCGAAAGCATGGAAGAACTGTCATCCCGGAAGTTAGCGAAGCCCGATCGCGCAGCGATCGTTGGCGCAGCTTACTATCCGGGACCCAGGAGACCGGGCGGTGCCTGTCCGCGCGTCGATACGGCGCCCAGTCTCCTGGGTCCCGGGTCGCGCTCGCTACGCTCGCTTGCCCGGGATGACAAGCTTGTTGTTTGGCGGTGCAAACCGTGACGCGTCGTCTCACCGAAAAGAAGTTGATCGTCGCCAGCCACAATCCCGGCAAGGTGCGCGAGATCGCCGACCTCATCGCGCCGTACGATCTCGAAGCCATTTCCGCCGTCGCGCTCAATCTCGAGGAGCCGGAAGAAACCGAGCCCACCTTCATCGGCAACGCCCTCATCAAAGCGCACGCCGCGGCGAAGGCGGCGCGCCTCCCCGCACTCGCCGACGACTCCGGCCTTTGCGTGGACGCGCTGAACGGCGACCCCGGCGTTCTCTCCGCCAGATGGGCCGGCCCCTCGAAAGACTTCGCCATCGCCATGCGCAAAGTGAACGAACGCATGGCCCACACGCCCAACCGCAACGCGCATTTCGTCTGCGCCCTCGCCATCGCCTGGCCCGACGGCCACAGCGAAACCTTCGAAGGCAAAGTGAACGGCTGCCTCGTCTGGCCGCCGCGCGGCACATTGGGCTTCGGCTACGACCCGATGTTCATCCCCGACGGCTACGAACAAACCTTCGGCGAAATGGACCCCGCGCAAAAACACGCGATGTCCCACCGCGCCCGCGCTTTCGCAAAATTCGTCGAGGCGTGCCTTGAGTAACGCGCCGGGGTTCGCGCTCTACATCCACTGGCCGTTCTGCCTGTCGAAGTGCCCCTACTGCGACTTCAACAGCCACGTCCGCGCCAAGATCGACGCGCAAGGCTGGCAAGCCGCCATGCTGCGCGAACTGCAAACGCAAGCCGCGCGCCTCGACGCCAAACCGAAACTGCAGTCGATCTTCTTCGGCGGCGGCACCCCCTCGCTCATGCCCGGCCACATCGTCGAAGCGCTGCTGAACGAGGCCGAACGCATCTTCGGCTTCGCGCCCAACATCGAGGTCACGCTCGAAGCCAACCCGACCAGCGTCGACGCCGGCCGCTTCCGCGACTACCGCGCAGCCGGCGTCAACCGCATCTCGCTCGGCGTGCAAGCACTGAACGACAAAGACCTGCGCGCCCTCGGCCGCCTCCACACCGTCGACGAAGCGATGCGCGCCGTGACCCTCGCGCAAGCAACGTTCCCGCGCGCGTCCTTTGATCTGATTTACGCAAGGCCGGGCCAAACGACAGAAGCGTGGAGCGCGGAACTCGAACAAGCCTTGGCGCAAGGCTGCACGCACTACTCCCTCTATCAACTGACGTTCGAAGAAGGCACGCCCTTCTACGCAGCACTTCAGCGCGGCACGATGAAGGAAACAGACGCCGACACCGCCGCCGAACTCTACGAACTGACGCAGGCGCGCATGAACGCGGCAGGCATCCCCGCCTACGAAGTCTCAAACCACGCCAAGCCCGGCGAAGAGTCGCGCCACAATCTCATCTACTGGCGCTACGGCGACTACCTCGGCATCGGCCCCGGCGCGCACGGCCGTATCACCAGCGGCGGCAAACGCATCGCGACCTCGACGATCCGCGCCCCCGAAGCCTGGCTCGCCCGCGTGAACGAACATGGCGACGGCCTGGACCGTTGGGATCAGGTAACGACGGAAGAGCAGGGGACTGAAGCTCTCCTGATGGGGCTACGCCTCAGCGAAGGCATCGAGATCGCGCCGATCGAAAATAAGCTCGGCCGTCCGCTCGCGCATCTTTCGATGCTGGAATCGCAAGGGCTTTTGGCCCGCACGGCAGGCCGCCTGCGCGTAACGCCGCGCGGCCGCCTGGTGTTAAACGCGGTACTGAAACAGCTCGCCGCGTAATTTGCGGAAGGCACCGGCCGGGTAAATTCGCACAGACCTGTGGCCGCGCCGTCCGCTAGGCTGGCCTAATGAGGTCTTGGCCCACACTCATTCTGACGATGTTGGCGCTGGTCGCCGGCGCGGCGCTGCTTGTCGCGGCGCTCGTGCCGACGTGGAACGCGGATCTGCGCCGCACGGTCGAGCGCCTCGCCCCGCCGGTGACGCCACCCCCCACCGCGAACTCAACGCCCAGCGGACCGGACTACGATCAGGTGCCGACCAGGTGCGCTCGCGCCGACGCGGTGCGCCTAACGCCGGATGAGATGTATCGCAACCGGCCTCGGCCTGAGCTCAGTGTCCGGACGAATGAGAAGGCGGGTCGCGCAATCCCGCTCTACCTCGCGCTCATCGTCGACAATGATGGCCGCGTCGTCTGCGCCGACGCCGTCCAAGGCTTCGCGGCGTTCCGCGCCCGCGCCGAAGAACTCGCGATGCTGTGGCGGTTCAAACCGTTCAAGCGCAACGGTGCGCCCATTGTTGCGCAGATCTACGCACCGATGCCGATCCGCTGGCAGGACAACAGACCGCTCAAACGCGTGCCCTTCCCGCAGATCGAGGATTGGAGCACGCTGCGCATCTCGCTGACGCGCACCATGTGCTACGGCGTTTGCCCCAGCTACGCCGTCGAGGTCACGGGCGACGGCAGCGTCCACTACGACGGCCGCAACTTCGTCGCCCTTCGCGGTACGCACCGCGCAAAAATCGAGCGGCAGGCGATCGAAAAACTTTACGATCAATTTCGCCGCGCCGACTTCTTTTGGCTGCAGGACGTCTATAGGGCTCTCATCACACACGGTCCGGCCTACGACATCGAAATCAGCTTTGATGGATACAAGAAGAGGGTTCACGACTACATCGGCTTGAACGTCGGCATGCCCGACGCCGTGACCAATCTCGAACAGGCGGTTGACGACGCCGTCGACATCGAGCGCTGGACGTTGGGCAACAAGAACACCGCACCGAGCCTGGTCGCCGAACGCTGGAACTTCCAAAGCCGCTCCGAGGCAAACCTCGGCATCGTCGCCGGCTTGGCTCAATACGGCGAACCCGAAGCACTGCGCGCGGTGATCGCCTTGGGTGCACCGGTCACCGGAAAATCGCAAAGCCAATTCGGCCTCCGAGATCACGGTCGGACGACGGCTCTCAACGCCGCGGTGCAGCGCGACAATGCCGAGATTCTTGACATCGTCCTTCGTGCCGCGCGCTGGAACGCGACCGACCTCGGTGATGCGCTTCTCGAAGCCGCGGCCTACGGCCGCCTTTCCATCGTTGAAAATCTGATCGAAGCCGGTGCAAACCCGCTCTACACGGCCGCTCGCGATGAGCAATCCCACGATGACGAATGGCCGGGAAGCACGCGAAACGTTCTGATGAGTGCCGCGCGATCGGGTATTCCGGACGTTGTCGAACGAATTCTCAAAGCGAGGCCTGATGTGAACCAGCGCGATGACAACGGCTGGACCGCCCTGCATTATGCGGTGGAGCCCGATTGGCGGACATACGCGCAAGATCCGCCCGAGAAGAATCCGAGGCGGGTGGTCGAACGCCTCATCGCCGCCGGCGCCGATGTCAACGCCAAGACCAAAGCCGGCAAAACGCCACTCGCGCTGCAGCCGTATGACGAAGGGGTTATCACCGCCCTCCGCAAAGCCGGAGGCCACTAACGCCATCACGGCCGGGCTTTGCTCGGCCGCGGCAAAGAAAGTTGGGTACCAGAAGCCCGCGCTTACGATTGGCGACGTCGCCGCCGCCGATCTTGCCAAAGTACCAAAATTTGGTACAATGGGATATGGCAAAAAATACCTCGATTTCTCTTGGCGATCACTTCGCGGGCTTTGTCGACTCTCAGGTCGCGTCGGGCCGCTTCGGTTCGGCAAGCGAGGTCGTGCGCGCGGGTCTGCGTCTGTTGGAAGAGCATGACATCAAGCTGACTGCGCTTCGCGACGCACTCGTCGAAGGCGAGGAGAGCGGCCAACCACGACCCTTCGATCGCGCCAAATTCGTTGAGCGGATGAAACGCAAGCGGCGCACGAAGAGCCGCGGTGGCTGAATACCGGCTTACGCCACGCGCCGAAGGCGACCTCGAAGAGATTTGGCGCTACACGTCCGAGCAGTGGTCGACGGAACAAGCGGAAAAGTACCTTGAGGCGTTGATCGACGCGATGGAGCTTCTCGCGGAAGACCCGTCGCGTGGCCGTTCAGCGGAATCGGTCCGGCCGGGATATCTTCGCCGCAACGTCGCCGCGCACGTGATTTTCTACAAACGCGCGAAGTATGGCGTCGCCATCATCCGCGTTCTGCACGGGCGCATGGACTTCAAGTCGCATTTCGACCCCGAATGACCGGGGGCCTTTGCTCGCCTAAAACCCCTGGCTCTGGAACGTTGTCGCCGCCGGGCTCACCACGCTGAGCTGTCCGTTCGCGGACACTTCGATCACCGCCAGCCCGCGCTGCGTCATCCCGTCCGCTTGGAAGCGGAAGATGCCGTCGATGCCTGCGAACCCGTTCGGGTCGGCGATCGTCGTGCGCGTATAGCGCTGCCCCGGCCGCCCGCCGGCCAGCGTCGCCGACAGCGCAACGGCGTCATAGCCCAGCGACGCAATCCGCGGCGGTTTCGTGCCATAGAGCTGCTGATAGCGGGTGGCGAAGTTCTGTCGCTGATCTTGCGGCGGCACGGCGTACCACCCGCCCTGCAGCGAGGGATCGCGCGCGACTGCGGGATCGTCCCACAGGCCTGTACCGAGCAGCTTCACCTTGCGCGAGTCTACTCCGTTGACCGTCAGGATGGGCCCGAGGCTCCGGAGCATCGCCCCGCCTTCCGGCAGGAAGATCGTGTCGAAGCCCATCTTCGCGATCGCCTTCACGGCAGGCTCAAGCGCTTGCGGATTCGGCGCATAGCTTTGCACCACAACGACCTCGCGCCCGCTCTGCATGACGGAGTTGCGGAACACTTCTTCGACGCGCTGCCCATAGGGCGTCGCCGGCACCAGCGCCGCAAATTTGCTGCGGCCCTGCGAGGCGGCGTAACTCACGACGCGGCTCACCTCTTGCTGCGGCATGAAGCTCAACAGGAAGACGCCGTCGCCGGCCACCGCGCGGTCGGTCGAGAAAGCCACGACCGGCACATTGCGCGCCCGCGCGACCGGCGCCACAGCCTTCACGTCGTTGGCGAGCAGCGGCCCAAGAATAAGCTCAGCACCCTTGTCGATCGCATCGTTGGCGGCGGCGGCGGCCGTCTCCGGCGTCGGTCCCGTATCGCGCGGCACCAGCACCATGGAGCGCGCACCCATGTCGAACATTGCCATCTGCGCCGCATCGAGCAGCGCCTGCGCCACCGCGCGCGTATCCTTCGACGGATGCGACAGCGGCAGCAGCATGGCGATCCGCACCTGGCCCTCGACGGGCACCGGCGGCCCGGGCTGGCTGGTCGGCGGGATCACGGCGGTCGGCCGCGGCGGTGCGGCCGTCACGGTCGGCGTCGGTTTGTCGCCGAACCCGAAGCCTTCGCAGGCCGACAGCACGACCCCCATCGTCAGCAGCAAGACGATCGTCCACAATGTGCGGGCAAAACGCGCGGGCTCAGACGCTAACAATCGTGCGGTCACGGGGCGATCGTCCTTCAAAGGCAAAAACAACGTGAGTGATGACCCCAAGACTACTGGCCGGGCCCGTCGAAGTAAATCAGACGGCACTTTGTCCCCAGGCCTCTACTTGGTGGCCACGCCCATCGGCAACGCCAGCGACATAACATTGCGTGCGCTTCACGTTTTGGAGGCGGCGGACGCCGTTTTCGCCGAAGACACGCGCGTAACCTCAAAGCTTCTCGCGCTGCACGCGCTCGCGCGCCCGTTGCACTCCTACCGCGAGCACAACGCCGATCAGGCCGAGCGCGACATCATGCGTCACTTGGGCGAGGGCCGCACGGTGGCCTTGGTCAGCGACGCCGGCACCCCGCTGATCTCCGATCCCGGTCAGCGTCTGGTGCAAACGGCTGTCGCTCAGGGCCACGCGGTCTTCCCGATCCCCGGCGCTTCCGCTCCGTTGGCTGCACTCACCGCCTCAGGTCTCGCCGGCGAACGCTTCTTCTTCGCAGGCTTCCTGCCCTCGCGCGCCACCGAGCGCCGCCGCGCCATCCGCGAACTGGAGGCCGTGCCCGCGACGCTCGTCTTCTTCGAAGCGCCAAGCCGGCTCGCCGAGTCGCTCGCCGACCTCGCCGCTATGCTGGGCGCAAGGCCCGCCGCCGTCGCCCGCGAACTGACCAAGCTGCACGAAGAAATCCGCCGCGCCCCGCTCGACGAACTCGCTGCGCACTACGCGGACGGCGGCGAGACGCG
>JAWXBY010000138.1:0-15070 GCA_034440355.1 Alphaproteobacteria bacterium
CGGCGTCCGACATGATGTCGACCGTGCGGCACATCTTCATGCCTTCGTCGCCTGCGAGCGCGTTGCGGATCGCCGCCGTCGCGATGCCGGTGCGCGGCCAGAGCGCGTTGACGGCAATGCCGTCAGGGCGGAATTCGCCGGCCATACCCAGCACGCACATGCTCATGCCGTATTTCGCCATCGTGTAGGCGACGTGGTTTGCGAACCACTTCTCACTCATGTCGAGCGGGGGTGACAGGTTCAGGATGTGCGGGTTGGCCGCCTTCTTCAGGTGGGGCACGCAGTATTTCGAGACCATGAACGTGCCGCGCGTGTTGATCTGATGCATCAGATCATAGCGCTTCATGTCGGTCATCGTGGTCGGCGTGAGCTGAATGGCGCTGGCGTTGTTCACGCAGATGTCGATGCCGCCGAATTTCGCGGCGGTCTGTTCGATGGCGTTCGCGACGTTCTCTTCGTCGCGCACATCGACGACGAGGGGCAGCGCTTTGCCGCCGGCGGCTTCGATTTCCTTGGCGGCGGAATAGATCGTGCCGGGAAGTTTCGGGTGCGGATCGGCGGTCTTGGCGGCGATCGCAATGTTCGCGCCGTCACGCGCGGCGCGGAGCGCGATGGCGAGACCGATGCCGCGGCTTGCGCCTGTGATGAAGAGCGTCTTTCCTTTAAGGGGCATGCGGTGTCCTACCCTGACTTTGGCGCCAGCACGGGCGATAGCCTTATGCGCAGCACGAATTGAATGAAGAACGCGGCGGCGATGGCCGAAGGAATGCCTATCATCATCGCGGCCAGCATTTGGTCGACCAGTTCTTTCTCGGCGGCGGTCACGTATCGCGTCACGCCGTGGTTGACAAGCGGCGCCGAGCGATCGGCGGTGGCTTGAGGCGATCCCGCCTCGAACGTCGACGAAAAGAGGTAGATCGCCGTCACGCCCTGGAGCCAGACCGCGAGAAACGCCGCGTAGAAGACGACACGCACGACGGCTTTCCAGCGCGGGTCCGGCGGGGGTGCGTCGTCGGCGACCTCCTCATCGCGGCAGTCGGCGATAAAGTCTTGCTCGGCCATGCGCACCAGGCGAAGCGTGCTCAACACGTAGAAGACGCCGATCCCGACGCAGGCGAGCGCCCATGGCCCGAGCGCCACAAATCGCTCTAGCGAAAAGTTCGTGGCTGCGCCGACGAAAAAGGCCATCAGCGCCGCGGCCACAACCGCGCCGCCGATGCGCAGCGGTCCGGGCTTGCGCCAGCGCCAACCGCCCCGCACGCGCCTAATCAGCGACCAAAGCGCGATGACGAGCGCGATGCCACCCGCGACTGTCGCCTGCTGATCGAAGGTCAGTGCTCGGCCCGCCAGCATCATGATCATCATCGCGCCGTGGTAGGCGAAGAGGCCTTTGAACTCGAACGTCATCTCCGACCAGGTTCGAGGATAGGTGCCGTTCCACATCGCTCCACCTCCATGCGTGCGCGGGTGCAGTCGCAAGTCTAGTGGACAACGAGGTCGCGCGGCAATTTCCTCACGCACGCGAGGTGCAGCAGCGCAGCAAACCGGCAGACGCGCTTTCAGACTAAGCGCGCTGGTACCAGTCGATGCCGTCGGCGTCGCGGGTGCGGGTGAGTTGGCCTCGGGCGATGAGGCAGTTGATGTGGGCCAGGCTTTCGCCGGTCGCCATGCCGTAGTTGCCGCTGGTGATCTTGGCACGGAACAGCGCGGGGAAGACGTCGACGGCGCGGCGCGGGACCGCGCACATCTCCAGCAGCTTCGCCATGCCGCTTTCGTGGTCGTCGATTAGCTGCGTCATGCGCGTCGAGACGCCGTAGAAGGGTTCGTTGTGCGCGGGCAGGATGAGCGTCGTGTCCGGGATCAGCGTGCGCAGGTGTTTGCAGCTGTCGATCCACTCCTGAAGCGGGTTTGCTTCCGGTTCAGTCGGGAAGACGCTGACGTTCGATGAAATGCGCGGCAGGATTTGGTCGCCGGAGATCATGATCTTCTGATCGGGGCTCCACAGGCACGCGTGTTCCGGCGCGTGGCCGCGACCGACGACGATGCGCCAGCGGTAGCGGCCGATGATCAGTTCCTGACCGTCGGTGAGACGGCGGTAGGATTGCGGCAGGCTGTAGACGCCGCTGCCGAAACCGCCGAAGCGTTTGCGGTAGTATTCGAGCGCCTCGTCGGGGAAGCCTGCGGCCTTGTAAAAAAGCACGCCCTCTTCCGGCGCGGGTTGGCCCGTGTCCATCACCAGCGTGCGGCAGAGCAGATAATCCGTGCGCGACATGTAAAGCGGCACGTTGAATTTTTCGGTGAACCAGCCGGCGAGACCGACGTGATCGGGATGCAAGTGCGTGACGATCACGCGCTTCACCGGCTTGCCGCCGAGCGAGGCGAAGACCTGTTCCCACAGACCTTGCGTCGTCTTCGAATTGATGCCGGTGTCGACGACCGCCCAGCCCTCGCCGTCTTCGACGAGCCAGACGTTGATGTGGTTCAATTGGAACGGCAGCGGCAGGCGGATCCAATGGATGCCGGGCGCGACTTCGATCGTCTTGCCGGGTTCGGGCTTGGCTGGGAACGGATAGGTCAGGCCGTCGCGTTCGCGCGGCGCTGCGGTCTCCGTTCCGTCGAGGGTTATGGTCATGGGCTCGATTCTTACAGATAGCTGGTTGACCACAGGCTATGCTGCACTGCGAAATTGAGCAAATCACCGGGTTCGCTAAGTTGCGAAACGGCGGGTTCTTTGGGCTTTTTGGACGCACGGCATGAACGACGCGGACATTCACAGCATCACGGCCTGGCTGATTGAGCAGGGGCTCGCCGGCGTGGCGGAGGCCGACATTCTCGCGGCGTTTTGCTTGCGCTGCCGTGATGCCGGCGTCGATCTGGCGCGCGGGATGACGATCATCGACACGCTGCACCCGGTGCACGAAGGGCGCGCGTTCCGCTGGCGCAACGACGGCGTCGAGGAATCGGCCATGGTCGAATATGGCCGGACGAACGAGGGCGAAGCGGCGGCGAATTGGCAGCGCTCGCCGTTCTACTACCTGCTATCGACCGGCGGCAGTGAATTGCGGCGTAGGCTCGGAGCGGACGAATTCGACGACTTCAACATCGCGCGCAACATGAGGGACGAGGGGCACACCGACTATGTCGTCTTCGTCAACCGGTTCGCCGGCGAGGGCGTGATCGGCGAGATGGACTGCGTCTACTCCTATTGGACCACGGCCCATCCGGACGGTTTCTGCGACGACGATCTCGGCGCGTTGCGGCGCCTGGTGCCGACACTGGCGTTGGCGCTCAAGTCGGTGTCACTGGCGCGCATTCCCGGCACCATCGCGGAAGTCTATCTGGGCAAGGACGCCGGACAGCGCGTGGTGCGCGGACGTATCCAGCGCGGCGTCACCGACAAGATCAGCGCCGTGCTGTGGTTCTCGGACCTGCGCGGCTACACGACGATCAGCGACGCGGCGGAGCCGGACGAGATCATTCCGTTGCTCAACGACTACGCCGAGGCCGTGATCAACGCGGTGCATGAGGCGGGCGGCGACGTGTTGAAGCTGATGGGCGACGGGACGCTCGCGATCTTCAAGGCGGACGATCCGGCGCAGGCGTGTGCGGCGGCGCTGCGGGCCGAGGCGGATTTGCGCGCCAGGCTCAAAGTGCTGAACGCACGGCGGTCGAGCGAGGGGCGGCCGACCACGACCGTCTATCTGGGCCTCCATATCGGCGAGGTGTTCTACGGCAATATCGGCAGCGAGGACCGGCTCGACTTCACCGTCGTTGGACCCGCAGTGAACGAGGTCAGCCGCATCGCGTCGATCTGCCGCTCGGTCGACCGGCATTTGGTGATCTCGTCCGAGTTCGCCGCACAGGCGCCCGACGCGGCGCGCGCACATCTTGTGTCGCTCGGCCGGTACGCGCTGCGCGGCGTGGGACGAGCGCAGGAACTGTTCACGCTGGACCCGGGCGTGCTTTGATGGCGAGAAGGACGGAGACTCAGCGATGAAGTGGCTTATTCGTCTCGGCGTGGCGGTGCTCGTGCTCGCGGTGATGGGCGGCGGCGCCTATTGGTTCTACATCGTCGACGGAGCCGTGCCGGCAGCGGCCGCCTACAAGACCGACGTCGCGCAGTGGCGCGCGTTGGTGAGCGGCGACACCGCGGAACTGCCCACCGAGATCCGCATCGAAATCGTCGGGCGCGATACAGTGCCGCTGGCTGCGATGCAGGCCGGCGCACCGTTTGAGGAATATTCCCGCGTGCGGGCGTCGTTTCAGCTTAACGGCCCGACGGGCAGCGTGATCATCGACACGGCGATGGACAAAGCCATCGCCAAGAAGGCCCAGCGCGGCGAGACGGCGGAATTCGACGAGGCGGCCTATGGCCGCGTCATCGCGGCGATGGGCGTTGCATCGAAGGTGGCCGTGACGCACGAGCATCCCGATCACATCGGCGGCGTGGCGCGCTTTCCGGTTCCGGAACGGCTCGCCGAGCGGCTTGTGCTCACGCGACCGCAATATGACGGCATGGCGAGCGCCACCGTCGACGGCAACGTGCCCGCCGCTTATGCGAACGCGCAAATTCTCGATCTGCAGGCGCCCACACGCATCGCGCCCGGCGTCGTGATGATCCCGGCCGCAGGTCACACGCCGGGGAGCGTCATGTTCTACGTGAAGCTCGCGGATGGGCGCGAGGCGTTGTTCATCGGCGACATCGCGTGGGTGCTGTCGAACGTGAACGCGCTCGCGACGCGGCCGCGCTTTACGCAGCAGTTCTTTATGGCAACGGGCGAAGATCGAGCCATGGTCGCCGACCAAATTCGCGCGCTGCACGATCTGATGGCGGCGGAGCCTTCGATCGCGATGATCCCGGCGCACGATGCGCCACTCATCACCGGATTCACGGCGGCGGGCCTGTTCAAGCCGCAATTCACGGTGGACGCGCCTTAATGCGGGGCCAAGGGCCGGAACTGTTCATCGTGGACCCGGGTGTGCTTTGATCTGCTTCCTTGGGGAGGCGCATCATGGGTTGGCTTGGCCGGATCGGCATTGCCTTGCTTGTTCTGATCGTCGCGGCGGGCGGCGCGTATTGGCACTTGCTCGCGGACGGCGAGGTGCCTGCAACGTCGTCATACAAAGCCGACATTGCGCGGTGGCGCGCTCTGGTTGCGAACGACACGGCGGAATTGCCGAATGAGATCCGCGTCGAGATTGTCGGGCGCGACTCCATTCCGTTCGGCATCGTGCAGGCGGGCGGCGGGTACGAGCCTTACGTCATGGCGCGCACGGCGTTTCAGTTGAACGGACCCGCTGGCAGCGTCGTCATCGACTCTGGGATGGACAAGGAAGTTGCGGCGGCGACGCAGCGGGAGAACCCGGTCTATGACGAGGCCGCCTATGGCCGCGTGATTGCGGCGATGGGCAATGCTTCGCGCGTCGTCGTCACGCATGAGCATCCCGATCACATCGTGGGCGTCGCGCGCTTTCCGGTGCCGGAGCGGTTGGCTGAACGGTTGACGTTGACGACGGGGCAGTTCGAGGGCTTACGCTTGTTTGCGCCGGGCGGCGTCGTTTCGCCGGCGCTCGCCACCGCACAGTTGATCGATCCAAAGGAGCCCGTTCGCGTCGCGCCGGGCGTGGTGATGATTCCGGCGCCGGGGCATACGGCGGGAAACGTGATGTTCTATGCGAAGCTTGCCGACGGACGCGAAGTTTTGTTTCTAGGCGACGTGGCGTGGGCGTTATCGAATGTCGAGAAGCCCGCCGTGCGACCGCGGCTGGTGCAGGAGTATTTGATGAAACCGCCGGAGGATCGCGCGCAGGTCGCGGGGCAAATCCGCGCATTGCACGATTTGTACCTCGCCGAAGAGGGTCTCGTCATGATCCCGTCGCACGACGACGAACATCTCGCCACGCTGATCGCGGATGGCTTGGTGAAGGAACAGTTCGCGATCGAGGCGCCCTAACCTGTCCCCGATTTATAGCCCGGCTTGAACCACTTCAGTTCGGTGCCCAGCGCTGCGTCTTTGTCCCAGACGAACCAGGCGTAGGCGGTGGTGCCGCTGCCGGCCTTTGCGGCGTCCTTCATGTAGAAGGTGATGCGTTCGCTGAAGACCCAGACGCGGGACGGCGGGTGGTCGAGGAAGATGGTGCGGGCGCGGTTCGCGCCTTCGAGGAACGCCAGGCGCAGGAGGAGCGCGAATTTGCGGCGGGCGAGCTTTAGGCCTTGGGCGACGAAGGCTTCGGCCGCGTTGTAGGGCGGGTTGGTGACGATGTTGTCCGTGGTTCGCGTCGCGGCGAGGAAGTCGACGCCGCTTTCGCCGTGGCCGCGCGGGTAGAGGTCGGTGGCGTGGACTTTGTGGCCGGCCTCCGCCAGCACGCGGGCCATCTGGCCGTCACCGCAGGCGCATTCCCAGATTTCGCCCTCGAACGCTTCATTGTCGATCAGGGCGCGGGTGGCCCAGGCCGGGGTCGGGAAAAAGTCGGGGCCCTCCAAGTCGGCGCGGCGCTTTGCGGTCGGCTTGAAAGCCCCGTTGAGATGATAGGTCGGATCGGGCACGGGTCCTCGCGAATACGCGTCGTAGGCGAATCTCTTGCACCGGATTCAACCTTTCGTCCAGGCACGCAATTCGCCCGTTGGTTGCGCGACGGGCACAGCCCTGCGCAGCTGCCGGTGCTAGCATCTGCGCGGGAAAAGGCGCGTCCGCTTGGGGAAGCTGGCGCGCATTGGGTGGGGGTTCTTATGTTCGTTCGATCGCTGGCGCTTAGCGCCGTTGCCGTGTTGCCGCTTGCCTTGAGCGCCAATGCCGAAGGCACCGCGTCTTGGGGCGGGTACTATTTGGGCCTGCATGCGGGTCAGGGGTCGAGCGACGTCGACACCGACCGAACGATTACCGACAACACGTATTTCGCAGCGGCGAATTTGATCGCCGTTGAAGACGAGAGCGTCATGGCGCTTGAGGAAGACACGTTCGCGGGCGGTGCGCAGATCGGCATGAACTGGCCGGCCGGCGCGTTCGTGTTCGGCTTTGAGGTCGACGCGTCGGGCTTCGGCAACGATACGTCCGCGGTCTCAACGTTGGAGTATCCGGGAAATCCAGGCACGAACTTCACGGTGACGAACAGTCTGGAGCAGACGTGGCTGGCCACTGCCCGCCTGCGGCTGGGGGTCGGCAACGATTGGTTCCTGGCCTATGCGACCGGCGGTTATGCGGGTGCGGACATGACGTTCACGCAGACCTTCGCCGACACGTTCACGCCGTTCCCGACGCAGGTGGTCGAGAACTCCGAGTTCCGCAGCGGCTATAGCGTCGGCGGCGGCATCGAGGTGATGATCGAGTCCGGCGCCTCGATCAAGGTCGAGTATCTCTACTACGACCTCGGCGAGATCCAGGCCAACGGCCCGATCGCGAGCGGCACGACGACGAGTAACGGCACCGCCGAAGTGAGCGACCAGATGATCCGCATCGGCATCAACTTCCAGATGGACTAAGTGAAGCCGGGTCTGTCGGCGGCGCCGTGGACTGTGATCTTTTCGCCTGAGACATAGGTGTTCTTGTCGGACACCAGATAGCGCACGACGTTGGCGATATCTTCCGGCGCGCAGACGTGGCCGAAGGGCATCGTCTTGTCGAGGTCGCGGATGTCGGCGGCGCCGCGCGACTTCGCCAGGCGCTGACCCATATCGGTATCGGTGAGCGGGGGCGCCACCACGTTCACGTAGATGTTGTTCGGACGCTCTTCCTTTGCCAGCACATAGGCCAGCGCCTCGCCCGCCGCCTTGCCCATGCTGTACGGCGCGCCGCGGCCGGTGTAGGCGAGCGTCGCGACACTTGAGATGACGATGATGTCGCCGCGTTTTTGCGTACGCATCTGCGGCAGCACGAGTTTCGAGCAGTAGAACGGCGCCAGCGCGTGCACGCCGAGAACGCGTTGCATCTCTTGCGGATCGGTGTCGGCGATGGTTTGGCCGCGGCTGGCGATGCCGGCGTTGTTGATCAGGATCGAGACGGGGCCGAGTTCGCTCTTCACGCGCTCCATCATCGCGGCGACCTCGTCGATCACGTCGACGGAGGCCTTGTACGCGGCGGCCTTGCGGCCCATCGCCTTGATTTCGGCGACGACCTTTTCGGCCTCGCTGTCTTCGCGGCGGTAGTTGACCGCGACGTCGGCGCCGTCTTGCGCCAGCCCCAAGGCGATCGCACGGCCGATGCCGCGGCTGCCACCCGTTACCAATGCGACGCGGCCTTTGAGGGACATGTTCACTCCACCTTGGTTAGCGTGTTGCGCGCGAATTCTTTCCACGCGCCTTTGTTCTGAATCTCGTCGACGACCTCGACGTGTTCGTGGTCGATCATCGTGTAGGTCGTGCGGCCGTAGGTTTTGCCCTTCACGCCCCAATGCGTGGTCAGCTTCGCACCGGTGAAGGTCGCCTGCAACGGATGCATCGCCCCTTGGCTGTCGAACCAGGTGCCGTCATAGCCGCCGCCCTTCAGCGGGCGATAGAGGCCCTGCCCTTCGAACGCCTCGGCGCCTTCGCCTTTCGGTTCGACGCGATAGTCGATGCGCGCGAACTTGCCGCCGAGCACGCTTTCCCAGCGCATGGTGACACGCGCAGGCTTTCCGAAGGCCGTACCGTCAGCGGCCCAGTTGCCGTTGAGGAAGCAGAGGTAGGGGGTCGGGCAGTCAAGCGCGGCGGCGGGCGTGGCGAAGAACGCGAGCACGAGGGCGAAGGCGGCTATGGCTCTGGTCATGTGTCACCTGCGTTGGCGGGACGCGATTATCCCGCCACTCAAGACGAACGGCCCGATCCAGAATCGACATCACGCGCCAATTTCGTCGCTGCTCAAAGCGAAGGGGCCGGCAGCGCCGCGGGTGATGGGGCCCAAGAGGCCTTCGACTTGCGGGAGCAGCTGTTCGGCGAAGAATTGGGCGGTGGCGATGCGGGCATTGAGGAAGTCCTTGTCCGTATCGCCTTTGGCAAGGCGGTCGTTTGCCGTGAGGGCGCCCCGCGCGAGGAAGTGCGCGCCGGCGAGCGCGCCCAGCATGCGCAGATAGGGCGCGGCGCCGGGGAGCGCTTCGTTGGGCGATGTGCGCATCTTTTCTTGCAGCCAGGCCGTTGCGCTTTCGGTCGCGCGGTGAGCGCGCGCGAGTTCGCGGCCGATGGATTTCAGCGCGGAGGACGGCGCGCCTTCGTTGATCGCGGCGGTTTGGGCGATCTCGCCCAAGAAGCGGCGGACGGTTTCGCCGCCTTCCAGGGACAGTTTGCGGCCGATGAGGTCGATCGCTTGGATGCCGTTGGTGCCTTCGTAGATCGGGGCGATGCGGGCGTCGCGGTAGTGCTGAGCGGCGCCGGTTTCTTCGATGAAGCCCATGCCGCCGTGAACCTGCACGCCGAGCGAGGCGGCTTCGACGCCCATGTCTGTGCACCAAGCCTTCGACAAGGGCGTCAGCAGTTCTTCGCGCGCCTTGGCCGCGGTACGGATGGCCTGCGTTTCGCCGTGGCGCGCTTCGTCGATGGCGATCGCGTTGGCAAGGCAGATGGAGCGGCCGGCTTCGGCGATGGCCTTCTGTGTGAGAAGCATGCGGCGCACGTCGGCGTGGAAGATGATCGGCGACATCTCCAGCGTTTCGTGCTGCAGGCCGAAGGGTTTGCCTTGTTTGCGCTCGCGCGCGAAGGCGAGCGCTTGCTGGAAGCTGCGCTCGGCGATGGCGACGCCTTGGACGCCGACGTTCAGGCGCGCTGCGTTCATCATCGTGAACATGGCCGACATGCCTTTGTTCTCGTGGCCGATGAGAAAGCCCGTCGCGCCGCCGTTATCGCCGAACGACATGACGCAGGTGGGCGAGCCGTGGATGCCGAGTTTGTGCTCGAGCCCCACGCAGCGCAGGTCGTTGCGCGGGCCTGGTGTGCCCTCGTCGTTTAGCAGGAACTTCGGCACGAGGAAGAGCGAGATGCCACGCGTCCCGGGCGGCGCGTCGGGCAACCTTGCGAGGACGAGGTGGATGATGTTCTCGGCCGCGTCGTGTTCGCCCCACGTGATGAAGATCTTCGTGCCGGTGATTTTGTAGCTGCCGTCCGCTTGCTTCACGGCCTTTGTCTTCAGCGCGCCGACGTCGGAGCCGGCTTGCGGCTCCGTCAGGTTCATCGTGCCGGTCCATTCGCCGGAAATGAGTTTCGGCAGATAGAGGCGCTTCTGATCCGGCGTGCCGTGCGCGCCGAGCACTTCGATCGCGCCTTGGCTCAAGATCGGGCAGAGACCGAATGCCATGTTCGATGCTTGCCACATTTCCTGCACAGCGACGCCGACGGCGTGCGGCAGACCTTGGCCGCCGAATTCAGCAGACCCCGTGATGCCGTTCCAGCCGGCGGCGACGAAGCCCAGATACGCTTCCTTGAATCCGGTCGGGAGCGTGACCTTGCCGTTTGCGAGTTTTGCGCCTTCCTCATCGCCGACGCGGTTCAGGGGCGCGAGGACTTCGTCGGCAAAGCGGCCGGCTTCTTCCAGCACGGCGTCCACCACGTCCGCGCTCAGTTCGGCATAAGCGGGATTGTCATAAAGGCGCGATAAACCGGCGACCTCAAGAGCGAAGCGGATTTGCCTCACGGGCGTGTGATAAGTCATGACAGTGCTTTCATGTCTCGTGCTATCGGTTTAGCCCAGAGTAGCGTTGGTTGACAGATGCCCCGGCAGCCTGTTTGCGGAGAAATATCATGGCCTTCCCGATGCGCATATTCCTGGCCGCCGTTACCGCCGTGTCCCTGACATTGCCGGTGGCAGCCGACGACGTATCGGTCAATCCGCTGACGGCGCCCAAGGGCAAGTATGTCCTCGATCCGAACCATACGCTGGCGACCTTTTGCATCAAGCATATGGGGGTTTCGACCTATTGCGGGCGCTTCAACAAGATGACGGGCGAGGCTTCGTTCAACGGCGCGCAGCCTGAGAAGAGTTCGGCGAAGGTGACGATCGATATCGCCAGCGTCGACACGCCGAGCGACGCGCTCGACGCCAAGCTGCGCGACGAGTTTTTCGAGACGTCGAAGTTCCCGGCCGCGACCTTCGAGACGACGGCGATCAGCGTTACGGGGAAGACGACGGGTCAGATCACCGGCAATCTGACGCTGCACGGCGTGACGAAGCCCGTGACGCTGAAGACGACGTTCAACGGCGGGCGCGCGCATCCGATCCGCGGCAACTACGTCCTCGGATTTTCCGCGGAGACGACGTTGAAGCATGCGGACTTCGCATTCCCCGACGTATCGTGGGGTATCTTCGTCGGCGACGAGGTCACGCTTATGATCAGCGTCGAGATGCAGGCGGATAAATAGGGGGCTTCACGCGTGAACGACAGAACGGCGCAACGCTACGGCACGGTTGCGATGACTTTGCATTGGCTGATCGCGGCGGCGATCATCGGGATGCTTGCCGTGGGCAAGTATATGCATGTGCTGCCCGACAGCGATGCGAACAAATTCATGCTTTATCAGCTGCACAAGTCGTTCGGCATCACCATTCTAGTGCTGACGGTGGTGCGCGTCGCTTGGCGCTTCATGCACCCTGCGCCCGCGCTGCCGGCGACGATGCCGGTGTGGGAACGATGGGCGGCGCACGGCAGCCATTTCCTGCTTTACGCGTTGATGTTGGGATTGCCGCTCAGCGGGTGGCTGCGCGTCTCGACGGACCGGATGGGCATACCGACGCTGTGGTTCGGGCTGTTCGAGGTGCCGCATTTTCCCGTGGTGAGCGATAGGTTGAGCCATTGGATGCACGACGCGCATGAGTTGATGGGCACTGCGATGATCGTGTTGTTGATCATCCACGTCGGCGCCGCGCTGAAGCACCATTTCTGGGACCGCGACAACGTGTTTAAGCGGATGCTGCCGTTTACGCGTGTCGACTGACGGAAGGATTTTCCATGCGCTTCGCTCTGTCGATTGTCCTATTCGCATTTTCGCTTCTTCCCGCCGCGGCGGCGCCCGCCAAGTGGAACGTGGACCAGGCCAAGAGTTCGCTTTCGTTCGTCGTCGACGTGAACGGGCAGCGCGTCACGGGCAAGTTCGCGGCGTTCGGGGCGCTCATCGCGTTCGATCCGGCGGACCTCGCCAATTCTTCGGCGAAAATCACCATCGATATGACGGCGGCGAAGTCGGGCGATGCGACGCGCGATGCGATGCTGCTAAAGCCCGATTGGTTCAACGTGCTGGACTTTCCGCAGGCGATTTATCAGACGACCGGCTTCGTTTCGAAGGGCGGCAACGCGTACGAGGCGCAGGGTAAGCTGACGCTGAAGGGCGCGTCCAAGGACGTCGCCCTGCCCTTCACTCTTTCGATCAAGGGCGACACTGCCGTGGTCAAAGGCGAGACGACGCTGATGCGGCGCGCGTTCAACGTCGGCGCCGGCAAGGACTTCGAGGGCGAGAAGCCCGTGGCGCTCGGCGTCAAAGTCATGGTGAACGTGACGGCGGAGCGGGCGAAGTAGCTTTCGCCTCGCGTGTCGCGCCGCTATTGATGGCGCCATGACGCGCGCCTCTCTCATCAGCGACCCGACGCCTGCGGCCATCGCCAAGGCCACGCGGCTTTTGCGCGAAGGCAAGCTTGTCGCGTTTCCGACCGAGACCGTCTACGGGCTTGGCGCGGACGCGACGCGCGATGAAGCGGTCGCTTCGATCTTCGCCGCAAAGGGACGGCCGCAGTTCAATCCGCTGATCGTGCATGTCGCGACCTTGCAGGCGGCGGAACAGTACGGCGTGTTCGATGCGCCGGCGCGCGCGTTGGCTTCGCGGTTTTGGCCCGGAGCGCTGACGCTGGTCGTGCCGCGCGCGAAGGACTGCGACATATCTTGGTTGGCGACCGCCGGGCTCGAGACGATTGCGCTGCGCTGTCCGGCGCACTCGATTGCGCAACAGTTGCTGGCGGCGTTCGGCGGACCTATCGCGGCGCCGAGCGCCAACCTGTCGGGGACCGTGAGTTCCACGACGGCGCAACATGTGGCTGACGGTTTTGGCGATGCGATTGAGCTTGTCCTCGATGGCGGGCGCACGGTGCTGGGGCTTGAGTCTACGATCGTCGGGCTGACCGAAGCGCAACCGACTCTGCTTCGGCCTGGCGCGATTGCGCGCGAGGAGATCGAGGCCGTCGTCGGGCGGCTTGGCGTCGCGCAGGATCATGCGGAGGCGCCGCATTCGCCGGGGCGGTTGAAGCGGCATTATGCGACGGCGACGCCGTTGCGGCTGAACGCGTCATCGGTCGAGGCGGGTGAGGTCTTGCTGGCGTTTGGGCCTGCTGTCGGCGGCGCGGTGCGGACGTTGAACCTCAGCCCGTCGGGTGATTTGAAGGAGGCGGCGGCGAACTTGTTCGCGATGCTGCGCACGCTGGATGCGGTGGGGGCGCGGGCGATTGCGGTGATGCCGGTGCCCGAAACCGGCCTTGGGGAGGCGATCAGCGACCGGCTTCAGCGGGCGGCGGTGCGCGAGTAAGGTTGTCTCTCAGATGGGTCGGATGGATTCGGCGATGCACGATTTGGCTTGGGACTTGGGCGCGCGGTTGAAAGCGGCGATCGCCAAGCATCGCGTGCCGGGGGCGTCGATCGCGCTCTACGCGGGCGAGAGGCTGCATGAGGCGGCGGCCGGGATTTTGAACAACGATACCGGCGTCGAGGCGACGACGGACTCGCTGTTCCACATTGCTTCCGTCACCAAGCCGATGACGACGACGATTGCGATGCAGTTGGTCGATGAGGGCAAGCTCGATCTCGATGCGACGGTGAAGCACTACCTGCCCGATTTCCGCGTCGCTTCGCGCGAGGCGTCCGAGCGGATCACCGTGCGGCAGCTGTTGTGTCATGCGTCGGGGATCGACGGCGATCTCTTCCTTGAGACGACGCGGGGGGAAGATCGCGTGGCGAAGCTGGTCGAGGCGGGGCACGTGCTGCCGCAACTGCATGAGCCGGGGCGTGGGTTCTCGTACTGCAATCATGGGTTCGCTGTTGCTGGGCGCATTCTCGAAGTACTGGACGGCAGCGACTTCGATACGATTTGGCGCAAGCGGTTGTCGGCGAAGCTGAATGCGCCGACGTTGTTGACGTTGACGCGCGATGCGCTTCGCTACCGCGTTGCCGTCGGGCATGCGGGATCCAAGAACACCGTCCCCTCGCAGATTTTCCTCGGCACCTCGGCCGGGCCTGCGGGCGCGACGCCGATGGCGCGGGCTCGGGATTTGGTGTCGGTCGCGCTGATGCATTTGAACGGCGGGGTGACGCGCGAAGGCGTGCGCGTGCTCAGCGAAGGCGCGGTGCGCGCCATGCAGGAGCCGCAGAATCCCCTGCCCGCCAGCGCCTCGGCGCATCACTTCGGGCTGGGCTGGATGCTGTTCGATTGGGGCGGCCACAAGATCATCGGGCACGATGGGCTCTCGATTTTTCAACGGTCGTATCTGCGTATCTCGCCCGACAAGCGGATGGTGTTTTCGCTGCTGACCAACGGCGGCGACGGTGTCGGGTTGTTCCGCGACTTGGCGAGCGCTTTCTTCGGCGAGGCGGGAATCGCGATCACGCCGGTCATGGAGACGGCGAAGGATGTGCGCGTCGATGTTTCGCGTTTCGTGGGCACGTATGGACGCTTCGGATCGACGACGACCGTCGGCGAGAAAGACGGCGCGTTGACCATGACGTCGGGATGGACGGCGGATTGGGCGCGCGAGCTTTGGGGCGTGCAGGGGCCGTTTGCACTTGAGCCTGCGGGCAACGATCTTTTCTTGTGGCGTGTGCCGGCGGCGGAGCCGGTTGTTGTCGTCTTCGTCAATCCGGATCGCGATGGGCGGTTCTCGAGTCTATATTCGGGCGTGAGGCTTAGTCACCGGCAATGACGCGCGCGCCGTCGAAGGATGTTCTCGATCGTTTGAAGGCGGCTGCCGGCGCCGGGGGCTTTCTCGACGACGCGCAGGCGATCGCGCCGCATCTTGTCGAATGGCGCGAGCGATTTCGTGGGGCGACGTCGGTCGTGCTCATGCCGTCGAGTGTGTCGGCGATCCAGGAGATCGTGCGCATCTGCGCCGAGACGGGAACGCCGATCGTGCCGCAG
>JAWXBY010000139.1:0-31981 GCA_034440355.1 Alphaproteobacteria bacterium
CGCGACGGTGCCGGCGGTGATCTTGTTCACGGCGCTTAAGCCAGATACGGGCATCGTCGGTGCGGCGGAGGTGGTTGGCATTCTCGTCGCGGCGTTTGCATTGCTGGCGTTCTTCTCGCTGCGCGAGACGTTTCACGTCGATCTCGACTATGTCGAGACGGACGCGAAGCCCGCGCAGCAGACCGGCTGACGGCGATGGGACAGCAGCTGCCGCGTTCTCCCGCGCCGGATTGGCGGCGGTATGTGCTTTGGATGCTGATCTGGGTCGCGTTTATCGCGTCGCTGGGTTATGCGGCGTCGTATGGCGAGTTGGGCTTTCTTGAGAATTCCGTGAGCGTCACGGCGGAGCCTAACCGCGAGGGCGTGCCGCTTCAGAGCGATCCCGTCATTCAAGTGAAGGTCACGGTGCGCAACAACACGCGCGATACGGTGACGCTGAAGGCGCCATCGGCGTGCAAGATGTTCCGCTGGCAGGTTTTTAGCCGCGACGGAAACATGGTGCAGAGCAAGGTCACCGACGAAGACGCTTGTCCCAAGACCGAGGTCAGCGCGATTCTGCCGTCGGGCGAGAAGCTGGAAGAGTTTTATTCCATTGAGCTTGTGCCGACGCGCTATCAGACGGGCAACGACTACCTCGTGCAGTATTGGTATTGGGGCTACGAGGGCGAGTTTCAGTTCAAGGCCGAATAGCTCAGGCCGTGTCGCGCTTGGCCTTCGTGCGCAGCGGATCGGGGTCGAGCTTGCGGCCTTCGGTCGCCGCGGACAGCCAATCGAGTCCTGCGCGCAAACGCACGGCCTCACCCACGACGATGAGCGCGGGTGCTGGAATGCCGCTTGATACGGCATCGTCGGCGGCGCGCGAGAGCGTTGTCTCCAGCACTTTCTGACGTGCGGTTGTTGCTTGGCTCACGATCGCGACGGGTTCATCGGGGCTGCGGCCTGCTGCCGTCAACTCGGCGGCGATGCGCGGCAGGTGCTTGAGGCCCATGTAGATCACGATGACCGGTGAGCCTTCCGCCAGCGCGCGCCAGTTGATCGTGTCGGGCACGTCCCCGCCGGCCATATGGCCGGTCACGAACGTCACGGCGTGATTGACGTCGCGATGCGTCGCCGGGATGCCGGCATACGCCAAGCCGCCGACGCCGGAGGTCACGCCGGGCACGACGCGGAATGGGATCTGTGCGGCGACGAGCGCGAGCGCTTCTTCACCGCCGCGTCCGAAAAGAAATGGATCGCCGCCTTTGAGGCGCAGCACGCGCTTGCCCTTGCGCGCCCATTCGATGAGGCGCAGCGAGATATCGCGTTGCTTTGGACTAGGCTTCCCACCGCGCTTGCCGGCGTATTCGATATCGGCGCCGGGGCGTGCGAGTTTCAGAATGCTCTCGTCGACCAGGGCGTCGTAGACAACGATGTCGGCCTGCTGAAGCGCGTTCACGGCGTGCAAGGTGAGCAAGCCCGCGTCGCCAGGGCCGGCCCCGACGAGCCAGACCCAGCCGGGTTCGAAGGCCGGCAAATCGGCGGCGCTGCGAACGGCGTTCCAGGCAAACGGTAGAGCAGTCGGGTTGGGCATTGCCTTTATTTACGCGTTCTGCCGTTGTATTTCAATTTAAACATTTTTATGCGTTTAATTCGTTCATCGAGGGTTGGGCGCAGGTCGGTTAAGCTTGTCGGCATGAACAGAGTCATCATTCTCGTCGTCGTCCTGGTGCTCGTGACCGCGCTCATTGTGTGGGTCTCTGGCGGGACCACGGGTGCGCTTGGCGATCATGGATCGGCGGCGCTGACGTCCAACGTCTTGATCCTGGTGCTGCTGTTGAGTTCGCTCGTACTCGGTTGGCGCGGCACGGCGAGTCAGGCTTTGCGCTACATGTTCATCTGGATCGCGATCGGACTCGGGCTGGTGCTTGCCTATTCCTATCGCGACGATATCAATCCGCTCTATGAGCGCGTCGCGGGTGAAATGAACCCTGCCCGTCCGCAGCAACGCAACGCGGGCGAAGTCGTCTTATGCAAAGCGCAGGATGGACACTTCTATGCCGATGTCGATGTGAACGGCACGAGCATTCGCATGCTGGCCGACACGGGCGCGAGTACCATCGCACTCAGCGTGGAAGATGCGGAGAACGCAGGCATCAACGTTGACGGCCTCGATTTCATGTACATGGTCTCGACGGCGAACGGCGAGGCCGCTGCCGCGCGGGTCACGCTCGACGAGGTTCGCGTCGGTTCGATCGAGCGCAAAGACGTGAAGGCGATGGTCACGCGCGGGTTGTCGACGTCGCTCTTGGGCATGACGTTTTTCAGTTCGCTGTCGGGCGTCGCCATACGCTCGGACGAACTCGTGCTTGAGGATTGAGGGCGGTTGCGCGGCACTTTGTTCTTGGTCGTCGGTCCTTCCGGTGCCGGCAAGGACAGTCTGATCGCCGCCGCGCGCGCCAAACTTCCTAAGCAGTTCGCGTTTCCGCGCCGCGTGATTACGCGGCGGGCGGACGCGAGCGAGGACCACGACGTGTGCACGGACGACGAGTTCGCGCGCCGTGATGCGCGCGGCGAATTCGGGCTGAACTGGCGGGCGCACGGCCTCCACTATGGCGTGCCCGCGTTCGAGGCCGCGTTGTCCGCCGGACAGCATGTCGTTGTCAACGTGTCGCGCGACGTCGTCGACGCCGCGCGGTTGCGCTTCGATCCGGTTCGGGTGATCGAGGTGACGGCCCCGGTCGAGGTTCTGGCGGCGCGGCTGAAGGCGCGCGGGCGGGAGGATGTGGCGGCCATCGGCGAACGGCTGGCGCGCGCGCGGGTCGTGGAGGCCGATGCAACCGTTCTCAACGACGGCGCGTTGGAAGCGGCTGTCGCCGCGTTCATCAGAGCGCTTCAAGGTTGATATTCGCGGCCTGCCCGCCTAAAGCCTGACCAACCAATCAGAGGCTCTCCATGTTTCCTGTTCCGCGCGCCGACTTGCGTCCCAATACGGCCGAGTTCGAGACCGTTCCGCTGATCTCGCCGAACGGGTTTCGCGAATACGACGCGCGTTGGCTTTATCCGAAAGAGATCAACCTCATCGGCGTGCAGGCGTTGGGGCTCGGCCTTGCGACGTTGATTCATGAGATGGGCGTGAAGCCGCGCATCGTCGTGGGCCACGATTATCGGTCGTATTCGTTGAGCGTGAAGCAAGCCTTAGCGCTGGGCCTCGTCAGCGGCGGGGCGGAGGTTTTGGATATCGGGTTGGCGTTGTCGCCGACGGCCTACTTTGCGCAGTTCGCGCTCGACGCGCCGTGCGTTGCGATGGTGACGGCGAGCCATAACGAGAACGGCTGGACGGGCGTGAAGATGGGCGCGGCGCGGCCGTTGACGTTCGGGCCCGACGAGATGACGGCGCTGAAGAACATCACGCTGGAAGGGCGCGCGCGGGGACGCAGCGGCGGCAGCTATCTGGCGGTCGAAGGGGTGCGCGAAAAATATCTCGACGATCTGACGTCGAAGACGAAGCTCACGCGGCGCATCAAAGTGGTGGCGGCGTGCGGTAACGGGACCGCCGGCGCCTATGCACCCGAGGCGTTGCGGCGCATGGGGGCGGAGGTCATCCCGCTCGATGCCGAACTCGACTACACGTTTCCGCGTTACAATCCGAACCCGGAAGACCTGAAAATGCTTCATGCGCTTGCGGATGCGGTGAAACAGCATAAGGCGGAGGTTGGGCTTGCCTTCGACGGCGACGGTGATCGGTGTGGCGTGGTCGACGATCAGGGGCGCGAGATTTTCGCCGATAAGGTCGGTGTGCTGATCGCGCGCGATATTTCTTCGCGGCAGAAGGATACGCAGTTCGTCGTCGATGTGAAGTCGACGGGATTATTCATGACCGACCCGGTGTTGATCGCGAACGGCGCGAAGACCGAGTATTGGAAGACCGGGCATTCTTACATCAAGCGGCGCGCACATGAATTGAAGGCGCAGGCCGGCTTTGAGAAGAGCGGACACTATTTCTTCAATCCGCCGATCGGGCGCGGTTATGACGACGGGATCGTGTCGGCGGCGGCGGTGCTGGGCGTTCTCGATCGCGCAAAGGGGCAGACGATGTCGGCGCTCTACGACGGTTTGCCCAAGACCTACGGCTCGCCGACGATGGCGCCGCATTGCGCGGATGAGAAGAAATACGGCGTGGTCGACGAGATGATCGCGGCCTACACACAGGCGAAGGCGCGCGGCGAGAAGATTATGGGGCTTGCGATCCGCGATCTCGTGACGGTGAACGGCGTGCGGGTGACGCTGGAAGACGGGACGTGGGGCCTCGTGCGCGCGTCGTCGAACAAGCCGAGCCTCGTTGTGGTTGTCGAGAGCCCGGTGTCGGAAGAACGGATGCGCGGGATTTTTGCGGACATCGACGGACGTTTGTCGAAGAACGCGAATGTCGGTGCGTACGACCAGAAGATTTGAACTTGAGAAGAAGAGCGGGCGGGACGCCCGCGCTCCCAGACTAACCCCAGTAAGCCCAACCCATACGCAGGGCCGTCGCGCAGAGGAAGAAGCCGAAGGCCAGGCGCAGCGTGCGGCGCGTGAGGCGGTGGGCGATGGCGACGCCCCAGGGGGCCGCGAGGATCGTGGCGGGGACAATGAGGGCTAGGCCGATAAGGTTCACGTAGCCCAGCGAGAACGGGATGAGGCCTGGCGCGTTCCAACCGTTGACGATCATGCCGATGGTGCCGGGGATGGCGATGATGAGGCCGAAGCCGGCGGCCGTCGCGACGGCGCGGTGAATCGTCGTACCATAGAGGGTCATCACCGTGACGCCGAACGTGCCGCCGCCGATGCCCATCATCACCGAGAGGCAGCCATTCGCGAGGCCGAGCGGCCAGCTCCACATGCCATCGGGCACTCTGTCACCGAGACGCCAATCTTCGCGCGCGACGATCATGTAGAGGCCGAGCGTGCCTGCGCCGATGGCGAAGACCGCGGTGAGGCCCTTCCCGCCCACGATCGCGATGAGCCATGAGCCGATGATCACGCCGATCACCGTAGGCGCAGCCCATGCTCTCAGCACGTGCCAGTCGACGGCGCCCATCTTGTTGTGGCTGAGCGTCGAGCGGATGGAGGTTGGGATGATGGTGGCGAGCGAGGTGCCGACCGCGAGCGGCATGCGCACGCTGTCGTCGACACCGAGGAAGCCCAGCGTTTGATAGAGCACGGGCACGAGGACGATGCCGCCGCCGACGCCGAGGAGGCCCGCGACCGTTCCTGCGATCAAACCTGCGACGCTGACGCCGACGGCCAACGCGACGAGTTCTTCGGGAGAGGCGGCGGCGAAGGTGTCAACGCTCACGCAGCGGCACGCTCTTCGGCGTCGTCGCGAATGAAGCTCAGCGCCGTCTCGACGACGGCGAGATCAGCGCCCGGCTTCACGGCGTTCTCGCTCAAGTGGCGTCGGAAGGCGCGCGCGCCGGGGAGGCCGTTGAAGAGACCGAGCAGGTGTTTCGTCATGGCGTTGAGCGGCGTACCCTCGCGAAGTTCGCGCGCGATGTAAGGCATGAAAGCCATAACGGCTTCGCGCCGTGTACGCACCGGCGGATCTTCGCCGAAGAGCGCGCGGTCGGCGTTCGCCAAGACCCATGGCGTTTGATAGGCGGCGCGCCCCATCATCACGCCGTCGACATGTTCGAGATGCATCTTCGTTTGCTCGAGCGTCGTGACGCCGCCGTTGATGATGATCGTCAAATCGGGACGCTCGCGTTTCAGCGCGTAAACGAGGTCGTAGTCGAGCGGTGGGATATCGCGGTTGTCCTTCGGCGACAGGCCTTTGAGCCATGCCTTGCGCGCGTGGACCACGAATGTCTCGCAGCCCGCGCGCGCGATTTTGCCGACGAAGCCGAAGAGTGCGTCGCGCGGCTCCTGATCGTCGACGCCGATGCGGCATTTGGCGGTGACCGGAATGCGCACGGCGGCGCGTATCTCGGCCACACATGCGGCTACGAGATCAGGCTCGCGCATCAGGCAGGCGCCGAACGCGCCCTTCTGCACGCGCTCCGATGGGCAGCCGATGTTGAGGTTGATCTCGTCGTAGCCCAGGTCTTCGGCGATACGCGCACAGGCGGCGAGGTCCGCGGGTTCACTCCCGCCGAGCTGGAGCGCGACGGGATGTTCCGCCGGCGCGAAGGCCAGCAGACGCGCGCGGGGGCCGTGAATGATCGCACCGGTGGTAACCATCTCCGTGTAGAGCCGCGCGCGGCGCGTGAGGACGCGATGGAAAAACCGACAGTGCCGGTCCGTCCAATCCATCATCGGCGCGACGCTGAATCGGTGCTCCAAGGGCTTGATTCCGCTCAGTTTTCGTTGTCTCGGTCGAATCCGAACACCTTCTGGATCGACCGAGAACCCGCGCCAGCTAAATCGTAGCTCCCGCGGAAACGCAAGGGCGGAGCCGCCGGGGCCCTGCCCTCGCGGCGTTCGGACTACGCACATAGTTCACACGCATTTTCGTTGTTGCGGCGGCTCGCGTACGCCAATTGAACAGGCAGGCCGCCGGTGGAAACCAGCAACGATGCCGCATCGCAAATCAGCGTGTGATGAGTAGAAGGCGTCGCGCGGGCTACTTCTTTTGCGGCACGAGCACGAGCTTGCCGCCCAACCTCTCTTCAAAACCGTTCTTGGACTCCGAAAGCAGCGTCGCGTGGCGCGCGTTCTCGAAGCTCGTCACGTCACGCCATTTCGATTGCAGATCTTCGGCGCTGAAGTCGTCGTGGAAAAACACGCCCTGGGTCTGCTCCCAGCGCGTTTGCGACACCCACCCGCCGCCCACTTCGAACAATTTTCCCGTGAGCGGACAGCTTTCGTGGCCGAGCAGCACAACCGCCGGAGTGACATATTCCGGCCTCAAAGCATCCAGTGCTTCCTTGGCAAGCACCGTGGCCGTCAGCCGCGAACCGGCCGTCGGCGCAATCGTGTTGCAGAGAATATTTTTAGACGCGCCTTCGATGGACAGCGTTTGCGCCAGACCAAAAAGCCCCAACTTGGCGGCTGCATAGTTGGCCTGCCCAAAATTGCCGTACACGCCGGCAACCGAGGTCGTCATGACGATGCGGCCGTAGTTGGCATTGCGCATATGCGGCCAGGCAGCCTTCGTCACTTTATAGCTGCCGTAAAGATGCACGCGATAAATGATGTCCCAATCGGCATCGGTCATCTTGGCGAAGGATGCGTCGCGCAAGATGCCGGCGTTGTTCACGACGACGTCAATCCGGCCGTAGGTATCCATCGCCGTTTCGACAACCTTGTCGCCGAACTCGACGCTGTCCGTGTTTGCGACGGCCTCGCCGCCGCTGGCCTTGATTTCGTCGACGACGGCCTGCGCGACCGAATTGTTCTTGCCCTCGCCGGCAATGCCGCCGCCAAGATCGTTGACCACAACTTTTGCGCCGCGCCGCGCAAACTCAAGGGCATGGCTCTTACCGAGCCCGTTTCCGGCGCCGGTCACGATGACAACGCGATCATCAAAGCGAAGCGACATTTGACACTCCTGTTGGATCAATTGCTTGCGGCTGCTGCGCCTGCCATCGACATCAGTCCAGCGCCACTACCGCGTCCCCGTTCAGCGTTTCGCGTCCATCTTGCGCCGTCGCCACAACGGCAAGGCGCAACCGCGCCTCGCCATCCGCCTCGAAACGCTCGAGGATCGTCGCCCTGCAGGTGATAAGATCGTGCACCTGCGTGACCGAGACAAAACGTGCGCCGAATTCCCGAAGACGACCGACCCCGGCCCAGCGCGTAACCGCCTGCGAAAGGACACCGAAGGACAGCATGCCGTGCGCGAAGACATCGGGCAGCCCGGCATTCTTCGCAAAATCACTATCGATATGGACGGGGTTATGGTCGCCGGACGCACCGGCATAAAGCGCGAGGGTCGCGCGCGAAATCGGACCGAGTTGCACTTCGGGCAAGACCTCTCCGACAGCGAAGGACAACTCGCTCATGCCCGGGCCCTTGCTTCCGGCAAACGATGCAGCAGTGTACGCGTCGCGCGCACGAGAACGCCGCGCTTGGGGTGTGTGATTGTCGACTCCAGAGTGACGAACTCCATCGCGCCGCCTTTCTTGTCGTAGAAATCAATGACGGTAGTGCCGAACACCACCTCTTCGCCGGCATAGAGAGGCGCTTCGTAGAAATAGCGCTCATCGCCGTGCAACAAATATCGAAAATCGCATCTGACAAGTTCCAGGACCGACAGCCGCCCGAGAGGCTTCCGCTCGTCGTTGGCTGCGGCCTCAACAACAACAAAGAAGGAGGCCGGCGCCACCAGATCCGGGTGTCCGGCGGCACGCGCAGCGCGCAGATCGAAGTGGATTGGGTCGCTTTCTCCGAGCACCTGCGCGAAGAAGCGGATGCGGCCGCGCTCGATCGCCACCGGCACGGGCTCAAGCGTCACGCCCTTTGCGGCGCGATCGAAAATGCCCCTCGGGTTGTTAAGAACAGCCGAACTCACGAACGATATACCTCATTGTTTGTTACCCAACGTCTCCGCAAGATGCGGCGCATAGCGCCAGCAGTCCGATTCATTTAAGGGCGGCGATATGCACCTGACGCGTACACGCGCTTCACGGCAATACGCACCGCCCTGCTCAGCGCGTCCTCAAGCCACCTTCTCGTAAAGCGTCACGACGCACGCGCCGCCGAGACCCAGATTGTGCTGGAGTGCATGGCGCACGCCGTCGACCTGGCGCTCCCCCGCCGTGCCGCGCAATTGATGGGTGAGCTCATAGCACTGCGCCAAGCCCGTCGCACCGAGCGGATGGCCCTTCGACAGCAGTCCGCCGGACGGATTGGTGACCACTTTGCCGCCATACGTGTTGTCGCCGTCGGCGATGAATTTTTGCGCGCCGCCTTCGGGACAAAAGCCCAGGCTTTCATAGGTGATGACTTCGTTCTGGGCGAAGCAATCGTGCAGCTCGGCGACGCGAATGTCTTGCGGCCCGATGCCGGCTTTCTCATACACCGCCTTGGCGGCGCGCACGGCCATGTCGCGCCCGACGAGCTCGATCATGTCCCTGGATTCAAGCGCTACGGGACGATCCGTCGTCATCGCCTGCGCCGCCACGCGCACTTGCGGCTTGATGTCGTGCTTCTTGGCGAACGCGGAGGAAACGAGAATCGTGGCAGCGGCGCCGCACGTGGGCGGGCAAGCCATCGGCTTCGTCATCACCCCCGGCCACATCACTTGCGACTTCAGCACGTCTTCCTCCGTCATTACATTCTTGAAGACGGAGAGTGGGTTCTTCGACGCGTGGCGACTCGCCTTGGCGCGCACCTTGGCGAAATCCGCCAGCGTGGTGCCGTACTTCTTCATGTGCGCTTGGCCGGCGCCGCCAAAATAGCGCAGCGCGAGCGGCAGATCGACGTCCACCAACTCGTCACAGGTGCGATCAAAGTCCTCGAACGGGCTCACCCGATCGGTGAACATGGCTGCGATCGCGCCAGGCTTCATTTCCTCAAAGCCGACCGCCAGCACGCACTCAGCCGCGCCGCTCTCAACGGCTTGACGCGCGAGATAGAGCGCGGTCGAGCCGGTGGAGCAATTGTTGTTGACGTTGATGATCGGAATGCCCGTCATCCCCGCCTGATAGACTGTACGCTGCCCGGCGCAGCTGGCGCCGAACACGTAGCCTGCATAGGCCTGTTCGACGAGCCGATAGTCGACGCCGGCATCCTTCAACGCCAGGACGATCGCCTCGCTGCCCATCTTGTCATAGGACGCGCTTTGTCCGGGCTTCGTGAACGGGATCATGCCGACGCCCGCGACGAGGACGTCACTTTTTGAGTTTGCCATTGCTATTCTCCCTCAAGTTTCTTCAACCGATCACGCCGCTTTGGCGCAATTCGGAGATTTCAGTCGCAGCAAAGCCTGCGCTCGCCAAAACGGAATTCGTGGTTCCAGCCCCTATCGCGAGCGGCGCGGGCACGGCGGTCCGGCTGCGCGAATAGCGCGGCGCGGGCGCGGGTTGAGGAACGCCGGCAACCTCGACAAAGGCGCCACGCGCCTTGTTGTGAGGATGCCCCGGCGCTTCGTCCAGCGACATGATCGGGGCAACGCACGCGTCCTGCCCATCGAACACGGCGCACCATTCGGCGCGTGTCTTCGATTTGATGCGCGCGGCAACAACCTTCTTGAGGGCGGGCCACGCGTGTTGATCGTTCTGCGCGGCAAACTCGGGATCGTCGGTCAGTCCCAAGCGCTCTAGAAACGCCCGGTAAAATTGCGGCTCGATCGCACCGACGGAAATGTACTTTCCGTCCGACGTCTCGTAACTGTCGTAGAAGTGGCTTGCGGAATCAAGCAAGTTGACGCCGCGCTCGTCATGCCAGCGCCGTTGCGCGCGCAGCGAGTAGATCGTCGCCATGAGCATGGCGCTGCCTTCGGTCATGGCCGCGTCGACAACTTGGCCCTGGCCGGTGCGCTGTGCATTCAAGAGCGCGGCCAGAACGCCGAAGGCGAGCATCATGCCGCCACCGCCGAAGTCGCCAACCAGATTGAGCGGCGGAACCGGCTTCTCTCCCTTGCGGCCGATCGCATGCAGAGCACCCGACAGCGCGATGTAGTTGATGTCGTGCCCGGCCATGTTTGCGTAGGGGCCATCTTGCCCCCACCCCGTCATGCGTCCGTAGACGAGCTTGGCATTGTCCGCCAGGAGCGTGTCAGGTCCAAGGCCTAACCGTTCCATGACCCCCGGGCGAAATCCCTCGATCAACGCGTCCGCGGTTGCGCAGAGTTTGCGTACAACGCGCACGCCGCGCTCGTCTTTCAGATTGACGGCAATCCCCTTTCGCGAACGGTTCCAGACCTCCCGCACGGGATCGGCCCCTAATACGGTGCCGCCGATCCGATCGATGCGGATGACGTCCGCGCCGTGATCGGCCAACATCATGCCGCAGAAGGGCGCGGGGCCCAGCCCCGCAAACTCGATAATCCGAAATCCCGCGAGCGGTCCCGACATATCAACCTCAAAGCGATCGCGCGACGACTTCGCGCATGATTTCGGAAGTGCCGCCGTAGATCCTCTGCGCACGGGCGTCGCGCCAGAGGCGTGCCACAAGATACTCGTTCATGTAACCGGCACCGCCATGCAGCTGCAGCGCCGCATCCACGACCTTCCATTGCATCTCGGTGTGCCAGTATTTCGCCGCCGCCGCCTCCGCCGCGGTCAACTGCCGCTTGACATGACGGTCGAGCGCCCAGTCGAGATGCGCCCAACCGACCTGCAATTCCGACTTCAGGTCGGCGAGCGAGAAACGCGAATGTTGAAAGTCAAAAACGGTGCGGCCAAAGGCGGGCCGCTCTTTGGTGTAACGCACGGCTTCGTCAAAAGCCCGCTGCGCGCCAGCCTGCGCCGTAATGGCGATCGAGAGCCGTTCCTGCGGCAGCTGATTCATCAGGCACGCGAAGCCCCGGCCTTCCTGGCCCAGCACGTTGCTTGCCGGCACGCGGACGTCTTCAAAAAAGAGCTCGGACGTGTCGCCGGCATGCTGGCCGATCTTGTCGAGATTCCGCCCGCGCTTGAACCCCTTCCGGTCAGCCTCCACTAACACAAGTGAAATGCCCTTGGCGCCGGCGTCCGCGCTCGTCTTGGCAATGACGATCACCATGTCGGCGGTTTGGCCGCTTGAGATGAACGTCTTCGACCCGTTCACGATCAAGCTGTCGCCATCGCGGCGCGCCGTGGTGCGAATGCCCTGCAGATCGGAACCTGCACCAGGCTCCGTCATGGCGATGGCGACGATCAGTTCCCCCGAGACCATCTTCGGCAGGTAGCGGTGCTTTTGCTCTTCGCTTGCGTAGTGAGCGATGTAGTCGACAGTAACGTTGGACTGCAGAATGGACGGCAAAACGGCGCCGGAGTAACTCATTTCCTCTTCGATGACAGCGTTGTAGCGGAAATCGAGACCCAAACCGCCATACGCCTCGGGTACTGTCGGACACAGTATTCCGGCCGCACCGCATGCCGTCCAATAGCTGCGATCGACGACGCCTTGCTGCTCCCAGCGCGCGTAGTGCGGCGCAACTTCGCGCTGCAGGAACTTGCGAACCGTTTGGCGAAACTGATGGTGTTCGGCGCCGTAGACGAAGCGCCCTTCTGCATTAAGCATTGCCGCCTCTGCGGGCCGATGTTGTGCAAATCCAAGCACAAGCGGGATCCGTGCGTCCAATGCATTGAGTGCCTTATACATGCGTGCTACGCATAGTGCATGCCCGACACTAGACTGAACCATGTGGTCGCCGTGGCTCGCGCCGGAACGTTTACCGCCGCGGCAAGCCTTGCCGGCGTCACGCAGTCTGCCATCACGCGCAGCATCGCCGACCTTGAACGTCAGGTCGGCTACTCGATCTTTGTACGCACATCGCGCGGCGCAATCCCCACCGAGCAAGGGCGTGATTTTGTCGAGCGCGCTCAGAAACTTATAGAGGACACGCAAGACCTTTTGCGACGCCCCCACGGATCTGAAGACGCCTATGCGGGGGTTCTGCGGATCGGCGTTTGTCCCGCCTCCATGGAGTTCTGCCTGATCGAGCCGGTGGCGCAGTTGCTGGAGAAGCACGCCTCCATCCGGGTCGATGTAAACGGCACAACGTTCGAGCGCGCCGTGCAGCAGGTCCGCAACGGAAGCATCGACGTTGCGGTCGGCTTTGAGGCCGCTTTCGCCGACTGGCCGGATATCCGCCGCCAGCGCGTGTCGATTGACGATGACGTCGGAGCGCTGTTTGTGCGCCGCGGCCACCCGCTGTTGGAGGTCCGCCGTCCCACGCCGAAATTGCTGGCAAAGTACGACTTTGTAAGCCCTTCGGACTCACGTCCGTATGGCGCGACCGTCAAAGCGCTCTACGAGGATCAAGGCGTTGATTGGCGCAAACGTGTTCACGTCGTCGACTTCTTCCCACTCGTCAAGAAGATCGTGGCAACGACGGACTCTATAGGCGTGATGATGGCCGGCGTTGCTGATCGGTCGGCGTCTTTTCGAAATCAGTTCGTCACGCTCGACACCAATCCATTCTCAACGCCCTCCCCGATGTGCTGCGCAGTTCGCGCCCGCTGGGATGTGCGCCCGGCCGTGAGAGCGTTCATATCGATCATGCAACGCGGCAGTGCCGCGCGACACAAGCACGGCTAAACCTTCCCGCAAGTCGCGCGACGACGCAGCTGCAGCATGTCAATTCAGAGCGCGACACACGCGTCGCTGCAGCGCACCTAGTGGACATCGCTGATCGTTTTGATCTCGATCGCAGCCCGCCCTGTCATATAATTGTACCGATTGGTCGCTTTGATTGTACCAGTCGGTCGCTTTTGTTTGACACCTCATAAACCCTGGAATAATTCTGAGCTACGACAACAACGTCCGGCACAAGTCGGCGGTTCGGGAAACGCTTAATGAGGTCGGCGGTAGCCATGTGCTCCCCGCTTGCCCGTCGGGGAGAGGAACAATGCGCTACGCGCAGGGGGCTATTTTCGTCACGAGTTTCGGGCTCGCCAGCCTTGCTGTCACAGCTGGTGCGGTTTATGCCCAACCGGCGCCCACCACTCCACCGCCACCTGCCAGGGACATCGAGAAGGTTGTCATCACGGCAGAGAAGCGCGAGACGCGCCTCTTAGAAACGCCGCTCGCCGTCGCTGCGATAACGACCAAGCAGATTGAGCGTCAAGGCATCGATAGTCTCGAAAGCGTTCAGGCCGTCACGCCGAACCTGACTTTCGGGCAATTCTCGAACTTCTCGCTGGTGAGCCTGCGCGGCATCGGAACCGACTTCGGCACAATCTCAGCGGAGCCGTCGGTGGCGACGTTTCAAGACGGCGTATATCTGGGCGCCAGTTCCGCGCAGACAATACCGAGCTTCGACCTGTTGCGAATTGAAGTGCTTCGCGGACCGCAAGGCACGCTCTATGGCCGGAACTCAACCGGCGGCGCGATCAATTTCATCACGCGCGATCCGAGTTTTACGGACGAAGCGAATGCAGCGGTGATCATCGGCGATTACGGACGCTTCGCGGCCGATGCAGGCGTTAGTGGGCCGCTGGGCCCGGAGGACACTGTGGCTGGCCGGTTGAGCATGCGTTACGATACGCGCGACGGCTATCGGCACAACGATTTCACAAACGCCGACGCGGACGACCTGGACTCCCGAAGCGCCGCGACTTCGGTGCTTATCCGCCCGGACCAGGACAACTCCGTCATGTTGCGCGCGGACTATACGAACCGCGATACATCACAACCGTACCAACGAATTGCGGACTCGCTGGGCTTCAACACGCTCTTCGGCGGATCTTTTACGCCTAACGCCGGCGAGGGCACGCACTTTCGAAACGATGTGCCGACTGCCACCAACGCCGAGGTTTGGGGGGTGAGCGGGACCGGCAACTTCGACTTTGGCGGCACCCTGCTGCGCTCGATCACTGCGTACCGTGTCGGCAATCTCTCGTCCACCGAAGATTGGGACGGCTCGGATGGCGACATTCTCGCCGTGGGCGACGCCGACACGTCGAAGCAATGGACGCAAGAGTTCAACCTGTTCGGCTCGGCGTTCGAGGGCTCGGTCGACTGGCTGCTTGGCGCGTTCTACTATGACTCGAAGGGGACGACATTTTTCGATCTGACGGGCGGTGTCATCAATGCCTTCTTCGGCGCCACCTCTCTAACATTCGATGCAACGCAAGACAGCGAGTCCGTTGCCGGGTTCGGTCAGGCAACCTATCACGTTACGGATCGATTCAACGTCACCGGCGGGTTGCGCTACACGCGCGACGAAAAGACGATGCAACAAGGCATCATCGTCAATCACGTCATTGATACTTGCGGCGCAACAACGACGGACTCGTGGAACGCGCTGACCGGTACCGTGTCCGCCGACTACCATCTCACCGAAGATTCGATCGTTTATGGTCGCCTCGCGCGGGGTTTCAAAGCTGGCGGCATCAACGCCGGCGGCTGCGCCGATACGTTCGATCCCGAGTATGTGGACGCGTTGGAGGCGGGCGTGCGCGGAACATTCTTGGATCGTGCGCTTAGCGGCGCCATCACCGTGTTCCACTACGACTACAAGGACATTCAGTTCACGACCTTCGGCGCGACCGCGGCGACGATCGACAATGTCGGTGGGGCCAAAGTCGACGGCGTCGAACTTGAATTCAAGTACCGGCCCGCCGGCTTGGACGGGTTGCATGTCGACGGATCCGTCTCTTACCTGCACAGCGAGTACGGAGATGAGCTGGTGATGGATCCTTTTCTTACGGGACCCTATCAGATCGGCGGCAACCAGTTGGTTCGCGCGCCGGAGTGGCGAGGCAATCTCGGCGTCGAGTACGCGTTCGAACTCTCGCCCAGTGCGGCTCTCACGCTGCGTGCGGAAACATCCTACAGCGATGAGTATTTTCACGACATCTTCAACGGCAAGGCGGCGCTTCAATCCGAAACAAAAGAGCCTTCCTACACGATCTCCAATCTCCGTCTGATTTGGGAGCAGAGCGACCCCGATTTCGAGGTGCAGCTCTTCGTCAACAATATCGAGGACGAGCAATACGCCTATCGCCGGTTCGTCGGGTCATCGTTTGGCGGCATTACCGGTCAGTTCTCGCCACCGCGCACGTTCGGCGTGCGTCTGTCGACGCATTTCGGAGACTGACCTCGGGTGTTCACTTCCTCCTGCCTGGAGGCGCCGTCGCAGTGGCGGCGCCTCGCTTTTTCGCGAAGTCCGCTTGTTCATGAAGGCCGTGCGGGCAAGTCGGCGGGTGAGGAGATGCGTACCCAACGGCCGATTGCAACAGGCACCGAGGCCACCCAGTCCGCGCCGGCAGCGTGGCGCACGGCTTCCTGCATATTCTCAGCACGTAGCAATGCGATGCTGCGAAGGGGCGCCGCTTGAGCGCCCGTTGTTCCCGCGGGCACGACCTCGCCATTCATCAGGGCGTCGTCGATCGTCAACGGCGCTTGCGAAACGGCCACATAGCATCGAAAGCCGTCGCTCAGTCCCTTGGGGCGGGCCGCGTCGGAAGACCATGCGCCGGCTGGCGTTCGCCATTCGTAATAGTCGATCTGACGCCAGGCGCCGTTCATGAAAGGATCGATCTCCATTATCGCTCGCGCAGCGCTGAGATTCTTTACGTCCATGCAGTACAGCGAACCGCGCAACCGCGGGTCATCGCCAACGCCACTGGCGCCATCGGCACTTGCGGTTGGGCCGGTGAAGAGGAAGGCGCCCATGTGCTTTAGATTGTGTTCGACGTGGGCTTGGAACGATGCCGAACGCGCGGCGCCGCCCCCCTGGACGTCGTGACAGATCGCGATGCACCACATGGGTGTCTCCTCTCCAATTGTTGCTGCGCCAGTTGACGAACGCGCTTGCCTAAGCATTTCACCAAGTGGTACAAATGTCCAATCGTAGGCCTTGCGGCCTCATCAAAGACAAGCGGCGGCAGACCGCATGCATCAAAGGGAGATAACTGGCTGCCATGATCAACGATCGGCTCGTCATCGACGCTGTCGCGCACGCCTATGACCTCAGCGACGAAAACACCGAAAGCAATCGCTACGCGCAGACGATGCGTATGCAGCTCTGCGGGCTGCATCAGTTGTGGCAACCGGAAATTGGGCTGAGCCCGGAGGAACAATGCTCCGACTGGCCGATCGAAGTCATGGCGCGCACGCTGTTTCTCGAGAGCGACGTCGACCTCGCGGTCACGCACACGCTGAGACTGAACTCGTATTTCAAGGACGGCCTTTGCGCACGCTATAAGACGGTCGAGGCCGTGCGGCGGTGGCCGCAACGCTTCTTCGGCTATGTCGGACTGGACCCCACGCTGGGGCTCGATACTTGTTTGCGCGAACTTGACGAGCAGATGGACGAAATGCCCGAAGCGGTGGGACTAAAACTCTATCCCGCGCAGGTCAATCCGTTGCGCTCCTGGCGGATGGACGATAGCAAGCTTGCGTTTCCGCTCTTCAAGGCGGCGCGCGATCGCGGCATCAAGATTGTTGCGATCCACAAGGCCGCGCCGCTCGGACCCGTGCCTCTGAATCCCTTCAAGTTGGACGATGTTGGTGGCGCCGCGGACGCCTTTCCCGATCTCGCCTTCGAAATCGTCCACGCGGGATGGGCGTTCATGGACGAGACGATCGTTCAGCTGGCGACAATGCCGAACATCTACGCCAACCTTGAGTGTACGTCTGCGTTCGCGAACAAGCTGCCGGGCCAATTCGAGCAGATGATGGCCAACTTCTTCGCCTGGGGAGGGCCTCAGAAGGTCATCTTCTCCTCTGGCAACATGGTCCTGCACTCGCAACCCATCTTGAACGCATTCCGCCGGTTCCGGTTCAGCGAAGAGACGATGAAACATTTCGGCATCCCGCAAATCACGCCGGAGGATCTCGCGCTCGTGCTCGGCGGCAATTTTGCCGCTCTCACGGGCTTGGATTCCGAAAAAGCGAAGCAGCGCATCGCGAACGACGAATTCGCTCAGGAGCGCCGCCAGACCGGCGTGCAAGCGCCCTACTCCAACTGGCGCCGCTTTCTGAAAGAAGGCAAAATCGGAGTGGCGGCATGATCGATCGCGCACAAGTCGAGGCCGCTCTGGCAACCGTCTACGACCCGTGCAGCGTGCAGGCCAGCGCGCCGCTGAGTGTGATCAATATGGGCCTGGTCACGCACATCGATGTGGAGCGAACGGGCGTTGTGCACATCAAGCTGCGTCCGACGTCGCCGTGGTGCACAATGCTCGGCTGCATCATGCAGGCTACGGACGAGCAAGTGCGCCGGCTCGACGGCGTCACCGACGTGCGCATTGAGATCGACCGGGAGACGAGTTGGAGTGAGGCGAGTTTGACGCCCGAAGGTCGTGGGATTCTTCAAGACGTTCGTGCGCGCTCTCGCGCGGCCGTACCCGTTCGGCGGCGTCAATGGCAGGAGCGCGCCGCAACATCGAGCGAGGTCTAGTACAATGCCGCTGCATCCCGATGCCGCCGCCTTCCTCAAGGCGATGGCTAATATTCCGCAACCTCCCGAAGCCACGGTGCAAGAATTCCGCGACGCCGCGGCGAGGCTGATGAAGGCCAGCGATCCACTTCCGATCGGGCGAGTGGAAGACAAGGTCATCAAAGGCGGCGACGGTCAGCCGCTGACGCTGCGTATCTACACACCGGAAGGCAAGGGACCGTTTCCCGGCATTGTCTGGATTCGCGGCGGGTCGTTCACGCGCACGACGCTCGAGCAACTCGACCCAATCCGCCGGCTGGCCGCCAAAATGACGGGCTGCGTCGTTGTCTCGGTCGATCAGCGTCTGTCGCCTGAAGCCCATTACCCAGCGCCGCTCAATGACGGCGACGCTGCGGCCCAATGGGTATTCGCGCATGCCGGCGAGATCGACGTGAATCCTGAGCGGATCGGCATTGCCGGCGAGAGCAGCGGCGGCAATATCGCGGCGTCTCTCGCGGTGCGCGCGCGCGACAGACGTTCGCCGCGCTTTGCCTTTCAGCTGTTGTTCGCGCCACTTACCGATGCAACGCTATCGTGCCCGTCGATCAAGGAATTCGAAGACGGTTACGTGCTCACCAAGCGCCAGCTGATCTGGGCTTATGAACAATATGCGCCCGGCGTGCCGCGTACCGATCCCGGTATTTCGCCGCTGTTGACGCCCAATTTGCAGAACATGCCGCCGGCCGTGATCGTCACCATCGAAAACGACCCGGTCCGCGACGAGGGCGAGCGATACGTCCAACGTTTGCGCGACGCCGGGGCGAAGGTGAAGCATGCCCGGATCGAGGGCATGGTTCATCACTTCCCAGGGCCTCGGTCGATGATGACCTTCTTTGGCCTGCTGAAGGAATTGTTGGGCGAACTTGATGCGCGTGAGCAACGGCGTGCTTGACTAAAAGGACGCTTTCATGCCGGCACCGACTGCAAAAACACCGCCCGCCTTCCACCAATTCACGGGACGCGACCTGCCATGGCTGGTGGACGCGCAAGCGCGCGCGCGGGGCGATCGTCCGTATCTCATTTGGGAATCGTTTGAAGCGCCTGCAAAGGTCTGGAGCTACGCGGAATTTGCGGAAGAAACACGCGCCTATGCGGCCGGTCTGTCGGCGATGGGCGTGCGGCCGGGCGAATTTGTCTTGCTGCACATGGACAATTGCCCGGAGTTCTTGTTCGCGTGGCATGCCTGTTCGCGCGTGGGCGCCATTGCCGTCACTACGAACACGCACTCGACCGCTGACGAGCTCAACTACTTTGCCACCCATTGCGGCGCGGCGGTCGCGATAACACAGCCCAAATATCTCGAACTGTTCGCAGCGATCGATCATTCGTTTCGCTGGATTGCGGCGACCGACAATGATGCCGGCAAGGCACCGGAGATCCGGCCTGGCGCCACTGTCGTACCGTTTGCGCGTCTGCGCGGCGCACCCAAGGATGCTCCAAAATGCGCTGCCCAGCCCTTGGCGCCGAACAGCGTGCAGTTCACATCCGGCACGACGTCGCGTCCGAAGGGTGTGGTATGGACGCAAGCCAACGCGCTTTGGGCCGCGCGCACAATGGCGACACGCCTTGAACTCTCCGAGCACGATTGCGGCGTCGTGCACTTCCCCCTGTTTCATACCAACGCGCTCGCCTATTCCATGCTGGCAACGTTATGGGCCGGCGGCAGCGCGGTGCTGACGCCGCGTTTTTCGGCGAGCCGGTTCTGGGACATGTCCCTGCGCCACGGCTGCACGTGGGCAAGCATGTCGCCCTTCCCCTTGCGGGCGCTGCTCACCCAGAAAGATCCGCCGCGCCATTCTTATCGCGTGTGGGCGTTCGCGGGCGACCTCGCTCTCGTCCGGGATAGATGGGGTATAAGAACCACAGGCTGGTACGGCATGACCGAAACGGTCGCGGCTTGCATCACCACCGAACGAGGTTTCGTCGGCCCTGAAGGCGCAATGGGACGGCCAACGCCAGAGTACGAGATCTCGATTCGCCGCGAAGACGGCACGGAGGCAGCGTTCGGCGAAACGGGCAAGCTGTTCATTCGAGCCATACCGGGCCTGTCGCTGTTTTACGAATACCTCAACGACCCGGAAGCGACGGCCGCGTCGTTCGACGCCGATGGCTGGTTCGATACCGGCGATGAAGTCGCGGCGCGCCCCGAAGGGGAGATATTCTTTGTCGGCCGGGCCAAGGACATGCTCAAAGTCAGCGGCGAGAACGTCGCCGCAATCGAAATTGAGGTCGTGATCTCGGCAGTGCCTGGCGTCGTTGAATGCGCCGTGGTCGGCAAGCCCGACAAGATGCGCGACGAAGTGCCGGTCGCTTTCGTCGTCGCGGCCTCTCCCGGGCCGGCATTGGAGCGGGCGATCATGCTCGCGTGCGAAAGCAAGCTTTCGGCGTTCAAACGGCCCCGCGAAATTTACTTCATTAACGAACTTCCAACCGGCCTACTTGGCAAGGTTTTGAAGCGGGATTTGCGCGAGCGAGTCCGCCAGGCTATGCAATGACCGCCCGGCTCATGGTCTCAAACGTGCCGGCGGCGGGGCTTCAAGCGGCAATGGCTCAACGGCGACGGCGAACCGAAACAACTCCTGCGAGCTCGGAATTTGTGCTTGGCCCGCGCGCCGAGACAAAGCAGCGCCTGCTGGCCGCGACGCTCAACTACCTTCTCGAGAACGGTATCGCCGACTTGTCTTTGCGCCAGTTGGCCGAGGAGCTTGGCACAAGCCATCGCCTACTCATTTATCATTTCGGAACGAAGGAAGGCCTGTTCGTCGCGGTCGTGGAAGAGATCGAGCGGGAGCAGCAGCGCTGGGTCGCATCGATGCGAGAGCGCGACATGACGCCGATGGAGCTCATGCGCATGGCATGGGACCGCACGCGCGATCCGGCATTGGACCGGCAGTTGCGGCTCTTCGTCGAGATTTACGGGCATGCACTGCAAGGCCGCGCGCACACCGCCCCGCTCCTGGACACTCTCATCGACGCCTGGCTCGATCCGCTGTCGGACATTTTCAGGCGCATGGGCCTGACGCCCGCGCAAGCGCGTGTGCACGCTCGCCTGAACGTGGCGACGATGCGCGGCTTGATGCTAGATCTGCTGACCACAGGCGACGTCAAAGCGACGCACGCGGCGTGGGAGCAATACATCTCGCAATACGACAAACTGCCGGGCGCGCACAAAGCCCGGCGCTAGATCGGTTGAGACCTCTGCCAACATCCTTCAAAAGATTGCGGAGATGGTTGCTCCGCAGATCAACGACGCCGCGTCGAGCGTCGAAGCGACGATCGCCCGCGCGCGAGCCGAAGGAGCCGAACTCACCAACAGCATATTGCGGCGAGAGCGTGCGTAGACCGCGGGATGGAGGACGCCAGAGTGCTTCTCTACGCGGCTTAGAGTTTTGCACCGTAGACGACGGCGCTTTTTTTTCGTTCGTCGACGTGCAGTTGAAAGATGTCGGGGCGGGCGTAGTGGCCGACGACGTCGAGGTCGAATTTGCCACCGGCGATGAGGCGGCGGTCGACTTCGGCGGTGAGGATGCACTCGCCCTCGTAGTTCGGGCCGGCGAGAATGTCGCCCATGGGACTTACGATCAGGCTGCCACCGTCGATCAGGATCTCGTCGCCGTTTTGCGCATCGATCGGGTAGTCGGCGGGGAAGTCTGAGCGTCGGGCGTATTGGCAAGCGGAGAGGACGAAGCAGCGGCCTTCGACGGCGATGTGGCGCATCGTCGGCGCCCAGGTGCGGCGGCAGTCGACCGTCGGCGCGCAGTAGAGTTCGATGCCCTTCGCGTACATCGCCGTGCGCAGCAGCGGCATGTAGTTTTCCCAGCAGATGACGGCGCCGATCTTGCCGAATGGGCTGTCGATCACCGACAGCGTGGAGCCATCGCCGGTGCCCCAGATGAGGCGCTCCATCGCGGTCGGCATGACCTTGCGGTGCTTCGCCGCGAGACCGCCCGCAGGCGTGAAGAACAATGCAGTACAGTAGAGCGTGCCGCCGTCGCGTTCGATGACGCCGACGACGAGATGCAGGTCGTTCGCCTTCGCGATCTCGGCGATGCGTGCAGTCGCGGGGCCGGGCACGTCGATGGCGCTGTCGAAATAGCGGCGGAACATGTCGCGGCCTTCCGGCGTGCGCATGCCCACGCGGGCGCCGAAGTCGAGACCCTTTGGGTACGCGGACACGAAGGCTTCGGGGAAGACGGCGAGCTTGGCGCCTTTGCGCGCGGCGTCGGCCGCGAGGTCCGCGAGCTTGTCGAGCGTACGTTGGACGTCAAAAGCGACGGGTGCGGCTTGGACCACGGCGGCGGTGAAGACGGTCATTGCTGCTCCAAAGGCCTCAGGCGCGTTTACCGAGGTCGGCGTCAACGTAGCGCGCGGCTTGCACGAAGTGAAATACCGCCCACATGTTGATGAGCACCGTGACCAGCAGCGACCAGCGCAGCGAGTCTTCGCCGAAACTGGCCCGCAGGACGTCGCTCAGATAACCGATGGCGACCGGCCCTGCCCCCAGTCCGATCAGGTTAGTGACGAAGAGGAAGATCGCGATCGTCATGGCGCGCATGTTTTCGGGGATCATCGACTGGATCGCGGCTAGGACCGGTCCGACGTAAATTGCATTGGCGGCGGTCGGGATCAGGAATAGGGCAACGGCGATATAGGCGCTGGGCACCGCCGTGCCGAACAGCACGATCTCGCCCGCCGGCAGGACGAGCGCGGCGATCGAGAACGGCACGGCGAAGGCCATCGCGATCGCAGGAACCCACATGTGATAGCGGCGGTCCTTCTTCACGAAGCGGTCGGCGATGCGTCCGGCGAAGATCGTGGCGGGTACGGCACCCAGGATCGTGATGCCGGCCAGCGCAAGTCCGATGATGCCGACCGGCATGCCGTGGGTGCGGATGAGGAAGCTTGGCGCCCACGTGCCAGCGCCGAAACCGGCGAAGGCCAGGAGTGCTGTCGCGAACGTTGCGTGGATGAACGAACGGCGGCTGAGCAGGACGCGCAGCACATCCGTCAACGCAGGGTTCGTCGCGCTCGCTTCGGCGGTGCGCGGCGGCTCTTTGATGTAGAGCAGGACGACTAAGCCGACGATGACGCCCGGTATACCGAAGATCCAAAATGTCTCGCGCCAGCCGAGCGACTGCGCGAGGATACCGCCTGCCGCGAGCCCGAGTGCGCTGCCGAGCGGAATGCCGGCGCCGTAGATCGCCATCGCACCGGGGCGACGCTCGGGCGGGAAGTACCCCGACAGCAGCGAGTACGCGGCGGGGCTGCAGCCGGCTTCACCGACACCGACGCCGACGCGCGCGAGAAACAGTTCCGCGAAGTTCCGTGCGAAGCCGCACAGCGCCGTCATTGCGCTCCACAAAACCGTTGCGGCGGCGATGATGCGCACACGGTTCGTCTTGTCGGCCCAGCGCGCGATCGGCAGCGCCAGCGTCACATAAAAGAGCGCGAACGCGGTGCCGTGCAGAAGTCCGGCCGCCGTATCGCTGATGCCGAATTCCTTTTGGATTTGCGGCAAGAGCACGGACATCACCTGCCGGTCCATGAAGTTGAGCGTGTAGACGCCCATAAGCAGCCAGGCGATCGATTGCCGGTAACCTTCCGACGGCGCAAACGTCGGCGAAATCGCTCCTGCAGCCATGTTTGCCCCCTCGGTCCTTCAAAACATGCAGTATTGTATTTTTTGACCTCTGGGGATAGGGTGCGTTGCGGGTTGAACCGGGGTAAAAGGTGCGCCGACTCGGTCGGCGGTTGGGCGTACATTTTGCGGCCCCGTTCGATTCAAACGAGGGCTTCACGAGCGTGCGTTATTCGGCCTTTTCGCTTGCCAAGCACGCGCTGAGCGGCCACGAGAACTGGGCGCCTGCGTGGCGCAATCCCGAGCCCAAATCATCCTACGACGTGATAATCATCGGCGGCGGCGGGCACGGCCTAGCGACGGCGTATTACCTGGCTGCCAAGCACGGGATTACCAACGTCGCGGTGCTGGAGCGCGGGTGGATCGGCGGCGGCAACACGGGGCGCAACACCACGATCATCCGCTCGAACTATTTCTTCCGCGAGAGCGCCGACATTTATGAGCTGTCGCTGCAGCTCTACGAAACGCTGTCGGAAGAGCTGAACTTCAACATCATGTTCAGCCAACGCGGCCTGCTGACCTTGGGTCACAACCGGCATGACGAAGAGCTGTTACAGCGTTGGACGAACGCGCTGCACGTCAACGGCGTCGACGGTGAATTCATGGACGCCAAGCAGGTGCGTGACCTCGTGCCGATCCTCGGAGCCGACGATCGCGTTCGCTATCCCGTGCGGTGCGGCATGTTCCAGCGCCGGGCCGGCGTGGCGCGGCACGATGCGGTCGCGTGGGGCTATGCGCGCGCGGCCGATGCGCTGGGTGTCGACATCATCCAGAACTGCGAAGTGAAGGCATTCACGAAATCCGGCAACCGCGCCGTCGGCGTCGAGACCTCGCGCGGCACGATCACGGCAGGACGCATTGCGCTTTGCGTCGCCGGTCATTCGAGCGTCATGGCGCAGCTCGCCGGATTCGATTTGCCGGTGACGTCCTATGCGCTGCAGGCCTTCGTGTCGGAGCCGATCAAGCCTGTGCTTGACGTCGTTGTTCTGTCGCCGATGACGGGGGCCTATGTCAGCCAATCCGACAAAGGCGAACTCGTCGTGGGCGCCGGGCTCGACCTCTATCCGTCTTACGGTCAACGGGGCAACGCGCCGATCACGGAAGCGACGGTGGCGGGGTTGCTCGACATGTTCCCGTCGTTCAGCCGATTGCGCATGTTGCGCCAGTGGGCGGGCATCGTCGATGTCGTGCATGACTCGTCGCCCATTCTCGGTCGCACGCCGGTCGACGGGCTCTATATCAACTGTGGTTGGGGCACGGGTGGGTTTAAGGCGATCCCCGGCGGCGGCTTGACGATGGCCGAGACGATTGCGAACGAACGTCCACACAAGGTCATCGAACCGTTTGGGCTCGAGCGTTTCACCAGCGGCCGCTTCGTGAACGAAGCCGCGGCCGCCGGCATCGCGCATTAGGGGCCGCCATGCTGCTGATCGAATGTCCCTGGTGCGGCCCGCGTAGCGAGATCGAGTATTCGTACGGCGGGCCCGCGCACGTGACGCGCCCCGGTCCCGCCGAAGCCGTGTCGGACGTTGAGTGGGCGACTTATCTCCACACGCGGCAGAATCCAAAGGGTCTGCATCTTGAGCGCTGGCGGCACACGCATGGCTGCCGCCAATGGTTCAACATTGCGCGCGATACGGTCACGCATCGCATCACCGCCGTCTACCGCATGGGCGAGGCGCCGCATGAGAGCGTTCCTCCGAAAGGCGGGGCGACGTGAGCGGCGGCTATCGCTTGGCGAGCGGCGGACGGATCGATCGGTCGCGTCCCCTGCATTTCCGCATGGACGGCGTGATGCACAGCGGGTTTGCGGGCGACACGCTGGCGTCGGCGTTGCTCGCCAACGGTGTGCGCGTTGTCGGGCGAAGCTTCAAACTGCACCGCCCGCGCGGCGTGATGGCGGCGGGCGTCGAAGAAACAAATGCGCTTGTCGATGTCGGCAAGGGCGCGAACGCCGAGGCTAACCTCAAGGCGACCGAAATCGAACTCGTCGACGGGCTTGAAGCGCGCAGCGTCAACGCTTGGCCGCGCGCCGACCGGGATGCGCTCGGTGTGCTTGGCTTGTTGAAGCCGTTCCTGCCCGCGGGCTTTTACTACAAGACCTTCATCCGCCCGAGCTGGGACACGTATGAGGGCATGATCCGGCGCGCAGCCGGTCTCGGCCACGCGCCCGTGGGCGTCGATCCCGACACGTACGAGAAACAGTTTGCGCATGCCGATGTCGTTGTCGTCGGCGGCGGCATTGCGGGACTCGTCGCGGCGTGGTCGGCGTCGGCCGGCGACGCGCAAGTCATCTTGATCGACGACCAGCCCGAACTCGGCGGCACGCTGCTCGGCCAGCCTGTGCCGATCAACGGGGACGCGCCCGACATTTGGCTCAGCCGCGTCGAAGCTGAACTGCGTGCGCGTCCGAACGTCCGTTTGCTGACGCGCACCACCGCGACGGGCGTCTATGATCACCATTTCGTCTTGGCGTGCGCGCGCCGGCTCGGCGCTGGACCTCGACAGCGGCTTTGGAAGATCCGCGCCAAAAAGGTGCTCTTGGCCAGCGGGGCGTTCGAGCGCCCGTTGGTATTTCCCGACAATGACCGGCCCGGCGTTATGCTCGCCGGTGCGGCTCGCACTTATGTCGAACGTTACGGTGTCGCGGCGGGACGGTCGGCGATCGTCGTCACCAACAACGACAGCGCCTACCACGCGGCATTCTCGCTGCGCGCTGCGGGTGTGAAGGTCAGTGCCATCGCGGATCTGCGCGCATCGCCGCCACGCCACGCACTCGATGCCGCGCGGCACCACGACATTGAGGTGATGCCCGCCACCGCGCCCGCAGGTGTCGCGGGACGGCACGGCGTCAAATCCATCAAACTCGCGTCGGTCGATGGCGCGGGGCGGCTTGGCGCAGCGAGCCAGCCGATCGATTGCGATCTCGTATGCATGTCGGGTGGTTGGTCGCCCGCCTTGCACCTCTATGCCCAGGCCGGCGGCGCGATGCACTTCGATGCCGAGCGCGGGGCCATCGTTCCGGATGCCGCGTTCGAACCCGTCGTTTGCGTCGGCGCGGCGCGCGGCACGTTCACGCTCGCGGCGTCGATCGCGGAAGCTTACGCGGCCGGCGCGCACGCAGCGCATGCGACGGGGCATCCGTCGAACGACGGCTTCATCACGCCGAAGGTCGACGAGTGGCCGCAGGTTGCAGCGGCGCCGATCGTCGAGTTGCGATCGGCGCGCTCGCGCGGCGCTCATTCCTGGGTCGATCTGCAGAACGACGTCACCGCCGCCGACGTACGCCTGGCGGCGCGCGAAAACTATCGCTCGGTCGAGCACTTGAAACGCTACACGACGCTCGGCATGGCGGTCGACCAAGGCAAGACGTCGAATGTCAACGCCATCGCCATTATGGCGGCGGCGACGGAGCGCACGATGGATGCGGTCGGCACGACGCGTTTCCGTCCACCCTATACGCCGACGACGTTGGGCGCTTTCGCGGGACGTGAGGTCGGGCAACATTATCGCCCGCTACGCCGCTTGCCCGCGCACGAAGCGCATGCCGAACTCGGTGCGGTCATCGAGGATTACGGCGGTTGGTTGAGGCCGGCGTTCTATCCCAAGGCGGATGAAAGCGAAGCGACTGCGGTTACGCGAGAGGTCTTGGCCGTGCGCGGCGGGGTCGGACTATTCGACGGATCCCCGCTGGGCAAGATCGAAGTCTGCGGTCCGGACGCGGCCGAGTTCTTGAACCGCATTTACGTCAACAACATGCTGACATTGGGCGTCGGCAAAGCGCGCTATGGCTTGATGCTGGACGAGAACGGCATCGTGAAGGACGACGGCGTGCTCTCGCGCATCTCCGCCGATAAGTTCCTCGTCGGCACCACGAGCGCCGGCGCGAACAGCATCGGCTATTGGCTTGAAGAGTGGCTGAACTGCGAGTGGCCGCATCTGAACGCCACAATCGCTCCGGTCACGTCGCAATGGGCGGTCATGACGGTGACCGGTCCCCGCGCGCGCGATCTGCTGCGCGCGTTCGATACGTCGATTGACCTGAGCGCAGGCGCCTGTCCGCACATGAACGTGCGCGAAGGCACGTTCGCGGGCGTACCGGCGCGCATCCATCGGGTGAGCTTCACCGGTGAGCTGTCGTTCGAAGTCGCCGTGCCCGCCCGTTATGGGCAGGCGCTGTGGCGCGAGATGTTGAAGCGCGGACAAGCTTTTGGTGTCACGCCTTACGGCATTGAAGCGTTGATGGTGATGCGCGTCGAGAAGGGTTACCTGCATATCGGCGCCGACACCGACGGCACCACGATGCCGCAAGACGTCGGCTTCGCGGAGATTATGGCCAAGAAGAAGGCCGACTATGCCGGCAAGCGTTCGACGATGCTGCCGGTTGGTCGCGATCCTCGGCGTGAGTTCGTCGGGCTTGAAGTGGCGGACGGCGAAGCGCCGTTGCCGATCGGCGCGCATATCGTCGATCCCAGCGAGGCTGCGGATACGCGCCGGACGCATGGATGGGTGACGTCGACCTGCTTTAGTCCGACGCTCGAACGGCCGGTGGCGTTGGCGCTGGTCGAAAACGGGCGTGCGCGCATGGGTGAGATCGTGACGCTGACGTCGACCCATGGCCGGCGCAGCGCGACCGTCGTTGGGCCATGTGCGTATGACCCGAACGGGGAGCGGCTCAATGGCTGACCTCGCGGCCGCCCATGTCCTCGCCCATGTGAGGCCGATTGCCGGTCGCGACGGTCTTGCGCTGCGCGAAGATCCATCGGTTCGCATCGTGCTCTTGCTCGAACGGCGTGACGATCCGGGGTTTCAGCAACGCGTCGCGAAGGCGTTTGGCGTCGCGCCGCCGACAAAAGCGAACACGGTCGCGAAGGGATCGGCGTCGCTGGCCTGGATCGCGCCGGGGCAATGGTTTGCGCTGGGTACATACGTCGACGCGCGTGACGGCGTCGATGTCAGCGATGCTTACTGCGCTCTGAGATTGAGCGGCCCTCGCGCCGCGGAGCTTCTGTCCAAGAGCCTGCCCGTCGACTTGTCCGTCGGCGCGTTTCCGGTGCGGACATGCGTGCGCACGATGATGGGATCGATCCCGATTTTCCTGATGCGCGAGGCGGACGGTTTTTTGATCCTCGTCGAACGTAGCCTGGCACACGCAGCATGGACTTGGCTCGCGGACGGCGCAAACGCGCTCAGTCGTTGAGCCGTTCGCCAGACAGGATCTTAAGATACAGGTCGTTGTATTCGAAGCGCTTCGTCCTTGTTTCCTTGATCGCAAGTGCGTAGTAGCCGACCTGATGGAAATAGGTGACGCGGGCACGGATGAAGGCTTCCCGCGGTTCGTAGCCGAAGGCGCGGTAGAGACGATCGAAGAAATCGATGCGTGATTGATCGACGCGGTCGAGTGCGGCCTTGGCCTTCTTTGAGCGGCGAGCCCAGTCGCGCACGGCGACGTCGAGGCGCGGTTCGTAGTCCTTTTCCTCGATCAGGATGCGGCTGACCTCTTTCAACATCGCCGCGGCGTCGTCGTGCGTCTTCGGCGGCGGCAGGTCGGGGATGAATGTGTTCGTCTCTTCCCACTGCACCAGCAATTTGTCGAGCAGTTCGCCGCGATTGTGGAAGTGGTGGTAGAAGCCGCCGCGTGTGACGCGCAGGCTCGTCGCCAGGCGATCGATCTTTACGTGATCGACGCCCTCTTCGATCAGGATTTTTCGGGCCGCATCAAGCCAACGCTCCGGACTTACTTTTGAAACGCGATTGACCAAGCTTCGCCCCTGCAGCTGCGCAGCCGGACGCCCTTGCGGGCGACTCGGCGCGCTGCAATGCAGCACGGGCGATGCCGCGCGAGCAAGCGCACAATCTCAGGATGTTTAAAGCTCTGCCGTCACCGCGTCCAATGCCGCGCCGAATCGATCGAACACCTCGCCGATTTCGCGCTCCGTGATGATCAAGGGCGGGGAGAACGCGATGACGTCGCCCACCGGCGCGCCGCGCGTGATGACGCCCATGTCCTCGGCGCGCGCCCTCACTTTTGCGGCGAACGAGCCTTCGGGCGCAAAATTGCGCTTTGTTGCCTTGTCGGCTGCGAATTCGACTGCGCCCATGAGACCGATCGAGCGCACCTCGCCCACCAGCGGATGCGCGCGCAGGCGTTCGAGCCGCGCCTTAAAGTGCGGCGCCATACGGCGGACGTGGCCGACGATGTCACGCTCCTCCATCAGGTCGAGCACCTTCAGTGCAACCGCCGCGCCGACGGGATTGCCGGCATAGGTCGCGCCGTGTGCGAGCGAGCCGACCTGATCGCTGCCCTTTTCGAGCCCGCGATAGATCTCTTCGTTCAAGGCGATCGCCGACATCGGTTGATAGGCAGAGGTCAGGCCCTTGGCCATCGTCATCGCGCCCGGCGCGATGTCGAAGGCGTCGCAGCCGAAGAAATGACCGGTGCGGCCGAAGCCGTTGATCACTTCGTCGGCGAGGAACATCACGTCGTATTTCTTCAGGACCGCCTGGATTTTTTCGTAATAGGTCTTGGGCGGGATCACCGCGCCGCCGCCGCCGGTGACGGGTTCGGCCATGAAGGCCATGACCGTCTCGGGACCTTCGCGCAGGATTGTCGTTTCGAGTTCTTCAGCGAGGCGCGTCGAGAACGCCTGCTCACTCTCGCCCGGCCAAGCGTCACGGTAGTAGTGCATGTCGCTGACGTGCAGGAAGCGGTCGAGCGGCAGGTCGAAGAGTTTGTGGTTCTTCTTGATGCCGGTGAGCGAGGTCGCCGCGATCGTTGCGCCGTGGAAGCCGTTGATGCGTGCGAGCACCTTCTTCTTTGCCGGACGGCCGATGGCGTTGTTGTACATCCAGAGGAACTTGATGAGGAAATCGTTCGCCTCCGACCCCGAGTTCGCGAAGTAGAATTTTGCGTTCGCGATGGGCACGTATTTTGCGAGACGTTCCGCGAGTTCGATGGAAGGCGCGACCGACTTGGAGGCGAGGGTGTGATAGTAGGGCAGCTTGCGCATTTGCACGGTCGCCGCCTCGACCAGCGCCTCCTCGCCGAAGCCGAGGGAGGTGCACCACATGCCGGCCGCCGCCTCGATGTATTCCTTGCCGGCGTCGTCGAACACGTACACGCCCTTGCCGCGCACGATGACGCGTGCGCCGTCTTGCCGGTGCTGCTGCAAGTTGGTGTAGCCGTGGACGACGCGTTCGGCGTCGCGTTCTCCGAGGGTCAGGTTGGATGGGCGCATGGTTCTTGACCTCAACTAATGGCGGGCGATGGCGTCGTCGATGCGGCGTTCGAGCAGCGAGAGCGGCAATGCGCCCTCCTCCAGCACGAGGCTGTGAAACTCTTGGATGCGGAAGCGCGAGCCGCGGGCGCGTTCGAGGCGCGATTTCAGTTCAAACATCTTGCGCATGCCGATTTTGTAGGAGCAGAGCTGTCCTGGGTGGAACAGGCTGCGCTGGACGATGCGGTCGCCGAACGCGCGTGGCGTGCCCGTCGCTTCGCTGAAGAATTCGGCGGCGCGGTCGGCGGACCAGCGCATGGCGTTGAAGCCGGTGTCGAGCGCCAGGTTCACCGTCGAGTATAGCTCGCCCCGCATGCGGCAGAGCGCGACGTAGGGGTCGTCGCTGATGCCTTGTTCCTCGGGGAGGACCTCGGCGTATTTCGCCCAGCCTTCGATATAGGCATTGAACACGATGGCGCGGCGGAAACTCGGCAAGTGCGACAGCTCTTGCGCGAGGCTCAGCTGCAGATGGTGGCCGGGCATGATCTCGTGGCGGCAAAGCACCGGCAGCTCCCAACGCAGGCGTTGCGCCGTGTCTTTCAGGTTGATCGTGAACACACCGGCGCGCTGCCCATCGGCGCTGGGCGGCGTGTAGTGGCTGACGGCGGATGCTTCCTGCGATTCAGACGCCGGATCGATGCGACACCCTGCACGCGGCAAGCGATCGAACAACCGCGCGCAGGCGCTCGACAAATCGCGCACCATGGCGTCCGCATCACGCTGGATCTCGGCGCGTCCTTCGGGCGAGAGCGCGTAGCGGGCGTTGGGCAGTGTCTCCAACTCGCGATACATCTCCGCGACGGAGCCGCCGGAGATTCCGATTTGAGCGAAGCGCTCGCGAATGTGCTGCGATAGATGCGCCGCCTCGGCGAGGCCCAGTTCGTGGACTTCGGCGGGCGTCATGTTGGTCGTCGTGTGACCGCGGAGGAGATAAGCGTAGTGCGCGTCCCCGTCCGGCGTCGCCCATAGGCCCTGCGCCGGCGCGTCCAATGCAGCTTGCGCTTCCATCTCGGCCATGAGGGCTTCGTAGGCCGGGACGATCTCGCGGGTGAACACCGTTTCAGCGTCACGCCG
>JAWXBY010000140.1:0-3250 GCA_034440355.1 Alphaproteobacteria bacterium
CCTGCTGACGCAGCGTGTTGTCGCGCGTCGCCAGCGTGTCGCGCCAGCCGATGTAGTCCCAATAGTCGATGCTGAATGACAGAGCGACGACGTCGTCGCGCTTCTGCAGATCGCCCAGAATCTGATCGGCCTGCGGACAAGACGAGCAACCCTGGCTCGTGAACAGTTCCACGAAAACCGGTGGCTTCATGTTGTCGCCCGCAAACGCCGGCCACATAAACAGAGCGCCGAACGCCGCGAGGCATCCGGCGCGCCGAATGATGGGGAAGACCGTATCCGTCATGCCGCGAGATTAATGCGCCCGCGGCCTCACTGCCTAGTCACGAACCGGTGTTTGGAATGGTTTATGCTGCCGCTTTGGCTAGGTCTCGCAAGACGTAGTGAAGAATGCCGCCGTTCCGGAAATATTCGATCTCGTCCAGGGTATCGATCCGGCACAAGAGCGGTACATCTTGGCGACGCCCGTCCGCGAACGTGATCGAGGCGACAATCGTCTGGCGCGGCTTCAACCCGGCTTCAAGGCTCGGAATGTCGACGACTTCCGCGCCCGTCATGCCCAGCGAACGCCACGACATGCCGTCCGTGAACTGGAGCGGCAACACGCCCATGCCGACCAGATTCGAACGATGGATGCGTTCGAAGGTTTCGACGATCACGGCGCGCACGCCCAGAAGGCGCGTGCCCTTCGCCGCCCAGTCGCGCGACGAACCGGTGCCGTATTCCTTGCCCGCAAAGATGACCAGCGGCACGCCCTCGCGCTGATAGCGCATGGACGCGTCATAGATCGTCATCTGCTCGCCCGAAGGCTGATGCTTCGTTACGCCGCCTTCGACGCCCGCCACCATCTGGTTCTTGATCCGGATGTTGGCAAAGGTGCCGCGCATCATGACTTCATGATTGCCGCGCCGCGCGCCGTAGGAGTTGAAGTCCGTCGGCCGCACCTGGCGCTCCTGCAGGAACTCACCTGCCGGGCTTGACGCCTTGATGTCGCCGGCCGGGCTGATGTGGTCGGTCGTGATGGAGTCGTTGAACAGCCCCAAGATGCGCGCGCCCTTCACGTCCGTCACCGGCGTGGGCTCGGCCTTGATGCCTTCGAAGTAGGGCGGCTGCTGCACATACGTCGACCCGATGTCCCACGGATAGGTGAGGGACTTCGTGACCTTGACCTTCTTCCACGCCGGCCCGCCGGCGAACACGTCGGCATAACGCTCGCGGAACAGTTTTGTCGTGACGGTCTTGCGCACCGTCTCGGCGACTTCCTTCGCGCTCGGCCAAATATCCTTCAGATAGATCGGCTTGCCCTTCTTATCGTGGCCAAGCGGATCGGTCGTGAGGTTGATGGTCATCGACCCGGCCAACGCGTAAGCGACGACCAGCGGCGGCGACGCCAGATAGTTCGCGCGCGTCTGCGGATTGACGCGGCCTTCGAAGTTGCGGTTACCCGACAGCACCGCCGCGGCGACCAGATCGCCCTTGGTGATGGACTCGCTGATGTTCTCCGGCAGCGGCCCGGAGTTGCCGATGCACGTCGTGCAGCCATAGCCCACGATGTTGAAGCCCAGCTTGTCGAGATCCTTCTGCAACCCCGACCGCGTCAGATACTCGCCGACGACTTGGCTGCCCGGCGCGAGCGACGTCTTCACCCAAGGCTTCACCTTCAACCCGGCTTTCAACGCATTCCGCGCCACCAGGCCGGCGGCCATCATGACGAACGGATTGGACGTGTTGGTGCAAGACGTGATCGCCGCGATCACCACCGCGCCATGCTCCAACCGATAGTCCGCGCCTTCGACGGCGGCCGTATCCTTCTCTTTGCCCGCTTTGCCGAACGTCTTGGCCAGCGACTCGGCAAACCCTTGCGAAGCGGTGGCGAGCGGTACGCGATCTTGCGGCCGGGCGGGCCCGGCCATGCTGGGCTCCACGTCGTTCAAGTCCAAGCTCAGCGTGTCGGTGAATTCTGGATCTTCAGCGTTCGGTGCGCGCCACATGCCCTGCGCCTTCGCATACGCCTCGACCAGATCGACGCGCGCTTTCGCACGGCCCGTCGCGCGCAGATAACGAATGGTCTCATCGTCGATCGGGAAGAAGCCGCACGTCGCGCCGTATTCCGGCGCCATGTTGGCGATCGTCGCGCGATCCTCAAGCGGCAGCTCGTTCAAGCCCGGCCCATAGAACTCGACGAACTTGTTCACCACGCCCTTCTTGCGCAGCATCTGTGTGACCGTCAGCACAAGGTCGGTCGCCGTTACGCCTTCGCGCAGCTTACCCGTCACCTTGAACCCGACGACTTCGGGAATGAGCATCGACAACGGCTGCCCCAGCATCGCCGCTTCCGCTTCGATGCCGCCGACGCCCCAACCCAACACCGCAAGCCCGTTGACCATCACCGTGTGACTGTCGGTGCCAACCAGCGTGTCCGGATAAGCGACCTCCGTCGTCGTGCGGCCTTCCTTGACCTTCGTCGTCCAAACCGTCTGCGCCAGATATTCCAAATTCACCTGATGGCAGATGCCCGTGCCCGGCGGCACGACGCGGAAATTGTTGAACGCCGACTGCCCCCAGCGCAGGAACTGATAGCGCTCGCCGTTCCGTTCGAACTCGCGCGCGACGTTCTGCTTGAACGCATCCTTGGTGCCGAAATAATCGACCATCACCGAGTGATCGATCACGAGATCGACCGGCGCCAGCGGATTGATCTTCTCCGGATCCCCGCCCAACGTCGTCATCGCATCGCGCATCGCGGCGAGGTCGACGACCGCGGGCACGCCCGTAAAGTCCTGCATCAAAACCCGCGCCGGCCGGAACGCGATCTCAAGGTCCGACTTCTTGGCCTTCAGCCAATCGCGCATCGCCTCGATGTCTTCCTTCGACACGCTGCGGTCGTCCTCGTAACGCAGCAGGTTCTCCAGCAGCACCTTCATCGAGTACGGCAGCTTGGAGATGCCGGTCAGTCCGTTCTTCTCCGCCGCCTTGAGGCTGTAATAGGTATAGGTCTTGGATCCGACCTTGAGCGTCTTCTTCGATTTGAAACTGTTGGGGGCGGTCACGGGGAGGATGGCTCCTGAAGGCAGAAGTTAATGGAGGCGGCGCGAAAACTAATGAGTTTCGCTCACCCGCGCTACCGGACTAATCTCACAAGGTGAGTTCTCATCAGGATAATGCGCCATGACAACAGAGGCCGTACGCACAGAACGTAACGGGCCCGTCACGACAGTGATTTTGTCGCGCCCCGAACGCCGCAACGCCGTCG
>JAWXBY010000141.1:0-29217 GCA_034440355.1 Alphaproteobacteria bacterium
GATCGAACCGAAGCATCAACATCCCATCAAGTCAATCGCATCGCGTCGTGATGACGCAAGCTGTACCAAGGGTTATTGATGCGCACGCCGCATGCGGCGACGTCGAACGAGCAGCGATCGATGTGCGTTGTTCGATTTCGAACACCGTCGTTGTTCGTTTTCGAACATGATCGTTATTTTTTTTCGAACATTGGCGCCGCACGGTGAAGATGCCGCGCAGCGAAGCGAGAACAAAGTCGGGCGGAAACATGGCGAACGCATAAAAACGTGCAGTGACGAGTGCCGTTTCAATCGCCACGACACATTGTTCTAGTTGAGATGCACGATGTGCGCACACGGTGGACACTGCGCCACTGCGCTCGTCGACTTCGAGGCACGCACCCTTTGTCTGCCGCACCCGCATATGGGATAACGGTCGCATCATGGCTCAAGAGATGGACACGCTCGTTCTTCGAGCACCGCGCGCCGCCGAATTGACCGCACTCACCGACCTCTGCCTGCGGTCGAAAGCCGTCTGGGGCTACGACCGCGCCTTCATGGAGGCATGTCGGGTCGAACTCACGCTGACGCAGGAGGATCTGCGTGAAACAGTGCTTCAAGTCGCCGAACGCGACGGCGCCATCGTCGGCATGGCGCAGATTTCAGCCGAGGGCGGGACGGGCTATCTCGACAAGCTCTTCATCGAGCCCGGCCAACTGCGTGCCGGGGCAGGGCGCACGCTGTTCGCCTGGGCGAGAACCGCCGCTGCCAAGCTTGGTGCGACACGCCTTGTTATAGAGGCTGACCCCGATGCCGCACCTTTCTATCGCCGGATGGGCGCACGCGACGACGGCACCGCACCATCAGGTTCCATCCCTGGTCGCGTCCTGCCGCGCTTGGTGCTGCCGCTCTAGGGCGTCTTCAGTATTCTGAGTGTAGACAACCTGCCACGCACCGTTGCGCCTCGCCCACACGTCGACGCCGAGGAAATCCCGCGCGCGCACAAGGGGAGGCGGGTTAGGTCGCGTCGATCTTCAGATCCGCAAGCATCGGATAGAGCGAGGCGACCAGCAGCACCGCCATCGTCACGTTGAACGCGCGCAACGTCCAAGGCCGATCCAAAAACCGGCGCAGCACAACGCCGAACCCCGCCCACGACGCGACGCATGGCAGATTGATCGCTGTAAACACGGCCGTCACGATCAACACGCCAATGACAAACTCGCCCGGCGCAACGAAGGCCGTCGTCGCGCCCAGCGCCATCGCCCAAGCTTTCGGGTTGATCCACTGAAACGCGACCGCTTCGGCGAAACTCATCGGCCGCGCCGTCGCTTTCCCGTCGCCGATCCCGCTCGCCGTCGCAATCCGATACGCCAGCCACAACATGTAAGCGCAAGCCACAACGCGCAGCACGTCATAGAGCGCAGGGTACATGGTGAAAACGCTGCCCACGCCGAACCCGACGCCCAGCACCATCGCGCCGAACCCCAGCGACACGCCCATCAAATGCGGCAACGTCCGCCGAAATCCGAAATTCGCCCCCGACGCCAACAGCATCATGTTGTTCGGTCCCGGCGTGATCGACGAGACGAAGCAAAACGTCGCCAAAGCCAAGAGCATCGCCTCGCTCATGATCCCTCTCCCAACGTCAGCATCCCACGCATCACCGGCACGCAACGCCCGCTCACGATGACGCTGCGCCGTCCGCCGCGCATCGTAACGCCGACCTGAATGACGCTAGGCCGCCCCATCTCGACGCCTTGCTCGATCGTGAGATCAAATCCGTCGTCGTCGCGCTCGAGCGAAGCAAGCAAGGCGCCCAACGCCGCCGACGCGCTGCCGGTGGCCGGATCTTCGAGAATGTTGCTCAACGGCGCGAACATCCGCGCGCGCACCCGCTGCGCACCCGTCCGCGCATAGACAAACAAAGAGAACCGCTCGATCGGATTGGGATAACGCCGATGCGCCTCACGAAACGCGGCGACGTCCGGCGTAGCCTTCGCGAGCCGCTCAACCGACCGCACCTCGGCAAGCGCGAACGGCAATCCCACGGACGCGAACACGGGCTCATGCCGTTCCGCGAGCACATCGTCCGCCGTCAACGACGCGCACGCCGCGACCACCGATCGCGCGATCTCCTCACCGACCTGCAAATCCTGCGGCGCGCGAATGCTGGCACCGACGACCTGACCGTCGCGGCGAAGCGCCTCAACCTCGACCAATCCGCCGTCTTCCTCAAACCGCATCGCATCCGACACCGGCCGTCCGAGCAGCGACCCCATCCGCGCCAGCACATACCCCGTGCCGACATTCGGATGCCCGGCGAACGGAATCTCGTTCGTCGGCGTGAAGATACGCACGCGCGCCGTGTTGGCCGGATCCGCCGGCGGCAGAACGAACGTCACCTCGGAGTAATTGAACTCGCGCGCGATCGCCTGCATGTCGCCGGCCGAAACGCCACGCGCATCCGTCATAACGGCCAGCGGATTGCCGCCGAACTGCGTCTCGGCAAACACATCGACGGTCTCGAACGCGATGCTCATGGCGTTGCTCCACCCTCGTGCACAATCGGCCCCTGCACGTTGACCTTCGCCTCCTTGAACAGCACCCAATCGACGATCAGCTGAAAATAGCCTTCCGAAAAGCGCGTATCGATACGCACGCCGTTCTTCTCTTCGAACTCGGTCATCCCGTGATCGGCCGTCGGAAACACAACCACGTCGAGGTTGGTATGCGTCGCCTGCATCTCGCGCAAAATGCGCAACGTGTTGCGGGAAGGCGCCACCGCATCGCGCCCGCCCAGCACCCAAAGTTGAGGGCCGCGATAGGCCGTGATCGCCGGAATAGGATCATAGTCGATGGGCGTACCGACATCGAACCAAGGCCCTGCGATTCTCAACAGCCAATTCGGATAGCTCAGAAGAAGCCCCGTGTACTGGCCTTGAATCTTGTTGAACCACGGCTCATGGCCATACTTTGCACGCACGGCGGCGACCTCGTCGAACCCACGCGTAAAATGAGAGCCAAGCAAGATCGCTGTCGCGTCCGTGACCTCGACCGATTTGGCGAGTACGTCCTCGCCATAGCCCGCCGCGCGCAACTCATCGAAGATGACCTCGCGATCCTCGGCATGCGGGCTTTCGGCGAGACCGAACCCGACCAGCACAAAGTCCGTCTTCACCTTCATCGCGGCCAGCGGCTCGATCCAACCCGCCTGACTTCCGCCTTGAAACCCGACCTCGCTGGCAAGCGGACCCGCAAGCTTTCGCGCGACTGTCAAAGCGGCGGCGGCATCATCGGCCAAAAGGTCGAAGTCCTGCGTGTACGAGCCCTGCGATTTGCCGGTGCCGCGCTTGTCGTAGACGAGCACACCGATGCCGTTGGCCGGAAACAGATACTGCAGCCGGTTGAACACAACGGCCGAATCCCGCTCCGACCCATGCACCAGCACGGCAACCGGAATGGCGCCTTCCAACCGCGGCATCACCAGCCGACCGTGGAGTCTCTTGCCATGGCTGACGAACGAAGCGTCGGTGACGTCGAAAACGCGGCGCGTGCCCGTCAACGCGGGCTTCGCGTCGATCGCAAACTTGATCGTGCCGTCATCGCACGTGCCGAATTCGACGAACGTACGAACCGGCGTCTCGCCGGCCCATCCAGGCCCGGCAACAAACCGCCTCGGCACGCCGCTCTGCCCGGCAACGGGAAGCAGCCGCCCCGTATCGCCGTCCATAAAGACGAAACGCAAACTCTGCGTCCCGCTCGATGGTGAGATAACGACGACGCGGCCGTCGCTGAGATCATACGCGCCATAGCTGCACGCCAACCGCGGATCGGGCTGCGGTTCGTGGAAATACGCGAACCAAACGCCAAGACCCGCGAGGCCCAAGAGCGCGACAACCATCAGAATCCGGCGAACGAGCATGCGAAATGCCTCAGAAGCAATGTCTCAATATTGTTGCGGTACAAGAGCGAGTCAATTATGATATTGTCACATAGGACAATAGGAGCCGCCGCACATGTGGCACCCCACGCTGCGCAAAGGCACGAAACCGATCTACGAGCAACTGATCGAAGGGCTCGAGCATGACGTCGCAAAGGGCGTGCTTTCGCCCGGTCATCAACTGCCGCCGCAGCGCGATCTCGCTTACCGTTTGAAGATCGGGGTCGGCACGGTGACGAAAGTCTACGCCGAAGCGCGCCGCCGCGGCTTGCTGACGGCGACGGTCGGACGCGGAAGCTTTATCGCCGGCCCATCCGACGAAGCCGCGAAGGCAGACGGCGATCGCATGATCGACTTCAGTCGCAACCTGTCGCCGACCGCAGCCGCCGCAACGCATCTCGCCGAAACCCTCAGCACGTTGCGCCGCCGCGGCGATCTCACCGACCATCTGAGTTACGCACCACCCGCCGGCATGACAGCGCACCGCCAGGCCGCCGCGAAGTGGCTCGCCTCGTCCGCGGGCTTCACCGCCGATTGGCAACGCCTGGTCATCTGCGGCGGCGGCCAACAAGCCATGACGCTCGCCTTCGCCGCGCTCTGCAAAGCCGGCGACACGGTAATGACGGAGTCAGCCACGTTCTTCGGCATGCGCGCACTCGCCGACCAACTCGGCATCCGCCTGCAGGGCCTGAAGATGGACGCACAAGGCCTTACCCCCGAAGCACTCGACCGCGCCGCCGCATCCGGCGCAAAGATTCTCTACACCATCCCCGCCCTGCAAAACCCGACCGGCCGCATCATGGGCGCCAAGCGCCGCGCCGACATCGCCGCCATCGCCCGCAAGCGCGATCTCATCGTGGTGGAAGACGACGTGTACACCCCCTTCGTGCGCGGCGAACACGATCTGCCCCCACTCGCAACCCTCATCCCCGAGCGCACCTTCTATATAGCGACGCTGTCTAAGGTGATCGCGCCGGGCCTGCGTTGCGGCTACCTGCTGGCGCCCAACGACGAACACCTCGACCGCGTCATCAGAGCCGTCCGCGCTTTCTCGTATGCGCCGGCGGCATTCGGCGCGCTCATCGGAACGCAGTGGATCGAAGACGGCATCGCGCAAACCATCGCCGCCAGCGTTAAACGCGAGATCGCGCTGCGCACGGAACTCGCTTCGAAAATCTTGGGCAAGGCGATCGAAGGCCCCCACGCGAAGGTCTCGCCGCACGTCTGGCTCCCGATGAGCGAACTGACGGCAGAAAGGGTGGCCGGCGCGGCGCTGCGCGCTGGCGTTTCCGTCACCCCGCCGAGCGCGCCGATCGTTGACGCTACTGAAATCTCCGGTCTGCGCCTGTGCATCGGCGCGCCGCGCGATATGACGACGCTCGAACGTGGATTGAAGATCGTCGCCGACGCGCTGACGGGAACACCGGACACAACACGCGCGGTGGTCTGAACCCCGCGACAAGACCGCCGCGCTGGTGCAATATCCCTCCCAACAAGCCATCAAAAAATTGGGAAGGAAACACTATGTCCGCCACACAGGCGAAGTCTCTGCCGCCGTTCAAGCCGTTACCGATGCTGCCGCCGAAACTCTATTCGCAGCGCCGCGCCGACGGCAGCTATATTATCCGCTCGCTCTACGACATCGGCGAGCTTCACCGCTCGATCGCGCATCTGCTGGAAGAACGCGCGAGCCTTCACCCCGAACGTAATCTGCTGGCTCAGCGCACGCCGCAAGGTCCGTGGCGCTTCATTACTTATGGCGAAGCGAACCAGCGCGCGAACGCGATCGCCCAGACCCTCCTCGACCGCAAGATGGGGCCGGACACGCCGCTCCTCGTCATCTCCGGCAATTCGATCGAACACGCCGTGATGATGCTGGGCGCCATGAAGGCGCGCGTGCCGGTCGCCCCGGTCTCGGTCGCCTATTCGCTCTTCAGCCAAGATCACGGCAAACTTCGCCACGTCGTGTCGCTGACCAAGCCCAAAATGATCTTCGCCGACAACGGCCCGGTCTATGCCCGCGCGCTGAAGGCGCTCGACCTCGGCGGCATCGACGTCGTGACGATCGTGCCCACGCCGGAAGTCGATACGATCCCATACGAAAGCCTGCTGCAAACCAACGCCGGCCCCGCCGTCCGCGCGTCGATGGACCAAATTACCCACGACACCGTCGGCAAATATCTCTTCACGTCGGGTTCGACAGGCATGCCCAAAGGCGTGATCCAAACGCACGGCATGATGTGCGCGGTCATCGCGGGCCAAGAGGCGTTGCGCGCCGAGCCGCCCGATCCCGAAGAGATCCCGCAAAGCCTCGAATGGATGCCGTGGAACCACATTTCCGCCGGCAACATCGGCTTCAACAACAATCTGAACGTCGGCGGCACCATCTATCTCGACAACGGCAAGCCCATCCCCGGCATGTTCGACGAGACGATGCGCAACCTGCGTGAGATCGCGCCGCTCGTCTTCGGCTCGGCTCCCATCGCCTTCACGATGCTCGCCGAAGCGATGGAACGCGACGACGCGCTGCGCGACAAATTCTTCTCAAAGCTCCGCTACATGGCCTACGGCGGCGCAACACTGTCGGATGATCTCTACCAGCGCATGCAAGCGCTCGCGATCAAATCGACCGGCCACCGCCTGCCGCTGACGACGATGTACGGCGCCACCGAAACGCAAGGCATCACGGTCGTCCACTGGATCACCGAACGCGTCGGCCTTATCGGCCTGCCGCTTCCGGGCCTGACTTTGAAACTGGTGCCGAACGGCCAAAAGCTCGAAGTGCGCGTGAAAGGCCCGACGGTCACGCCGGGCTACCTCAACCGCCCCGACCTCACTGAAGCCGCCTTCGACGAAGAAGGCTTTTACAAACTCGGCGACGCCGCCAAATTCGTCGATCCGCACGAACCGGCCAAGGGCCTCATCTTCGACGGCCGCGTGACGGAAGACTTCAAACTCTCGTCCGGCACCTGGGTGTCGGTCGGCACGCTCCGCGCCGAACTCATCGCAGCGATCTCGCCGCTGGTGCAAGACTGCGTGGTCGCCGGTCTCGACAAGGAATACGTCGCCGTCCTCGCCTGGCCGAACATGGTGGCCGCGCGCGAAATCTGCGGCGACGCAAACCTTTCGACCCCCGACGAAATCCTGCGCTCGCCCGCGGTCGAGGAATACGTCCGCGACCGCCTGCGCAAACACAACAAAGGGGCAGGCGGCTCGTCGAACAAAGTCATGCGGATCATGCTGATGTCGGAACCGCCCTCGATCGACGGCCACGAGATCACCGACAAGGGCTACGTCAACCAACGCGCGACCCTCGACCGCCGCGCCAAACTGGTCGAAGCGCTCTACGCCAAAACCCCAGCGGACGACGTCATCGCTCTATGACGGGAAAGCTCATCGGCATAGCCAAACGCACAAAGGTCCGCGCGCCGATGGAAGAAATCACGCACGCCACGGTCACGCTCGACCGCGGCGTCGCCGATGACGCGCGTGGCGTACAGCAGAACCGGAAGGTGACAGTGCTCTTCCGCAACGATTGGGAAGCCGCCTGCGCCGATCACGGCAAGCAGCTGCCGTGGACGACGCGCCGCGCCAACCTCTTCGTCGACGCCGACGGCCGCAGCGCCAAGCGCGAAGGTGCACGCATCAAGATCGGCCCAGTGGTGCTCGAAGTGTATTGCGAAACAGATCCCTGCAACCGCATGGATGAACAATCGCAAGGCCTGCGCGAAGCGCTGACGCCGAACTGGCGCGGCGGCGTCTCCTGCAAAGTGTTAACGCCGGGCGACATTGCAATCGGTGATCGCGTTGAAGTTGTTGAGTGAGCGCGCCGGTTGAACCGGAATCGCTTGCACACGCCGATGCGCGCCTATTTGATGCGCCGACATCTACGCTGACGGATAAGGCGACAATGGCGCTCGACGGGATTATAAAAGGTTTGCTCGACCAGATGGCGGCCGACCCGCAGCCGAAGCTATGGGAACTGCCACCCGCGCAAGGCCGCGAAATGTATCGCGCCATGGCCGCGGCGCTCGAACCGCCCGGCCTCGCGATCGGCAAGATCGAAAACACCACCATGCCCGGCCCAGGCGGCGGCGAAATCAAACTGCGCGTTTACACGCCCGTGGCCGGTGGCGGCGCGGCATTGCCGTGCATTGTGTATTTCCACGGCGGCGGTTGGGTGATCGGCGATCTCGACACCCACGACGCCCTATGCCGCACGCTCGCGAACGAAACCGGCGCGCGTGTGGTTGCGGTCGACTACCGCCTCGCCCCCGAAGCCAAGTTCCCCGCCGCCGCCGACGATTGCTACGCCGCAGTAAAATGGATCGAACAGAACGCCGCCAAACTCGGCGTCGATGCCAACCGCATCGCCGTCGCAGGCGACTCCGCCGGCGGCAACCTCTCGGCCGTCGTCGCGCTGATGGCAAAGCAAAAGGGCGGCCCGCACATCATGTTCCAACTGCTCATCTACCCGGTGACGCAAGCGCGCGCGAACACCAAGTCGATGAACGAGTTCGCCGAAGGCTATTTCCTCGAAAAGAAAGCGATGGAATGGTTCTTCGACCAATACCTGGCTGCCGACACCGACCTGAACGACCCGCGCGTCTCGCCGCTCGCCGCCGATCTCTCGGGTTTGCCGCGCGCCTACGTGGTGACCGCAGGCTTCGATCCGTTGAAAGACGAAGGCAAGGCCTTCGCCGACAAGCTCAATCACGCGGGCGTCGCCTGCGTCTATGTCGACTACCCCGGCATGGTGCACGGGTTCTTCAACATGTCGGGCGTCGTGCCGACCGCACGCGAAGCGATCGCGGAAGCGGCGAAAGCGGTGCGCAAAGCCTTCGAAGGATAAATGCGATGAGCGGACAGAACCGGCAGATCCACATCGTCGAACTGCCGAAAGACAAACTGGGCCCCGAACACTTCCGTCTCGCCCAAGGGCCGATACCGCACGCGAAGGACGGCGAGGTCCTGCTCAAGACCAAACTGATCTCGCTCGACGCCGCCAACCGCGCCTGGATGCAAGGCGCGACCTACCGCGCCGCGATCGAAGCAGGGCAGGTGATGGCCGGCGGCGCCATCGCCGAAGTCGTGGAATCGAAAGCCCCGCATCTGAAGGCGGGCGACCTCGTTTTCGCCGACACCGGTTGGCAGGAATACGCAGCACTCCCGGCGCGACAAGCGCAAAAAGTCGAACGCCGCGACCCGCTCTCGCACCTCTTGAGCGTCTACGGCATCGCGGGCCTCACCGCCTACTTCGGCCTCCTGAACGTCGGCAAACCCAAAGGCGGCGAAACCGTCGTCGTCTCGGCGGCTGCCGGTTCAGTCGGCACGTTCGTCGGCCAAATCGCCAAGCTCAAAGGCTGCCGCGTCGTCGGCATCGCCGGCGGCGAAAACAAATGCGCCTGGCTGAAACGCGAACTCGGCTTCGACGCTACCATCGACTACAAAGCCCAAGCGGTGGGCGGCGCCCTCAAAGAAGCGGCCCCCAAAGGCATCGACGTCTATTTCGACAACGTCGGCGGCGACATCTTGGAGGCCTGCCTCTTTCGCATGAACCTGCACGGCCGCGTCGCCTGCTGCGGGGCGGTCTCGCAATACGACGGCACAGCCCCGCGCCACGGCCCCCGCGGCATCCCGGGCCTCCTCGTGACGAAGCGCATCACGATGCAAGGCTTCATCGTCATGGACTACAACGACGAACGCGAAAAGGCGTTGGCCGAACTCGAATCCTGGGTCAAGAGCGGCAAACTAAAAGTCCCCGAAGACATCATCGACGGCATCGAAAACACCCCCCAAGCCCTCATCGGCCTCCTCGCCGGCGACAACATCGGCAAGCGCATGGTCCGCGTGGTATAACTCGACGGTGTGGATATCTAGGGGTTGAGTAATGAGCAGTGGCAACGCAGCGAAGGCGCCGCCGTCTTGCGTAAGTGGGTTTGCATGCGCGCCGCTGGACACCAAATCCGACACGGAGGCGGCCTTCGACCTCGCGTGTCGCAAATGCGGTGGCGTTTCGTTCCAAATCGAATCTCACTCGATAGTCGCGCCGGACCCATCTCCATATTTTGGCATCGCGCCAGGGCAGATGTTGCATAGACCGCCGCATAAACTGCTATGCGCCGCATGCCGAATGTCTGCTCCTCTATTTGACGCCAGGACACAAGGATACGACGGTGTCCTCAATGGTGGTTGCGCTTACGAAAGTGGCGATGGAGAAGGCAGGTTAGCTGCGGGCGAGTTCAAGTTCGTCGTGGCGTTCCGCCACAACATCGAGCCGTCGGAGCTTGAAGAACTCGCCGCCGAAGCGAAGGTTCAGCCATCCGACCTGTTCGATTGGATCTCAATAAGGGGCACTCCCGTCGGCGAGGGCTCAACGTTGGAGATAGAGTACGAATGCGCTTAATCAATACTTCATCGGCCTCCCCGCCGGCGACAACATCGGCAAGCGCATCGTGCGCATTTAAAGCCCGTGCTGAAACCGTAAGACCGGCGTCACCGCCCACGTCTCGCCGGTCTTGTTCGACAGAGTCGAAAACGCGACGACCGCTTGGCCCTCGACGCTGAACGTCAAGCCGCCGCCGAAATTGTACATTGGCGCAATACGGACGCTCGCCACCGCATCTTCGCGATCGCGGGTAAAGTCGTCGAAATCCTCGTAGAGAAATTTCGGCGCCACCATCAGCGCAAAGCCGCCGCCCAACGGCTGCACCGCTTCGATCTCGATCTCGCCGAAATTCCGCGCATAAATGTGAGGCGATGCGGCGACGCGCCCGCCCGCAACCGAAGCCTGCACCAGCGCAGGCGGCCCGCCTCCGAAAAGGTCCAGCGTCATCCGCCGTCGAACGCGCAGATCATAAATGTTGAGACCGGTGATAAACTCGCTGAAGCCCGGCTCGAACACGTCGCGCCCCTTCCACTCGATCAGCGCCGACCACGCGCCCACGTTAATCCCGAGTTGCGCATCGCCGCGAAAAATGTCGGCGTCGACCACACTGAACGTGTCGAAGCGTTCCGAGATCACGCCGACCTCAAGCTTGCCCTCGAACATGCCCGAGACGACGCGGATCCCGAACCGCTCCTCAGGCCCGGAAATGGCGTCCCAACCTTTCGGAACGTCGCGTCGAAAAGGAATCTCGGTCCACGCAAAGCGATAGCGCACCGACGCATCGAAGATCGTCGCGTCCGCGGGCGGCGGCCTGCGCTCATCTGCCAACGCGTCGGCGTAAACACTCACCGCGACAACAATCATCGCCGCGCGCCAAGAACGCATCTCCATCACCGCGAGCCCCCCAGCTCGCCCGCACCGTAGCACCGCGCCGGGCGCGCCTCCGATACACACCCGATACACCATCGCCGCAAAACCGTGGTTAAGGCTGCAACTGCACCGCGTGCGCACAGGGGTCATTCATGGCAGGGGCGGTGGACACCGCACGGCAACTCACGTCCGATCTGCCGACCGCCGGTGAGGACCACTCATGCGAAACCGAATTGCCGCTGCGCTCGTCATCGCCCCCCTGCTGCTGACAGCGTGTGCGCACAGGGCAAGCGAGGCATCCCTCAACGACCGCGAACGCACGCGCGCCTCGTGCGAGCGCACGATCTACCGCACCGCCGACTACGACGGCTCAAAGGGTCTCCGCTGCGCGCAACTCCTAGGGCTCTGGGACTGAACGAAACAAAGTCGTTGGTGCCGCAAGCCGGGCAGGGTACGAATCCGCCGAATCCAAGCGCCCCACCCATGCGTCACTCGTTGAAACTGCATCCCGACTCGACCTGCGACGCGATCAAAGGCATCGACGTCGATCTCGAACGCGTGGGTGAGACCGGACTGCGCCTGCACTACACGGCCGTCGGAAAGATCGCCGACCTCTTGCTCGCGCCGCCGGCGACACCCGAGCGCACAGACGAACTCTGGCGCACCACGTGCTTCGAGATCTTCGTCCAAGAACCATCGCACACCGCATATCGCGAGTTCAACTTCGCGCCATCCACGCAATGGGCCGCGTATCGGTTCACAGGCTACCGCGAAGGCGTGATGCCCGCGACGGAAATTACCGCGCCGCGCATCGACGCGCAATCGAATGCCGGCACGTTCGAGCTCCGGGCATCGCTCGAACTGCCGAACCTGCCGAACGCAACGCGCCTAGCCATCTCCGCCGTCATCGAAGAGACAAACGGCCGGAAGTCGTACTGGGCGCTCGCCCATCCACCGGGCAAACCCGACTTCCACCACGCCGCCGGCTTCACCCTCGACCTCGCGAAAACGGATCACGCATGAAATTCGGCATCGACCGCCTCCTCGCCGAACCCGCGTTGCGCGCGCCGCTGAAGGGCAAACGCGTCGCCCTCGTCGCGCACCCGGCGTCGGTCACGCAAAACCTGACGCATTCCCTCGACGCGCTCGCCGCCACGGGCGACATCAAACTCACCGCGGCCTTCGGTCCCCAACACGGCCTGCGCGGCGACAAGCAAGACAACATGGTCGAGTCGCCCGACTTCAACGACCCCATCCTCGGCATTCCGGTCTTCAGCCTCTACGGCCAAGTCCGCAAACCGACCGACGCGATGATGGACACCTTCGACGTCGTCCTCGTCGACCTGCAGGACCTCGGCTGCCGCATCTACACCTTCATCACGACGCTGCGTTACATGCTGGAAGCGGCGGCGAAACATAAGAAAGCAGTCTGGGTCCTCGATCGCCCGAACCCAGCCGGCCGCCCGATCGAGGGTCTAACTCTGCGCGAAGGCTGGGAAAGTTTCGTCGGTGCCGGCCCCATGCCCATGCGCCACGGCCTCACCCTCGGCGAACTCGGCCTCTGGTTCATCAAGACGCTGAAGCTCGACGTCGAATACCGCATCGTCGAAATGCAAGGCTGGCACCCGAACGAAGCCCCGGGCTTCGGCTGGCCTATCGCCACCCGCACCTGGGTGAACCCAAGCCCCAACGCGCCGAACCTCTGGATGGCCCGCGCCTACGCCGGCACCGTGATGCTCGAAGGCACGACGCTGTCGGAAGGGCGCGGCACCACCCGCCCCCTCGAACTCTTCGGCGCCCCGGACATCGACGCCCGCGCCATCATCAAAGAAATGCGTACGCTCGCCCCCGATTGGCTGAAGGGCTGCACACTAAGAGACTGCTGGTTCGAACCCACATTCCATAAACACGTCGGCAAACTCTGCAACGGCGTCCAAATCCACACCGAAGACCCCGCACGCTACGATCACGAAGCCTTCAAACCCTGGCGCATCCAATCGCTCGCCTTCAAAGCCATCCGCCGCCTCTATCCCGACTACCCGCTCTGGCGCGACTTCCCCTACGAGTACGAACTCGGCAAACGAGCCATCGACGTCATCAACGGCTCGCCACTCCTGCGCGAATGGGTCGACGACAAATCGTCGACCCCGAAAGACCTCGACGCGCTCACTCAGCCCGACGAACAAGCCTGGGCGAGCGAGCGCCAAGCCTTCCTGCGCTACTAGTCGGCACATCTTCACGTGAACCCCGCGATTAAGCGCGCCACCGCAACGACATGCAGGAAAGCCCGGCGTCGATCTTCGCGACCTCACGCGTGGGAAGCGGAACCACCTTGTAACTCTTAGCGAGCAACTCCGCCGTCCGCGGATAGGCGTCGTTGACCAAAACGCGATCGTTCACGCGCAGCGCATTCGCCGCCGCCTCTTCGCCGTGCGGCACAAGCACAACGCGGAAACCATCGAACATGTCCGACGCCGCGAGCCGCCGCGTCGCCAAAATCGTCTCGTCATCGAGCAGCGAACAATCCGACTTCAGATGCAATACGTCGCGCGGCGTCGTCACGGGAACGCCGCGCAACCCAATCTCGGCCAGCAGAGCCACAAGCTCTCGCGCGCCATCCGCCGTCGTCCGCGCCGACTGCCCGATGAGCACCCCGCGCGCCGTCGTCAACACATCGCCGCCATCGACGAATCCGTGCGTCAAACGCAAAACGCGATCGAACGACCGCTCAAGCACCGGCGTGATCTCGCGCGCCTCACCCGCCCGCGTGGGCGCACCGGGCCACAAGACGATCGCGGCGCCGGTAAAGGTCAGCGCCGTATCCTCGACGAACAGCGAATCCGGATAGGCGCTCAGCGCCGGCAAGACCTCGACGGAAACGCCCGCATCCTCAAGCGCCCGCACATAAGCCGCATGCTCACGCACGACGCCGCCAAAATCCGGCGCGCCGACATCGACGGCGCGCAAGCCATCGACCACGGAAGGCGAGGGCATCCGCGCCAGCGCGCGATCGAATTCATAAATATGCATGCGAGCGAAATCCTTCAGCCACGCGCGACCATACCCGCGAACCTCATTCCATCACAGCCGGCCGCTTCTTCTTCGGCCGCGTCCACACCACGCCGGGATATCCCTTCAACGGCACAAGCCTCTCGCCCAAATACGTCCATTCCTGAAGTTCTTCGATGCCGATGTGGTAGAGCGGCTCGCGCCCCGTCCGCCCGGCAAACAACGCGCGCGGCACGTTGATCATTGTCGGCGAATGCGCCCGCTCATAGCCCACCGGCGTCCCGCACCGCTTACAGAACGAACGCACGCGCCCGGCAGCCTTGTCCTCATACCGCCCAATCGACGCCTCGCCCTTCGTCACGCGAAACCGGCTCTTGTAACTCCCGACATACGTCGCATACGCGGCACCATGCGCGCGCCGGCTCGCGGCCGAGTGATCGTGCCAGGCCCACCGCGCCGGCACGCCGATCTCTACTTCCACGTTGCCGCAAAGGCACTGCCCCGCGATCCATGTTGCGGACGCACTCACGCGTTTGCGGGGCTTCTTCTCGTCGTTCACCACGATCCTCCCATCTCGGCCGATGTTGCCCATCTCGATGGCCCTTCGCTAGGCTCCGCGCGGGTTGAACGGGCGGCGAAGACCGCGGAGCTTGGGGGCAAGAAGCACATGGCCGGGACAAACGACGTCAGCAGCGAGGCAACTATCCCCCCACGGCCGCGCGGCTCGGAAATAACGATTCAGTCCATCCTGGCCGGCATGATCGTCGCCGGCATCATGGGCCTCTCCTATCCCTACATGGTGCTGAAACTCGGCTTCGGTCCGAACGTCTCGATCGTCTCCGCCTTCTTCGGCTTCGTGATCTTGAGCGTCATCGCCCGCAAGAGCTACGACCGCTGGCAAAACAACATCGTCCAGACGGCGGGCACCTCGGCCGCACAGACCGCCTTCATGTGCATCATGCTCGCCTCCTTCGACATGCTGCGCGAGTCCAAGATCGTGGAGTTCGACCTCGAACCGACGCCGATGCAGACCTTCACATGGCTCTCCGTCGCCGCACTCCTCGGCACGCTGCTCGCCGTCCCGCTGCGGAAACACTTCGTGGTCGACGAGAACTTGCCGTACCCGGACGGCACGGCGGCCGCCGAAACGCTGAAAGTGTTGGACCCGCCGCGCGACGTCGGCAAAGACGACATCAAGTGGATCCAAGCCCGCCGCGCCGCCATCGTCCTCGGCATCGGCCTTGTCCTCTCGGGCGCGCTCATGCTGTTCCGCGAAGACGCGCAGATTTTCAAGATCATCCCCGAAGGCTGGAATCCCGGTGACATGACGCTCGGCGTTGCCGGCGCCTCCGTCGTCGTCGCCGCCATGGGTGTCGGCTTCTCCTACAGCCTGCTCAGCATCGGCAGCGGCATCATCATCGGCCTGCGCATCAGCTTCTGGATGCTCGTCGGCGGCGCCCTCGGCTGGATCGTCGCGCCCTACGTGCTCGTGCAGGAAGGAATTCTCCCCGACCACCCGACGCGCACGCAGGTACTCTATTGGATCATGTGGCCCGCAATCGCGTTGGTCATGGCGGGCGGCATGACGATCCTCGTCGCGCGCTGGCGCTCGTTGGCGGAGGCGTTCCGCGCGGTCGGCTCCGCCGGAACCGCCAGCAACGAATTCCCGATGAGCCTCGTCATCATCGGCGTTGTCGGGTTGTCGGCGACGCTCTGTTATCTGCAGACTCTTTATTTCGGCATCCCGATCTGGATGACGCTGGTGATGATTGTGACCTCGCTCCCGCTGATGCTCGTGGGCTTGCGCGCCCTCGGTGAAACCAATTGGGGACCGATCTCCTCGCTTTCGAACCTCATGCAAGGCCTCTTCGCAGCCATCGCGCCCGGCAACATCAACGCCAACATCCTGGCCAACGGCACAACGGGCACGATCGCCTCGACATCGGAAGCCTTGATGCAGGACTACCGCGCCGGCCACCTCATCGGCTCGACGCCGCGCGCCATGACCTATGCGCAACTCATGGGCGCCCCCATCGGCGCCGCCGCACTCGCGTGGAGCTACCCGCTTCTCGTCTCCACCTACGGCATCACCGGCGACAACGCACAGCTCGCCGCACCGACAGCGCGCCGCGCCGCGGGCTTCGCCGAAGTGCTCTCCGGCGGCGTCGACCAACTGCCGGCGACGGCGCTCATCGCGGCCGGCATAGCGATCGTCCTCGGCATCATCTTCGCGCTCATGGAACTGAACAAAGGCCTGCGCGTCTTCACGCCCTCGCCGACGGCGCTCAGCATTGGCGCACTCATTCCGTTCGCCGCCAACGCTCCCATCCTGGTCGGCGCCATCTTCGCCGCGCTCTGGATGCTCGTCTCCCGCCGCACCGCCAACGTCTACATGATCCCGCTCGCCTCCGGCTTCATCGCCGGCGAAGCCCTCATCGCGATCCTGGTGCCGGTGATCCTCTGGGTGCAGACGCTCGGCTAGGGCAACGCCTCGCGCGCCAACCGATCGGCGCGCTGAATGAACGTCGGGATGCGGTGCGCTCCATGCATTGCCCGCACTCCTGCAGAAGCCTCATCGTCGGACATGCCGATTGCGGTGACATAGAGCGGCCGCGTCGCCGACCCTCGAACGACTTGCGAACACCACGACGGCGCATCCGCAAACGCCGTCTTCGCAACACCGACGACGGCGCATGAACCGCCGAGCGCCGCATGCAAATGCGCACCCAAGCCGGCGCGACCCGCCGCATCCAGCCGAACGTATCCGTCGATGACGACGATATCCGGTGTGACCCGAGCGGCTTTCAGCACCTCAAGCAGCAGCGGAAGCTCGCGCTTGTAGAAGGCGCCGGGCTCATAGGCCGCGGCTGCGTTCGCGCGAAACACCTCTTCGTGCGTCGCGCGCTCGGCCGCCCAACCTTCAAACACGACGCACGCGGCACACGCGTTGGTGTCCGAATACGCAGCGTCCAGAGCAGCGATCAGCATCGCTAGGGCAGCAATTTCCCGGGATTCAAAACACCAGACGGATCCAGCTCCCGCTTGATCGCGCGCAGCACGGCCATACCGGTCGCGCCCTTCTCAGCCTCAAGCCAAGGCACGTGATCCTCACCAACGCCGTGGTGGTGACTGATCGTCCCGCCGTGCTTCGCGATGGCGTCCGACGCGGCGGTTTTGATCGCCTTCCACTGTGCGATGTCGTTCTTCAGATCGCGCGGGAAGAGGAAGGTGAAATAGAGGCTGGCGCCGTCGGGATAGGAATGACTGATATGCGCCATCACGATCCCGCGTCCGCCGGGCGACGGCGCGGTCTCGCGCGTCGCGGTCTCGATCGCGCCGCGCACCGCATCGCGCAGTGCGCCGACATTCGACCACGCCGTCGCCGTCTCCAGCGTATCGATGCCAACCCCGCGATCCATCAACGGATCGCGCAGATAAGGCCCATGAAAGCGACCCTGATACCAACGCTGCGCAGGCCCCCGCCCCACCGAAACACCACGGCACGACTTGATGATCCGCCGCGCCGCGCCGCGCGCAAAGGCGACGTTCGCCTGATCACCCTCAAGCCCCAGTATCAACGCACACGGCTTCTCGCCCAATCCCATCGACGACAGAAACGCGGCCTGGACCTTATCCTTCCACGTCCGCGGCTGCCCGACCTTGCCGAAGGCCTGGAAGAAATAGGTCTCATCCGGATCCGACAACCGCATCGACGCGACGGGGATCTCCGCCTGCACGATCTTGCGAATGGCCTCCGCGCCGCTCGCGAAATCCGGAAACAGAAACGCCGCGTAGTCGCTGACCGCAGGCGCATGATGAATGCGGAACGTCGCCTGTGTGATGATGCCAAAGGCACCCTCCGATCCCGCAACGATCGCGCGTAGATCAGGACCGGCCGCAGAGGCGGGCAGGGGCGGCAACCGCCACAACCCTTTCGCCGTCGCGACCTCGCCGCCGACAAACCACTTCTCCGCGCGCCCATAGCGGTTCGACTGCTGCCCAGCCCCACGCGCCGCAATCCAACCGCCCAACGTCGAGAACTCGAACGACTGCGGATGATGCCCGAGCTTAAACCCCTTTGCGCTCAACGCCGCTTCAAGGTGGCTGCCATAGATGCCGGCCTCCGCCGTCGCCGTCATCGACACCTCGTCGACGCTCAGCATCTTGTTCATCTCGGTCAGATCAAGCGCCACCGACGCCGCAAAATTCCCGCGCGAGCCCGTCACGCCGCCGACGACGCTCGACCCGCCCGCAAACGGAATGACCGCGACCTTGTTGCTCTCCGCCCACTGCAAAACGCGAACGGTCTCATCCCCCGACCGCGGATAGACAACCGCATCCGGCGCATCGTCGAGCTTACCCGCACGCAGATAGAGTAGATCGTTGTAACTCTTGCCCCGCGCATGCGACGCCCGCTCGAACGCACTGTCGCGAACATTCCCCGCGCCAACGATCGCCGCAACAGCCTCGCGCGCCGCGCCGCTCAACCCGCTCGCGCGAAACTTCACGTCGTCAAGTTTCACCGCCGGCGTCACCGGCAAATCCTTCGTGCCCAGCGCCTCGGCGATCCAGGGCCAAACGGCATCGCGCCCTTCGACCGGATTATGCGCCTTGACCCAACCCCAACCGTTCCAACGTGTCTTCGCGCGATCGATCGTCATCCGGATCAGGCCCTAAACTTCAGCGCTTTGGGCATCACCTCGAACATCGCGGGCAGCTTGCCCGGCGTCTCGCCGTCGACCTCAAGGAACACCGGCTCGCCCCCGGTCGCCTCGACGGGCGTCGCGATGATCGACGCGCCGCGAAACACCTTCACGTGCGGATTGTTCACATGCGCCCCCGTGTAGATCTGGTTCATCGACCGCATGATGTCCTTCATCGGCGCATCGCCGATCACAATGACGTCGAGCATCCCGTCGTCCGGCAGCGCATCCGGTGCGACCCGCATGCCGCCGCCGAAGAACTGCCCGTTGCACACCGCGCACGTCGAAACCGAAACGACGTCGTCGAACACGTTGTCGACCTTCAACCGCACGGGCTTCGACTTGTACTTGAACATGCTGACGACGCTGCCCCACGTAAACGCAAAGCGTCCCGTGAAGCGCTTGATCCGCGTCGCGCGATTGACGCGATGCATCACGTCGCCGCTCATCCCAAAGCTCGCGATGTTGGCGAAGTGCCGCCGCCCCGTCTTTCCGTCGTCGGTCAGATAACTCAGCTGCCCGACATCGATCCGCCGTACCTGCCCCTCGGCGATCCGCTTCAGCGAAGCGTCGAACCCCGCCTCGATATCGAACGTCTTGCGAAAGTCGCCGCCCGTGCCGGTGTTCAGCAACGCGAACTCGGCCTCCGGATTGATCGCAATCCCGTTCGAGAAAAACCCGTTCACGACCTCGTTGATCGTCCCGTCGCCGCCGACGGCAACGACGCGTCCAAACCCGTCGCGCAAAGCATGCGAGGTGAGCCGCACCGCATCCATCGGCCCATTGGTCAGCGCCACCGTCAAATTCCCCGTGACGTCCGAAAGCCGGCGCGCGATCATGTCGGTGTCGCGCCCGGTCTTGCCCCCGGCCGATCGCGGATTGATGACGGCGAGCGTCTTCATCATGCGCGCGCCAACGCCTGATAGCGCCAGGCGATCGACGCGATCTGCCGCTGCTTTTCCGCCTCAGTCCAACCCAACTCGGCCGCCATGATCGACGCCGCGTCTTCCACCGCGCGCGGCTCCAGCGGCCCAAGAGTCCCGAGCCCCGTGCGCCGGAACAACGCGTCGTCCAACGTCATCGCCATTTCCGATCGTACGGCGAACGCCACTTCCGCGGCAATGTCCGGCAGTCGCTGCGACAGACACCGCGCCAAAGCCGGATCGGCCTTCGCAAGCGCAAACACATCATCCGCCCGCGACCCGTAATTGCGCGCCACGTTCTGCACGATCGACGGCGTGAACGGCCGATGCTTGACGCCCAGGCGCTCGACGAATAACCGGAACTGCCCCGTCGATCCCGGCAGCGGCGCCTCATCCGTATCGCAAGCCTTGCCCTTGAACGTCAGCTTCTCGCCGATCAGATCGACGCACTTCTCCGCAATGTCGCGCGACGTGGTCCACTTCCCCCCGATCGCCGACAGCAGATTACCGGGCCCGCCTTCCGCACCGTGATCGACAATCTCAGCCTTCCGGCTCGCGTTGTAACTATTCTTCGACCCGTCATCGACCAGCGGCCGGATGCCCGCATACACATACTGCACGTCGTCACGCGTCAGCTTCAACCCCGGCATCCCCTTATTCACGAACGCGAGGAAGCTATCGATGTCCTCCGAAGTCGCGTGCAACTCATCGGGCTTACCTTTGAACACCGTATCGGTCGTCCCGATGATCGTGTGTTCCCGCCACGGCAGCACGAAGAAATGCCCGCCTTTATGCGCAATCGTCAGCGCATGCCCGTTGGTCAGCCCGCGCGTCACAATGTGAATGCCCTTCGACCGGATCAACTTGTGCGAAGACTCACCGCCGCCGACCATCTCCAGCAACCGGTCCGCCCAAGGCCCCGCAGCATTGACGAACAGCCGCGCCTTCACCTCGACCTCGTCACCGGTCATCCCGTCGCGAACGCGCACGGAAGACAACCCGTCCGCCCCACGCTCGAACGAAACCGCTTCTGCATAATTCGCGATGACCGCGCCGTGCGCGACGGCGTCCATAAGGCACTCAAGCCCCAACCGCTCCGGCGAATACATCTGGCAATCGTAATAGAGCAGGGCGCCCTTCAACCGCTCGCTGTCGACGACAGGCTCAAGCGCCCGCGCCTCATCCGCCGACACCGCACGATGCGCCGTCATATGCTGATCCGGATCGTCCAGCCGGTTGCGGTCGTACGACAGCCAATCATAAAGCGTGAGCCCCGTGCCCACGATCCAATTCTCCGCCGCGCTGGTGATCGGCACCATGAACTTCAGCGGATAGACCATGTGCGGCGCGATCTTCTCCCACACCCGCCGCTCGCGCAGCGACTCGCGGATGAGCGAAAACTCCATCGTCTTCAGATAACGCAATCCCCCGTGCACCAGCTTCGACGACCCGGAAGAAGTGCCGCACGAAAAATCGCGCTTCTCGACCAACGCGACCGAAAGCCCCCGCCGCGCCGCATCGCGCGCAATGCAAGATCCGGTGATCCCGCCGCCGATAATCGCGACGTCGAACGTAGAGCCCAAAGCGGAGAAGTTGCGCTGCATGCCTTTGCATACACGGCGCTGAACGGCGCGGAAAGCCCCGCCTTGAGGGCGCATCGCCGCCCCTGTAGGCTCATCCCACCACGCCATTCGACCATCGCAACAGAGAGATTCACCATGCCCCAGATCAAAGCCAACGGCCTCTCGTTCGAAGTCGAATCATTCGGCAAAGAGTCCGACCCGGCGATCCTGATGATCATGGGCTTCGCTGCACAGATGACGCTCTGGCCGGTCGAACTCTGCACGGGCCTCGCCTCGCGCGGCTACCGCGTCATCCGCTTCGACAATCGCGATATCGGCCTGTCGCAGAAGCTCGACGGTCTGGGCATGTTCAACCCGGCCGAGGCTTTCATGAAGGCCGCGTCGGGTCAGCCGATCGCCGGTCCTTATCTCCTGACCGACATGGCGAACGACGCGATCGGCATCCTAGGCGCGCTCGGCATCAAGCAGGCGCACATCGTCGGCGCCTCGATGGGCGGCATGATCGCGCAAACCTTGGCGGCGACCCATCCCGACAAAGTGCTGAGCCTGATCTCGATCATGTCGACGACCGGCCGCCCCGGCCTGCCGCCCGGCAAGCCCGAAGCGATGGCGGTGCTGACCATGCCGCCCGCCAACCTCGAACGCGAAACGCGCATCGCCCACGCGATGAAGATCTGGCGCACCATCGGCAGCCAGCCCGTCTACGCCTCGACCGACGCCGAACTCCGCGCCACCGCCGAGCGGGAAGTCGACCGCAGCCCTTATTATCCGCCCGGCATGGCGCGCCAACTCGTCGCGGTCCTCGCCTCCGGCCCGCGCACCGAGTTGCTGAAGAAGGTGAAGGCGCCCACGCTCGTGATCCACGGCGGCGACGATCCGCTGGTCCCGGTCGAAGGCGGCAAGGACACGGCCGACTCGATCGCCGGCGCGCGCCTGAAGATCGTCCCCGGCATGGGCCACGACTTCACGCAGAAACTCGTGCCCGTCTTCCTGCGCGAAATCGCCGACTTCGTCAGCGAGGTGGATGCAAAGCGGGTGAAATAAAACAATGGTCATCCCGGAAGTTAGGCGAGCGCGTTGCGCAGCAACGCCCTTGCGAGCCTTACTGTCCGGGACCCAGGGCCAACGCTCAAACGCTTGCGCTGCGACCCTGGGTCCCGGATCGCAAGCTTCGCCAGCGATCGCGTTCCGCGATCGGGCTTCGCTAACGTCCGGGATGACAGCTTGAGGTGAAATGCGAATGACGAAGATCAAAGCCAACGGCATCGAGATCGAATACGAACTCAGCGGCCCCGCGAACGGCCCGCCGCTGCTGCTGATCATGGGCTACAGCTCGCAGATGACGTCGTGGCCCGACGAATTCCACGAAGCCTTCGCGAACGCCGGCTTCCGCGTCATCCGCTTCGACAACCGCGACACCGGCCTCGGCCACAAACATCACGGCATCCTCCCCGACATCCGCGCGGCCGCCAAAGCGATGGCGGAAGGCAAAACGCCCGACGTCCCCTACACGCTGAACGACATGGCCGATGACGGCGCGGCGCTTCTCGACGCGCTCGGCATCCAATCCGCGCACGTCGCGGGCGCCTCGATGGGCGGCATGATCGCTCAGCTCATGGCGATCCGTCATCCGGCGAAGGTGCGCAGCCTGATCTCGCTGATGTCGACGACCAGCGACCCTTCGCTCCCGCGTTCCGACCCGAAGGCGCAAGAGGCGATGATGTCGAAACCCGCAGCCGAAGACAAAGACTCCGTCGCCGACCACGCGGTGAAAACCCGCCTCGTCATCGGCAGTCCCGGCTTCCCGGAAGATCAGGCGAAAGTCCGCGCCCGCTTCGCCGCCAACTATGACCGCAGCTATTATCCCGAAGGGGCGATCCGACAGTGGGCCGCGATCATGGCGACGCCCACGCGCACTGAGCAGCTGAAGAAGCTCAACGTTCGCGCCCTCGTCATCCACGGCGACGCCGACATCCTGATCCACCCCGACGCCGGCCGCCACACCGCGGCGCTGATCCCGAGCGCGCGCCTGGAGATCATCAAAGGCTGGGGCCACAACATGCCCATCGCCGCCGTCCCCACCATCGCGGGCCACATGATCGACTTCATGCGCGAGGTCGAACGCGACAGGGCTGAGGCGTTCGCCCGGCCGGTCACCCCCGGCTGCTGCGGCCGCACATGAAAATCTTCATCACAGGCGCCTCAGGCTTCGTCGGCGGCGCGTTCGTCAAGACCTACGCGAAGACGCACGACATCACCGCCATGTCGCGCAGCGACAAGAGCGACGCCGCCATCCGCGCGCTCGGCGCAACACCCGTCCGCGCGGCGCTGGGCGAAGTGAAAACCGAACAGCTCAAAGGTTTCGACGCCGTCGTCCACTGCGCGGCCTACGTCGAAGAATGGGGTCCGTGGGAAGACTATTGGCGCGTCAACGTCGACGGCACGAAGGAATTGCTGATCGCCGCCAAAGGCGCCGACGTCAAACGCTTCGTCCACATCGGCACCGAAGCCGCGCTCTTCCACGGCCAACACATGCGCAACGTCGACGAGCACTACCCGCTGTCGCTGAACTCGCCGTATCCCTACGCCCGCACCAAAGCACACGCGGAAAAAGCGGTGCGCGAAGCAAACGACTCCAGCACCGGCTTCACCACCATCGTCGTCCGCCCGCGCTTCGTCTGGGGCCCCGGTGACCAAACGATCCTGCCCGCCATCAAAGCCATGGTCGAGAAAGGCCAGTTCGCCTGGATCGACGGCGGCCGCAACAAAACCTCGACGACCTACATCGGCAACCTGACCCACGCGATGAATTTGGCGCTGACGAAAGGGCAGGGCGGCAACGCCTATTTCGTCCTCGACGGCCCACCCGTCGTCTTCCGCGAATTCATGACGCGCATGTTGAACGCAGCAGGCGTCATCCCCGGCGACCGCGCCGTCCCCGGTTGGATCGTGCGCACCATCGCCTATCTCGGCGAGACCGCCTACCGCGCGCTCAACATCAAATCCAAACCCCCGCTCACCCGCTTCACCGCCAACATCATGTCGCGCGACTGCATCCTGATCGACGACAAAGCCAAACGCGAAATGGGCTACGCCCCCGCCTTCACCATCGACCAGGGCCTCGAGGCTCTCAGACAATCGCTCTAACGTTGACCACCTACCGCAAGCGCGAAAATTTCTTCGAGAAGGGCGAGCGCGAATGGCGCGTCGACCCGCACGCGCTCGTCCTCCGCACGCCCGAGGGCATAGAGATGGCCTACGCTTGGTGCGACGTCACGACGTTGCGCCTGCGCTACGCCCCCACGCGCGCCAAGACAGGCCGCTATGTCTTCGACGTCGCGTTCAAGAACGGTGTCGACTGGTCGATCGACAACATCCACTTCGCAGGCCTCGCCGATTTCGAGGACCGCAGCGCCGCCTACACGCCCTTCGTCCACGCTGCCCTCGCGCGCATCAAAGCCGAAGCCCCAACAGCGAAAGCCTATGCCGGCGCCACGCCGCTCAGCTACTACGGCCAATCCGCCTTCGTCCTCGTGGCCTTCGCGGCGCTCGCCGCCGTACTCATCACACTTCCAGTTCTCGACGGCATCCCAGGCGTCGCCATCGTGAAGTTGCTGATCGTCGCCGCCACACTCCCCTTCCTGATCAAATGGTTGCGCACCAGCTACCCCCGCCCCATCATGATCGACGCAATCCCGGAAAACGCGCTGCCGAAAGAGTAACGCAGCACGCACTTCCTCCCCTATGATGGGCAAAACACCGGGAGAGGAACAACCATGTCGTCCTTCACACCCACCGACGCGCGCGGACGCATCGTCAATCCGTTTGCCGGCCGCGACCTCAACTGGCTCCTCGACATGCGCGCCGACACCAGGCGCGATCATCCGTTCCTGGTGTGGGAACCGTTCGAAGGCGAGCGCAAAGTCTGGACCTACGGCGAATTCCGCGAGCGCGTCCTGCGCGTCGCAGCAGGGCTGCAGGCCCGCGGCGTCAAAGCCGGCGACCACATCCTCGTCCATCTCGACAATTCGCCGGAGATGGAATTCCTCTGGTTCGCCTGCGCCAGGTTGGGCGCCGTCGTCGTCACCACGAACACGCGCTCGGCCGGCGCCGAACTCGAATACTTCGCCGCCAACTGCAAAGCCGTCGCCGCCATCACGCAACCCGAATACGCCGAACTGGTCGCGCAGAACGTGAAGTCGGTGCGCTGGCTCGCCGTCACCGAACATCTGGCCGACGGCGCCCCGGCGCCCGCAAACGCAAGACCGGATAAGGCAACCGCCTTCTCGTCGATCGACGGCGACCCTGGTGACTTGCCGAAGATCGAGCCCGATCCCTGGCGTCCGGGCTCGGTGCAATACACATCCGGCACCACCTCGCGTCCGAAAGGCGTACTCTGGACGCAAGGCAACGCACTCTGGGGCGCGCGCACCTCCGCGGTGCACGAAGGCCTGACGGAGAACGACGTGCACCACGTCGTCATGCCCTCGTTCCACACCAACGCGCGCACGTATTCCATCCTGCCCACGATGTGGGCCGGCGGCACGGTGGTGATGCAGCCGAAATTCTCCGCCCGCCGCTGGTGGGACGTGGCGCTGCGCAACAAATGCACTTGGGCCTCCACCATCCCCTTCATGATGAAGGCGTTGATGGAACACGAGGTGCCGAAGCACGACTTCCGCATGTTCGGCAACGCCGTGAACGAGCCGCCTTTCGACGCCTTCTTCGGTGTACGGACGATCGGCTGGTGGGCATGACCGAAACGGTGACCCAAGGCCTCATCGGCGATGCGCTCCTGCGCAACCGCCCGATGTCGACCGGCAGACCCGCCGCCGGCTACGGCATCCGCATCGTGCGCGACGACGACCTGTCGACGCAGGTGGAGCCCGGCGAAACCGGGCACCTGCAAGTCCAAGGCGTGCGCGGCATCCAAATCTTCGCCGAGTATCTCAACAACTGGGAAGCTATGCGCGAAAGCTTCACCGTCGACGGCTGGTTCATCACCGGCGACCGCGTCACGCTCGACCCCGACGGCATGATCACCTTCGCCGACCGCGACAAAGACATGTTGAAAGTCGGCGGCGAAAATGTAGCCGCCTCCGAAATAGAACGCGTCATCGCCCTCGTCCCCGGTGTAGCCGAATGCGCGGTGGTCGCCCAAAAACACCGCATGCTCGACGAAGTGCCGGTCGCCTTCGTCATCCCCGCCCCCGGCGTAGCGATAGAAGGCAACACCGACCTCCCAACCGCCATCATGGCCGCCTGCAAATCCCAACTCGCCGACTTCAAACGCCCCCGCCAAGTAATCCTGGTCGCGGAATTTCCGCGCAGTACGCTTGAGAAGGTGAGCAAACTCGACCTCCGAAAACGCCTCCCGCAAACCGGCTAACGCAAGCGCGTTATCCTCCCTCGCTTCAGCGGGGTAGGGGACTGCGGAACGCGGTGGAGGGGGAGGACGCCGCGCAAGCGATGGATTTCGCTTCGACAAGATGAAATCAGCCCGATAAGACATCCCCCCTTCGCTTTGCGAAAACCGCAACCACGGAGACGAGTAATGGAAGTGCGTGACAGCAATGGCGCTCTGTTGGCCGATGGCGACAGGGTCGTTCTGATCAAGGATCTAAAGGTGAAGGGTGCGGGCGAAACGCTCAAGCGAGGCACCGTGATCAAATCAATCCGCCTGACCGACAACCCGGAAGAAATCGACTGCCGCCATGACAAGATCAAAGGTCTCGTCTTGCGGACCGAGTTCGTCAAGAAAGGCTGATCGCTCCGTGCGCCGGCTGATCGCGTCGCAGGTCAGTCGTCTCGATCTCGATCAGACACGTGCACGAAAAACCCCGGCCAGCCTCACGGCCAACCGGGGTTGCAATCTCGACGATTGCGCTAGCGACTAATCGCGCCAGTCGTTGCGGCGTCCGTCACGCCAATCGCGGCGGCCGCGGTGACGATCCCGGTCGCGGGTCGTCTCGTAGTACGACGCGCGGCGGTTCTGACGATACCAGTTGCGTTCGCGGTCGTTGCGCCAGCTGTGCCAGCGGCGGCTACGATCGTAGTAGCCGTCGGAATAGGCGAACACGACATTGCCGAACTGGATCGAGAACGACGTGTCGCCGTCACCGCGGTCATAACCGCGATCGTAGTAACCGCCACGGTCGTCGCCGTAATATCCGGCCTGGCAATATTCCTGTTGCACCACGCGACCGCCGTAGTTGCGGCACGTCGACGGCGACGATTGGAAATAGTCGCCGTTGTTGTAGCAGCAGGGTTTGGAAGCGGCTTGCGCCGGCGCCGCGGTCGCCATCGCGCCCAGGCACGTCGCGCCGAAGAGAGCGATCAATGTTCCCGTATATTTCATGAGTGGTACTCCTATGCGTGCGTCATCGATGGGTTATGAGGCGACGCACAGCCCATCATCGGCTGAACGGCACGGTCACAAGCGGGCGTTTCCTCATCCGGCGTTCTCGACTTCGCCGTCACAGGATCAAACGCCACCACATCCAAGGAGGTTCCCAAGTTCCATAGGCCGCTTGCGAACAAATAGCCGCTATTGCGATGGATCTATTTTCACCCGCGCACCGCGCGGACGGTCATTTTGCGGCCGGATCGGCTTGATGCAAGCCGAAGATGTTGCCGTCGGGATCTTTCACATACGCAACCCATCCGACGCCCGGTATCGCCATCTTCGGCAACGCGACGCTTCCGCCCAGCTTCTGCGCGTGTGCGAAGTAGGCGTCCACGGAAGGCACATTCACGGTGCACATATGCGCGTTGACCGCTTGACCGTCGGCAGGCTTCGGCCCTTGCCGTTTCAACAATCCGCCGTTGATCCCCGGCTCGTCGCCATGCGTCGTGTCGATCAGCCAGTAATCGATATGCGCCAAGTGCTGCATCTTCCACGCGAACAACTCGGTGTAGAAGGCAACCAATTTCTCCGGCTCACTCGCATGAATCTCAAAATGGGCAACCCGTGGCATCGATCATCCTCCTTCGTTTGAAGAACAATATCACGGATCGCCGCCGCCGATTGTTTCGTAAATCGAAATACTCCGTGTACGTCATAAATCCGGTGGGGATTTCGATGGACTTTTCTGACGAGAAGTTCTATAATTGTTCTTTCCGCGCCGACGCGTTCCAGGCCGTGGGCGCGCTGCCACTTGAAGCCGCTGATCCACCCCAACGCCGCCGTCACATGTGATGGCAATGTGATGGATGCGTGACGCCATTTTCCGCGCAAACCCGCCAATGTGACGGCGTAATGGCAAGGATTGCATCGTTTTCGATGACGGGAAGAACCTAGGCCCGCCGCTTCAACGGCAAAATCACCGGCGCCCCGTTGTGCTCGCCGATAAACGCATCGATCCCGAACACCTGGCGTAAATTTTCGCTCGAAAGAACCTCGCCCGGCGCCCCATCGCTGGCGACCCGCCCCTCCGACAACAACACGACGCGCGAACAATGCCGCGCCGCCACCGAAAGATCGTGTAACACGACGACGACAAGCGCCCCCGCCCGCGCCGTCGCCTGCAAAACCTCCATCGCATGCAACTGATGCGAAGGATCAAGCTGCGCAAACGGTTCATCGGCGAGCAGGATCTTCGCCTCGCCCGCAATCGCCCGCGCCAGCAAAGCCCGCGCCCGCTCGCCACCGGACAAAGCGGTCGCCGGCCGCTCCGCCAACTTTGCGACGTCGCAAGCAACCATCGCCCGCTCAACCGCCGCGGCGTCGGCAGGCGAGGGCCGCCCAAACCGCCCCGCATAAGGCAACCGCCCCAACGTCACCAGCGTCCGCACGCTCACCGGCCAATGCACCTGCCCA
>JAWXBY010000142.1:0-2910 GCA_034440355.1 Alphaproteobacteria bacterium
CTCCCAAATATTGTCGCGGCCGAACTTCTCACCCATGAATTGCTGCAACAGCATCTTCCGGATCGGTTCGAGCGTCGCGTACGGCAACAGCAATTCCAGCTTGCCGCCGCGATCTTCCATGTCGATGCGCAGCTTGACGATAATCGCAGCATTTGCCGGACGCGCGATCGCAGCGAAGCGTGGATTGGTCTCGATGCGATCGAGCGTAAAATCGACCGGCGTCAGCGGCGCAAACGCCTGGCGCGCATCGTTGAGGACGACCTCGATCATCCGCGTCACCAACGTGCGCTCAATCGTCGTGTATGGACGCCCCTCAACCCGCGTCGCGGCCGCCCCGCGCCGCCCGCCCAACAGCACGTCGACAATCGAATAAATCAGCGACGAATCGACAGTGGCGAGACCAAAGTTATCCAGCTGCTGCGCACGGAAGACGGCAATGATCGCCGGCAGCGGGATCGAGTTCAAATAATCGCCAAACCGCACCGAGCTGATTTGATCGAGACTGACTTCGACGTTGTCGGACGTGAAGTTACGCAGGCTTGTCGTCATCAACCGCACCAAGCGGTCAAAGACAATTTCCAGCATCGGCAGGCGTTCGTACGATACCAGCGCCGAATTGATGATGGCGCGAACACCGGTGCGGCTCGCAGTCTCATCATCGCCAAGACCGAAGCCCAACAGGCTATCGATCTCGTCCTGATTGAGAATGCGCTCAGGGGGGGCGCCGCCGCCATCATTGGCGGCGTCGGCTGTCGCCCACTCCTTATCGTCAGATGCAGCCGGCTCAGCGCTCATTTACTGCACCAGCATTTCTTCGATGAGCACCGCATTGACCTGCATCGGCGCAATCACGATGTTCACACGCCGCAGCAACTCAAGCCGCAACCGATAAGCGCCGGCCGAACCCGCAAGGTCGTCCGTGCGCAATTCGCGCAGGAAGCCATTGAACTGATCAGTGACGCGCGGAATGTGCTCGCCGAGCGCCGCTACCGTGGCGTCGTCCGGCGCTTCAAGCGTCAACGTCAGCTTCAGAAACGCTGGCCGGCCTTCGGGGCCTTGAATGTTCACCAGCATTTCCGGCAGCGTGACAAAGACAACGTCGTCGCCATGCATGATCGTCGTGCCGTTCGGACCCGGCACCGCTTCGCCAGCGCCTTCGGCTTCGCCGTGGCCGCCCTTGGCTTTGCCCTCGCCCTCGTTCGCTTCGGCGTGTTGCTCGCCGCCGCCGCCAAGCAACAAGAATGCAGCGGCGCCGCCGCCGCCAAGCACGAGCACCGCAGGCAAGATAATAAAAAGGACGAGCTTCTTGCCCGACATCTTCTTCTTGGCTGTCGCCTCGCCCTCAGCGCCTTCGCCGCCTTCGCCGCCTTCGGCGGACGGCGCCGCGCCTTCGGCTTCTTCAGCCTCCGGCTTGTCGCCCTTTTTCTTTTTGCCTTTGCCGAACATCCGTGAATCGCTCGCGCGTTAACCTGCGTCCTTCCTGGGCTGACGTGGTTAAGAAGGGATTGAGGATCGGCAAAACTTGCCGCCCACCCGGCAGAATCCGGCCCGGCATTCACCAAACCTGATGGCTGCCGACCCTGAAAACAAAGCGATTAAGCGTTGGCACGCGCCTTGCGTAGTTAACGGGTATGGATAACGCCCTCATGCTCGGCCTGCAGACGCAACGCGTCCTGCAAAGACGGATGGACGTTGCCGCCAACAATCTGGCCAACGTCGCGACGTCAGGTTTCAAGGCCGATGGCCTGCTGCTTGAGGAAGCCGATCAGACTGCCGCGCACGCCGATGAAAATCCGCGCGACATCCGCTTCGTTCGCGACATCGGCGTCGTTCACTACATGGAGCAAGGCCCGATCGAGATGACGGGCAATACGCTCGACGTCGCAATCGAGGGCAGCGGCTTCTTCATGGTTCAAGGCCCTAGCGGGCCACTTTATACGCGCGATGGCGCGTTTACGCTTACGGGGGATGGACGGCTCGTCACCAGCGATGGTCGCGCCGTTCTTAACTCCGGGGGGGCGCCGATCGTGCTCGATCCGCAGGGCGAAAGCCCGACGATCGGACGCGACGGCGCAATAAGTGTGGCTGGTGTAGAAGCCGGCCGCATCGGTGTGGCGAATTTCGCCGCCCCAGGCGCGCTCTCAAAGGTCGGGGACAACCTTTGGGACGCGCAAGGTCAAGCACAGGGTGAGTTCGAGGGGGTCGTGCTGCAAGGCGCGATTGAAGGCTCGAACGTCCGCCCTGTCGTGGAGCTCACGAGGCTCATCGAAATATCGCGCGCTTATCAATCCGCAGCCAAAATTGTTTCGGGTGCGGATGAACTGCGTCAGCGCGCGATTCAACAGCTCGGTAGATAGGACTAGTCCCAATGCGTGCACTATCGATCGCCGCCAGCGGCATGCAGGCGCAACAGCTCAACGTCGACGTCATTTCGCACAACATCGCGAACATGAACACGACGGGCTTCAAGCGCCAGCGCGCCGAATTCCAGGATATGCTCTACCAAAACATGGAGCGTCCCGGCTCGACATCGTCGGCTTCGGGCAGCGTGTTGCCGCTCGGCATCCAGATCGGTGTTGGTGTTCGCACCGATGCGGTCGGCCGCATCACCGAGCAAGGCGGCATGAGCGCGACCAACAATCCGTATGATCTCGCGATTAACGGCCGCGGCTACTTCCAAGTCACGATGCCGTCGGGCCAAACCGGTTACACCCGCGCGGGCAACCTCGCCGTGAATGCGGAAGGCCAGATGGTCACGACCGACGGCTACCCTATCGAACCGTCCATCACCGTTCCCACTGAGGCCACCGCAATTCAGATCACGCGCGACGGCGTCGTTGAAGTAACGCTCGCCGGCCAGACCGATCCGCAACAGATCGGTCAGCTTGAGATCGCCAGCTTCATCAATCC
>JAWXBY010000143.1:0-51736 GCA_034440355.1 Alphaproteobacteria bacterium
GACGACGGTCTTGGTCGTCGGACGGATGCCGATGATTTCGATTTCCTCGCCGACCTTGACGATGCCGCGTTCGATGCGGCCCGTGACGACCGTGCCGCGGCCCGAGATCGAGAACACGTCTTCGACCGGCATCAGGAAGGGCTGGTCCTTCGGACGGTGCGGTTGCGGAATGCTGGCGTCGACCGCCTTCATCAGTTCGAGGATCGCCTGTTCGCCCAGCTTCGGGTCCTTGTCTTCCAGCGCCATCAGGGCCGAGCCCTTGATGATCGGGATCGTGTCGCCCGGGAATTCGTACTTCGACAGAAGCTCACGAACTTCGAGTTCGACGAGGTCGAGCAATTCCGGATCGTCGACCATGTCGACCTTGTTCATGAACACGACCAGTGCCGGGACGCCAACCTGACGCGCGAGCAGGATGTGTTCGCGCGTTTGCGGCATCGGGCCGTCGGCCGCGGACACGACCAGGATCGCGCCGTCCATCTGAGCGGCGCCCGTGATCATGTTCTTCACGTAGTCGGCGTGACCGGGGCAGTCGACGTGGGCGTAGTGGCGGTTTGCGGTTTCGTACTCGACGTGCGCCGTCGAGATCGTGATGCCGCGCGCCTTCTCTTCCGGCGCCTTGTCGATCTGATCGTAGGCCGTGTAGTTCGCACCACCGGTCTTCGCCAAGATCTTCGTGATCGCAGCCGTCAACGACGTCTTCCCGTGGTCGACGTGGCCGATCGTTCCGATGTTGCAGTGCGGCTTGTTCCGCTCAAACTTTGCTTTGCCCATAGTCAGTTCCTTGAATTCTTGTCCTTGCCTGTTTCAATCGATTCGGTCATTGGAGCGGGTGAAGGGAATCGAACCCTCGTCGTAAGCTTGGAAGGCTTCTGCTCTACCATTGAGCTACACCCGCCTGTTTCTTTCGCCCTTGCGGGCCTCAATTCCGTTGTCGTCACCGTGCTTCGGCTTGCCGAGCGACCGCTCTTGCCCTCCGTCCCCGCCGCTGAAACCGCGGGCAAGGGATGGTGGGGGAGGTAGGACTCGAACCTACGAAGGCGTAAGCCAGCGGATTTACAATCCGCCCCCTTTGCCACTCGGGACACTCCCCCAAAATGGGCATGCGTCGGCTCGCTCGCTCCAGCCGGTTTGTGAATTTTGTCCTATCTTTTGGGATCGGGTCTGCGTGTGCCCACAACCGTCAGAGCACGGGAACGGGGCTTATGGCTAAAACAAATGGGATTTGTCAACAGCTTAGGCTAGGTCGTCCCCTGAGAAAAACGATGGTTGCGACATGAGGCGTGGACGGCACCGGGGGCACGGCCCCCAAGACCATAAAAGGGGCTCGGACGGCCTCTGGCTGTGGGGAATTCATGCCGTCAGAGCGGCGCTGGCCAACCCGGCCCGACGGAGCCGGAAGCTGCTTGTTTCGGCAGGGGCGGACCCGTTGTTCCAGGCCCTGGCGGCCAAGGCCAAGATTCCGGTCGAAACGGTCGATAACGACGGGATCGACCGCGCCCTGCCCCGCGAGGCCGTTCATCAGGGGGTGGCGCTGATGACGGACGCCCTTGAGGAACTCGACATCCACGATGCCTTAGAAGGCATGTCCGAGCCGCGGCGGATGGTGCTGCTCGATCAGGTGACCGACCCGCACAATCTTGGCGCAATCCTGCGCTCCTCAGCGGCGTTTGGTGCTTGCGGCGTGATCGTGCACGAGCGCGGGACGCCTCCCGCCGGTGGCGTGCTGGCGAAGGCTGCGAGCGGCGCGCTTGAGGTCGTGCCGATCGTCCGGGTGGTCAATATCGCGCGGACATTGGACGAGCTGGGTGAGCTTGGGTTCCTGCGCTTGGCGTTCGCGGAAGAGGCGGCGCAGTCGCTGGAGACGATGGATCTGGCCCGCGACGTCGTTCTGGTTCTCGGCGCCGAGGGCGAAGGGTTGCGCCGGCTCACGCGCGAAAAATGCGACGTCGAAGTGCGGCTACCCACGGGACCGAAGTTGGGCAGCCTTAACGTGTCCAATGCGGCGGCTATTGGGCTCTATGCTTGCGCCGTGGCGCTGCGTCAGTAAAGCGCGGCGACCGTGTCGGCGGACGGGCCGCCGTAGTCTTCGATGAAGACCAGAACTTTGTAGCCGTTGGTCGTCTTCACGCGGCCGTTTTCATCACGGACGAGCGCGCCGGTCGTGCTCATCGTTCCGGTTTCCTGGTTGATCTGGAACACCGGGACTTTGCCGCGGTAGTTGTCGCGGACCAAGTAGAACAGCGTCTTTGCGTTGTCCGTCGACAGGCGGATGCAGCCGTGCGAGGCGCGCGTGCCGAGTTCTTTTTCGCCTTCGGTGTCGGTACCGTGGATCGCAAGCCCTGACGGGCGGCCGTCGATGCGCCAGTCGAAGAACATCACGAACGGCATCGGCGATTGCCACTGACGCGACGTGTAGTCCGCATAGGAGCGGCCGCGATCGAGCTTGGACATGCCGGGCGGCGTTTCGGTGCCGAGCATCTTGCCCGTCGGCGACGGCATAGCTTCTTCGCGACCCGTCGAGACCTTCCAATGGTGCATCAGCCCGTAGGTTTGGTCTTGCTGCTTGGCGAGGACGAACATGCGTTGCGCCCACTCACCGCGATCAGGCGTCGCTTTGCTGACGTAAAGGAACAGGTCGAAGTACTGAGCCACCTCTGCCGGCACGCGGGCGCGGATGCGCGCCTCGACGGGGTTGAGATCGAGTCCGCTGTTGCCGGCGCTGAGCTGAAGTTCTCTGGGCTGTTGCGGCGGCGGGGCCGCCTGCGCCAATTGCGCGGACGGGTTGGTTTGCAGCGACGGCAGGCGGATGATCGGGGCCGCGAAATCCCGCGGCTCAATCACGATGAAGGGCAGCTTTGCGCGTTGCGCCAGCGGTTCGGCGCTTGCCTGACGTTTGTCGGCCGAATCGATCAGTTCGCGCAGTGCGACCTGGCCTTGGTCGACGAATTCGTTAAATGCGGGGCGGATTTTGGCCGCGTCGGCGCTGAGACGCGCTGCGCCCCTGCCGTGGAGGGCAACGAACGTAGCGCCCGCAGCTCCAGCCACAACGAAGGCAACGCTCAAGCGTGTGAGCCAGGATGCCATGCCGTTCCCCAAATCCCCGGTAAGCAGTTTAGACTTAGCGGCGGAATGCTCAATATGGCGTAGTAAGAACGCTGCTTAACCCTCGCTGGTTGCAGCCTTTTTGCAACGCCCGGTTACACCTCGATACGATTGCTAGTTCGTGTAGGCGACGACGGGGTTCAACAGGTCGTCCCGGCCGTCGTAGTTCTCGACAAAGACCAAGGCCCGGTAACCATCCTGCAGCAGCATCGTGCCGTTTTCGTCGTGCTGCACCCTGCCCCACCGGTCGGTCGAACCGCGGTCGTTCAGGGCCAGCACCGGCACCCGGCCCTGAGTGGTGTTGCGGACCTTGTAGAAGAGCTCTTTGGCGTTCTTGGGCGACAACCGGACGCACCCGGCCGAGTCACGGCGGCCGAGCTTGCGCACTTTGTCCGCCCCGATGGCGGCGTGGATGGCTAGACCTGACTGCCGGCCGTTGTTCATCAGGTCGTAGAACATCGCGTAGTGCATCGGCGCGCCATCCCATGACGCGGACCAGTAGCGCGCGTGGAATCGCTTCGGATTGAGCGCGAAGATGCCTTCGGGCGTGATGGTGCGAATCTTGCGCTCTTTGTGCAGTTCGACCTTCTCGCGGCCCGTCGATACCGGCCACTCGGCGTAGGGAATGATCCGGCCGTCGGCGTCGCGCTGGAAGACGTACATGTGCTGCGCGAGCGGGCCGCGGTTCGATTTGCTGACGTACATGAACAAGTCGAAGTAAGGCTGGATCTCTTCCGGCACCGTCGCAAACAGGCGGCGCTGCGCCACCGCAAACGGCGACGCTTCCACCGGCGCCGTCAGCTCCGACGTGACCAGGTGCTCAGGCAGGAACGTTCTGACCGCATGTGCGGCGGGTGCGATCGCCATCTCGGACGTGGGTGTCGGCGCGGCGATTTTGTCCGATGGTCGCGTGGTGTTGGTCGTCAGCGCGAGCGCGAGCGACTCGGCTGCGAGCTGCGCGGTGTGAGAATCAGCGAGAGGTATCGACGCTTGCGGTTGCGGCGCTTCGCTCTGGGCGTCTGCCGGCGCTTGCGGCGTCGGTTCGCCGAGATGCGGCGTGATCGAGCGCGGCGCGTGGACGGCCTGACCTTCCGTCGCGATGTACGGATTGAATGCCGGATCCGACGGATCGGGAGCGGAGATCGGAAGCGCGGACTCTGCAGATTCAGCCTCTGCACGAGCCCGCAACGGATCCTGGCTACCTACTGTCCCAGCGGAGATCAGAACGCCCAATAGGGCCAAAGCGGAAAGCGCTTTGAAACGCGGCATGAAGCACCCAACACTGCTTCCCCGCGTCGGTTCTGATCCCCATCAGCCCGACCCCTTCCATGTTTCAAACCTGAAACAAATCGAGTCAGGTTGCAATCATCCAAACGGATAAAAATTCAAAAAAACTGTGTACGCATAATTAGTTCGTCGATGAAGCTACCATCGACGTTTAACTCACGTTGAAGTTGTCCGCACACGCTGAAGCCGAACTGCGCATACAACTTTTGCGCGGCGGTGTTGTCGGCACTCACGGTCAGGGTTGCGTTTCGCACTTTTGCCGTCGCAAGGTACCCCATCGCAGATTGCATGAGTGCAAACGCGACTCCCCGACGGCGAAAATTTTCACCGACATAGACGGCGCCGATGTCGGCACAGTGCGCGTGTTTCATCCGGAGATTGAGGGACACAACAGTCAGACCTGCCAACTCGTTGCCGATCTCGGCACCGAACCACTTCGCCGGACCCTCTAAACGCGACTTCCACCAGGCGAGTGGATGCGGCGCTTCTTCTTCCCACGCGCTTCCGAACGCTTGCGGCGAGAGGCGCAAGCCTTCGAGGCGCAATCGGCGTACCGCGATCGCGTCGGACGGCGTTAACAGGCGAACGGAGGTTCCGCTCACGGACCCGCGCCACCGAAACGTTCTTCCCACGCCGCGATCTGCTCCGGCGCGATCTTGGCGAAGAGCACCGGTGGGATCGTGAACGCGTGGCCGGGTTTCAGCACCGCGATCTCGTCGGCGATTTTGCCCTTGGGCCAGTGCAGCGTCTTGATGTCGAGACCTAACGCCTTCGCCATCGCCTCTGAAGCGAACGGGATCACCGGCGCGGAGAGGATCGCGAACAGGCGGATGAGGTTGATCGCCGTTCGAACGCTAACGGCGGCTGCGTCCTTGTCGGTGCGGATCGTGGTCCAGGGCGCTGCGTCGGCCAGGTACTCGTTGCCGAGGACCCAGATGGCGCGGAGTTCCTGTGCGGCTTTGCGCAGCTGAATCTCTTCGAGGAAGACCGAGTAGATGCCGAAGCGGCGTTCGAGTTCGTCGGCGAGTTTCGTTTCCTTCGGGCCAGGCTTGCCGCCCTCCGGAACAACTGCGCCGAATTTGCCCTCCGTGAACTTCAGCGTGCGGTTGATGAAGTTCCCCAGCACGTCGGCGAGGTCTTTGTTCACCGTGTCGGCGAAGTGTTGCCACGTGAACGACGAGTCGGCGCTCTCCGGCGCGTTCGCCGTCAGGTACCAACGCCAGAAGTCGGGCGGCAGAATTTCCAGCGCCGCGTCCATGAAGACGCCGCGCTTCTGGCTCGTCGAGAATTTGCCGCCGTAGTAGTTGAGCCAGTTGAAGCCTTTGATTTGGTCGACGAGCTTCCACTTTTCGCCGGAGCCTAAGATGGTCACCGGGAAGCCGACTGTGTGGAAGGGCACGTTGTCTTTGCCCATGAACTCGACGTAGCGGACGTTCTTCTGGGCGTCGTCGCCGACCCACCAGGATTTCCAGTCGCGCGAGTTGGTGCCGGCGGGGGCGCTGTCGGCCCATTCCTTGGTCGAGCCGATGTATTCGATCGGGGCGTCGAACCAGACGTAGAAGACTTTGCCTTTGAGGCCTTCGACGTCGGGGCGTTTGCCGTCCGGGTTCGGCCCCCAGGTTTCGGCGTTGACCGGCACACCCCACGCGAGGTCGCGCGTGATGCCGCGGTCCTGCAGACCTTCGTCCAGCCATTTCAGCGCGATGGATGACACCAACGGCGACCATTCGTGCCGCTCGCCGATCCATTTGCGCAGTTCGTCGGAGAATTTCGCCTGCAGCAGGAACAGATGCTTGCTATCACGCAGTTCGATGTCGGTCGAGCCCGAGAGCGCCGAGCGCGGTTGAATCAGATCGGCGGGATCGAGGACGCGTGTGCAGTTCTCGCACTGGTCGCCGCGCGCGCGATCGTAGCCGCAATGCGGGCAAGTGCCGATCACGTAGCGGTCGGGCAGGAAGCGGCCGTCGGCTTTCGAATAGACTTGGCGCGTGGTGCGTTCTTCGATGTGGCCGCGTTCCCAGAGCACTCTTGCGAAGTGCTGGGTCAGTTCGCGGTTCTGGACGCTGGACGAGCGGCCGAAGTAGTCGAACGACAGGCCGAAGCCTTCGCCCAGCTCTTTCTGGATCGCCCACCATTTCGTGCAGTATTCCGCGATGGGGAGATTTTCCTCGATCGCAGCCAGTTCGGCCGGCGTGCCGTGTTCGTCGGTGGCGCAGATGTAGAGCGTCTCGCGGCCGCGCGAACGCTGAAAGCGCGCGTAGACGTCGGCCGGCAACATGGAGCCGGCCAGGTTACCCAGATGCTTGATGCCGTTGATGTACGGCAGGGCGCTGGTGATCAGGACTCGCTTCTGGGTGGTCATGGGGGTCGCTCGTTTTCAGCGCCGGGTAGATGAACCCGGCGCAAAGGGAGCGCGAACATATAGAAACGCGATTCCGCGAGCAAAGGCCCCCGGCTAGGCGCGGATCAGGCCGGCGATCGGCGCAATGTTGCCGCTGTCGGGGAAGATGCCTTCGACCTCGTTGCGCCCGAGGCGCATGTGGTCGGCGAGGACGCCTTTGAAGACGGCGCGCAGATCCGTTGTCGGCGCGAGATCGCGGCCTTCGTAAAGCGATGACGGCTTGAGGCCCGGCCAGTTGCCTAGGACGCGACCGCCGTTGACCGCGCCGCCGGCGATGAAGGTGACGCTGGCCGTGCCGTGGTCGGTGCCGTTGGAGCCGTTCGGGGCCACCGTTCTTCCGAATTCGGTGAAGAAGAGGATCGTGGTGCGGTCCCACGTGGGGCCGAGCGTGTCTTTGATCGCCTTCACGCCTTTGTCGAGGTTATCGAGCAGAAAGGCGAGGACGCCTTGCGTCGTGCCCTGGCCTTGGTGGGTGTCCCAGCCGCCGACTTCCATGACGGCGATGCGCGGGCCGTCTTGGGCGGCGATGATGTTGGCGGCCATCTTCGCCAGCGGTTCGAAGCGGTAGCCGCGGGCGCCGCGCATCTGCTGTGCGTTCGCCTGCATGTCGCCGCCGCCGGCAGCGCCCGCTACAGCGCCGACTTCTAGGGCGCGATCGAGCGCCGAGCGCAGCATGGGATCGCGGGCGTACATCGCCTTGAGGCGCATCAGGAAGTCGTCGTCGACGGATGGGAGTTGCGGCGGCATCCATGACGTGACCGGGCGCTGGCCTTGCAGGATCACCGGGATCGATTGCGCGACGGCGAGTGCGAGCTTTGGATCGTTGACGCCCGCAGGGCCGAGCGCACGGTTGAGCCAGCCGTCGCTAGTTGGCATCACGCGCGCGGTGCCGGTTTCGATCACGTTCTGGCCGTCGAAGTGCGAACGCTCGCGGTACGGTGAGGCGACGGCGTGAACGATAGCGAGCTGCTTTTGATCGTAGAGCGCTTTGAACGTCGGTAGTTTGGCGTTTAGGCCATAGCTGCCATCCAGGTTCAGGATCGCTTCCTTCGGCAGCGCGAGCGAGCCACGAGCGCGAGCGTAGTCCGGGTCGCCGTGTGGCGGGACGGCGGCGAGGCCGTCGAGGGCGCCGCGCATCACGATGACGATGAAACGGCGGTCGCCTGGCGTTGCGGCGAAGGAGAAGCGCGGCGCGGCGGCGGTGAGCGCTGCGGCGCCGACGGCGGAGTGGATGAGGGTTCGCCGATCGAGTGTCATCGTCTTTGAAACTCCGGTGAGGCGAGAAGCAGTGCGAGGCCCTGGGTCGGGTCGGCGGCGAGTTTTAGCGCTTCGCGCGTCGGCGGTGACAGGAGCGGCCCCATCGTTGTATCGGCCAGCACCGCCGGGTCCGGCTTCTTTTGGATTCGTTCGGCGAGCACGTGTGCCCATTGCACGCGCTCCATGATCGCGGCTGGGCCTGCCCAGGCGGAGGCGACGTCGGGCCAGCCTTTCGGCGACTGTGCGGTGAAGGGGATTTGGCCCATGACGCGCAGGGATTCGGCCAAGCCTTGGAAACGCTGATCGCCGAGCGTGTCCTGGATGCCCCCCAAGAGGCGTATCGCTGCCACGATGTATTCGATCGGCGTGCGCATTTTGTTGAGCGTCGGTTGCCAGGCTGAAGGTTCGTCGACGAGGGCGGCCGCGAGCGCACGCAGGTCGCCGCCGGTGTCGCGGAAGACGCGTTCGAGTTTGGCGACGGCTTGCGGCGGCGGTTCGTCGGCGATGAAGTGGCGCGCCAGTTTGGTTGCGATGTGGCGCGCGGTCGATGGATGGCGCGCGAGGTCGCGTAAGGCGTCTTGGCCTTCGCGTTCGCCGTTCTCGCCGTAGGTCTTGCCGAGCAGCGCTTTCGATCCGGCTTGGTGGCGGTTCTGGAAGAATTTGAAACCGGTGCCGGCGCCGGATTCGCGGTCGACGCTCCAGCCGGTCAGGATTTTTGCCAGTTCGATGACGTCGGCCTGGGTGTAGCCGCCGTTCACGCCCACCGTATGCAGTTCCAGGATTTCGCGCGCGTGGTTTTCGTTAAGGCCCTTGCCAGTGTAACGGCCTGCCGGTGAATCCGGCCCGATCGAATAGGCGTTGTCGAGATAGATGAGCATCGCCGGATGGCGGACCGTCGAGATCAGCAGGTCTTCGAATTTGCCGAGCACGGCGGGGCGGATCGCTTCGCGCTCGTAGGAGCCGGCGAAGAACGTCATGCGCTGCTTCAGCACCGAGATGGTGAAATGGTTCGACCAGAACCAGACGTAGCGCTCAAGGAACGGCACCGGCGTCTCGAAAGCGTTGCGCATCCACGGGCGCATTTCGGCGATGAACATGTCGCGGCCCATTTTGGCGAGCTTGACCATGTCGTCGGGCGACTTGTTGGCGGCCTCGCGCATGCTGGGCAGGTCGCGCAGTACTTGGGCTGTGGATTTCTGGCCGGCGAAGGGACGTGTGATAGGCTCGACGCTTCCGAGCTGCGACTTGAGCCATCCGCGGGGGTCGCCGCGCATGGCGTCGAGATCGCGCTTGCCAGCGCCCAGGCCGAAGCGATGGGTGGCGAGGACTGCCTCTAAATTCATGCGTCCCATCCCCTAAGAATTTTGGCCCCGCCTTGGACTTCCCCGCGCGTTCTGCTTTAACGCGGCGGTCCGCGCCAATCCGTCGGAGCCCCATCTTAGCTCATGAACACCCCGAAAAACGGCCTCACTTACGCCCAGGCGGGCGTCGATATCGATGCGGGCGATGCGCTGGTCGAAGCGATCAAGCCGCTGGCGAAATCTACTGCGCGGCCGGGGGCGGATGCGAGCCTCGGCGGGTTCGGCGGGTTGTTCGATTTGAAGGCGGCTGGGTTCAAGGATCCGTTGCTGGTGGCCGGCACGGATGGCGTGGGGACGAAGCTGAAGGTCGCGATCGAGTCGGGGATTCATGACACGGTTGGGATCGATCTCGTGGCGATGTCGGTGAACGACATTGTCGTGCAGGGGGCGGAGCCTCTGTTGTTCCTCGATTATTTCGCGACGGGGAAGCTTGAGGTCGCGATGGCGACCGATGTCGTGAAGGGGATCGCCGAGGGGTGCCGGCAGGCGGGTTGTGCGCTCGTCGGCGGCGAGACAGCCGAGATGCCGGGAATGTATGCGCGCGGCGACTATGACCTCGCGGGGTTTGCGATCGGCGCGGTCGAACGGGATCAAGTTCTGCCGCGGCGCGGCATGGCGGTGGGTGACGTGGTGCTCGGGCTCACGTCGTCGGGGGTTCACTCGAACGGGTTTTCGCTGGTGCGGCGGATCGTGGCGGAGAGTGGGCTTTCCTATGAGTCGCCGGCGCCGTTCGCAAAAGGCGAAGCGTTGGGGCGCGCGTTGCTGGCGCCGACGCGGATTTATGTGAAGAGCGCGCTGGCGCTTATCCGCCAGGGCGATGTGAAGGGCTTCGCGCATATCACCGGCGGCGGTTTGACGGAGAACGCGCCGCGCGTCGTGCCGGATGATTTCGACATCGAGATCGATCTCGGCGCTTGGCCTTTGCCGCCGCTGTTTCAGTGGCTGGCGCGTTCGGGCGGCGTGGACGAGCGCGAGATGCTGCGGACGTTCAATTGCGGCATCGGCATGATCGCGATTGTTCCGGCCGACAAGGCGGACGACGCGATCAGCATTCTGACGGCAGCGGGCGAGCACGTGTACGCGATCGGCAAGCTGATCGCGGGCAAAGGCGAGCCGACGGTGCGCTATCGCGGCCGCACGAGCCTCTGAGCGTGGCGTCACGCACCCGCGTCGCCATTTTGATTTCCGGACGCGGCAGTAATATGCGCGCGCTGATCGAGGCGGCGCGAGCGGCGGATTATCCGGGTGAGATTGTGCTTGTCGTTTCGAGCCGGAGCGATGCACCGGGGTTAAACGTTGCGCGCGACGCTGGTGTGCCGACCGTCGTCGTTGATCAGGTGCGCTTTCGGCGCGAGAACCGGGATCGTGAGGCTTACGACGCCGAACTACACGGCGAACTGACGAAAGCGAATATCGGGTTCGTTTGCCTCGCCGGATTCATGCGCATTCTTTCCGACGGCTTCGTACGCAAGTGGGAGGGGCGGATCGTCAACATCCACCCTTCCCTTTTGCCGGCGTTTCGCGGGTTGAGGCCGCAGGCGCAAGCGTTGGCTGCGCGGGTCGCCGTGTCAGGCTGCACCGTGCATTATGTCGTACCGGAACTTGATGCCGGCGCGACGATCGCGCAGTCGGAAGTGCCCGTGCTGACGGGCGATACGGAAGAGACGTTGAGCGCGCGTATTCTGGAGGCCGAGCACAAGCTTTATCCGCTCGCGCTCAGACAAGTGCTGCTGCGCGGTTAGCGCCTCAGTTCCCGCATTTTTCGTACCAGGGTGTTTGCTCGCCGTTGGCGAGGATCTTGCCGTCCTTCACGTAGACGTCGTCGGCACCGGCGTATGCCACCGCGAGGCCGCCGAGGCTCGACGACCAGAGGCGGTAGCGGCTCTTCTCCATCTTGAGCACGACGTCGATTTCGTCGCTCTCCGATTTGACGACGTAGAGCACGCGGTTGTCCGGCATTTGCTTCAGCTCGAGCAACGTCGACGGATTGGCGTCTTTCTTGTCGGTGTCTGTCGTGAGGACGACGTGGCCGTCGGCAGTCTCGGTCCATGCCGAGTGGATGTTGGTCGCGCTTGCCGGCTTTGAGCAATCGACGGCCCACTTGCCGGCGAGGCCGGTTGCCTTCAGTGCGTCGGTGTCGGGGCTCGCGGCGGCCGAGGATGCTGCGAGCGTTGCGCCGAGCATCAATACGAGCGTTCTTTGCATAGGGGTCTCCCTTGGCGTCCGCCCAGTAATACCCCGCGCGCTGTGAGCGCACAAAGGTGCGGTCGTCACTTCGCTTTCAGTATCGCGCGGGCGGCATTGCGGCCGCTGGCGCCGCTGATTCCGGCGCCGCCGTGGATGCCGTTGCCGCAGAGGTAGAGGCCGTCGATCGGCGTCTTGTGGTTCGACCAGCCCGGGATCGGGCGCATGAAGAACATTTGGTCGAGGATTAGCTGGCCGTGGTTCATATCGCCTTCGGTCAGGCCGTAGGTTTTCTCGAGGTCGAGGGGCGTCAGCAATTTGGTTTCGCGGATGCTCGCCTTCAGTTGCGGGAATACGGTTGCCGCGGTGTCGATGGCTGAGCGTTCCAACACGGGACGGAGTTGTTCCCAATCGCCTTGGCGCAGCGTGTACGGCGCGAACTGGACGTGGAGTGAGGCCACGCGGCCGGACGTCGTGATTTCGAGATAAGGCGCCTTCGACATTTCGCCGTACTTCGCGGCGTCGTAGGCGCGCTCTGCATAGCGAACCGTCGGCGCGATGACGAGCGTGCCTTTCGGCAGGCCGTGGTTGCCATCGGTTAGGAGATGCACCTTCGCCACGGCGCCGCGCATCTTGATCGATTGCGTGGCCCATACGAACTCTGGCGGCAGTTCCGGCGCGCCAACGAGGTCGAGCAAGGTGTGGCGCGGGTCGGCGGCGGAGACCACCGTCGTTGCCGTGATCTCTTCGCCGTTGGTCAGGCGCACGCCGCTGACGGTTTGATTTTCGACGAGCATGTTCTTCACGCTGGCGGAGAGGCGCAGTTCGCCGCCGCGGGCTTTCAGTGCGGCGACGAGTGCGTCGGCGATGCGGCCCGTGCCGCCTTCAACGCGAAGGTGGCCGGGGCCGCCGCGGTTGAGCCAATTGTGCATCAGCGTGTAGCCGGTGCCCGCCGACATGGGGCCTAGCGTGTTGCCGTGGATGGCGACGGCGCCGATCGCGGCGCGCACCGCGTCGGACTCGAACCACTCTTCAGTGAGTTCGAGCGACGACATCGGCATTGCGCGGATGACGCGGAACATGTCCTTGGGACCAAGGCGGCGCAGCTTCAGCGCGAGTTGTGCGAGCGGCCATCCTTCGGACAGCGTGACGTGCGGCAGGCGCGGCATCGGCGTGCGGTAGGCGGCGTCGAGGAAGGCGGCCGCTTCCTTCATGAAGGCGACGAAGTCGGGCCAGCGCTCGGCATCGCTTTTCGAAAGACTGCGGATCGACGCGAGCGTTTCTTCGTCCGGGTCAGCGGTTAGGCGGAGTTGGCGGCCGTCCGGCAGGAAGGAAATCAGCGGTTCGCTCACTGATGCGGGCAAGCCGTGCTGCGCGAGATCGAGATCGCTCACGATATCTGGGCGGAGTTGGCCGCCGGCGTGCAGAGCGTCGGCCTGAAACTCTTTGCCGAAAGATTCTGTGGCGGCTTGTCCGCCGGCGATGGCGCGGCGTTCGAGGACCAGGACCTTCTTGCCTGCTTTCGCCAGATAGTTTGCCGCGACTAGGCCGTTGAGGCCGGCGCCGATGACGATGATGTCGACGTTCGCCATTAGCGCCAGTCCTTCAGCGCGGCGTCGGCGGCCATCTTGCCGGCTGCGCCCATGACGCCACCGCCGGGATGTGCGCCGGACGCGCCGAAATAGTAACCGGGCAGCGGCGTGCGGAAGTCGGCCCATTGCGGCGCGGGGCGGAGGAAGAAGAGCTGATGCAACAGCAGTTCGCCGTGGAAGATGTTGCCGCCGGTGATGCCGGCGATGCGTTCGATGTCTTTGGGCGTGATCACCTGTTTGCCGACGATCGCGCGGCGGATGTTCGGCGCGTAGCGTTCGATCGTGGAGATCACGGTTTCGCCGAAGGCGTCGCGCTTGGCGTCGTCCCAGCCGCCTTCGATGTCGTAGGGCGCGTATTGCACGAAGCACGACATGACATGGTGGCCCGGTGGGGCCATGTCGCGGTCGATCATCGATGGGATGATCATATCGATGTAGGGCTGCTTCGAGAACTGGCCGTACTTCGCTTCGTCGTAGGCGCGTTCGATGTATTCGATCGACGGGCTGATGGAGATGGCGCCGCGATGGAGCGGGCTTTCGCCGGGCAGGCATTTGAAGTCCGGCAGTTCGCTGAGCGCGATGTTGACTTTGCCGGAGGAGCCGCGGACGCGGAAGTTTCGGATTTGCTGCGTGAACTCGTCGGGAAAGTGTTTGCTTTCGACGAATTGCAGGAAGCTGCGTTTCGGGTCGGCGGCGGACATCACGACCTTGGCGTGGAGTTCGTCGCCGTTTTCGAGGGCGACGCCTGCGGCGCGGCCACCTTTGACGATGACTTGTTTCACGGATGCGCCAGTGCGGATTTCGACGCCCAACGCGCGGGCGGAGGACGCGATCGCTGCAGTTACGCCGCCGGTGCCGTTCTTGGCGAAGCCCCAGGCACGGAAGGCGCCGTCGATCTCGCCCATGTAGTGATGCAGCAAGACGTAGGCCGTGCCGGGCGAATGGGGGCCTAAGAACGTGCCGATGATGCCGCTGGCGGACTTCGTGCCCTTGAGCGGATCGAACTCGAACCATTCGTTCAGCAGGTCGGCCGACGATTGCGTGACGAGTTTGGCGATGCGGTAGAGTTCTTTTTCGCTCAGGCTTTTGGCGTATTGGCCGAGTTTGAGCAGGCCCATCAGATCGCGCGGGCTCATCGACGACGGGTCGGGCGGCACGAGACCGATCACCGGCTTGATCGCTTTCGCTGCGCGCGCCATGACGCGGCTGTATTCGTCGGCGGCTTCGGCGTCGCGCGGCGAGTGGCGGTAGATTTCGCGGCGCGTCTGATCGTGATCTTCCCAGGCTGCGAGGTAGTCGCCGTTGTCCATCGGCGTGACGGTGCTGGGCAGCGGCAGGATTTTCAGGCCGTGGCGCGGCAGTTCAAGATCGCGAATGATCTCGGGACGCAGCAAGCTGACCACGTAAGAGAATTCGGTGAAGCGGTAGCCCTTGAAGATTTCCTCCGTCACCGCCGCGCCGCCGACGACGTCGCGGCGCTCCAGCACCACCACCTTCTTGCCCGCGCGCGCGAGGTAAGCGCCGGCGATCAAGCCGTTGTGGCCCGCGCCGATGACGATCGCGTCGTATTGGTTCACTGACATGCGCGGCTATTTCTTCTTCCACTCGGGTTCGTAGAACGGCAGCTTCACCACCGTGGCGGGGGCTTGGCGGCGGTGGTGTTCGACTGTCACTTCCATCGTCAGCGCGGTGCCGGGTTCGTAGTACGGGCGTTGGACGTGGACGAGCGCGATGTACTTCTTCAGCACAGGCGACCAGGTGCTGGTCGAGGCGTAGCCGACTTGTTTGCCGTTGTGCATGACCGGCAAACTTCCGCGCATCGCCATGCCTGGGATTTGCGGCGGCATGCCGACGTCGGCGAAGAGGCGTTCGAGGCCGACCCAGTCGATTTCGAGGCCGACGAGTTTCCAGGCTGGGCCTTCGCGCTTTTCCTTTTCGAGAGCGCGGCGGCCGACGAAGTAGCCCTTCTTGTCGAGGTTCACGGCCCAATCGAGGCCCATCTCGAAGGGCGTCGACTTTTGTCCGCCGATCCAAGCGTGCGTCGCCGACGTGTAGTCGACGTCGAGCATGAAGAGCCCCGCCTCGACGCGCGCCATGTCCATCGCGAGGATGCCGCACGGGGCGATGCCGTAGTCGTCGCCGGCCTGCATCAGCGCGTCCCACACCGGCAGCGCTTGGTCGGCATCCATCCAGATTTCGTAGCCGAGGTCGCCGGTGTAACCGGTGCGCGAGACGCTGACCGACACATTGCCGATGCTGGTTTGCGTCATGCGGAAGTATTTGAGTTTGTCGAGCGGGTCTTTGCAGACGCGGTTCAGGATCGCGCGCGACTTTGGACCTTGCAGGCTGAGAGCCGCCATTTTGTCGGTGACTTCGCTGATCGTGACGTTCATGCCGACGGCGTTCATCGACAGCCAGCGCAGCGACGGTTCGGCCGAGGTCATGCGGAAGCGTTGGTCGTCGAGGCGCGCGACTGTGCCGTCGTCGAGCAGCTTGCCTTCGTCGTCGCACCAGCCGGTGTAATAAACTTGACCGATCTGGAGCTTGAAAATGTCGCGCGTCGTGATGCGGTGAAGCAGACGTGCGGCGTCCGGACCTTCGATCACGTATTTCATCAGCGGCGAGACGTCGATCAGCGCCGCCGCGTCGCGTATGGCCCAGTACTCGCGGTCGAGCGACAGCTCGTACGAGCCGGCTACGATGTGGCCCGCCCAGCGGCGCCAGTTCTGCGGCGTGCACAGACGCGAGGTGCGTTCGTGAAAGGGCGTGCGTTTGAGTTGAAGCGTTTCAAGCATCATAGGCGCGACAGAGATCATGATCTGTCGCGCCGATGCAAGTCCGGTCAGTCCATCAGTTTCCGCGAGAGGTAGGTGAACTCCAGCGCGATGCGTTTGGCGCGCTCGCGTTGATTCGCGGCGGCGGCGTGGCCGCCGTCGATGTTTTCGTAATAGAGGAACGGCAGCTTCATCGATTCCATCTTGGCCGCCATTTTGCGGGCGTGGCCGGGGTGGACGCGGTCGTCCTTCGACGAGGTGACGAAGAAGGGTTCGGGGTATTTCACGCCGGCCTTCAGGTTCTGATAGGGGGAGGTCTTGCGCAGGAACGCGCCTTCGACCGGATCGTCCGGGTCGCCGTATTCGCCCATCCACGACGCGCCCGCCAGCAGCTTGTGATAGCGCAGCATGTCGAGCAGCGGGACCTGGATCACCACCGCGTTCCATAGGTCCGGATGCTGGATGAGTTCGACGCCCATCAAGAGGCCGCCGTTCGAGCCGCCTTGGATGCCGAGGCGGCGCGTGCTGGTGATTTTTCGCGCGATGAGATCCTTACCCACGGCGGCGAAGTCATCGTAGATGATTTGGCGCTTGGTCTTTAGTCCCGCTTGGTGCCAGGCGGGACCGAATTCACCGCCGCCGCGGATGTTGGCGAGGACGTAAACACCGCCACGCTCGACCCACATCTTGCCGACGGTCGCCGAGTAGCTGGGCGTCATCGACACCTGGAAGCCGCCGTAAGCGTAGAGCAGCGTCGGGTTCTGGCCGTCGAGTTTGATGTCCTTCTTATGAACGACGAAGTACGGGATCATCGTGCCGTCGGTGGACTTGGCTTCGAACTGCTGCACCTGCATGCCCGAGGCGTCGAAGCGCGGCGGCAGCGATTTCACCTTCTCGAATTTTCCGGTCGCGGCGTCGCCTTGGTAGAGCGCGTCGGGTTCGAGGAAGCCCGCGACGTTGACGAACGCGAGGTCATCTTCGTCGCGCGTCGCGACCACGCCGATCGAGGCGTTGGCCGGCAGGTCGACCTTCGTGCGCGACCAGGCGCCCTTGGCGAAGGCGTAGGAATAAAGGCCGCCCTTCACGTTCTCATACACGGCGACCAGCAAGCGGTTGCGCGTACCTGCGACCTGTTCGATCGATTCGCGCGGGCCCGGCGTGTAGATCACAGTTGCCTTGGCGCTTTTCAGGTTCGCTTTCAGCTCGGCGAGGTCGAAGGAGAGCAGCGTGCCTTTCGGCAGCTTCACGCCGTTCCACGTCCAATCGTCGTCGATCGTGATCACCAGCTGGCCGGCGACGAAGCCCTGCAGGTTCGACTTCAGCGGGAACGGGAGCTGCACCGGACCGTTGTCCGTCGACAGGTAGTATTCCGTTTCGAAGAAAGACGGATTGCGCGTGAACAGCACGCCTTTGACGACGCCGTCCTGGTCGCGCAACACGCCGGCGCCGGCGGCGACGTCGGTTTGCTTGCCGCGATAGACTTCCGGCGCGTCTTCGAGTTTCGTGCCGCGCTTCCACAGTTTGACGATGAACGGATAACCGGACTCGGTCAGCGTGTTCGGGCCCCATTCGCGGGCGACGTAGAGCGTGTCGGCGTCGAGCCAGTCGGCGCTTTGCTTGCCGGCGGGGAGTTTGAAGCCGCCGTCGACGAACTTCTTCGCCGTGTTATCGAACTCGCGGATTTCGACGGCGTCTTTGCCGCCATCCGAGAGCTGCATCAGGCAGAGGCGTTCTTCCGGCGCGAGGCAGCCTGATCCTTTGTAGACCCAGTTCGCGCCTTCGGCCTTCGACAGCGCGTCGATGTCGATGACCGTTTCCCACGACGGAGTCGCGTTGCGGTAGCCGTTTGTCGTCGTGCGGCGCAGGAGGCCGCGCACGTTCACATCGTCTTGCCAGAAATTGTAGACGCTGCCGCCGCGCAGACTCGGCATCGGGATGCGGTCTTTGGCCTCAAGGATCGTCAGCGCCTTGGCGTGGAGATCTTCGTAGCGCGCGTCGGCTTGCAGGAGTTTCAGCGAGCGCTCGTTTTGCGCGCGTACCCAGGCGAGAGGCTTTTCGCCCTCAACCTCTTCGAGCCACTGGAATGGATCGGCGACTTCTTTTGCGAAGGTCATGCCCACCGTTACGAAAGCTAGCGCTGAGACCAGCGGAAGAATGAAGTTGCGCACGAATGCCCCCACGTCTTGGAGCGGCCAGGATTAGCGAACTGGCCGCCTGAGGGAAACGCCAAATCTTCGTGAGGGGCGGAGCTTATGCACTCTTTCGGTCGACTTCGCGCGCTTGTTGCGCACGCGCCAGGCGAGTGACGGGTAGCGGCGTCGACTCGGCTTGCTGCGACGCGGCAAGCACGGCCGCCTTTGTATCCGGTTTGACAACGGGCAGCGGCGCGGGTGGTGGGCCGAACTGCAGGTGGAATGCGTCCGCTGCGTAACCGACGTCGAAGGCGAAGCCGAGTTCGGTGGCGCGTGTGGGGACCACGCGCTGGGAGAAAAGGAAGATGGTGCTCATCTCGCCGAGCATCGTCTTCAGCGCCCATGTGGGTGCGGTGAGGAACAGTGGACGGTGGAAGGTACGTGCGAGCGCGCGCTGGAAGTCGGCGTTGCGCAGCGGTTCGGGGGCGACGGCGTTGATCGGGCCGCTCCAGCGTTTGTCGTCGATGCCGGCGAGGATCATGCGGATCATGTCTTCGCGCGTGATCCAGCTCATCCATTGGCGGCCGCTGCCGAATATCGCGCCGAGGCCGAAGCGCGCGGGCAGCGCCATCATCGGTAGCGCGCCGCCGCTTTTGTCGAAGACGATGCCGATGCGCAGGCAAACGACGCGGATGTCGAGGGCGGTTGCACGTTGGGCTGCGGATTCCCAGGCGCGGCAGAGGTCGGCGGCGAAGCCCTGCCCTACCCCGGCGGTTTCGTGCAGGATGGCTTCGTTGCCTTCGCCGTAGATGCCGATTGCCGAGCCTGAGACGAGCACGGCGGGTTTCGTTTCCAGCGTCGTCATCCATTCGACGAGCGCGTTGGTGAGGTCGACACGCGAGCGCCAGATTTGCGCGCGGCGGCTGCGCGTCCACGGCAGGCCGAGGATCGGTGCGCCGGCGAGGTTCACCACCGCGTCGATGCGTGTCTCGGGCGGCGGTGCGTCGAAGCTGTCTATGTGGTGGACGACGTCTCCGAGCAGCGCGCGGGATTGGCGCTTGTCGCGGGCGAGCGCGAAGACGCGGTCGCCGCGGGCGAGCAAACGTTTGACCAGCGCGGCGCCGATGAAGCCGGTCGCGCCGGTGACGAGGACGGTGCGGCCGCTGGGTTCGACGGCCGGGGTGGCTTGCGGCTTCATATGGCCGAGCATGACGACGGCGATGGCGTCGCGGATCGAGAACGCGAGCACGCCGATGGCGGCCATAGTGAAGAACCAGGACAAGAGGCCGTGCGATGCTGCCGTGACCGCGGTCGGTGCGCCGACGTTCGCGATGAGGTGTGGGAGGGCAAAGGCGAGGAAGAGGCCGAAGCTGACGGCGAGGACCGTGTGCAGGACGCGTTCGAACGGCGGCAGATTGCGCGTGCGGTCTTCTTCGACGAAGTCGGTGATGGTGATGATCACTTCGGCGAGCAGGAGCGCGATCACCGCGACCGCGAAGACGCCTTGCGGGTTGGTCCAGGCGAAGATGACGAAGAGGATGGCGTAGATGCCTTCGCGCGCGCTGTGCAGGGCGAGTTCGAAGCGGGCCGATGGTTTGCTAGGCAGACGCTCGGTGATCTCGTGGTGCAGCACGTTGTCGAGTGCACCGAGGATGGTTTGGAACGCGAGGATGTAGAGAGCGATGGTCATGACCTCACTCCTTCGGGTCGGCGAAGACGCCGTCTTGGAAGATGGTGCGACCGAGCCACGGGTGGTCGAACGACAGTGTGAAGCGGAAGGTGGCGTCACCTAAATCCGTGTGACGAACTTCGGCGATGCCGGGCGTCATCCATACCGGGAGCGGCACGCTGACGTGGCCTAGCCGCCAGAAAAATCGGCGCGAGCGGAAGACGAGACTGCCTCGGTCGGCGGACAAGTCCAGCAGCATCGTCCATCCGCCCGCGCAGCATTCGAGCAGTCGGCCGTCTTCCGACGGACGCTTGATCGAACGCACTTGGAACGCCAAACCGAACGGCCCGCGGTAGACCCGCGTCCATGACATGCCGCCGTCTTTGACGCTCACCTTCACCAACGCGTCGCACTCGCCCGTGATGACGGGCAGCGGCGCGCCGAACGGAAACAAGAAGTATGCGAAGACCCGGCCGAGCAGCGTGAGCTTGGTGTCGGTGCGGCCTTCGTAGACAGCCGGCGTGATGCGTTCGAAACGCGCACGCACGGCGTGAGGTAGCGAGAGCCACGCGCGGGCGCCGATGATGCGCTCGATCGTGTCGTTGCGTTCGACGTGATCGGCCTCGGCGAGCGAGCGCGGACCGCTCCACATCAGACCTGTCAGCGCGCGGGCCATGTTCAGGCTCTCTTATTTAACGGCGACGAGACGGGCGACGCCCGCACCCAATTTGATCAACCGCTGCAAGGCGGGCCGCGGCACGCGCTTCATCTGGTCGTACCAACCCATCAGGCGCTCCACGAACGAGAGCATGTCGTTGACGCGGCGGCGCACGTCGGGCGGCGTGGTCGGGTCGCTGTCCGCGAGGTCGCGGGCGGCGCGCAGAACTTCGAGCGTCGGGTCGATCTCGCGCTTTTTGCGCTCGTCGACGATGGTCTCGACGACGTCCCAGGGGTCGCCCTTGGCCTCATAATAATTGCGGCGGTCGCCGATCATGTGGATCAGGCTGACCAGGCGGTAGCCCTGCAGGTCGTCGAGGGACGTCGAGACGTTGGAGCGGGCGATGCCTAAGACCTCCGCGATCTCGTCGGCGGGCATGGGACGGCCTTGCAGCCAGAGCAGCGCATGGATCTGAGCGACGGAGCGGTTGACGCCCCAGCGGGCGCCCATTTCGCCCCAGTGGAGGACGATCTTCTCCATGACGGGTGAAAGCGGCATGACGGTCTCCTATGCCTGTTCTTTCTGTCACGACAGAAATTACTGACACACGAGGCCGGATTCAAGCCCCGGGGGCGCGTCCAGGCGCCGCATGGGGACGACCGGGAACCGGAACGCGAACTCACAGTTACCTTCGCCGGTTCCCGTACCGGTGTCTTGAGCGCGACATGTTTGCGGCCCACGGTGGCGATCCGGAGGACTCATCAACAGGAGGGATAATCCTATGGGACGGTTTTTGTTGTTCTTGCTCGTGTTCGTTATCGGCGGCGTTATTGGTTTTGCGGTCGGCGGCTTTGGCGGCGCGGCGGCCGGCAGTTATCTTGGCGCGTGCAAGGTGATCGACAGCTCGGTCGCGTCCGGCGCCATGACGCAGGAAGAAGCCAACACGACGATCCGCGCGATTGCCACCGATCTCGGCGTGAAGCCGGAAGACAAGCAGCGCATCATCGACGCGTTGAAGCGTTCGGATCAGCCGGAGACGCCCTGCTCGACGGCGGTCCAGGCGCTCTAAGATCATCAGTCGGGCGCAGCTCTTGAGCTGCGCCCGACTCGATTACTCCGCACGCTCGCCTACCAGGCACTACTGCTGCAGTACGCCGATTTCCCTGAGCCAGCCCTCGACCAGCGGGGGCCAAGACTTAACAACGCGAAGCTCGCTGGGCTTCAGGCCGAACGAGTGGCCGCCTTTGGCGAAGAGATGGACCTCTGAAGGCACGCCGGCATCGTTGAGCGCCCGCGCATAAAGCGTGCTGTTGCAGATTTTATTGACGGGATCGTCCCACGCCTGCAACAGGAATGTCGGTGGCGTTTTCTCGGTGACGTGCAAGCCCGGATCGAGCTTCGCACCGGAGCGGCAGATGTGACCCGGATAAAACGCAATGGCGAAGTCGGGGCGACTGCTGAGTTTGTCGATCGCATCGACGGGTTTGTAGGTCGGCTCGAATATGTTGCTGGTCTGCACGACCAGATAGCCCCCGGCCGAGAAGCCCATCGCCCCAATCTTCGCGGGATCGAGGTTCAGTTCCTTCGCCCTTGACCGAACAAACTTGATCGTCCGTTGCGCATCTTGAAGGGCGCGGGGAATTTTCGGCGTGACATGGCAATCGCACTCCTTGTCGTAATGGTGATTGCTCTTTGGAACGCGATACTTAGACAGGACGCAGGTAATGCCTTTGGATGAAATCCAATCGCATATTTCGGTGCCTCCTCTGGTAATGACCACAGCCCTGAACCCGCCACCCGGGAAGACGATGATGGCGGCGCCAGTGTTCTTTCCCTTTGGCGGAAACACCGTCATGGTCGGCGTGGTTACATCGAAGGCCGACCAACCGTTGTGACTCTCGGCCGGCTGAGACACGCCTTCCATGTCCGGTGCGCCGTTCGGCCAAATCGGAATTTGTTTCAGACCCGAAGGCGCCTGCCACACGCCGTCCACCCGGACCTCTGGGTTCGCCTGTGTCTGGTCGTGCGTCACCGGCTTGTTCGTTTTCGTTTGAGCTCCGGCGGCGTCCGAAGGTTGCGCTTGGGCGGCGGCAGCCGCCAAGCACGACAACGCCAGGACCCATGCAAGAGTTTGCCAAGCACGATGCAAGAGCGGTTTCTCCTCTCGAATGTAGCTGACCTAGGATTTCTTCCTATCGATCATCGTGAGGACCGTATGGGCGAGATCGGCGGGGGCATCTGCCAGATGGTCTGCGCCAGCCGTTTCAAGCTCCTCTCGCGTACCATATCCCCAGAGCACGCCGAGACCGCGCATGCCGACCGCATGGGCGCCGGAAATATCGTGGCGGCGATCCCCGACCATCAGACTGTGACGCGGCGAAAGATCATGTTTGGACACGATATGGGCGAGCAGTTCAGGCTTGTGATCCAGTTCGCCGCTCGGCACGGAGCCATAGATGCCGTCGAAGTATGTGGCGAACTTCAGGTGGTCCAGAATGCGGCTTGCGAAGACCGCCCTTTTTGATGTCGCGAGATAGATGCGCAATCCGCTCCGCTTCATGTCTTCAAGCGATTTGCCAATTCCGGGATACGGCACGCTGCCGAGAAGCCCACTTTCGCCGTAGTGCTGACGATAGGCTGCCACGGCTTCACCGACTCTGTCGTCCCCGTATGACCCTAGCAAGATGTGCATCACATCTTCGAGCGGAGGCCCGATGAAACGCCTGATGTCCAGGGTTTCGTCCGGCTCGTGCCCCAGCGCGCGCAGCGCTGCAAGGCAGCTTGCCAAAATGCCGGGTTGTGAATCGATCAATGTGCCGTCGAGGTCTAGAAGAACGGACCAGGTCATGGCCCGAAGATAACGGCCACAAACAAACGAGGACAAGTTCGTTATATCTCGAACACCTCGAAACGGCGCTTTCGCAGCGTTCGCGCGACCTACTTCTCAAAGCGACTGGTGGCGTCACGATCGCGGTCGTAGCGTCTGGCGACCGAAAACGGCGGCAGCCAGGACTCGCGACGGACGGTCCAGAGTTCGTAGGTTGGCTTCAGTTGATCCGGCGCATCCAGGGATCCCAGGTTCACTTCGATTTCGTCCGCGCTGCGTGAGAAAACGGAGGAGCCGCAGCGGGGACAGAAGAACCGCCCGGCGTAGTCGCGCGTTTCGCCCTCGATCGTCACCGCTGACTCAGGGAAGATCGCGGAGGCGTGAAAAAGTGCTCCATGATGCTTGCGGCAGTCGAGACAATGACAAAGGCCGACGCGGTACGGGCGTCCCGATGCCACAATTCGGACGTCGCCGCACAGGCAACCGCCGGTAAACCGCTCCATGGATTGTGTCTCCTCTAATGCTGCGGCAGGGAACCTCGTCTGGTAAGGAACGATCCTGTTTTCCAGGCGTTGCAAAGCGAATCCCCCACGTGAAAGGAACCCGCGATGAAATCGAACGGACATGCCATCGCAAAGAACACGATTTGTCTCTGGTACGACAAGGACGCCGAGGCTGCTGCGCGGTTTTACGCCGAAGTCTTTCCCGACAGTTCGGTCGGCGCCGTCCACCGCGCGCCCGGCGACTTCCCGTCGGGCAAAAAGGGTGACGTGCTGACGGTTGAATTCACGGTTGCCGGCATCCCGTGTATCGGGCTCAACGGCGGACCGGCGTTCAAACACAACGAAGCTTTCTCGTTCCAAATCGCCACCGACGATCAGCAGGAGACTGACCGCTATTGGAACGCCATCGTCGGCAATGGCGGACAGGAGAGCGAATGCGGGTGGTGCAAGGACAAGTGGGGCGTCTCGTGGCAAATCACGCCGCGCATGCTGACCGAAGCCATGGCCGTCGGCGGCAGCGAAGCAAAACGTGCGTTCGATGCGATGATGACGATGAGGAAGATCGACGTCGCCGCGATCGAGGCCGCACGGCGGGGCTGACGCTCTCGGTGAAACGGACGCCTCCGCGCCTCGCCTCTTTTCAGATGCCGTCGCCTCGGGAATACTCCCATGGAACGCACGCTACTCTAGAGGTGGCTTGAGCCATGCAGTTTCCACCGGTTTGTCCAGAAGTGCCCGTCGTCAGCTTGGCGGCGGCACTTGCCTGCTATCGAGACCAACTCGGCTTTGCCGTTGACTGGTCGGACGAAGAACTTGGGCTCGCCGGACTGTCGCGGGGCGACACGCGGATCTTCATGTCAGCCGCTCACTACCGATCTCACCTCGGCAACCAAGGGCCGGTCGTGCTGTGGCTCAATCTATCCAGCCGCGCCGAGGTCGACGCCCTCCACGCGCAATGGGTCGCAGCAGGCGCCAAGGTCACGGCGCCGCCGGCAGCGAAGCCGTACAAGCTCTACGAATTCTTCGCCCAAGATGCCGATGGAAACATCTTTCGCGTGTTCTACGATTTCGGCGGGGAGGAAAAAAAGGCGCCGTGAGCGCCTGTGCTTAAGCGATTGAACCGCCCTTTCGCCTCGCTCAAGGATGGATGGAGGCGAAGACGATCTCGGCGAACCCAGCCGTCGTTGCCGCCCGTGCCCAATCCCGCTGGAGTTCGCATGCCAGTTGGATCCAGGTGATCGGCTGTCCGCCCGCTTGAGCAATTCGTGCCAGACCAGCGCGATGAGCTTCTTCGGACGTACCGGCGACGGCGTCCACAACGTGGAAGACCTCATATCCCTCACGAAGCGCGTCGAGCGCCGGGAAGACCAGACAGACCTCGGTCCAGAGCGCGACCATGATTAGTTTGTGCCGGCCGGTCGCCTTCACGGCGGCCACGAAGTCGACGTCTTCCCACGCGTTGATCGATGTGCGATCGATCGGCACAACGTCGCCGAGAACCTCCGTCAGCTGCCGGATGGTCGGCTGGTTCCGACCGGTGGCGACGTTGACCGTCGAGAGCACGATCGGCAAGCCGTAAAGCTTGGCCGCCTTGGCGACGGCGACAACGTTCGCCACCAGTTCGCGCCGCTCCATGGAGACGATGGAAGCGACCTGAACGGGCTGGAAGTCGATGATCACCAGGGCGGCGTTCTGCGGCGTGAGCAGTTGGTCGGCGAGAGGGTCGCGGATGTTGCGGGGCGAAGTCACGGGCGTCTCCAACGTTTAAGGATGCGATGGCCGGACTGCTATGGGTTCGGCGTCGCAACGACATCGACGAATTGGGTATCTGTTGGACCCACTCCGCTGATGTAGGCGACCACGGGCTCGGCGCGGGTTAGAGCGAAGTGCGGCCGGTCGGCCGGCTCGGTGTAGAAGCTGCCTGGAGGAAGAGCTTTGACGGCGGCTTCGTCCGCGGCAGGCCCGTAACCGAACCACCAGGTTCCCGACACAACCACTGCGGTGCGATCGTCACGATGCCGGTGCGCGGCGATGCGGGTGTTCGCCGGTACGCGGATCTCGATGACGTAGAGACCCGGCTTGGTCGGATCACCATAGAGGATCGTTGTCCGGATGCCGGCAACGCCAGACGTACCGGCTCCAGCACCACCCTTGGCGAGCGCGGCGATCTCGGCGGGCGTCAGCCTCAGATCCTGCGGCGCGGCAGTCATGGGCGCCGCGCACACGATCAGGGCTGCGACCCCAGCAACGATCTGACCGCGGCGGCTCATGGCTTCGGCCCCAGGAATTCGCGGACCATTACGACGGTCGCCTGCGGATTCTCTTCCATGATCCAATGGCCGGAATCCGCGATGACACCCTCAGTCACATCGCTGGCGGCGAAGCGCATGACAGTGGCCATCATCGGGCCGAACGATTTCTCGCCGCCAACGGCCAGCACGGGCATGGACAGCTTGCCGTTAGCGGCCAGGAAGGCCTTGTTGTCGATAGCGTCCTGGTCGAACGCGGCGAACTGAGCAAAGCCCGCGTGCATGGCGCCGGGGCGGGCATAGAGCTTGGCGTAGTGGGCTCGCGAGCGTTCGGTGAACCGCGCCGGATTGGCGGAGAACTCGTTCCAAAACCGGTCGAGATAAATTCGCTCACGCCCTGCGACCAGCCGCTCCATATCGGGCCCGCCAAAGCGGAAGTGCCAGAGGAGCGGGTTCTTGAGAATTTCCTCCCACGGCCCGATGCCAGGAACCGGCGCGTCGATCAGTACAAAGCGGGTAACCCGCTGCGGGTTCTGTACCGCGAAGGCGTAGCCGACCATGTTGCCGATATCGTGGGTGACCAGATCGGCGCGCTCGATCTTCAGCACGTCGAGAACGCCTGCGATGTCGGCGCCTTGCATTTTCTTGTCGTAGCCGCCAGCGGGCTTCGCCGACAGTCCCATGCCTCGCAGGTCCGGCACGACGACGGTGTGATCTTTGGCAAGGTTGGCCGCCATGGGTGCCCACATATCTCCCGTCTCGCCGTAGCCGTGCAACAGGACGACTGCCGGCCCTCGCCCGCCCACCCGGACGTGGAGGGTGGTGCCGTTGGTCGCGATCTCGCGCGTTTTAAACCCGGTGGGGAACGCAGATGGTTGCGCGTGGGCGGGAAGCGCCAGCAACAGCAGCGCTAACGTCGTGACGAATAGGTGCCGCATGGGAGTCTCCGAACGTGTCAGGAGGCCTAGCTCTACGCGGCCAGAACGGAGGGGACTTGTAGGATACCGGCGGCTTTAGCTTGATCCGGGCGCGGCGACGGTCGGCCTCGATCACATCAGCAAACTGCGCCGCCAATGGGCGGGGCTTGCGCCGACGACATTCTTGAACACCCGCGTGAAGTGGCTTTGGTCTGCGAATCCGCAGGCGAGGGCCACGTCCGCCAATGGTACGCCCGGCGACGACATCAGTGTCCTCGCTCGAGCAATGCGTTGCGCCAACAGCCATTGGTGCGGCGGCTGGCCCATGCTTTGCCTGAACGCGCGCGCGAAATGGCTCACCGAGAGTCCGCAAGCCGATGCCAGATCAGACAACGTGACGTCCGCAGACAGGTCAGCCTCCATCAGATCCGTGACCCGTCGGAGTTGCCACGCGGCGAGGCCGCCGCGACGCACGGGCTGCGCCCGCTGCATGCCGCCAAACGCACAAGCGAAGTAGGTGTGCGTCGCCAGCAGTTGGTGATCGGCATAGAGTTGGCTGACCTCCGCAGGACGACCTAGCGTTGGCAATAACGCCATGCCCATGTGCCAGACTGTCTCGTCGAGCACGCCGCGCTCGCAGGTCAGCGTGTCGATCCGGCGGGCTCCGTGATCGTGGGCGATCTGGTCGAGGGCGGCACGCGACACATAGAAATGCATCGTGTCGAACGGCATGGGGAGATAGGCCTGCGGCTCCGTCTCATGATCCACAATCGACGTCGTGCGGGCGCCGTAGCCTCTAGTGTCGACCGACTTCCCAGCCAGGAAGAGCTCTCGCTTCTCCTGCTCGCGAAGTTGGAGCGAGACACTGAAGGCCGAGGCGATCGGCATCCTGTCCGTCAGACCGTGACCGGGCGTGTCGCGTCGCACCCGCGTCACCGCCAGGGTCGCGGGGCGCAAGACCGTTGTAACGAGATAGCTCGCCTCCGCCCGAAATCGGGCGGCCAGTGTCTCGCCATAATCCGGTCGGGCAGCCAAAAGACGCTCCGTTTGTGGGCCGACGAGCTCTGCGCGGTGACGTAGTCCAGGCACGCCAAGGGGCGAGTATAGCACTTCAGTGTAACAGGCACACCGACCCCGAGCCTCCTTTTCGGCTTACTGTGATCGCTCTTGCAGTTTTCTCCTACGCCGCGCGTCAAGAAGTCGTCCTCGTCCAGCACGCGGGCGATCCGCCACTTCGCCAGGGAGTCTGCGCACTCCGCCCTTGTTCTTGCGTCACGTTTCGCGCCCTGCCCCAACATGAGGGCGCCGTATGACGTTGGATACTTCGAAGGCCGGTGTCATTTTGGGTGTGTTGCTGGCCGGTCGGCATGTCGGCGGCGGCGTTATCTTTGGCATTCAGGCGAATCAGATCGGCGCGGGGCGGCGAAGGACCGTCGCGGTACTGCCCTCGACCGGGCTTCGAACCGCCGGAGCCGGCGTGGAAAGGCTTCGCTCCACGAGCCGGCATCGCCGCGCGTCCGCCAAACCTGCTAAAGTGCGATCGGAAGCTCGGGGAATATTTATACTGTCCCCGTATTTTCTTTAGGGAGGACACTTGACGGCACGGCTTGTTCCATATCGCTCTTTGCGCCAGGTCGAGGCAGACGCCACCGCGACAGCTGCCGCCTATACCCTGATCCTGGCGGCGGTGCGAACGCTCGCGCACGCGGACAGCGTCATCGTGAACCTCGCGGTGTGTGCGGGCATTCTTCTTGTCGTGACCTTGCTGGCTGAGGCCGTTCACATTTGGCGCGCACGCAGACGTGGCGATGAACTGATGCCTTACGACGAAATGCTAAAACGCTTCTTGGCGGAGCGAGCCGGGGTCTCATTGCTTGGAACCGTCGCATCGATGGCTCTGTCGTCGTCATACGCTGTGATGGTGATGCTGCTCGCGGTTGCGGAGGTGAGCGACTGGCCGATTTTGCCGATCGCGGTAGCGTTTGCGGCCGCTCTTGGTGCCCTCTGCGGCATCTACACCTGGCAGCAAGCGCGTAACTACACGCGTGCTGCACAGAAAAACCCTCCCCTACCCTCGCCAATGATCCAGATCGCGATGCGGCACTACGCGGGCTACGCGGCGGGCATGGCCGCCGCGCTGTCTGCCGCTGCCGCGTTTCGAGATTCGAATTTTGCAGCGCTCGTTGTGTTGATCGCCTTCGCCGTCGGCAAGCTTGCGTTCGATGCAATCACGCCCGTCGTCAACTATGCCTTGCCGAACCTCCCGCGAACGATCGGACAGTGGATTAGAGCGGCGCTCTTTGGCGTCGTGTGGTGGGGACTGCCGTTGGGGCTCTTGCTTGCTCTTGTCGCGGACGTTTTCATTCCTGACGTAGAACCCGAGGCCCTGCTGTTGGCCGTGGCGGCGATGTCCGTTGCATCGGTGATCGTGACCGTCTTCTGCTTGATCCTGTTTTGGATCGTCGGCGCGCACGCGGCCTCGGCGCAGTCAAAGCCCGCCGGTGTGGCCTTCTAAATGCAAATACGGGGACGAAAGTAAAATACCCAATCCCTTCGTCGTCGTGGCCGCGGTTCGTCTGGCATTGGTTGATCGGCCGATGAGCCGCGGGCTCGCCACTCGACCGAGAACGTCAGGCTGTGGCGTCGCGCGTTGCCCGCTTGCACTTGCTCCACAAATGTTCTATTTTTGTTCCGCGTGTGGGCCAATGCCGTGCGAACGCTTGGACTTGGAAAGGAAGGGGCCGCCTGCCGTCACATGTGATGGATATGTGATGGCAGAAACGGCTGAAATCCGCCGATGTGACGCCGTGACGGATCGGATTGCGTTTGTTCTTGAGAACGGGAACGAAGGGCCGGCGGGATGCCGGCGCTCCCAGGCGTTCAGCCGACGATTTCGGTGTCGGCGAAGAAGAATTTGATTTCGATGGCGGCGTTTTCGGCGCTGTCGGAGCCGTGGACGGAGTTGGCTTCGATCGACTCGGCGAAGTCTTTGCGGATCGTGCCGGGGTTGGCCTTCTTCGGGTCGGTGGCGCCCATGACTTCGCGGTATTTCGCGACGGCGTTGGCGCCTTCGAGGACCTGCACCACCACGGGGCCGGAGGTCATGAACTTCACCAGGTCATGGAAGAAGGGGCGTTCTTTGTGGACGCCGTAGAAGGCTTCGGCCTGCTTCTGGGAGAGCCACAGGCGCTTTTGGGCGACAATGTGGAGGCCCGAGGTTTCCAGGCGGTCGATGATCTTGCCGGTCAGGTTGCGGCGGGTGGCGTCGGGTTTGATGATCGAGAACGTGCGTTCGGTCGCCATGTGGCAAATCCTTCAAAATCGGCTGAAAATCGGAGGGCTTTCATACAGACCGGCCCCCGGCGTCGCAAGGCTTGGGGGGTTTGCGCTGTTGTCGCGCCTTCCCCTTTTGGTGAAACCCCTTTAGACACCGCGCCCCATGCTGCGCATCATCAACCTCACCTACCGGATCGAAGGCCGCCCGCTTTTTGAGCAGGCGACGGCCAATATTCCGACCGGCCACAAAGTCGGACTCGTCGGCCGCAACGGCACCGGCAAGTCCACGCTCTTCCGCCTTTTGACCGGCGAGACCGACGTCGACGGCGGCGAGATCACGATGCCGCGCAACTGGCGTATCGGCGGCGTCGCGCAGGAAGTGCCGGGCGGGCCGACATCGTTGCTGGACACGGTGCTTGAGGCGGACACGGAGCGGGCGTCGCTGATCGCGGAGTCCGAGACCGCCACCGATCCGCATCGCATCGCGGAGATCGAGACGCGGCTGGTCGATATCGGCGCGCATCGGGCCCCTGCCCGCGCGGCGGAAATTCTGGCGGGGCTTGGGTTCGATGCCGAGGCGCAGCTGCGGCCGTGTTCGGAGTTTTCGGGCGGGTGGCGTATGCGCGTGGCGCTCGCGGCCGTGCTGTTCTCGGATCCGGATTTGTTGCTGCTCGACGAGCCGACGAACTATCTCGACCTCGAAGGGTCGTTGTGGCTTGAGCAGTATCTGAAGCGGTTTCAGGGGACGATGATCTTGATCAGCCATGATCGCGATCTTCTGAACACGGCGGTGGGTTCGATCCTGCATCTCGAGGAGAAGAAGCTCACCTTCTACACCGGCACCTATGACGTGTTCGAGCGTACGCGGTCGGAGCGGCTGGCGGTCGCGGACGCGGCGCGGACGAAGCAGGATTTGCAGCGCAAGCACATGCAGGCATTCGTCGATCGCTTCCGCTACAAGGCCTCGAAGGCGCGGCAGGCGCAGAGCCGATTGAAGGCGATCGCTAAGCTGCAGCCGATCGCGGAGATGAACAGCGAGCGCGTGGCGCCGTTCCGGCTGGGCGAGCCGGAAGAATTGTCGCCGCCGCTTCTGGCTCTCGATCAGGTGAGCGTCGGGTACGACAAGCGCACCATCCTTTCGCACATGGACTTGCGGATCGATCCGGATGACCGGATCGCGCTTCTGGGTGCGAACGGCAACGGTAAGTCGACCTTCGCAAAGCTGATCTCGAACCGGCTGCAGGCGATGAGCGGATCGATCACGAAGTCGCGCAAGCTGCGCATCGGCTATTTCGCGCAGCATCAGTTGGACGAGATGGATCCCGACCAGACGCCGGTGACGCATTTGATGCGGCTGATGCCGAAGCTGAACGAGCGTGAGGCGCGCACCCGGTTAGGCGGGGCGGGCTTTCCGGACTTCAAGGTCGGCACTGCGATCGGCGACTTGTCGGGCGGCGAGCGCGCGCGGTTGCTGATCATGATTGCGGCGCTTGAGACGCCGCATCTTTTGATCCTCGACGAACCGACCAACCATTTGGATATCGACAGCCGCGAAGCGTTGGTGTTGGCGCTCAACGATTATCCCGGTGCGGTTTTGCTCATCAGCCATGACCCGCATTTGATCGAGACCTGCGCGGATCGCTTGTGGCTGGTCGCAAAGGGGCAAGTGCATCCGTTCGACGGCGACATGGACGACTATCGCAAGCTGTTGATGGACGAGCGCCGCCCGCCCGGATCGAAGGCGAAAGTCTCGAAGCTGACCAAGGCGGAAGAGCGCAAGGCGTCTGCTGACCGGCGGGCGCGCGTTACGCCTTTGAAGAAGGCGGCGGACGATTTGGAGAAGCGCGTCGCCAAACTGCAAGGCGAAGTCGCGAAGTTCGATGCGGCTTTGAATGCGCCCGATCTCTACGAGAAGGATGCGGCCCACGTGACGTCGCTGACGAAGCAGCGCGCCGACGTGCAGAAGCAACTTGATGCCGCGGAGATCGCTTGGCTCGCGGCGACGGAAACGTATGAGGCGGCGCGCGCCGAAATCGCGGCCGACGCCTGAGGCGCGCATTAAGTGGCGATTAACCCGGGCGAGCCACCCTAATCGCTCGCTGATTCGCGACGGAGCTTGTTTGCTTCTAAGCTGCGGCGGGTCAGGTCACTTGTTGGGGCTATTCGGGTAGGACTTATGAAATCGGCCACTACGACGCCGGAAGCGCAAATGCGTGCGCTGAAGGAATGGGCTGTCGACCGCATGACGAAGGGCACGCAAACGCCCTACGCGTGGTTTCAGTTCATGAAGCTGCTTGAAGTGTTGGACGCGTTTCTCGAGGCAGGCGACGATGCCGGCTTGCGTGACCCGATGCCGGTCACGCCCCCTTCGACGGCGAAGCGCTCGCGCAAGACGCCGCCGCTGCCGTCGAACGTCGTTCGGCTCGATCCGGAACTGCGGCGGCGCGCTGCCGAGTAGTTAGCGTGGCTTGCCCGCCGAGCCGGGTTTGGGCGACAGGGCCTTCGTGACCTGCTGCTTCACGCTCTGCCACCAGGGTGCCGGCTTGGGCGCGTTTGGGTCGGCTTCGACCGATGGCGAAATGTCGAGGCGCAGCAGCGCGTTCGACACTTGGCGCAGCAGATCGGGCTCGCCGCCCGTCATGTTTTCGCCGGCCGATTCCTGCAGGCGCACGGCGTCGTAGTGCCACTCGCGCAGGATCTCGATCTTCTGCTCACGCGTCAAAGACGCATCCGTCAGCACCTGTTCGGGATGCTGATACGAGGCGCGCGGATTCAGCTTCTTCTCTTCGAAGTCTTTGCTGCCAGACATGGTTACCCTCCGCCTGACCGACACGCACATGCGCGCCGGTGCGCTTGATGAGCGCTCGTCTCCTGTAAAACGCGGGGGGTTCCAGGAAGGTTCCCGTCAAGCTTCGAGATTGCGGCGGGCAACGGCGTACCAGTCGCGGTTCAGCGACTGGGCATGGCGTGGTTGCCGATTGTACGCCTGGACGACGCCGTCCAGGAGTTCGCGTGCCCGGATGACGCTGCCCTGCTTTTGCAGCATCAGCGCGTAGCGGACTTTGGCTTCGAAACCGGCGAAGTAGCCGATGAGGCTTTCGTACTCGGCGGTTGCGGCGACGGTCTTGTTTTGGCCTTCGAGCGCGCGGGCGTACATCAAGTGGCCCTCTTGCGACGAGAAGTCGGGGTTGGTCGCTCGCAGATGATCGAGCGTGCGTTCGCATTCGGCGAAGTCGCCCTTCTCGATCAGGACGCGCGCGTAGCCCATCAAGAATGTCGCGTCGTCGGTGAAGGGGTCGGTCAGCGCTGCGCGATAGAGGACGACTGCTTCGTCGAACATGCCCTTGCGTGCGCACTCGTCGGCGAGCGCCGCCTTAGCCGCGGGCGTGCCGGTGAGTTCGACCTGCGCTTTGCGTTCGCGGAATTCGCGGTCGGGGTCGATCAGCGTCGTGACGTCGGTGAAGACTTTGCGCGAGCGGCGATTGTTCGCCAGCCCGGGTAGGATTTCGACGAAGAAGTAAGCGGCGCACCCGACCGCCGGCAGGAAGATGATGATGTAGATCCAGGGCTGTGTCCGGCCGGTGCGGACGGCGTGAACGACGCACAGCACTTGCATCGCGATGGAGGCGACAAAGAGAATGGGCATGGCGCGAATGTTCCGGCAGGCAATCTCAGTCCCGATTCTTAAGGGAACTGTCGCGGGACAGTCGAGTGCCAAAGGAGGCCTAGGCTCTCTTTTCCCATTTTCCGGTTGAGGCTTGCTGCCAGTAGGTCACCTCGTGACCGCCAGCCTTGGCCTGCTTCCAGTTTTCGCGTGCGGCTTCGAGGGCTGCCGGGTCGCGGCCGTCGAAGATGAGGACGACGCGGGCGGCTGAGCCGACTTCGGCGCCGGACCAGTCGTCGGCTGAGGTGCCGTCGATGAAGAAGAGGACTTCGGCGCTGTTCGGATTGCCCGACGCCGACGTCAGCAGAATGGGTTGTTCCGTGGGATGCGGGTCGCGCAGCAGGCCGTGCGGCAGGAAGCTTTCTTCGCGGTACGTCCAGAGGTGAGAGTCGAGCGCGGCGACGCGTTCGTCGGAGCCGGCGCGAACGAGGGCCTTCCATCCCCGTTCGCGCGTTTTCTCCAAGAGGCCGGGCAGCACATCTTCGAGTGCTGCCCGTTCCAAATGATAGAAGAGGATTTCGGCCATCTAACCTTCGTAGTTGTCGGCGACGAGGCGGTTCAACAAACGGATGCCGAAGCCCGTCGCGCCTTTTGGCGTCGAGCCGCGGGCTTCTTCCGCCCACGCGGTGCCGGCGATGTCGAGGTGGGCCCACGGCACTTTGTTGACGAAGCGCTGGATGAACTGCGCTGCAGTGATCGAGCCGCCGAATTGGCCGCCGATATTCTTCATGTCGGCGATGGGGCTGTCGATCATGCGGTCGTAACGCTCGCCCATGGGCATGCGCCAGAGTTCTTCGCCTTCGGCCTTGCCGGCGGCGGTGAGGCGTTCGGCGAGTTCGTCGTTGTTCGAGAACAGGCCGGCGATGTCGAGGCCGAGCGAGATGCGGATCGCACCCGTCAGCGTCGCCAGGTCGACCATAAACTTCGGCTTGAAGCGGTTCTGGCAGTACCAGAGCGCGTCGGCGAGAACGAGGCGGCCTTCGGCGTCGGTGTTCAGGACCTCGATTGTTTGGCCGGACATCGATTTGACGACGTCGCCAGGACGTTGCGCGTTGCCGTCGGGCATGTTTTCGACGAGGCCGCAGATGCCGATGACGTTCGCCTTCGCCTTGCGGCCGGCCAAAGCGTGCATAAGGCCGATCACGGCGGCGGCGCCGCCCATGTCGTACTTCATGGCGTCCATGCCAGCGGCGGGTTTGATCGAAATGCCGCCGGTGTCGAAGGTGACGCCTTTGCCGACGAAGGCGATCGGTTGGGCGTTGCGGTCGCGAGCGCCCTTCCATTGCATGACGAGAAGTTGGGTCTCGCGTTCGGAGCCCTGGCCGACGCCGAGGAGTGCGCCCATGCCGAGCTTGGTCATTTCCTTTTCACCGATCGCCTCGATTTCGACGCCGAGGTCTTCGAGCTTGCGGGCGCGCTTCACGAACTCTTCTGGGAAGAGGACGTTGGGCGGCTCGGTCACCAGGTCGCGGGCGAAGGCGACGGCGTTGGCGACGGCTTCGGGGCCACGCCAGGCCTTCTTGGCCGCGGCCGGATCGTCGACGCCGATGCTCACCTTGGCGAGGGTCGGCTTGTCGGTCTTCTTTTGGGTCGTGCGGTAAAGGTCGAAGCGGTAGCTGCGCAACGACGCGCCTTGCGCGACGCGCGCGGCAGCCTCCGCCTCATCGACTTTTGACCCTTTGGGCAACTGCAGGAGCAGGGTCGCGGCCTTTTCGCCGCTGGTCAGCAGACGGGCGACAGCGGACGAGCCCAGCGTCTCGGCCGTTTCGGTCTTGAAGTCGTCAGCCTTGCCCAGGCCGATAACCAAAAGGCGGTCGAGGTCGAGGCCGCCGGGGGCGAGGATTTCCACAACCTGGGCTTTGGCGCCGGTGAAACGGGCGGCCTTGAGCGCGCGGGCGATCGACCCCTTCGTCTTTTTGTCTAATTGTTCGAGGTGGCCGGTCAGGTCTTCGCTCTCGGTCGTGCCGATGGCGAGCGTGCCTTCGTCGGGGATTTCGGACTTCACAAAGTTGATTTGCATGACCCTGTTATCTCTTAACGGAAGCGAAGACCCCGGGTAAGCTTGAAGATCGTTGCGTGGACGACGCGGCTGGCTTATGCGGTTGTCCGCTGCAAACGCTGATTCAGCTTGGAATTTCGCACGCTGGCCGGCGGCCAGGGCATCGCGGTTTTAACGGGCCGAAACAGTGTTGTGAAGCGGCCGGACGGTCCGGCCTGACCCTCAAGGCGGCGCACGTAAGGCCCATGTCCGGAATTTCGAGTTACATCTTCCGGCAAATCGGCGGTCCGCTGCTGTTTTTCACATTCGTTCTGACGGGCGTCGTCTGGCTGTCGCAGTCGCTGCGCATGCTGGATCTTGTGATCAATCAGAGCCAGTCGGCGCTGACTTACCTCTATTTGACGATGCTGGCCCTGCCGCAGCTGATGGCGCTGATCCTGCCGTTCGCGCTGTTTTGCGCGGTGCTCTATTCGCTGAACCGCCTGTATGTCGAAAGCGAACTCGTCGTCATTTGGGCGGCCGGGTTTAGCCGGTGGGCGGTCGCGGGACCGGTGCTGGTGATCGCCGTGGCGGCCACTCTCGTCGGGTATCTCTTCAGTCTCGTGGTCATGCCGGCCGGTATGCGCGAGATGAAGGATCGCGTGTTCGAAATCCGCGCCGACCTGGTGAACACGTTCGTGCGCGAGGGTGCATTCACGAATCCGATCAGCGGACTGACCGTCTACGTCAGTCAGAATTCCGGCGGCGACATCCGCGGCATCCTGGTGCACGACGCACGTAACCCGAAGGGCATTGCGACCTACATGGCTGAGCGCGGCGTGCTGGCGAACACGCCAGCGGGGCCGCGTCTGATTATGTACAAAGGCAACGCGCAGTGGGTTGAAGGCGGTGAAGGCCGGCTGAAGATTCTCGACTTCGAGAAGCACACGTTCGATCTCGGGCAGTTCGACAAGCAGCGCGACCCTTTGGCGCGCGAGGCGAGCGAGCAGTACATCAGCGAGCTTTTGAATCCGCCTAAGACCGTCAACGACAAGCAGCGACGAAAGTATTTTTCGGAAGCGCATAATCGGCTGACCGGACCGCTCTATTGCATGGTCTTCGCCCTGATCGGGGTGGTCGCGCTGATCGGCGGCAACTTCAACCGGCGCGGTTATGCCGGACGCATCGCCATGGCGATGGGTGCGGTGCTTGCCGCGCGATTGCCGGGGTTTGCCTTTCAGCAGCTGACCAACTCGTCGCCCGATGCGGTGCCGTTGATGTACATCTGGCCCCTGCTGTGGATCGTCGGCCTGATCCTGTTCTTGTCGTTCCCCCAGATACTGAGGCGCGGAACGATGGCCAATGCGCTGCCGGCGGGCGCGCAGCAATGACACTCAGTTGGACGCTGTCGCGATATCTCGCGGTGCAATTCCTGATGAGCGTCGGGATCGTGTTCGGGCTGTGCGTCACGCTGGGCTTTGTGATCGACATCGTCGAGTTGCTGAACCGGACCGCGGGGCGCGAGGCGGTGCCGCTGGCCAGCATCATCGGCATGGCGCTGTTGAAGCTGCCGAACCTCACCGAAAAGATGATGCCGTTTGCGATCCTGTTCGGCGCGATCTGGAATTTCGCGCGGCTGACGCGGTCGCAGGAGTTGGTGATCGCGCGGGCGTCGGGGGTGTCGGCGTGGCTGTTCCTCGCCCCTGCCCTGGCCGTCTCGTTCGTCATCGGGGTGTTCATGACGACGGCCTACAACCCCTTCGCGGCCCAACTGGTGTCGCGCTACGAGGAGTTGGAGGCGCGATATATCCGGGGACGGTCGTCCTTGCTGGCGGTGTCGAGCAACGGGTTGTGGTTGCGGCAGGGCGACGAGAAGGGTCAGACCGTCATTCATGCGCTCGGCGTCTCGGACAGCGGTCTGAAACTGCGCGACGTGATCCTGTTCATCTATGAGGGGAAGGACCAATTTCGGGGCCGAATCGACGCCAAGGTTGCGACCTTGGAACGCGAGAAGTGGCGTCTCGAAAAGGCCTGGGTTACCGGCCCGGACCGTCCAGCTGTGTTCTATCCGACACTCGATGTGAAAACGTCGTTAACTCCGAACCAGATACAAGAAAGCTTTGCAACCCCTGATACCATCGCGTTTTGGGACCTCCCGCAGTTCATTTCCCAAGCCGAGTCAGCGGGTTTTTCGGCGACAAAACATAGGCTTCACTACCACGCCTTGCTTGCGGGGCCGCTGCTGTTATGCGCTATGATATTCGTGGCGGCGGCATTCTCGCTTCGGCTGGCGCGTCTAGGGGGAGCTGCGAGGCTCATTCTTTCAGGCGTACTGACTGGGTTCCTGTTGTATTTCTTCACGGACGTGACACACGCCCTGGGGATATCCGGCATTGTACCTGTCGCGCTAGCTGCGTGGGCGCCTGCTACGACTGCGTTGTTGTTGGGTATGGCGTCTTTGTTTAACCAGGAGGATGGATGAAGGTCGCGTATCGCCTCATCACAGTTCTCCTTGCCTCGTGCTCGACTGTCTCGCTTGCAGCAGCTGCCGGACACGCACCGATCCTGATTCCGCTCGCCTCGCGCGCTGCGGCCGATGATCCGTCTGAGACTGCGGGCAGTGGCGGCTCCAAGGAGGTTGCGAAGCCGACCGAAGTGCTGATCCGCGCCGACAAGATGATCTACGACGCGAACACCAGCGTCGTGACCGCGGAGGGCAACGTCGAGGTCATTTATGGGCCGCGCACATTGTCGGCCGAGAAGCTGACCTACGACCAGAAGACCCGCGTCGTTATCGCCGAGGGCAACGCGACCATCCGCGAGGCGAACGGTACGTCGCTATCGGGCAGCCGCATCGAAGTTACCGACGATATGCGCGACGGCGTCATCGAAAGCCTGAACGTCATGATCGCGGGCCGCGGGCACTTGGCCGCTGCGCGCGCGACGCGCTCGGACGGGTCGGTGCTGACTCTCGAGAAAGCCGCGTACACAACCTGCAAACCTTGCAAGGAAGAGCCGACGAAGGCGCCGACGTGGCAGATCAAGGCGTTCAAGGTCATCTACAATCAGGAAAAGGCGCGGGTCGAATACGAAGACGCGTTCTTCGAAGTGTTCGGCGTGCCTGTCGCTTACCTGCCCTACTTTTCGCATTCGGACCCGCAAGCACCGCGTCAGTCGGGTTTCCTCGTGCCGGGCATCGGGCACTCGACGGATCTCGGGTACTTCGCCGAGGTGCCGTATTATTTCGCGCTCGACCCCAGCTACGACTTGCTGCTGTCGCCGATGTACACGGAGAACGATGGGCCGTTGCTCAAAGGCGAATGGCGTCAGCGGACCGAGACGGGCGCCTATAACATCCAGGCGAGCGGACGGTACGGTGAGGCGCGCGATCGCTTCGGCAATGAGCAGGGCGACGAGACGCTGCAGGGACACATTTTCGGCCGCGGCCGCTTTCAGATCGACGAGATCTGGCGCTGGGGTTATGACGCGCAGCTGACGTCGAACGACACGTATTTGAAGCGCTACGACATCTCCTCGCTCGACCGGCTTGAGAACAATCTGTTTGTCGAAGGCATCGACGGGCGGTCATACGCGGCCATCAACAGCTGGTACTTCCAAGGCTTGCGCGAGACGGACGATCCGGGGCTGACGCCGTTGGTGTTGCCGCTTATCGAGCTTGAGTACGTGCCCGACGAGACGGTTTTCGGTGGACGGTTCTCGTTGCTGGGCAACGCGCTCTATCTGCATCGCGGCGAAGGTCAAGACACGGCGCGCGTGTCGTCGACCGCCTCATGGAAGTTGCCGCTGACGACGCCGGGCGGGCATATGCTGACGTTCTTCGCCAACCTGCGCGCCGACGCCTATCAGGTGACGGACACCGGCGTGAGCGGCACTGACGACGAGACCGTCGCGCGCGTGCTGCCGTGGGCGGGCGCCGAGTGGCGCTATCCGCTGGTCCGCACCGATTGGGGCTGGAAGCAGATCATCGAGCCGATCGTGCAGTTCATCGCTGCACCTTACGGCGGCAACCCGGACGAGATTCCGAACGAAGACAGCGCAGCGTTCGAGTTCGATGAAACGAACCTGTTTTCGTTTAACAAGTTTCCAGGTCTGGACCGTTGGGAAACTGGGCCGCGCGTCAACGCCGGCGTTCGCGCGGCGGCCTATTTCGACGAAGGCTTTGTCGAAGCGATCCTGGGACAGAGCTATCGCTTCCATGAGGACAACGCGTTCACCGAAGAATCCGGTTTGCGCAATCAGCAGTCGGATTATGTGGGCCGCTTGACGATCCAGCCGGACGGGAACATCCGGCTTGTGCATCGCTTCCGCATCGATCAATCGGCGGCGCGGTTCGAGCGCAACGAACTCTATGCCGAAGCGTTTGATCCGGACTGGTATTCGTTCAAAGCGGGCTATGTGCTGCTTGAGCCCGATCCGCTGCTGCCCGACCAACGCGAGGAAGTGAACGTCGCGGGCAGCATTCAGGCGCTCGACAATATCTGGCTGCGCGGTTCGGGCCGGCGCGACCTTGCGGGCGACGAGATGATCGAGAGCAAGTTCGGTATTTCCTACGAGGACGACTGCGCCGAATTCGGCATCGATTTCCGCCGCCGGTTCACCCGCGACCGCGATATCGAGCCCTCGAGTTCCTTTCTGTTCACATTTCGCCTAAAAGGCGTCAATTAGAGCCAAAAGGCGCGCACGCAGCAGGTTGCAGCGCGGCCGGAACTGGCTATTCTCCCGGCGTTAACAGCGTCCGCCCCGAGTCACGCCCCGGGCTGGAGGCTGGCGTTCAGTCACCCCTCGCTCTCGGTAACTGCGATGTATGCTCGTCGTTCGGTTTCGTCGTTCCGTTTCTCGATGCTGGCAGGCGCCGCAGCGATCGCTGCCCTTGCCGTTGTCGGGCAGCAATCGGCCGCGATCGGCGCAACGAAAGAGCCCGTCTCCATGCGGGCGGCGGCGATCGTCAACGATGCGATCATTTCGACCTACGATCTCGACCAGCGCATCAAGCTGGTGATGGTGACGTCCGGCGCACAAGGCGCGGACGCCATCAAGCGTCTGCGGCCGCAGGTGCTGCGCCAACTCGTGGATGAAACGCTGCAGCTTCAGGAAGCGATCAAGTTCAACGTCAAGATCACGCAGGAAGACCTCGACAAGAACTTCAAGCGCATCGCGTCGCAGAACAACATCGGCGTCGACGCGATCTACAAGATGCTCGACGAGAACGGGATCGCACGCAACACGCTGCAAAACCAGATCAAGGCCGACCTTGCTTGGCAGAAGCTCGTGCAGCAGCGCCTGTCGCCGCGCGTAACGGTTTCCGACGACGAGGTCGACGAGATCTTCAAGCAGTTGCAGGCGTCGGCGAAGCAGACGCAGTATGCGGTGTCGGAAATTTTCCTCGCCGTCGACACGCCGGAAGCCGAAGAGGCGACGCGTCAGAACATCCAGAGCATCTTGGGTCAGCTTCGCGGCGGCGCAAATTTCTCGGCCATCGCGCGCCAGTTCAGTCAAGCGCCGTCGGCCAGCAACGGCGGCGACCTTGGGGCGATCAGTGAAAGCGATATGCAGCCCGCCATCGCCGCCGCCGTGACGAAGATGCAGCCGGGCGGCGTTTCTGATCCGATCCGCGGGCCTGGCGGGTACTACATCATGGGACTGCGCGAGAAGCGCCTGCCGTCGGGGTCGAAGGTCGAGGCGCAGCCGAAAGCGGCGCCGGCGGCGCCACAGGCCGCGCAGAAAATGAAGACGATTATCGAAATCGCCCAGGTCGTTATCCCGATGGCGCAAGGCGCGTCGAAAGCGAAGCAGGAGGCCGTGCGCGCCAAATCGATCGAGATCTACCGATCGATCAACGGCTGTGCGAGCGCGCCGCAGATCGCCAAGGCACACGGTGCGCGCTTCCAGCGGTTCGGCAGCATGAACACGAAGGAGATGGCGCCTCAGTTCGTGAAAATTCTCTCCGGGACGCCGAATGGCCGCTCGACGCCGCCCCTCGTCGGGTCGCAAGGCGTGGAAATGTACATCATCTGCTCCGGCGGCATGGTCCCTGCGCCGGGCGCGATGCCGGAAGGCGCGCAACGTCCGACCGTTACCGCGCAGAGCGACGTGACGAAGGAAGAGGTCGAGTCCCGCCTCTATAACCAAGAGCTTTCGATGCTGGCCCGCCGCTATCTGCGCGATCTGCGCCGCGACGCCACGATCGAGATGCGGGACAACTAAGGGCAGCATGGCGGATCGGCCCCGGCTCAGGCCGCTCGCGCTCACTATGGGCGAGCCCGCGGGCATTGCGGGCGAGATCGTCGTCAAAGCTTGGCATGCCCCTGACGGACGCCCCGTGCCGCCGTTTGCGGTGATCGGCGATCCGGACTGGCTGCGCGCCGAGGCGCATCGGATCAAGAGCCACTCACATGTCGTCGAAGTCTCCTCGATGGACGAGGCGGGCGCGCGCTTCCACGAAGGCGTGCCGGTGTTGCCGTTGCGGCTGGCGGTGAAGGCCGTGCCGGGCAAGCCCGACGGACGGAACGCGCAGGCGGTGATCGGCGCGATCGAAAAGGCCGTGGCGCTGTCGCGCGGCGGCGATGCTTCCGGCGTCGTGACCAATCCCATTCATAAGGCAACGCTCTATGGCGCGGGGTTCAAGTTTCCCGGGCATACGGAATATCTCGCCGCGCTGTGCGGCGGGCCTGCGCCGGTCATGATGCTGGCGATCGAGGGGCTGCGCGTCGTGCCGGTGACGGTGCATCTGTCGCTGGCGCGGGCGGTGCGCGAGCTTTCGAGCGAGGCGATCGTGGCGGCGGCGACCATCACGCATCAGGCGTTGATCAAGGATTTCGGCATCGCTTCGCCGCGGCTGGCGGTTGCGGCGTTGAACCCGCATGCAGGCGAAGACGGCGCGATGGGCGATGAGGAGAAGACCATCATCGGGCCCGCGCTGGCGACCTTGCGGGCGCGCGGGATCGACGCGACGGGGCCCCTGCCCGCCGATACGCTCTTCCACACGGGCGCGCGCAAGCGCTTCGACGCGGCGATCTGCATGTATCACGATCAGGCTTTGATCCCGCTTAAGACGCTGGATTTCGCGGGCGGGGTCAACGTGACGCTGGGCCTGCCGATCGTGCGCACGTCGCCCGATCACGGCACGGCGTTCGATATCGCCGGACAGGATCGCGCGGACCCGACGAGCTTGCTTGCGGCGCTCCGGATGGCCGAGCGCGTCGCGGCGCAACGCGCGACGCACGCATGAGCTTCGACGACGGGTTGCCGCCGCTGCGCGAGGTGATCGCGCAATTGGGTTTGAGCGCGCGCAAGGCGCTGGGGCAGAATTTTCTCTTCGATTTGAACCTAACACGGCGCATCGCGCGCGAGGGGCTGCTGGACGGCGTCACGGTCGTCGAGATCGGGCCGGGACCGGGCGGATTGACGCGTGCGCTGTTGGCCGAAGGCGCGGGGCGGGTCGTCGCGATCGAACGCGACGAGCGGTGTTTGCCTGCGCTTGAGGCCATCGCGCGTGCTTATCCGGGGCGTTTGTCCGTCGTGAGGGCCGATGCCCTGACGGTCGACGAGCGTGACCTGGTCGGGCCCGGCGAGCGGGCGGTCGTGGTGGCCAACCTGCCCTATAACGTGGCGACGCCGTTGCTCGTCAGATGGCTGACGGCGGGAAGCTGGCCGCCGTGGTACGAACGGCTGACGCTGATGTTTCAGCGCGAGGTGGCGGAACGGATCGTCGCTGCGCCACGGACGCCGGCCTACGGGCGGCTTTCGATCATCAGTCAGTGGCGGACTGCGCCGAGGATCCTGTTCGACGTGCATCGCAGTGCGTTCACACCGTCGCCGAACGTAACGTCGACGATCGTGCGGTTCGACATTCTGAAGCAGCCGCGCGGCGCGGCGGACGTTGCGATGCTCGAACGCGTGACCGCCGCCGGCTTTGGCCAACGGCGCAAGATGCTGCGGTCGAGTCTGAAGTCGCTTGGGACCTTCAGCGACGAGTTGATTGCCGAGGCCGGCCTTGAGCCAACGGCGCGGGCGGAGGAGATTTCCGTCGAGGGGTTCGCCGCCCTCGCCCACCGGCTCGAGGTACACTTGAGGAAGCACCCATGAAGCTCATAGGGCTGACCGGCACAAACGCTCGGATAGACGTCACGATCGAAGAGCTTACGACTATCAGCAACGCGTTGAACGAAACCTGCAACGGCATCGACATCCCGGAGTTCGAGACTCGCGTTGGTGTTCCGCTAGAACAGGCCCATGCGCTGTTGGCCGAACTTCGAGCGATCGTCGACAAGGCACGGTAGAAAGCATTCAGGCCATTAGCGTTCGCACGAACTCGGACAGACCTGTTTGGCGGGCTCGTTTGTGGCGTTCGGCTTCGACGATGTGGGCGATTTTTGATTCTGCCGAGGCCATGCTGTCGTTGACGATGACGTAGTCGTATTCGGCCCAGTGGCTGAGTTCGTCGTTGGCCTTCGCCATGCGTTGGGCGACCACGTCGGGGGCGTCTTGGGCGCGACCGCGCAGGCGGCGTTCGAGTTCAGGGCGTGAAGGCGGCAGGATGAAGACCGAGACGACGTCTTCGCGGGCCTTTTCCTTCAGCTGCTGCGTGCCTTGCCAGTCGATGTCGAAGAGGATGTCGAGGCCTTCGCTCAGCGCGTCCTGCACGGCGGCGCGCGGGGTGCCGTAGGAATTGCCGAAGACCGTGGCGTGTTCGAGGAGTTCGCCGCGCTTGATCTTGTCGGCGAAGACGGCCGGCGCGACGAAGAAGTAGTCGCGTCCGTGGACCTCGGACGGGCGTTTCGCGCGCGTCGTGACCGAGACCGACATGGTGAAGTTGCGGTCGGTTTCGAGGAGGCGCTTTGCCAGCGTCGTCTTGCCCGCGCCGGACGGCGAGGACAGAACGAGCATCATGCCGCGACGCTTAATGTTCGCGATCGGCGTCATTCGACGTTTTGGACTTGTTCGCGCATTTGATCGATCACGGCCTTGAGGTCGAGGCCGACGCGCGTGAGTACGATATCGGACGACTTCGAGCAAAGCGTGTTGGCTTCGCGGTTGAGTTCCTGCGCCAGGAAGTCGAGGCGGCGGCCTTGCGCGCCCGCTGCGGTGAAGAGCGTGTGCGCCTGCGTCAGGTGCGACTTCAGGCGGTCGATTTCTTCGCGCACGTCGGCTTTGACGAGAAGCAGCGCGACCTCGGCGGCCAGGCGGTCTTCGTTGACGCCGGCGCGCAGTTTCATCACCTCGTCGATCGAGGCTTTGAGGCGCGTGCGCAGTTGTTCGGGCTGCTGCGTTGCCAGGCGTTCGGCTTCGGCGACCAGTACGGTCATGCGCTCGGCTTGCTGGTGCAGGATGGCGTCGAGACGCGCGCCCTCTTCCTTGCGCGCGGATGCTAACGCGTCGAAGGCTGAGGCTAGGCTGGTCAGGACGGCTGCGTCGCGCGCGGCGAGTTCGGCCTCGCCCATCGTTGGCTGCTGTGTGTCGATCACCCCGCGCAGGGCCAGAATGCCGTCGAGGCGCGGCGGGTCGGCTTTGATGGTGCCGGCGATGGTGCTTTCGAGTTGGCGCAGCGCGGTCAGGACTTGGTTGAGCGCCTCGGCGTTCACGCGGATCGAGCCGCGCGCCGGGTCGGCATCGAGCGTCAGCGTGGCGTTGATGCCGCCGCGGGAGAAGCGATCGTTCGCCAGAACGCGGGCGGGTTGCTCCAGGCCTTCGAAGCCTTCGGGGACGCGGACGCGGACGTCGAGGCCGCGGGCGTTCACGCTGCGCACTTCCCAGTGCCAACGCCATTGGCCCTGCGCACCTTGGGTGCGGGAGAAGCCGGTCATGCTGGAAAGCGGCATAGATTCCTTGGCGCCCCGTTTGGAGGGACTCTGTTCAGCCGATTCTAAGGCGTACGGCGCGTAGGCTCAACGCCGCAGGTTGGATGCCGCGGCGCGTTGGCGTTCGATCTCGCGCCATTTGCGGACGTTGGCTTCGTGTTCTGCGAGCGTCGCGGCGAAGGCGTGGCCACCGGTTCCGTCGGCGACGAAGTAGAGGTCCTCAGTCTGCGCCGGGTTCATGACGGCTGCGAGCGACGCCTTGCCGGGGTTTGCGATCGGCGTGGGCGGCAGGCCCGGGATCACGTAGGTGTTGTAGGGCGTCGGCTTCTCGAGTTCGCTTTGGCGGATGCCGCGGCCCAGAGGCACGCCTTTCGTCAGGCCGTAGATGATGGTCGGGTCCGACTGCAGCTTCATGCCTTTGCGCAGGCGGTTGACGAAGACCGCGGCGACGCGCGGGCGTTCGCTGGCGACGCCGGTTTCCTTTTCAACGATGGAGGCGAGCGTGACGGCCTCGTTCTTCGTCGTGAAGGGCAGGTCCTTCGCGCGGCCCACCCAAAGTTCGTCAAGCACGCGGGTGTGGTCGGCCTGCATGCGCGCGACCAGGTCCTTACGGTTGGTGCCGCGGTCGAAGACGTAGGTTTCCGGGAGCAGCGAGCCTTCCGCCGGGATCTCCGTCACCTCACCGACCAAGATGGGGTGACCACGCACGAGGTCGATGATCGTTGCGCTGGTCAGGCCTTCGGCGACCGTCAGCTTGTAGACGATCGATTTGCCTTCGATCAGGATTTGCATGATCTGCGACGGCGATGAGCCTGACGGGATGCCGTACTCGCCGGCCTTCAAGGCGGCGGCCTTGCGGTTGACGATGACGCCGATGCGGAAGATCAGGCCGCTGCGTACCACTCGGTTTTGTTCGAGGATCGTGGCCACCTGGTTGAGGCCGGTGCCCATAGGGATGGAGACAATGGTCTCGGTGCCCGATGGGGCCTGTGGGCCTGGAGCGTCGAACTCTTTGAAGACGTACCAAGTGCCGGCGGCGCCCGCGGCTACGACCAGGAAAAGCAATAGGAAGAAGACGCGTAGAAACGTGCGCAAGTGACGCTCCGCATGCGGGGGATGAGCTGGCTTTGAGTTTTAACTATTGCGGCGGCGCGGTCAAAACCAGCGTCGCGTTGGTGCCGCCGAAGCCGAAGGAGTTCGATAACGCCGCGCGAATTTGCCGCTTCTTGGCCTTGTGCGGCACGAGATCGAGCTTCGATTCAACCGATGGGTTGTCGAGATTCAACGTGGGCGGGCAAATTTGATCGCGCATCGCCAGCAGGCAGAAAATCGCTTCCACCGCGCCGGCTGCGCCGAGCAAGTGGCCGATCGACGATTTCGTCGACGACATCGCGACATGCTCGGCCGCGTTGCCGAACAAGCGTTCGACGGACTTCAGTTCAATTTCGTCACCCACCGGCGTCGAGGTGCCGTGCGCGTTCACGTAGTCGATGTCGGCCGGCATCAGGCCCGCTCGCTTCAGCGCCATCTGCATGGAGCGGAAACCGCCTGAGCCGTCGTCGGCCGGTGAGGTGATGTGGAACGCGTCGCCGGAGAGGCCGTAGCCCTTCACCTCGCCGTAGATCTTTGCGCCGCGGCGCTTGGCATGTTCGAGTTCTTCGAGGATCACGACGCCCGCACCCTCGCCCATCACGAAGCCGTCGCGGTCCTTATCGTAGGGACGCGAGCCGCGTTCGGGCTGATCGTTGAAGGCGGTCGAGAGCGCGCGGCAGGCGTTGAAGCCGGCGATGCCGAGGCGCGAGATTGCGGCCTCTGCGCCGCCGGCCATCATCACGTCGGCGTCGTCGAGCGCGATCATGCGCGCGGCGTCGCCGATCGCGTGGGCGCCGGTCGAGCAGGCGGTGACGACGGCGCTGTTCGGACCTTTGAGGCCGAAGCGGATTGAGGCTTGTCCCGAGACCAGATTGATGAGGCGGCCCGTGATGAAGAACGGGCTGATCTTGCGCGGGCCCTTTTCGTGCAGCGTTACGGCTGCGTCGGCGATGCCCGGAAGGCCACCGATGCCGGAGCCGATCAGGACGCCGGCGCGATATTTCTTTTCTTCGGTGTCGAGGACGATCTTGGCGTCGTCCCACGCCTGTTGCGCCGCTGTCAGGCCGAAGATGATGAAGTCGTCGACGCGGCGTTGTTCTTTCGCGTCGACCCATTGATCGGGATTGAACGTGCCGTCGCTGCCGTCGCCGCGTGGGACGTTGGCTGCGATCTTCGTCGGCAGGTCTTCGACGTTGAATTGGGTGATCTTGCGCGCGCCCGACTTGCCATCGAGCAAGCGCGACCATGTTTGCTCAACGCCGCAAGCGAGCGGCGTGACCATTCCCAAACCCGTGACAACGACCCGCCGCATCTTCACCTGCGATAAAAGGCGGCTTTGCGAAGCGCGATGTGCTTCAAGCCGCGGCTTTTTCTTTGATGAACTTCACGGCGTCGCCGACCGTCACGATGGACTCGGCCGCGTCGTCCGGAATTTCGACGTTGAACTCTTCCTCGAACGCCATCACGAGTTCGACCGTGTCGAGTGAGTCCGCGCCCAGATCGTCAATGAAGCTGGCGTTTTCGGTGACTTTTTCAGCTTCAACATTCAGATGTTCGACGACGATCTTTTTAACGCGGTCCGCGATATCGCTCATTTTTGGTCCCTTGAGAGAAACAGGCTGATTTGAGTACCCAAAAGGCCTTTCGGAGAATCCGGCCCAAGGGAGGTTTGGCGGTTCGTAACATACCTGGCTCGCGGTTGCCAACTGCGCCGCGAGAACGGTTAAGCCCTTCAAATCATGGCCATTCCGCCGTTCACGTGCAGCGTCTGACCGGTAACGTAGGCGGCCTCTTCACTTGCCAGATAGGCGACAGCGGCGCCGATGTCCATGCCGCTGCCCAAACGGCCGGCGGGGATTTTGCCCATAATGGCTTCGCGTTGCTTGTCGTCGAGCACGTCTGTCATGGGCGATTTGATGAAGCCTGGGGCTACGCAATTGACGGTGATGTTCCGCGACGCAACTTCCTGCGCGAGCGACTTGGCCATGCCGATGATGCCGGCCTTGGTTGCTGCGTAGTTCCCCTGGCCCGGGTTGCCGGTGACGCCGACCACGGACGTGATCGAGATGATGCGGCCCCACTTCTTCTTCATCATAGGGCGCAGCACGGCGCGTGAGAGGCGGAAGGTCGCCGTCAGGTTGACGCGGATAACCTCGTCCCACTGCTCATCCTTCATGCGCATGAAGAGGTTGTCTTTGGTGATGCCGGCGTTTGCGACCAAGATGTCGAGGCCGCCCATCAGGCCCTCCGCCGTCTTGGGCAGCTCATCGACTTGCGCGCCGTCGCCAAGGTTGCACACGGCGACGTGGGCGCGGTCGCCGAGCTCGTCTTTCAGTTTGTCGAGCGCTTCCTGGCGGGTGCCGGAGAGCGTGACGGTTGCGCCCTGCTTGTGAAGCGCGCGCGCGATGTCGCTGCCGATGCCGCCGCTGGCGCCGGTGACGAGCGCGGTCTTTCCGTTGAGGCTGAACATGCGCTTGTCCTTATCTAGAGCGTTTTCATGAACGCTTCGACTTCCTGCGGTGTCTCGATCGACGTTGCGGGCAGGTCTTTGTCGATGCGCTTGGCCATTGTCGTCAGCACCTTGCCGGCGCCGACTTCGACGGCGGAGGTGATGCCGCGGTCGCGCAGGCCCGCGATGGTTTCGCGCCAGCGGACGCGGCCGGTGACTTGTTCGACGAGGAGGCAGCGGATGGTGTCGGGATCGCTTTCCGGGTTCACGCTAACGTTCGAGATCACCGGCACACGCGGCGGCGTGATGCTTTCGCGGGCGAGCAGGTCTTCCATCTCGCGCGCGGCCGGGGCCATCAGCGGCGAATGGAAGGCGGCTGCGACGGGCAGCATCATCAGGCGCTTGATGCCTTTGGTCTTGGCGATTTCAGCGGCGCGCTCGAGAGCGGCCTTGTGGCCTGAGATCACGATCTGGCCCGGGGCGTTGTCGTTGGCGATGACGCAGACTTCGCTGCCCTTCGACGCTTCCTTGGTCACTTCTTCAGCTTGCGCGAAATCCGCGCCGAGGAGTGCGGCCATGCCGCTAATGCCTGGAGGTGCTGCGTTGCGCATCGCCATGCCGCGCGCTTTGAGCAACCGCGCGGTTTGCGCGACCGAGAACGCACCGGCGGCGGCGAGCGCGGAGTATTCGCCCAGCGAATGGCCGGCGACGAAGGTGGCGTGCTTGGCCCAGTCGAATTTGCCGTCGCGTTCGAGGACGCGCATCACGGCCAGGCTGACCGCCATCAGCGCAGGTTGCGCGTTTTCCGTTTGCGTCAGTTCGGCTTCGGGACCGTTCCACATCAGGCGCGAGAGGTGCTGGTCCAGGGCGTCGTCAACTTCGCGGAACAGTTCCTTCGCCGCCGGGAATGCTTCGGCCAGGGCTTGGCCCATGCCGACGGCTTGGCTGCCTTGGCCGGGGAACGTCAGTGCGCGGCCCATATGACCCTCATCTCAAATGCTTAGGGCGCGGAGAGACACCGCCCTGCCCCCCTTCGTCAAGATGAGCCGGTCAGCGCACCGCGTCCATGTTCGTACGCCATGATTGCGCGACGCCGACGCCTAGCAATGCCGCATATGTCACGGCGACGGCAGGGATTTGGAGGCTGAACTCCACCAGCGCGTGGACTGCGACGGCGACCGATACGGCGAAGCCGATTGCGGGGAATAGGCGGTCGCGTCGGCGGCGGACGCAGCCGGCGAAGCACATCCCCGCGAGAACGATGGGGGCGGCGATGAAGGCCAAGCCTGCGGGCAGCCCCAAATCGGCGAGCGTTTCGAGGAGATCGTTGTTCGCTTCGCCCACGGCGCCTGCGACGGAGCCGTCGGCGAAGAGTGGATAGTAGCGTTCGAAGGCGCCGAAGCCGTTGCCCACGAGCGGGGCGGCCGCGATGGCCTTCATCGACGAGTCGGTGATCGCCGCGCGTGTTGTGTCGCTTGGGCCTTGTTCGGGCACGCGGCCGGTGAGCGGATCGATGCTGAGGGCGGCGGCGATGCCTAGCGCCGCGACGAGGACGGCCGTCATCGCGCGCTGGCCGGACTCCTCGCTTGCCGTCAAGCTGCGGCCGGCCGCGAGCGCGATGACGAGGGCGAGCGAGCCGATCAAGAACGCGATGACGCCGCTGCGCGATTGGGCGACCAGCAATGCAGCGATGATGACGGCGATGGCGATCAGCCAGAGTGCGTTTGCGCCGCCGAGTGATCTAACGCCGGTTCGCAAAGTCGCTCGCGCGCCGCGGTCCCAGACGATCGACTGGCGTAGCGTTTCGACGAAGAGGCCCATGCCGGCGATCGCGCCCACGGTCATGAACGTTGCGAAGTGGTTTGAACTTAGGAACGAACCGCTGAGGCGGCCCGATGCGGCGGGCGGATCCGGGATGAAGAGCGCTTGGACGTCGAAGTGCGTGTGGAGGCTGGCGAGCGCCGCGACGGCGTAAGCGAACGCGACGACGACGATACCGCCCAAAAGGGCTCGCGCGCGTTCGCGGTCGCGCGCGAGTTCGAAGGCGACGAGGAATGCGCCGACGCTCAGCGCGCTGACGAAGACGGCGTGGCGGGTGGATTCTGGGTCGATGGAGATGTAGCTGCCCGCTTCTCGCGCGAGCGCCGTGGAGGTCATGGCCCAGACGGGATGGGCGAGCGCGGTGAGGTCGATGCCGGTGAGGTTTGCGACCGTCTGCAGGTCCACCGACTGCATGAAGGCCCAGCCCAGCGCGAGCGCGACGCAGGTCGCGGGGAAGAGGATGCGGCGGATCGGGAGGGCGGCGGTCGCGAACCCTGTGAGCGCCAGACCCGACCACGCGAAGAGGATGCCGCCGACGCCGAGGCCCAGCCCCAACTCCGCCCAGGTGCGGGTCGACCCGTATGGAAAAGGCGCCAGCGCCAGCACGGCGATGAAGGCTGCCAGCAGCAGGTTTTCCGGCCTTACGAGGTCGAGAAATCCGTCGTCCCGGTCCATGCGTTAGACGCCCCAGTCTGCTTGACAGACGCGCGCGCCCCCGCCCC
>JAWXBY010000144.1:0-4255 GCA_034440355.1 Alphaproteobacteria bacterium
CGGCCGGTACCGGCCGCATGATGACCAAGATGAAGAACATCGCCCTGGACCGCGACAAAGCGATCCTCGACGCCCGCCAAGCGGCACTCCCCGTCACACCACCCCCGCCGGCGGATGCTGCGGCGGAGTAGGGCAGGGCATTTCAGAGCTAAAAGATGGGCGCGGAACACCACCGCGCCCGTCGCCTTTTGAGCCAAATACCTACGCTTTAGGCCTGCGACAGAATATTTCGTGAGTCAGGTTGACTAGGTTAAACGGCGCGCGTACAACCCGCGCCTCATTTGACGGCTGGCAGTAGGGCACGTCCCTAGACGCTCCGCTTGAGTCCAATGAGTCAGGTTTGAACGCACGACCCTCTGGGCGAACCCCGGACGGTCCTCTGCATTTGACCAAGCGCGACCGGGGGAGTGCACGACCCTCCGTGAGCGCTTTGTTTTGTTTTGCCGCTCGTGCGCCCGAACGATGAGTGAAGCGCAACCGCATGCCGACGATCAACCAGCTGATCCGCAAACCGCGCAAGCCGAACCTCGCGCGCACCAAGGCGCCCGCGTTGCAGGCCTCGCCGCAAAAGCGTGGCGTCTGCACCCGCGTCTACACGACCACGCCGAAGAAGCCGAACTCGGCGCTTCGCAAGGTCGCCCGCGTTCGTCTGACGAACCAGCAGGAAGTCATCAGCTACATCCCCGGCGAAGGTCACAACCTTCAGGAACACTCCGTGGTGCTGATCCGCGGCGGCCGCGTGAAGGACTTGCCCGGCGTTCGCTATCACATCCTGCGCGGCGTGCTCGACACGCAAGGCGTGAAAGACCGCAAACAAGCGCGCTCGCATTACGGCGCCAAGCGCCCGAAATAAGGGGAGAGGAAAAACATGTCACGTCGTCGTCGTCCCCAAAAGCGCGTCATCCTTCCCGACGCGAAATACAGCGACCTCATCATCGCGAAATTCATGAATTGCTTGATGTACGACGGCAAAAAGTCGGCCGCCGAACACATCGTCTATGGCGCCATGAGCTCGATCGAAGTGAAGTCGAAGTCCGACCCGCTGAAGCTCTTCCACGCTGCGCTCGAAAACGTCGCGCCGGCGATCGAAGTCCGCTCGCGCCGCGTCGGTGGCGCGACCTATCAGGTGCCGGTCGAAGTTCGCATCGAACGCCGCCAGGCTTTGGCGATCCGCTGGATCATCACCGCCGCCCGCGCGCGCAACGAACAGACGATGGAGCAGCGCTTGTCGGCTGAACTGTTCGACGCCGCCAACAACCGCGGGACCGCGGTGAAGAAGCGCGAAGACACACACAAGATGGCCGAAGCAAATCGCGCCTTCTCGCATTATCGCTGGTAAAGGCCCAAGAGTTCCCGGACACGTATCATGCCCCGCACGACGCCCCTCGAGAAATACCGCAACATCGGCATTGCCGCGCACATCGACGCCGGCAAGACGACCACGACCGAGCGCATTCTCTATTACACGGGCAAGAGCCATAAGATCGGCGAAGTCCACGACGGCGCCGCGACCATGGACTTCATGGAGCAGGAGCAAGAGCGCGGCATCACCATCACGTCCGCAGCGACCACCGCCTATTGGAAAGACTACCGCGTCAACATCATCGACACGCCCGGCCACGTCGACTTCACGATTGAAGTCGAGCGCTCGATGCGTGTGCTCGACGGCGCGGTCGCGGTCTTCGACTCGGTCGCCGGTGTAGAGCCGCAATCCGAAACCGTCTGGCGCCAGGCCGACAAATATCACGTGCCGCGCATCTGCTTCGTCAACAAGATGGACCGCACCGGCGCGGACTTTTACCGCTGCGTTCAGATGATGATTGATCGCCTGGGCACGAAGCCCTGCGTCGTTCAGTTGCCCTACGGCGCGGAAGCCGACCACAAGGGCATCATCGACCTCGTCGAGATGAAGGCTGTCGTCTGGCGTGACGAAAGCCTCGGCGCGAAGTTCGAAATCGAAGAAATTCCCGACGACTACAAGGCCAAGGCCGCCGAATGGCGCCACAAGCTGCTCGAACTCGCCGTCGAAATGGACGACGAGGTGATGCAGAACTACCTCGACGGCAAGGAGCCCGACGCGGCGACGCTGAAGCGTCTGATCCGCAAAGGCACGATGAACTTCACGTTCGTACCGGTGACCTGCGGCGCCGCCTTCAAGAACAAGGGCGTCCAGACGCTGCTCGACGCGGTCGTCGACTTCCTGCCGTCGCCGCTCGACGTTCCCGCGATCAAAGGCATCAAGCCCGGCAAAGAAGAAACCGAGGTTGAGCGCAAGGCCGACGACAGCGCGCCGCTCTCGCTGCTCGCCTTCAAGATCATGGACGACCCGTTCGTCGGTTCGATCACCTTCTGCCGCATCTACTCGGGCAAGCTCGAATCAGGCTCGACGCTCATCAACTCGACCCGCGACCGCAAGGAACGCGTCGGCCGCATGTTGCTGATGCATGCGAACTCCCGCGAAGACGTCAAGGAAGCCTTCACCGGCGACATCGTCGCTCTGGCGGCGCTGAAGGAAACGCGCACCGGCGACACGCTGTGCGATCCGCAGCATCCGGTCATCCTTGAAAAGATGGAATTCCCAGAACCCGTCATCGAAGTCGCGATCGAGCCGAAGACGAAGGCCGACCAGGAAAAGATGGGCGTCGCCCTCGCGCGTCTCGCGCAGGAAGACCCGTCCTTCCGCGTCAGCGTCGATCAGGAATCCGGCCAGACCATCTTGAAGGGCATGGGCGAACTCCATCTCGACATCAAGGTCGACATCCTTCGCCGCACCTACAAGGTCGACGCCAACATCGGCGCGCCGCAGGTGGCCTACCGCGAAACGCTGACCAAGAAGGTCGACATCGACTATACGCACAAAAAGCAAACCGGCGGTTCGGGCCAGTTCGCGCGCGTGCGCATCGTGTTCGAGCCGCTGCCCGCAGGTTCGGGCTTCGAGTTCGAGAACGACGTCGTCGGCGGCTCGGTGCCCAAGGAATACATCCCGGGCGTCGAAAAGGGCCTCAACGCGTCGCGCGACAACGGCGTGCTCGCGGGCTTCCCGCTCATCGACTTCAAGGCGACGCTGGTTGACGGCGCCTACCACGAAGTCGACTCGAACGTCCTCACGTTCGAAATCGCCTCGCGCGCCGCGTTCCGCGAATTGAAGGAACGCAAGGCCGTCAAGCTGCTTGAGCCGATGATGAAGGTCGAAGTCGTGACGCCCGACGAATTCATGGGCGGCGTGATCGGCGACTTGAACGCACGTCGCGGCCAGGTGCAGGGCACGGACCAGCGCGGCAACGCGCAGGTCATCACCGCGATGGTACCGCTCGCCAACATGTTCGGCTACGTGAACAACCTGCGCTCGATGAGCCAGGGTCGCGCCAGCTACTCGATGCAGTTCGATCATTACGAAGACGTGCCGCGCGCGATCGCCGACGAAGTGATCGCGAAGTTCGCCTCTTAAACAAATTGCACTAGACGACGGAGATAAAAGGCCATGGGCAAAGCAAAGTTTGAGCGGAACAAGCCGCACTGCAACATCGGAACGATCGGGCACGTCGACCACGGCAAGACGTCGTTGACGGCTGCGATCACGAAGATCCTGGCGAAGACCGGCGGCGCGTCCTACACGGCCTACGATCAAATCGATAAGGCGCCGGAAGAAAAGGCGCGCGGCATCACGATCTCGACGGCCCACGTCGAGTACGAAACCGCGAACCGCCACTACGCGCACGTCGATTGCCCCGGCCACGCCGACTACGTGAAGAACATGATCACGGGCGCCGCCCAGATGGACGGCGCGATCCTCGTCGTGTCCGCGGCCGACGGCCCGATGCCGCAAACGCGCGAGCACATTCTGCTGGCCCGTCAGGTCGGCGTTCCGGCGCTCGTCGTCTTCATGAACAAAGTCGACATGGTCGACGATCCGGAACTTCTGGATCTCGTCGAACTTGAAGTCCGCGAACTTCTCTCGAAGTACCAGTTCCCCGGCGACACCATCCCGATCATCCGCGGCTCGGCGCTGATGGCGCTGGAAGACAAGGATCCGAAGCTGGGCGAACAGGCGATCCTCGAACTGATGAAGGCTGTGGATGCCAGCATCCCGCAGCCGCATCGTCCGAAGGACCAGCCATTCCTGATGCCGGTCGAAGACGTGTTCTCGATCTCGGGTCGCGGCACGGTCGTCACGGGCCGCATCGAACGCGGCATCGTCAAGGTCGGCGAGGAAATCGAAATCATCGGCATCCGTCCGACGACCAAGACCGTCGTC
>JAWXBY010000145.1:0-18100 GCA_034440355.1 Alphaproteobacteria bacterium
CGGCCTCGGCCGAGGCCGTTGTGACCGTCGCATCCCATTCGTCCTCGGTGTCGTAATCATAGGCAGCCGTCTTGAAGTTGCGGTCCGATCGGTTCGAGACGAGGCCGCGGCCGGCTTGGCCCGAGATGTAGACGGGGCCGGCGGCGAAGGCCGCGTAGACAACGCCGTGCGTCGTGTCGAGACGGTTGCGCGTGGCTTCGCCATCCGACTGTTCCATCGTCGAGGCGGCGAAGGTCAGCGCCGCGCCGACGACGCCCCAGTGCGTCAGGGTGCCTTCCGCACCGAAGGTCACAGCGGTGACGGTGCCGTCGATGCCCTTGCCAAAATCGTCGGCGTCAACCGCGTTCCCGCGCGAGGCGCCGGACCACCAGCCGTTCAAGCCGTCGAATTTCTTGTTGCCTTTCATCATGACGAGCGTGCGTTCGGCGACGGCCTTGTCCACCGCGTCGGCTAAAGCCAGGTTGGCGCGCAAGGTTGCCTGCGCCGTGTCGGGCATCAGCCCGTCGAAGGCGTCCATGAAGTCGGCCTGATCCACCAACGCCAAGATTGGTGCGGCGAGGTCGCTGTCGGTGAGCGCGAGCGCGTCCATGAACGCGTCGTAGAATGACGTCTGGCGGGTGTTCAGGCCCAGTTCCGACGGCGTCTTGATGTCGAGCATCAGGCGGATTTCATCGACCGCGTCGTCCACGAGAGAGGCGCTGCCGCTGTAGAGGTAGGGAATGTTCTCGACGACGACGTCGGTGCCGGTCAGCGTCGCTTCGATCAGCGGTGCGCGCACGAGGATCGCCTCGAAATCGTCGGTGACGAAGTCGGAAAGCGTCACCTTGATCTTCGAGCCGTCGGCGAACGTGGCGCGTTCGGCGATGTCGAGGCGCGGGGTGGTCGCGTTGTCGGGCGAAAGCTGGATCGTCAGTATGGCGGCTGACGAGAAATCCGCCGTCGTCGCTGTCACCACGTCGTCTCGTCCCAAGGCTAGCGTGCCGTCGACGACGCTGAGCGCCAGCGTACCGTCCGCCTTCGTTATTGCGCCGGTGAAGACGCCCGCACCGGAGATCGTAAATACGTCGTCGCCGCCGCGAAAGTCGATGGCGCCGGTCCAAACACTTGTGGTGCCGTCGTCGTCGTCGCCGTCGTCGATCAAATTGACCACGTCATTGTGGTCGCCGAGACGGGTCTCGCCGGCGATCTCCCCGCTGTTGGTGACGGTGGCTCCCGCGATCGCCTGCGAGAGATCCAAGATGACGACTTCGGTGTAACCATCACCGACATCGCCGTCGACATCGTCATCGCCGGGATCGCTGACATCGGCGGTAGACGAGACGGCGGCGGTCATCGAGCCGCTGTTCGTGACGGTCAAGAGTGTGCCCGACAGGTCGATGACGCCGTAGGCATAAGCGTCGTCGCCGGCGGCGCCGAAACTCATCGTGCCGGTGTTCTGCAATTCCGGCAGGTTAGCGCTGGCCGCGATCAAAACGCCGTAAGCGGTGGCGCTTTCGACGCCGGTGGTTGCGCCGGCGGTCGAGGCGATGGTCCCCGAATTGAGCAGCAAGGGTGTTTGAACGTTGTCGCCGATCGATATCGCAGTCGTCGAGCCGTCGACGCTGCGCGACGCCCCCAAGTTGCCCGAATTCATTATGCCGCCCTCAATGAAGACCGGGGTGGACGACGTCCCTTCGATCGCCAGTGCGCGGACGGTTTGATCCGAGAGAGCAATAGTGGCTGCGAGCGACCCGCTGTTGATGAAGCCGTAAGGTAGATCGGTTGCGTCGACCATACCCAGCGTGATGGACGAGGGCGAAGCCGCCAAGGCTGGGGAGATCCAAACGCCGTTTTCGGTGTTGGTGCCGAGGACACTGCCTGCGGCCTTCAGTTGAACGCCACCGGTGACGGAGGCGCCGATGCCGATGGCGTATTCGGCGGTTGGGTAGACGGTCGCGTCGGTGAAGTCGAAGCCGGTCTCATACGCGCTGACGGTGAGTGCGCCGGCAAAACCGAACGAGCCGGTGATGGGGGCGGCCAGCAGAATGCCATGCGCGCCTTCGCCTGTCGTGGTGATGACGCCGTTGCTGGTGATCGTGAAGTCGCCGTCGACCACTCCGTTCACGGCGATGGCGGTGGCGGCCGCGCCGTGGGCGGTGACTGTGCCGTCGATGGCGATGTCGCCGACGATCGAGGTATCGATCGCGACGGCGAATGCGTTGTCGCCGCCCGCGCTTGTGGTCGAGTCGGTGTCGAGGGTGATGTTGCCGATGAAGTCGCCGCTGCCCGAAACCCACAGAGCGATATTGCCGCTGCCCAGCGCGATGCCGTCCGAGTCGACGTTGAGCGCGGTGATCGTGCCGGTGCTGGTTAACGAACCGGAGAAGCCGCCTTGGATGAGAACGGCCACGGCGTTCGTTGTGCCGGAAGCCTTGATCGTGCCGGCGTTGGTGAGGTCATTATCCGAATTCAGCGTGACCGAAGGGCCAGCCGTGGTGGTGACGGAGCCGGCCGCCGTGACGGTGATGTCGCCGGTGCTGATCCCGTCGGCTGTTGCGGTTTGCGCGGCCGTCGTGCGTGCGTTCGAGATGGTGGCGTCGGCTGCGTCTGCCGCTCCGGCGAATGCAGGTCCGACGATCAAGGCAAAGGCGGCGATCCGGGCACGGCGCTTCGCCGTCCCAGCGCGTGCGGCCACGTTCATGTTTCACGTCCCCAGTCGTTTCAAAGCCCAGGGTCGGAAGTAGAACGTGCACTGGTTCCAGACTTATGGCGGAGGAGCGCTGATTTGTGCTGACGCGGTCACAAACGACCGCGTTGCCGCAATCGCGTCACAAATTACTGACGCGGGAGCGTTTGCGCTTGATGTGCCGTCTTTGAAAGGGAGCCGCCTGTGCCCAACGGTGGAAGATCGCCGCCGTTCAGTCCTTAAGGCAACTGTTCGCAGACCAGGCCGTCCCTGTCGGCGTCGAGGCGGTGCGGGTCGCTTACCGTGTGGGCCGCGAGGAAGGCTTGGGCCTCGGCTTGGTTGTCGAAGTCGGAGCAGCTGATCCTTGCGATCCTGGGCTGTTCGGCGTGGCGTGCGTTATGCTGCGCCATCGGGACGGCGGCCGCGAGCTGTGTGGAGCGGCCGATCGTGGAGGCCATGTCAGGGGCTGCGAAGAGCGCGACCGTCGCGACGGCGAAGCCTGCGATGCCCCAGCGCACTGCGCTGTGGCGTTTACGGGCGAGGTTGAACAGGCGGGCTTTGCGCATCGTGGAACACCTTCGGCCGACGTGACGACTCTGCTTGGCGTTCGATTGTGCGGTAAGAATTATGACTCATGTCTTAACGCGGGAACCGGGCGCGATCGGATCAGCCTGCCGCTTTTCGCAATTCGGATCTCTGCGCGGCGGCGGCCGTTTCTTCGACTTCGGCGCGGACGCGCCAGAAGCGCATGGCGCGCTGGGCGGAGTCGGCGGTCACCGCGTCGTAGAGATGCAGGAGCGGGTGGGGCGTGCGGCCGGCGGCCTCCGGCGTGCCCTCGAACAGGCAGACGATGGCCGAGAATGTCGAGCGGTCCAGGCCGGCGGACTTGCAAATGATGGCGACGGCGTCGGTGTTGCGCGCCTTGACCATACGCTGGACGGTGCGGACGCGAACGTCGGTGAGTTTGGCGAAAGCGTGGACGAACTCGGGTTCTTTGCCGGTGCGGATGAGCTGGTGGAGCAGGCTTTCGTTCAACTGATTGCGGCGGGCCATTTCGGCGACGTAGACCATCGCTTTGCGGTCGGCGTCTTTGAGCGCGCGCATCTCGGCCGAGAAGGTTTTCGACGTTTCGTTGAACGCCTCGTCGAGCAGTTCGGGCGGCAGGCTGTCGAGTTTCTCAGCGACCTTGGCGCGCAGTTCGGCAGCGACGAACGAGTACATCTCCTGAAGGAGATCAGGCGGCAAGTCGGCGCGGCCGACGAGGGAGGCCTGGATGCCGGTGGAGGCTTCGCTTCGTTCGACGACGCGCTCGAAGGTCTCGCGGTTGAGTTTGGCGCCGCCGTTTCCGACAAGCGTTTCGACCACTGCATCGTCGCCGTTCTCGACGATGGCGTCGGACACCGCTTCCGATACTTGCGGGCGGCGGGCGATGAGGGCGAGCTTTTCCTGCACCTGCGAACGGGCGATCGCGATCAGGTCGCTGTCTTTGAGCAGCGGGCTGTTCAGGAGCACGTCTTTGGCGACGCTGATGTCTTCGTCGTTGGCGAGCTGGCGGATGAGATTGGCCGGCGCGTGCTCCGACGCGCTCAGTTTCGCCGCCAGCTGTTGGCGGATGGCAACTTCCATCTCGCGCGCGACGTTGCTCATGATCGCGCCGAAGTGGTCGCGTTCGGCGGGCGAGTAGTTGGGCGCCGCTTCGAGGAAGACGTCGGTGACGTTGCGCAGCAGTTCGCGGCGCTTGTCGCTCGATCGTTCCTTGGCGAGGTCGACGAGGTCTTTGAGGCGCGAGGTCTTGTGCGGCATGGGCTGCTGCTGCTCCGGCATTCCCGGCCAGAATAGGCGCGCTGCGCTGAATTTTGCCTCAAGGAGCAGGCTTAGGGCCGTCTGGATACGCGGCGGCGGAGTTGAATAAAAGTGTCGGGATGGCCAGTTTTAGGCTGCTGTCCGGCGGTCCAAGATCTCCGCGCGGGGCGGGTCGTATTGAGCGGGTACGATCTTTTCGGCTTCGCCGATCATGCGGCCGCTGATGAAGCTGACCTCGGTCTCGTGGGCGACGGCCAGCGCTTCTGGTTCGTCAACGCCACAGATCATGACGGCAAGCCCGGCTTGGTGGGCGCGATCGGTGAAGGCGATCACATCGCGCGCCGTGTGTGCGCCCCAGCGGACCGCGAGCGTCACGTTGGCGAGCGATCTGAAGCGCGCTGGCTGCGCGTCGGCCGGGACCTCGACTATGACGCGGCGAAAGAGCGATTGAAGTTGCTTCACGCTTGCCTGGATCGCGGCCGGGTCCGCATCGGCGGGCACGTCGACAAGGCGGGGCGTCAGGAACGGCAAAAGGCGCGCCGGCGTCTGGCGAAGCTCGATCATGTAGTGCTTGTTGGCGCCGCTTTGGGAAAGAGCGGTGAAGTCCAGAGCGAAGACGGCGCCGGCGTTGCGGGCGTGCATGTGTACGTCGGATAGGACAGCTTTGAACTCGGCGACGTCGCGCCGCCCCTTGGCTTCGTGCGTGGCTGGCGCAGGCGCGGGGTCTTCGCGCAGTGCGCCGATCACGCGCTCGCTCTCGGCGTGCCAAATCAGCGAGAACGGCCGCTCGCGGTCGGCACGGTGGTTCGCGGGGTGCATAGGTGAGCCTACGACAGCGCGCGTTGACCGGGCGTTAACGAAGGGCGACGGGCGGCCGGGCCACCCCTGCCTCATGCCTTAGAAATCGGCCGCGATACGCACGCCATAGGTCGCCGGCTGGCCCTGGACCGCGAAGTCGTCGTTGGTGCCGGCGACGAAGGTGTTGCGGGTCTCTTCGTAGTCTTCATCGAAGATGTTGCGGCCCCACAGCGCGATTTCCCAGTTCCAGCCGTCGGGCTTAAACGCGACGTAGGCGTTGGCCAACCAATAGCTGTCGAGCGTGAAGGGCGGTCCCAGAAGCGGGAAGCTTTGTTCGTCGCGATAGCTGTAGTCGATGTGCGCGGTGTAGGCGAAGCCCAACGGCGTTTGGCGCTCGTAGGTCACGCCGCCGCTGTAGCTGAGTTCGGGGAAGCCGATGTCTTGGCCGGCGCGGTCGATCGTGCCGAAGGGGACGGCGGCGTTCGCGTCGAAGAATTCCTCGAACTCGCCGTGCTTGTAGCCAAGCGCTTGGGTGATCGTGAGTTCGCGGGCGGCCTTCCAGATCAGCTCTAGCTCGCCGCCGTAGATTTCACTCTTGGGCGCGTTCACGATTTTGCCGACCAGCGTGCTGGACGCCGGCGGGACGGGAGTCCAGATCGCCGACTGCACCTGTTGGTCGGTGTAGTCGTAGTAGAACGCAGCGCCGTTCAGGCGGACGGTGTTATCGGCCCAATCGCTCTTGAAGCCGATTTCATAGGCCCAGAGTTGTTCGGGCGTGAACGGATCGACGGCGGCGGGGTTCAAGGTGTTGTAGGCGGTGAAGCCGCCCGACTTGATGCCGCGGCTGACGCTGGCGTAGATCATCGCGTCTTCGTTGACTTGGTATTCGAGGGCGGCCTTGCCGGTGACTTCGTCGGTCGACAGGCTGCGGCTCAAGAAGTCTTCGGTGCAGGTTGTCGTATCGAAGGGAACGGTGCAGGTGCCCAGATTGAAGTCGCCAAACGCGCCCGGTGCGTAGGTACCGAGATTGAAGAGGTCGCGCTCTTCTTGTTCCCAGCGCAGGCCGAACACGGCGTTCAGATCTTGGGTCAGTTTGTATTCGGCTTGGCCGAACACGCTGAACGTTTCGACTTCTTGGTTATAGGGCGTTCGGACGACTTCGAAGCCCGGGCCGAAGCTGGCGGCGAAGCCGGAGTTGTAGACCTCAGCGAGGTCTTCGGTGCCGTAGTAGGCGCCGACGATCCATTGGAACGGGCCTTCGTCGTTCGAGCGCAGGCGCAGTTCGTGCGTTTGCACGTCGGCGTCGCTGACGAAGAAGACGTCGGCGTAGCCTTCCGTCAGTCCGTCGAAGTCGTTGTACTCACGGCGGTCGATATGTTCGAAGGCGCCGATATAGGTCAGCGTGCCGAAGCTGACGTCGGCGTTGGCGGTGGCGCTGAAGCCGAAGCCTTCGTTGTCGCGGAACGGCTTGTCGCCGGGCGCGATGCCGATGGCGTCGGCGAAGAGGGGGTGTGTTCCCCAGCTCGTTTGGCGGCCGGTGTGACGGAGCGCCGGCGCGGAGTCGTTTGCGGTGCCCGCGAAATTGCTGCCGCCGAAGTTCGTGAACAACTGTTTGCCCACGCCGTCGGATTGGTCGCGGTAGCCGTGGACGTTGAGGAGGAGGTCGAAGCCTTCGCCGAGGTCGAAGTCGACTTGGGCGCGGCCGGCGAGCTTATCCGCGTCGCCGAGTTCTTCGCCGGTTTCGCGATTGACCTGCCACGCGCCTCCTTGCTGTGTCGCGATCGAGAGGCGGGTGCTGATGCCGTCGGTGATGGGCGCGTTCAAGTAACCTTCGGCGCGAGCCTCGTCGAAGCGGCCGTATTCGACCTGGAAGCCGCCGCCGAATTCCGGGGACGGTTTGTTCGAGATGACGTTGATTGCGCCGCCCGTTGTGTTGCGGCCGTAGAGCGTGCCTTGTGGTCCGCGCAGGACCTCGACGCGCTGGACGTCGTAGAGCACGCCTTGCGTCATCACGGGGATGGGGTAGGCGACCTCGTCGACGTAGATGCCGACGGTCGGCGTGTTGTTCGTGGCGTAGTCGCGGAAGCCCAGGCCGCGGATTGTGAACGACGGTTGGCCGGAGCCGAACTGGTTCTCGATCTCAAGGCTTGGCGTGATGTTTTCCAGACCGTTGACGGTGTTGATGCCTTGGTCGCGCAAGGTGTCACCGGAGACGGGCGTCAGGGCGATACCGATGCCTTGCGCCTGCTGCGGACGGCGCTGGGCGGTGACGACGACTTTTTCAACTTTCTCAGGCGCCGCTTCGGGCTCTGCCGGCTGAGCGAAGGCGATCGTGCTCAGCGATGTGGACGCAAGTAGGCACACTACGAACGTAGTCTGGACGCGCATGGACGCTCCCCCGGGGGTGACTGGTGAACGTGGTACTGAAGGCGAAAGGGCTCTGCTCTATTTCAAATATGACAGAGTCCGTGATGCTGCGCCACGGAATCAATTACAGACGGGACCGGAAATTTGCGCCGTGTACGTCTAAATGCAGCGGCCACCGTCAACCTCCAACGCTACGCCGGTGATCATCGAGGCTTCGTCGGAGCAGAGGAAACATGCGGTATTTCCTATGTCCTCAGGCGTGGAGAAGCGTCCCAGGGGAATCGTCGCGAGGAATTTCGCGCGGATCTCGGGCGTGTCCTCGCCCATGAAGGTCTTGAGCAGTGGCGTTTCGCCTGCGACGGGATTGATCGCGTTAACGCGAATTTTAGACGGCGCAAGTTCGACGGCCATGCCGCGGGTCGCGGTGATCATCCAGCCCTTCGACGCGTTGTACCAGGTAAGACGCGGGCGCGGGCTGACGCCGCCGGTCGAGGCGACATTGAGGATGGCGCCGCCGCCTGCGGTTTTCATCAACGGCACGATGTGGCGCGCGGTGAGGTAGACGGACTTGGCGTTGATGGCGAAGACGCGGTCGAACTCGTCTTCGCTCAAGGCCTCCATTACCTGCGGCGTGTGGCCGATGCCGGCGTTGTTGACGAGGATGTCGATGCGGCCGAAGGCGGACATGGCTTTGTCTGCCATCGCCTTCACGCTGGAGTTTGACGCGACATCGACTGTGACCGCGAGCGCGCCGAGTTCTTTCGCGAGGGCCGTTGCTGCGGCGGAATTGATGTCGGCAATCGCGACGCGCGCGCCTTCGGCGGCGAACTTGCGCACGATGCCTTCGCCGAAGCCCGACGCGCCGCCGGTGACGATCGCGGTCTTGTCTTTCAAGCGCATGTCGTTTTATCCATGGAAGGCCGCGACGGTTTTGATGGTCGAGAAGCCGTAGAGCGCCTCGAAACCTTTCTCGCGGCCGTGGCCGGAATGGCCGAAGCCGCCGAACGGCAGTTCGATGCCGCCGCCCGCGCCGTAGTTGTTGACGAAAACCTGACCGGCGCGGATCGCTTTCGCCATGCGCATTTGGCGCGCACCGTCTTTCGTCCAGATGCCGGCGACGAGGCCGTAGGCGGTGCCGTTCGCGGTGGCGATGGCTTCTTCTTCGCTGTCGAAGGGGATCACGACTTGGACGGGGCCGAAGATTTCGTCTTGTGCGAGGCTGTGCGTCGGGTCGACGCCGGCGATCAGAGCGGGCGCTGCATAGTGTCCCCCTTTCGGGGCGTCAGCGACGATCGTGCCGCGGGCGACGATGTTCAGGCGGTCGCGTTCGGCGCGGTCGAGGAAGCCTTGAACGATGTCCTTCTGGCGCGCGGAGATGAGCGGACCGACGTCGAGGTCTTGGTCGGCAGGACCGACATTGAGCGCGCGGTAGCGTTCGGCGAGCCGCTTCAGCATGTTGTCGTAGACCGGGCGATGGATGAGGAGGCGCGACGCGGCGGAGCAGGTTTGACCCGCGTTCTGAATGCCTGCGTTGATCAGGAAGGGCAGGGCGCGTTCGATGTCGGCGTCGTCGAAGAGGATCTGCGGGGACTTGCCGCCGAGTTCAAGCGTCACCGGTGCGGCGTGGCGCGCAGCTGCCGCTTGCACCAAGGCGCCGACGGCGAACGATCCGGTGAACGAGACGTGATCGACTCCGGGATGCGCGGTGAGGGCTGCGCCGGCTTCTTCGCCGAGGCCGGTCACCACGTTGACGCTTCCCGGTGGGAAACCCGCCTTCTCGGCGAGGCGCGCGAAGGCGAGGGCGGTGAGGCAGGCTTCTTCCGCGGGCTTGAGGATCGTCGCGTTGCCCATTGCGAGGGCGGCGCAGATGGAGCGTCCGATAATCTGCATCGGATAATTCCACGGGATGATGTGGCCGGTCACGCCGTGTGGAACGCGTAATGTGTAGACGGTGTAGCCGTCGAAGTAAGGGATGGTGTCCCCGTGAATTTTATCGGCTGCGCCGCCGTAGAATTCGCAGTAGCGCGCAAGCGCGAGGGCGTCGGCGCGAGCTTGGCGCACGGGTTTGCCGACATCCATAGTTTCGAGGCGCGTAAGTTCGTCGACATTGTCTTTGACGAGTTCGCCGAGACGCGTCAGCAGGCGGCCGCGTTCGGTTGCCGTCAGCTTGCCCCAGGCGCCGCCAAGCGCGGTCTTCGCTGAGTCAACGGCGCTTGCGACGTCGGCTTCGCTGCCGCGCGCGATGCGGCCGATGTTTTCGCCGGTGGACGGATTTTCGATCGGCAATGTTGCGCCGCCGACGGGTGCGCGCCATGTGCCGCCGATGAAGACTTGGTCGGTCGTTGGGAGAAGCGTCACGGCTTTGCCTTCTCGTGCATTGCGATCGCCGTTTCGAGGTCGGGCGAGGCGGCGATGAGTTCTTTGGTGTGCGGATGTTGCGGGGCGGCGAACACCTGCGCGACGGGTCCTTCCTCGACGATCTTGCCGGCCTGCATCACCAGCACACGATCTGCCAGAGCGCGCACGACCGCAAGATCGTGCGTGATGAAGAGGTAGGCGAGGCCGAGACGGTCGGACAGATCCTTGAGCAACTCGATGATTTGTGCGCGGATCGACACGTCGAGCGCGGAGACCGCTTCGTCGAGGACGATGATTTGGGGCTCCAGGATCAGGGCGCGAGCGATGGCGATGCGTTGGCGCTGGCCACCGGAGAATTGGTGCGGATACTTGTCCGCGTCGGCAGGCGTGAGGCCGACGCGCTTCAGTACGTCTTCGACGCGAGCACGGCGTTCGGTTCGGGTCGGCGCTCGGTCGAGGAGGTTCAACGGTTCGGCGACGGTGGTCTCGACGCGGTGGCGCGGGTTCAGGCTGCCGTACGGATCCTGAAACACGACTTGGATGCGTTGACGGATGTCTCGAAGGGCGGGGCCGCGCGCGGTGCGTATATCGGCGCCTGCGATCTGCACATTGCCTGCGGCGATGGGTTGGATGCCGAGTATGGCGCGCGCCAGTGTCGATTTGCCGGAGCCGGACTCGCCAACGATGCCGACGATCTCGCCGGGTGCGAGGGTGAAGGAGATGCCGTCGACGGCGTTGACTCCGGGGCTGCGGCGCAGGCCTCGTGCGGCATAGGTTACTTTGACATCGCGCGCCTCTGCGACCGGTGCGCCCGGCTGAAGCGGCGTGGCGCGCCAGCGCGGTGGAAGCGTCGCGGCGGCGCGCAAGGCTCGCGAATACGGGTGTTGCAGCGTGCGGAAGATCGCGGGTGCGGCACCTTCCTCGACGATCTCGCCCGACTTCATGATGGCGATGCGGTCGGCGAGGCCTGCGATGAGGGCGAGGTCGTGCGTGACGAAGACCAGACCTGCGCCTTCGCGTCGGGCCATGGTTTTCAGCAGATCGATGATGGCTGCCTGAGTGGTGACGTCGAGCGCGGTCGTCGGTTCGTCGGCGAGGATCAGCGGTGGCGCGAGTGCCGTGGCGATGGCGATGACGACGCGCTGACGTTGGCCGCCGGAGAGTTCGTGCGGGTAACGGTCGTGCGGGATGCGGTCGGGCGGCAATCCGACTTTTGTGAGATGGGCGGCAGCAGCTGTCAGTGCTTCGCGGGCGGAGAGGCGGCGATGGAGCGTGAACATCTCGGCGACTTGGTGCCCGATCGTTTGGACCGGGTTGAGCGCCGTCATCGGCTCTTGGAAGATCATGCCCATGCGCGCGCCGCGTACGGCGCACATGTCGCGTTCGGACTTTGCCGTGAGGTCGTCGTTGTCGAGGACGATGCGTCCGCTCATCGCCGCGTCGTGCGGCAGCAGACGCATCGCGGACAGCAGCGTCATGGATTTGCCCGATCCTGACTCGCCGACGATGCCGAGGATTTCGCCCGGTACGACGGAAAGCGAGATCGACTTCAGGATTTGCGTATCACCGATGCGGACGGCGAGGTCGCGGACGTCGAGGAGCGCCATCGTCAACGATCCGCGCGCATCTTGGGATCGAGGAGATCGCGCAAGCCGTCGCCCAGCAGGTTGAGGCCGAGGACGGTGATAACGATGGCGGCGCCCGGGAAGATCGCGAGCCACGGCGCCAAGGCGACGAAGGTTTGCGACTCCGCGAGCATGCGGCCCCAGCTTGGGTCAGGCGGCTGTGTGCCGAGGCCGACGTAAGAGAGTGCCGCTTCGGCGAGGATGCCGAGGGCGAATTGGATCGTGCCTTGGACGATCAGCAGGTTCGCGATGTTCGGGAGAATGTGGTCGCGCGAAATCGCGATGGTGCCTTTGCCGGCGACGCGCGCAGCGAGGACGTAGTCGCGGCTCCATAACGATAGGGCACTGCCGCGGGTGAGGCGGGCGAAGACCGGGATGTTGAAGAGGCCGATGGCGAGGATCGCGTTCGTGGCGCTGGCGCCCGCGATGGCGGTGATCAGGATCGCGAGCAGTAGGGCAGGGAAGGCGAAGACCAGGTCGTTGGCGCGGGAGATGATCTCGTCGGCGAGGTGGCCTTGGCGGGCCGCTGCCCAGAGGCCGAGCGGGACCCCGAAGAAGATACCGACGCCGACGGCGATGAGAGCGACGGCGATCGAATTGCGCGCGCCTTGCAGCACCATCGAGAAGACGTCGCGGCCGAAATGATCTGTGCCGAACCAATGTTCGAGCGAGGGTGCGAGTAGGCGTTGCTCGACCACGATGGTTGTCGGGTCGTAGGGGGTCCAGATGAGCGACAGTACAGCGGCGGCTGCGATGACGTTTGTGAGGACCAGGCCAATGATGAGATTGGGGGACAGTGTTTGCGCTGTCATTGCCGCTGCGTCCTCACGCGCGGATCGGCGAGCATGTAGGCGATCTCGACAAGGAACGTCACCGCGACGGCGACCGCGACGAGTACGACCACGACGCCCTGGACGACGATGAGGTCGCGTTGCGTGATCGCCTGCAGGACGAGGCGGCCGAGGCCGGGGAGATAGAAGACGTTCTCGACGATGATGGCGCCGGCGAGGAGGAAGGTGAACTGAAGGCCGAGGATGGTCAGCACGGGGATCATGGCGTTGCGCAACGCGTGACGGCGCAGGGTTTGCGCTTCGCTGAGGCCTTTGGCGCGGGCGGTGCGGATGAAGTCTTCCGACAGCGTTTCCAGCAGCGATGAGCGTGTGATGCGGGTTAGGATCGCGGCTTGCGGGAGTGCGAGGGCGATCGCGGGGAGGATGAGGGCTTGGAGCGCGGACGGACCCTCGTCCCAGCCGGGGAAGCCGCCGGCGGAGAACCAGCGCAGCGTCGTTGCGAACACGAATACAAGGAGCAGCGCGAACCAGAAGTTCGGGATCGCGATGCCCAACTGCGTTGCGCCGACGATGGCGGCGTCGGTGATCTTGCCGCGGCGCGCGGCCGCCATGACGCCGAGCGGGATGGCGATGATCAGCGATAATGCCGTGGCCATGAGGGTGAGTGGCAGGCTGACGCCGAGGCGTTCTCCGATCAATTCGGTCACGGGGACACGGTAGGTGTAGCTGAGGCCGAGATCGCCGGTGGCGAGGTTGCCGAGCCACACGAAGTAGCGCTGCCACGCCGGATCGTTGAGGCCCATCTCTTGCCGCAGCTGGGCGAGTGCTTGCGGGTCTGCGTTCAGGCCCATCATGTAAGACGCGGGGTCGCCGGGCACGACGTTGAGCACGACGAAGATGACGGCGGTCGCGACCACGAGCGTTAGGCCGAGAGACAGCAGGCGTTGGAGGAGATAGGTCACCATCCTAGTTCTTCGTCCAATAGGCGGCGGTCATGTCGTTCGCCTGGACGGGGGAGTTGACCCACTGGCCGTGCAGGCGCGCGTTCCAGACGCCGATCTTGGGCAATTGAAAGAGGAAGGCGTTGACGGCGTCGTCGGACAGCATGCGTTGCGCGTCCTGCAGGATGCGCGTGCGGTCGTCTTCGGTCGGCGCGGCGGCGAGCGCGGTCATCAGGGCTTTGAATTCGGGTTTGGCGTAGTGAAAGTAGTAGTCGTCGCGGGCGTAGATACCGATGTCGTTCGGTTCGGTGTGCGAGACGATGGTGAGGTCGAAGTCGCCGCGCGTGAACACCTGGTCGAGCCATTGGGCCCATTCGATGTTCTCGATCTTCGCGTTGATGCCGACGGCTTTCAATTGCTGCGCGATGATTTCGCCGCCGCGGCGTGCGTAGAGGACGGGCGGTAGGCGTAATGTCGCTTGAATGTCGTTGGCGTGGCCGGCTTCGGCGAGCAATGCGCGCGCCTTCGCTGGGTCGTAAGGATAGCGGCCAGTGAGGTCGATGTAGGCTTTGTTGTGGGGCGCGAAGTGGCTGCCGATCGGCGTGCCGTAGCCTTCGCCCACGCCATTGATCAGATCGTTGCGGTTGATCGCGTGCGAGATGGCGCGGCGGACGCGGATGTCGTTGAAGGGCGGTTTCGCGTTGTTGATGGCGAGGATCGTTTCGCCCTCCGTCGTGCCGACGGCGATGGTGAAGCGTCGGTCATCTTTGACTTGCGGCAGGAGTTCGACGGCGGGGAAGTTCGGGAAGCTGTCGACGTCGCCCGCGAGCAGCGCCGCGTAGGCGGCCGACGGATCGGGGATCATGAGGAAGACGACTTTGTCCAGCTTCGCCCGTGTGCCCCAATAGCCATCGTTGCGAACGAGTTCGATCTGCGTGCCTTTGAGCCAGCGCGAGAATTGGAACGGACCTGTACCCATTGGCTTCGATGCGTTGCTGGCGGCCGATTCCGGCGCGACGATGACGGCGTCGCCCAGGCCCATGTTGAAGAGAAAGTCGCTTCTCGGCTGCGAGAGCGTGATGCGAACGGTCGTGGGATCGGCGGCGTCGACGTTGGCGATCGGCTCGAAGAGCGCTTTCTGTGCGTTGGTGGATGTCGGCGCGCGGGCGCGGTCGAGCGAGAACTTTACGTCCAACGCGTCGAACGTTGTGCCGTCGTGGAAGCGGACGCCTTCGTGCAAATGGAACGTGTAGATCAGGCGATCGGGTGAAATGTCCCATGATGCGGCGAGCGCGGGCAAGACTTCGCCGTTGGGGCCGATGCGGGTGAGGCCTTCGAAGACGTTGGCGTAGACGACTTCGTCGATGGCGGCGGCGGCGCCGGCGGTGGGGTCGAGGTTGGGCGGTTCGAGGGCGATGCCGAGGCGGGCTTCGTTCTTGTGGTCGCGCGGTTCGCCGCACGCTGAGAGCGCGCATGCGGCGGCGATGGCGATGCAGACTTTGAAGAGCGTCATGCGCGTCCGGTCAGAAGACTGTGCGCGGCGAGCGCCATGACTTGGGCTGAGCGTACGAGATCGGCGATCACGACGTATTCGTCGGGCTGGTGGGCGAGGTCGAGGATGCCGGGGCCGTAGGCGATGCAGTCTTTCAGCTTGCCGATGCGGTCGATGTGTTTTTGGTCGTAGCTGCCCGGCGAGCAGATGAAGGCGGGTTCGCGCTGCAGCACGCGGCGGATGGCGGCAGCGGTTGCGCGCGCGACCGGTGCGTTCTTGTCCGTCATGCTCGGGATCACTTCGAAGAGGTCGCGCAGGTTGTAGCGGAAGCCCGGCCGCGTGTTGGCCAACCTATCGAGCAGGATGCGGAGTTCCTCTTTCACCTCCGCGACGTCTTCTTCTATGAGGAAGCGGCGGTCGATAACCATGCGGCAGGAATCGGCGACGATGGGGGAGGGCATGCTGCCTTCCGGTTCGACTTGGCCGCCGTGGATCGAGTTGATGTTGAGCGTCGATTCTTTCGCGCCTTCGGGGACGACGGGCATGGCGGTGCGTTTTTGCTTCAGCGCCGGATAGAGATCACGTTCGATGCTTTCCATGACAGCGCCCATGTGGCGGATGGCGCTGTCGCCGAGGAAGGGCATGGAGCCGTGGGCGATGCGGCCCTTCGTTTCGATTTCGGCCCACCAGACGCCGCGGTGGCCGACGCAGACGCGGTCGACGTTGAGCGGCTCGGGGATGATAACGTGATCGACGCGCGGTTTTGAGAACCAGCCGCGTTCGGCGAGATAGGCGACGCCGCCGAAGCCGCCGGACTCTTCGTCGACGGTGCCGGAGATTTCGATCGTGCCGGGCAGGTCGATGCCGGAGTCGATCAAGGCTTCGACGGCGATGATCGACGCGGCGAGGCCGCCTTTCATATCGCACGTGCCGCGGCCGTAGATCTTGCCGTCCTTCACGACCGCGTCGAAGGGCGGAACGGTCCAGCCGTGGCCGGGCTCGACGACGTCGATGTGGCTGTTGAAGTGGACGCAGGGTCCCGGGCGCGTTCCTTCGCGGCGCGCGATGACATTGATGCGTGGGTGGCGGTCGCTGTCGCCGGGTGCGCCTTCCGCGCGCACGTATGAGACGTTGAATCCGCGGGTTGCAAGCCGGGTTCCGATCAGCTCCGCGCAGGGCTGATATGCGTCGCCGGGCGGGTTCACCGTTGGGATGCGCACGAGTTCCTGGGTCAGCGCGACGGCGTCGTCGCGTCGGCTTTCGATCAATGCCGTTAGTCTGTCGTCGGGCGAACCCGTCATGCTTTCAAGCCCTTAACGCGTGATGAATCATACACGGCGCGCGTCGCAGCGTCAGCAGTCCGTTAAGGCTGGCGAGACGCGCGATTTCGCTCCGTATACGGATAAAATGTTGCGCCTTGCTCAATGTTTGTGCGGTGCGAAGCGAGGGCATTGCCGAGGGGGCGAAATGGGCGCATCCTTTGCGTCGCAGTGGAGAGAGCCGTCGGCTCATTTCGTCTCGTCCTTCCGGCGTTTTCGTGACGGCCGACGGCCCTTGATGGAGGAGAGTTTGACATGACCGTTGCCGCGATTTTGAAACACAAAGGCGCGCGGGTTGAAACCGTGCGGCCGAATGCGACGGTGCAACAGGTTTGCGACTTGCTGACCAATCGTCAAATCGGCGCGACCGTGGTGGTCGGCGCCGCGGGCGAAGTCGTGGGGGTGGTGTCGGAACGCGACATCGTTCACGCGCTTTCCAAGCAGGGACCAGGCTCGCTCACGCAGCAGATCGACGAGATCATGACGCGTGACGTCGTGAGCTGTACGCTGACGGACACCTCCGAAGACCTGATGGAAATGATGACGCGCGGGCGGTTCCGGCATATTCCGGTCGTCGAGGGCGGCCGGCTGATCGGGATTATCTCCATCGGCGACGTCGTGAAGCGGCGCATCGAAGACAGCGATCTCGAGCGGCACGCCATGCGCGAGTACATCACGCAGGCCGGTTAGCTGGCCAATCGATCGAGGGCGTGACGGATGTAAGGCAGCGCCTCGCGCGTCGCCTGGGCGCCGAGTTCGATCGTTTCGGCCGCGCGGTGGAATTCGACCAGACCGATTTGCGCGATCCGTGGCGCAATGAGTACGTCCGCCGGGTCGCCTGCGAGGCGCGCGCGCGTCACGCGATCGAGCAGGATGTTGAGCGCGCCCACCATCACCGAACTAAGCGCGGGGCCGTCCGGGCGATCGGCGAAAATGCGCTGCAAGATCAGGCGATCGGGGCGAAGCCAGCGCGAGAGCGTGGATGCCTCGCCGTTGTCCGGTTCGAGAGGCCTCGTCGCCGGCGCCGGGTGATCGGCGGGTGAGCCGATCATATCGGTGTGCAGGCTCACCGCGATAACGACCTGGCCGCCAAAGGCGCGCGCGACGGATGTCGGGCACGGGTTCACCAGCGCGCCGTCGACCAGCCAGCGTCCGTCTTGCTTCACCGGCGCGAACACGCCCGGCAAGGCGTAAGACGCGCGCAACGCGTGGATCAGTGAGCCGTCGCGCAGCCAAACCTCGCGGCCGGTTTCCAACTCTGTGGCGACGGCGACGAAGGGGCGATCGAGCGTCTCGATGCAGATGCCGTCGATCTGCTCTTCGAGCAATGCAGCGAGGCGATTGCCGGCGAACAGGCCGGAGCCACCGAAGGTGAAGTCGAGGAGACTGAGGACGCGGCGTTGCGTGAGACTGCGCGCCCACAGCTCGATCGCGTCGAGTTTGCCGGCAAGGTAAAGCCCGCCCACCAGGGCGCCGATCGACGTACCGCAAACGACGTCGGGCTGGAGACCTGCTTTGACGAGTTCGCGCACGACTCCAATGTGGGCCCATCCGCGGGCTACGCCGCCGCCCAAAGCGAGAACGATTTTAGGTCTTGCCGACATGCTTCGTTATCTTAGTCGCAATGCCGCAGGCGTCACCAAACCTAGACGTAGCTTGAGGTAAACGAGGTGGGAAACGCAGGCGTGGGGATAATCTGTCGCGCTGTCGTTTTTCCCTTTGACACGAGACAGTCACATCCGTATACCCCCGCTCCTCGACGCCGCCGGGTGTCTGTCAAAAGGCAACGGCGGCGTTGTTTCGTCTAAGAGACCTCTCCCGATTGTGGAGACCGTCTTAGGCGCTGCGACTTGACAATTTATGAACCGGGAAGGGGGATGTGGGCGGCGTAGGGGCTGGTCATATTGACCGCTTAGACGTTGTTTGACGTTCTCTTTCTTA
>JAWXBY010000146.1:0-18495 GCA_034440355.1 Alphaproteobacteria bacterium
GGCGGCGCGCCGCCTGCGGGAAGAACCGCGGTTCGTCGTGGGCGACAATGTGTTGCGTCTCATCGCGGCGCGCATCAAGAACGACGTGCGGGTTCTGATTGGCGCGTTACAGCGCCTGGAGATCTATAGCGAGCACGGTAAGCTGGAGATCAGCTTCAACACAGCGAAGCGGTGGCTCGATGATTTCATGAAAAAGAGCCGTAAGGTCGTCAAGGCGGCCGACGTCAAGCAAAAGGTGGCGAGCCGCTGCAGTGTCCGGGTCAGCGATATGGACTCCAAAAGCCGGCGGCAAGAAGTGGTGTTTGCGAGGCAACTGGCTATGCACGTCGCCAGGCGCGTGACGAAACGTTCTTATCCCGAGCTTGGACGCAGCTTTAAGCGCGATCATAGCACGATATTACACGGCGACGCGAAGATCCGGGACCAATGTTTGCAGGATCCGGCGCTGGCCGCGCTCGTTGAGGAGCTGGTGCGATCGCTGGAGGAGTAGGACACAGACGTTCTTGCGTTTCAAGCTTGGCTCCTGCTGTATGTTTTGCAGCAGGAGCTTTTTTCATGGCCGACATCTTCGACAATTATCGCGATGAGTTTCGCGCGCGCGTGCTCGGCGGGCGGCCGCGTTCGATCCTGGAGGTTGGGAGCGGCGACGGCACATTCTTAAGGACCGTGCAGGGCGAGGTTGGGCGGTTGGCGGGGCTTGATCCTTCCGATGACGCGGTGGCGAAGCTGCGCGGCGAGGGGTTTGAGGCCGTGCATGGAGCGGCCGAGCGGCTTTCGTTCGCGGACGGCGAGTTCGACGTCGTCGTGTTTTCGTTCACGCCCCATCACATCGGGGATTGGAACGCGGCGCTGAACGAAGCGATGCGGGTAGCGCGCAACGGCGTGGAGATTCTGGACGTTTGGTACGACGACACGGTTGCGGATCAGCGCACGGCGCATGACTTCGACCGTTGGCTCAAGTCCATCGACCGGCGGACGGGGATGGTTCATCTCGACACGCTGTCGCCGGCCGAACTGTTGGCGCCGGTAATCGGGCGGCGCGACGTGACTTATGACTACGTATGCCGGCGCATCGGATCGTCGCAGAATATGGACGAGACGCTGGAGCTGGCGCGGACGTATCTCTCCAAGGTCGACAATGACGCCGAGTTGTCGCGCGCGTTCGACCAGATCATCACCGCGGCGCATCGCGACGGGATGACGGACGAGGGCTGCATCCAGATGACGATCGAAAAGGGCTAACCCGTCAGGCGCGTGCGGTGCGCGCTGCGGCGAGCAATGCTTCGGGCACTTCGAACGTTGCGCTGGGGCGTGCGCTGACGCGGTCGTACCAGGCGCGCAGGTGTTTGGCGTCTTCAGGAATGTCGATGCCGATGAAGCGGGCGAAGTCGAAGGTCGATTGCGCGACGATGTCGGCCATGGTGTAGCGGTCGGCGGCGAAGAAGTGGCGGTTGCCCAGTTCTTTGTCGAAGAGATGGCAGGCGCTGTCGACGATTTTGCGGTTCGCCTCGCCGTAGTCGGTGAATTGTTTGCCCATCGTCGCCGTTGCGACGGCTGCCGTGAATGGGTGCATGTGCACCCAGACTTGGCCGACCGGCGTCATCAGGCGGAATTCGATGCGGCGGGTCCACATGTCGACGTTCGCGCGTTCTTTCGCGTCGCGGCCGAACAGGTTGGGTTCGGGATGCAGGTCTTCGAGATAGCGGCAGATCGAGACGCTCTCGGAGATGCAGGTGCCGTCGTCGAGTTCGAGCACCGGCAGCTGGCCGAACGGATTGCGCGCGAGATGCTCGGGCGATTTGTGCGCGCGCTTTGTGATGGGTGTGTGCACCAACGGGATGTCGATGCCCTTTTCCTTCATGAAGATGCGCACCCGGCGCGGGTTCGGCGCCGGGTCGTGTTCGTTGTAAAGTTTCATCTCAGTTCACGCGCCGTTTCTTGTCCTTCCAATACGGCTCGCGCAGTTCGCGGCGGAGGACTTTGCCGGAGGGGTTGCGGGGCAAGGCTTCGACGAAGTCGACGGACTTCGGCACCTTGTAAGCCGCAATGCGCGTGCGGCAGAAGGCGATGATGTCTTCGGCGGTCGCCTTTTGACCGGCTTTGAGGACCACGATCGCTTTGACGGCTTCGCCCCACTTGTCGTCGGGGACGCCGATGACGGCGCAGTCGGCGACGGCGGGGTGGGCCATGACGGCGTTTTCGACTTCGGCGGGGTAAATATTCTCGCCGCCGGAGACGATCATGTCCTTCACGCGGTCGTGGATGAAGAGGTAGCCCTTTTTGTCGAAGAAGCCGGCATCGCCGGTGTAGAACCAGCGCTTCTCGCCGCCGAAGAACGAGCGGCGGGTTTTGATCGCGGAGGCGGTGGCGTCGGGTTTGTTCCAGTAGCCCTTCATGAGCGTTGGGCCGCTGATGACGATTTCGCCGACCTCGCCGGTTTTCACTTCCTTGTCGTTGGCGTCGAAGACCTTGATGTCGAGGCCGGGATAAGGCTTGCCGCAGGAGCGCAGCAGATCGCCCTTGTGGTCTTCCGGCTGCAAGGCGGTGCCCGCGCCGACGGTTTCGGTGAGGCCGTAGAGCTGCGTGAAGCCGCAGCCTTTGAAAATCGACTGCGCGGTCTTGAGCGTTTCCTCGGCGATCGGTGAGGCGCCGTAGAACATCGCCTTCACGGACGAGATGTCGGTCGTTTTGACCTTCGGCGTTTGGGTCAGCATCAGGATGACGGCCGGGACGAGGAACATGTTCTTGATCTTGAATTTTTCGATCAGCGCCAACACTTCGTCGGGCACCACCGTCTTCATGATGACGCCGAAGGAACCTTGCGCGAGTGTCGTCAAGCCCATGTTCGTGCCGGCGACGTGGAAGTTGGGCATGGCGACGAGGTTCGGCTCGCCGGCGCCGAAGGCGCCCCATTTGGCGTCCTGCGCCGCCTTGAAGAAGGCGATGTAGTTGCCGTTGGTGAGCTGCACGCCCTTGGGGTTGCCGGTCGTGCCCGACGTGTAGAGCTGGATCGCGTCGTCGTCGGCTTTGATTTTGAGATGCGGATCCTTCGTGTTCTGCGCGTCGCGCCAGGCGGCGTAGGCTGGCCAAGACGCGTGTCCGCCGTCGACGGCGACGATGTGTTTGAGTTTGGGGCAGGCCTGCTTGATGCCTTCGATCATCGGCACGAATTCGGCGCCGACGAAGACGACCTCGCAGCCGGCGTCGTTCAGGACGTAGACGACTTCCGGCGGGGCGAGGCGCCAGTTGATGCCGACGAGGACGTTGTTCGCCTTGAAGGAGCCGAGCAGCACCTCGAAGAAGATGTCCGAGTTCATGCCCATGTAGCCGATGCGCGCGCCCGGTTTCTGGCCCAGCGCGATCAGGCCGTTGGCGACCTGGCTGGTATGGGTGTCGAGGGCGGCGTATGTCGTTTCGCGGCCTTGGAAAAACATCGCGGTCGAGTTGCCGCGCAACTTAGCCTGCTGGCGCGGGATATCGGCCAAGACCTTGAGGCCGCTGAAATCGTACATCGGCTGCTGTTCCTCCCATGAGCATTCTGTTTTTTGCACTCTAGCGTGGCGCGCCGTAGAGGCAATGGTGCGGTGCGAAATCGCTTTTCTGGGGTTCGCGGATGGCTAGAGTGCGCGACCACCTTTGAGAGAGATACGCCCCATGGCCCGCGTGCCCTACCCCGATCCGAAGTCGCTTTCCGCCGAGACCCAGGAGGTCTTGGGCAAGATGCCGCCGCTCAATATCTTCCGGATGATGGCGGGAGGCGAAGGGTTGCTCGCGGCATTCACCCGAATGGGGAACCATCTGCTGTTCAAGTCGAAGCTCAACCCAGTGCTGCGCGAGATCGCGATCGTGCGCGCGGGCGTGCTGTCGAAGGCTAAGTATGAGGTCTATCAGCACGAGCGTATCAGCCGCGACCTCGGCATGAGTGAGGCGCTGATCAAGGGCATCCATGCCGGGCCGGAGGACAGCGCGTTCGACGATCTGCAGAAGATGGTCATGCGGTACACGGACGACGTGGTGAAGAACGTTCGTGCGGGCGACGCGACATATAAGCCGCTGGCCGAGAAGCTGTCGTTGCAGGAGATGCAGGAGCTGACCGTGACCATCGGCTATTACATGATGGTGAGCCGGTTCCTGGAAACGTTCGACGTCGATATCGAACCGTCAGGGACCAAGGGCGTGGCGTTTCCGGACTCGCAGAAGCAGACGTCATGAGCGAGGCGGTCGAACGGCCGCTGAAGGCCGAGTCGCAAGGTCACGCGCCGGGGCGCGGCCGGCTTGAGGGGCGGCGCATTCTCGTTGTCGGCGGCGGTCAGGACGATCGCGGCCTTGACGACGCGCCGATCGGCAATGGCCGCGCGATGTGCATCCTGTTTGCGCGCGAGGGTGCGCGTGTCGCGGTCGCGGATCGCAATATCCAAAGCGCCGAAGCGACGGCGTCGATGGCGCGCGACGGGTCGGCGGTCGCGATCGAGGCGAACGTTGCGGTGCCCAGCGACATCACGACGATGGTGAGCGAAGCCGTCGCGAAGCTCGGCGGACTCGACGGCGCCGTGTTCAACGTCGGCATCGGCGCGGGGATGTGGCTTGAGGGGTCGACGCCGGAGATTTGGGATCGCGTGTTCTCGGTCAATCTACGCGGGGCGATGTTGACGTTGCAGGCGGCGATGCCGGTTCTGGCCGATGGGTCTTCGATCGTTTTGATTTCGTCGATTGCCTCGATGAAGGCGGGTAGCCGCATGCCGTCTTACGATGCGTCGAAGGCGGCGCTCGGCGGGTTGATGCGGCACGCGGGGATCGAGGGCGAGCGGCGTGGCATTCGCGTGAACATCGTGGCGCCGGGCTTGATGGATACCTCCATCGGCCGCGAGGCGACACGCGGGCGGCCAGGACGTGCGAAGACGCCGGTGCCGCTGGGCCGGCAAGGCACGGGATGGGAGACGGCTTATGCTGCGCTCTTTCTGATGTCGGATGAGGCGGCTTACATCACGGGGCAGACACTGGCCGTCGACGGCGGCATGACGGGTTTGAGATAGCGAGGATGCAGTGAGCGAGAACGGCAAGGTTTGGTTGGACGGGGCGAAGGGGTTGTTGCCGGAGACGGTGACGCTCAGGCGGAAGATTCATGAGCATCCGGAGTTGGGGTTGCATCTGCCGAAAACGGTCGCGGCGGTGCGCGAAGCTTTGGATGGGCTTGATGTGAAGATCGAGACGGGGCCTTCGACGTCGGGGTTGATCGTGACGTTGCAGGGGCCGACGCAGGGGCGGACCGTTCTGCTGCGCGGCGATATGGATGCTTTGCCGATGCCGGAGGATACCGACCTGCCCTTCAAGTCGAAGGAGCCGGGGCGGATGCATGCGTGCGGGCATGACTCGCATACGGCGATGCTGGCCGGAGCAGTGAAGCTGCTTCACAAGAACCGCGCGAAGTTGGCGGGGACGGTGAAGTTCATGTTTCAGCCGGGCGAGGAAGGGCATTTCGGCGCGCTGCGCATGATCGAGGATGGGTTGATCGACAAGCATCCCAAGCCCGACGGTGCGTTCGCCATGCACATCACGCCGAATGTGCCGACGGGGATTTTCACGGCGAAGGCCGGCGCGTTCATGGCGTCGACCGATACGATCAGCATTCGTGTGGTCGGCAAGGGTGGGCATGCGTCGACGCCGCAGTTCTGCGTCGATCCGATGCCGGTGGCGTGCGAGATTGTTCTGGCGCTGCAGAGTTTCGTGACGCGCAAGATCAGTGCTTTCGATCCCGTGGTGCTGACGATTGCTCAGATCAACGGCGGCACGACGAACAACGTCATTCCGGAAGCGGTGACGCTGATCGGCACGCTGCGTTCGGTGTCGGAGGCTTCGCGCAAGCGGGCGAAGGAAGGGTTGAAGCGCGTCGCGGAGAAAGTTGCCGAGGCGCATGAGGCGCGGGCGGAGGTGACGCTGACCGCGGGCTACGACGTCACCGTGAATGACGGTCGTATGGTCGCGCTGGCGGCCGAGACTGTCCGCGGCTTGTTCGGCGAGCATGGGTTTGCGCCGATGCCGGCGCCGGTGATGGGCGCCGAGGATTGGGGTTATGTGCTGCAGCGGATTCCGGGGTGCATGGTATTTCTCGGCGTTGCGCCGGAGGGTTGCGATCATCATCACGCAGCGCCGTGTCATTCGAACAGGATGATGCTGGACGAGAACGCGATGGCGAACGGGATTGCGCTTTATGCGGCGGTCGCGGAGCGGTTCCTGGACGGCGGATTGCCGGCTTGATTTTCCTCCCCCGCTTTAGCGGGGCGAGGGGGACCATTGCGAAGCAATGGTGGAGGGGACTTCTGACTCGCAGTTGGTGCGTCGCCCCCCTCCACCGCTGACGCGGTCCCCCTCCCCCGCTAAAGCGGGGGAGGATGAGAAACGCCGTACTTGTTTTATGAGGTTCAGATGTCATTGGCGAAGAACGGATTCGGCTACAAGCGCGGGCTCGCGGATTTGGGGCGTGGGACTTACGCTTGGATACAACCCGATGGGTCTTGGGGTTGGTCGAATGCGGGGTTGATTACCGATGGGGATCAGTCGCTGTTGGTCGATACGTTGTTTGATTTGAAGCTGACGCGCGAGATGCTGGCCGCGATGCGGGATGCGGCGCCGCGGGCGGCCAAGACGATCGGGACTTTGGTCAATACGCATCACAACGGCGATCATTGTTATGGCAATGAGTTGGTCGAGGGCGCGGAGATTATTGCGTCGGCGCATGCGGCCGAGGAGATGAAGCGGGAGCAGCCGGCGTTGATTGCCGGTTTCGTGAAGGCCGCGCCTTCGATGGGGCTGACCGGCGAGTATTTGATGCATTGCTTCGGCGCGTTTGAGTTCAACGGGATTACGCCGACGTTGCCGACGACGACGTTCAGCGGACACCTGTCGCGGAAGGTCGGGAACAAAGCCGTCGAGTTGATCGAGGTTGGGCCTGCGCATACGGGCGGTGACGTGCTTGTGCATGTGCCGGCGGACCGCACCGTGTTCACCGGCGACATTTTGTTCGTCGAGGGGACGCCGATTATGTGGGCGGGGCCGGTCGGGAATTGGATTGCGGCTTGCGATGCGATCTTGGCGCTGGACTGCGAGACCGTTGTGCCGGGGCATGGGCCGGTGACGGATAAGCGGGGGGTCAAAGCCGTGCAGGATTATCTCATCTATATCCGCGACGAGGCGCGCAAACGGTATGACGCCGGGATGAGCGCGCGGGATGCGGCGCATGACATTGCGCTGGGCGATTACGACTCGTGGGGCGATGCGGAGCGGATCGCTGTCAATGTTGCGACGCTCTATCGCGAGTTTTCCGGCGACGCGACGCCCGCCAATCCGGCGGAATTGTTCGCGCGGATGGGGGAGATTTGGCAGCAGCGGCGGCGTTAGTTCCAATTTCGTTCTTGCAATCGCGGGCGCGGCCTACGAAATATGCGCGCATTGCGGGCGGGACGAGGGACTGATGGCTGACGGGCAACGCGAGCTTTTGGATCGCTTGCGCATCAATCGCGACGACGAGGACGATGAGGACGGCGGCGGACGCTGGATGATCATCGGCTTTGGCGCGGCGTGCGTGCTGGTGGTCTTTGCCGCGATCTATGTGTTTTGGCCTTCGCAGGCGGCGGAAGAGACCGTCGCCGTGGCGGAGACGCCGGCTGCTGCTGCGGGTACAGCGCCCGCGCCGGGTGCTTCCCCTGCCCCGGCCGCCCCTTCGGCGGGCGGCGTGCTGTCGGCTTCCGGTTATGTGACGGCGCGCAGGCTGGCGACCGTGTCGGCCGAGATCACCGGGCGCATGCAAGAGGTGTTGGTCGAAGAAGGCATGGCGGTCGAGGCCGGTCAGGTCTTGGCGCGCATGGATACGACGCTGGCGCAGACCGAACTTGGGATTGCCGAGGGAAATTTGAAGTCGGCGCGCGGAACGTTGGCCGTGGCGAACGCCGACAACGATGAGGCGCAGCGGGCGCTGTTGCGCATTCGCGGCGTGAAGGCGCGCGAGTATGCGAGCGTCGCGGAGAATACGCGGGCGCAGGCGGTGGCTGAGGCTTCCGTTGCGCGGCTGACGCAGGCGCAGGGCGGCTTGCGATCCGCGGAACAGACTTATGCGCGGGCGAAGGCGTTGCTCGACAAGCATGAGATACGGGCGCCGTTCGCGGGGGTCGTCACCACCAAGGACGCGCAGCCCGGCGAAATCGTTTCGCCGGCGGCGGCGGGCGGCGGGTTCACGCGGACCGGCGTTTGCACGATCGTCGACATGAACTCGCTCGAGGTCGAGGTCGAGGTGAATGAGTCCTTCATCAGCCGCGTGAAGCCCGGTCAAAAAGCGAGCGCGACGCTGGATGCTTATCCCTCGTGGGAGATTCCGGCGAAGGTCGCGGCGATCATTCCGACGGCCAATCGCGACAAGGCGACCGTGAAGGTGCGGGTCGCGATCCAGACCGGCGATCCGCGCATCCTACCCGAGATGGCCGCGAAAGTTATCTTCTACGACGAGTCCCAAGAGACGCCACCGTCCCCTCAAGGAAAATAGAATGAGCGACGCGTTGATCGTTCTGAAGAACATCGCCAAGCGCTATACGCGCGGCAAGCAGCAGGTGCGTATCTTCGATCACCTGGACATGGCGATCCCGAAGCAGGATTTCGTCGCGGTCATGGGGCCGTCGGGGTCGGGCAAGACGACGCTGCTCAATCTGCTCGGCGGCATCGACAAGCCCAGCGAAGGGGAGATCGCGTTCGACGGCAAGCGGATGGACGATCTCAGCGAGAGCAAGCTTGCGGCGTTTCGTGCGGCGAATGTCGGGTTCGTGTTTCAGTTCTACAATCTGATGCCGATGCTGACGGCGGCGCAGAACGTGGAACTGCCGTTGTTGCTCACGAAGCTTGGACCGAAGGCGCGGCGCGAGCGGGTCAATACGGCGCTCTCCATCGTCAATCTCGCCGACCGGGCGCGGCACAAGCCCTCCGAACTCTCGGGCGGGCAACAGCAACGCGTCGCGATCGCGCGGGCGATCGTGTCGGATCCCAAGCTGATGCTCTGCGACGAGCCGACGGGCGATCTCGACCGCGAGACGGCGGAAGAGATCTTGAGCATGCTTCAGACATTGAACCGGGATCTCGGCAAAACGATCGTGATGGTGACGCACGATCCGGAAGCGGCGCGTTATGCCAAGCGCACGCTGCATCTGGACAAGGGGCACTTCGTCGAGAAGGACCTCAACGCATGACGTTCCTTCAGCTGATCCGGAAGAATTTGTTTCGCAAGAAATTGCGCACGACGCTGACCGTGGTTTCGATTTTCATCGCGTTCCTGATCTTCGGCATCCTTGCGAGCTTCCAGAGCTCGATGAATGCGGGGGTCGACTTGGCCGGCGCGGATCGGCTTATCGTCACCAACAAGATCAACTTCACCCTGCCGATGCCGATCGCGTATGTGGCGCGCACGGCGGCGGTGCCGGGCGTTCAGCGCGTCGCACACGCGAGCTGGTTCGGCGGGTACTATCAGGAGCCCAGGAATTTCCTTGTCGCCTTTGCGATCGATCCCGCGCCCTATCTCGACATTTATCCGGAATACATCTTGCCGCCTGCTCAGCGCGAGGCCTTCTTGCGCGATCGCACCGGTCTTTTGGTCGGCAAGGCCGTCGCCGACGCCTACGGCTGGAAGGTCGGCGATCGCGTCCCGATCAAGAGCAACATCTGGCGCCAGAAGAACAAGTCCGACACGTGGACCTTCAATATCTCCGGCATCATCACGGGCAAGGAAACGCGCGTCGACACCAATTTTGTGATGTTTCAGTACGAATATTTCAAGGAGACGCGTGACGTCGGCGGCGACACGGTCGGGTGGATGATCCTCAAGACCGCGGACACGAAAGAGAACGAGCGCATCATGCGTGACATCGACGCGCTATTCGCGAACTCGCCGTTCGAGACGGAGACGAAGACGGAGCAGGCGTTCAACAAGGCCTTTATCGAGATGATGGGCGACATCGGGTCGATTGTGCTCTACGTCGTCGGTGCAGCTTTCATCACTATTCTCCTCGTCGTCGGAAACACGATGATGCTGACGGTGCGCGAGCGCACGAACGAGATCGCGGTCTTGAAGACGATCGGCTTCACGGCCCAACGTGTTTTCGCTCTTGTCCTCGGCGAGTCCATGCTGCTCGCGTTGATCGGCGGCGTCTTGGGCGTGCTGGCCGCTTTCCTGATCACCTCGGCCATCGCGCAGTCGGTGAGCGTGCTTGCGACCATGACACTCACTTTGGATACGGCGATCATCGCCTTCGTTCTGATGGCGCTGCTCGGACTCTTGACCGGGCTTTTGCCCGCGATCCGGGCGATGAACATCGACGTCGTCACGGCATTGGGGCGGAAGTAGAGCCATGGGACGGACGCTCAATCAGATTGCGGTGGTCACGATGATGAACCTTCGCTCGATCCCGCAGCGCCTGTGGACGTCGCTGTCGACGGTCATCGCTGTCGCATTCGTGACCGGCGTTCTGCTCGCGTTTCTCGCGATGGCGAACGGGTTTGCGGCGACGGTCAAAGGCAGCGGCGCGTCGGACGTCGCGGTCTTCCTGCGGAAAGGGAGCGAGGGCGAACTCAACTCGGTCCTCGAGCGCGGGCAGACGCAGCTCATTCAAGAAGCGCCCGGGATCGCCAAGGGCGCGGACGGCAAGGCGCTCACTTCGCCCGAACTCTACGTGATCGTCGACGGCATCAAGAAGTCGAGCAGGACGAAAGCGAACCTGCCGCTTCGCGGGCTTGGGCCGCTTGCCGATCAAGTGCGCAAGGGCGTGCGCATTTCGGCCGGGCGGATGTTTCGTACCGGCATGAACGAACTCGTCGTCGGACGCGCCGTGTCGAAGCAATTCGAAGGGTTCGAGCTCGGGCGGCAGATTCGCCTTGCATCACAGAACTGGACCGTCGTCGGCGAATTCGAAACCGGCGGCACCGTCTTTGAGTCCGAGATTTGGGCGGATGTCGCGGTGTTGCAAAATCTCTATCAGCGCGGGAGTACGGTGCAGACCGTGCGCGTGCGGATGGATAGTCCCGCAAGCCTACAGAAACTCCGAGACTATTCGGACAGCGATCCGCGACTCAAACTCGACGTGCAGTCGGAGACGGAGTTTTACACCGGACAGAGCCAGGGCATGAACGATATGATCATGTTCATGGGGTGGCCGCTGGCGATCGCCATGTCGTTCGGTGCGCTCGCGGGGGCGCTTAATACGATGTACGCGTCGGTCGATGCACGCTTGCGCGAGATCGCGACCATGCGCGCGATCGGCTTCGGCGGGCTTCCCGCGTTTGTCGGTACGATGACGGAGTCGCTGCTGCTTTCGGCTATTGGGGGCGTTCTGGGGACGCTGTTCTGCTACTTGCTCTTCAACGGGATCAGCGCGGCGACGATGGGCGGCAGTTTCACGCAGGTCGTGTTCGCGTTCAAATTCTCCGGTGCGCTGATCTTGCAAGGCGTGATCTTGGCCCTTGTCATCGGCTTTGTCGGCGGCGTGTTTCCGGCGTGGCGCGCGGCGCGGGTGCCGTTGCTGGCGGCGTTTCGAGCTGGCTAAAGCGCTTTCACGTATTCGATGAAGCCGGGTTCGTCGGCTAAGCGGTCGTAGAGATTGCGCGCGGTCGTGTTCGTTTTGTGCGTCAGCCAGTAGACGCGTTTTCCGCCGGCGGCCTTCACCACATCATAGACGTGTTCGATGAGGGCGCGGCCCATGCCGGTGCCGCGTTCTGTCGGCTGCACGAACAGGTCTTGCAGGTAGCAGGTCGGGCCGTCCATCCAGCCTGAGCGATGCAGGATGATGTGGACGAGGCCGCGCGGCGTGCCTTTGTGTTCGGCGAGATAGGCGAACATCGGCTCGGCCGGGTCGAGGTAGCGCTGAAACGTCAGGTCGTATTGCGCTTGCGGGAGCGTCGTTTCGTAGAAGGCGAGGTAGCCTTTCCAGAGTTCGCTCCAGTGGGCGCGGTCTTGTCCTACCAAGGGGCGGACGCGGACGGCGCCCTTCTCGCTCGTCCGGCTGAAAGCCGCAGCGTCAAGGCCGAAGGTCATGCGGGTCACTCCTCGCGCGGTCGCGCTTTATGTGTGCTAATTCAGTCTAGTCCAACATTGAGGCGAAGCCCATGTCACTCGTGCTGTATGAGCATCCGCTTTCTCCTTATGCGCAAAAGTGCAAGATCGCGCTTTACGAAAAGGGTGTGCCGTTCGAGGTGAAGATGCCGACGGCGATCGGCTCCGGCCACGCGGACGACGATTTCATCAAGGCCAATCCGCGGGCGGAAGTGCCGGCGCTGATCGACGGCGATTTCGCAATCTTCGATAGCACCATCATCCTCGAATACATCGAGGACCGTTTCCCGGAGCCGCGGTTGATGCCGCGCGATCCGAAGGGGCGTGCGCGGGCGCGGATGATCGAAGATGCGATGGATACGCATTACGAGCCGATCAATTGGGGCTTGGGTGAGATCCGCTGGTTCAAGCGCGCGGAGGGTGAGCGTGCACGGGTGATCGAGGCGCGTGCTGCCGGTCAAGCTCGCGACTTCTATGCGTGGCTGGAGCGGCATTTGGGCGACCGGCAGTGGTTCGGCGGCGATCAGTTCGGGTGGGCGGATGTCGCCGTCATTCCTTATGTGAACGGATCGACGGGGCTTGGCGTCGGACCTTCGCCGACGTCGAAGCTGGGTCAGTGGCAGGCGGGTGCGAACGCGCGGCCTTCCGTCGCGAAGACGGCGCAGGCGGCAGCGGAGTCCATCAAGAGCATGGCGATGGTCGGCGAGGCGGTGAAGCAGCGGCTCTTCAAGCGCGAGTATCGCGATCACCGGCTTGAGTGGATGATCCGCTCCGGCGGGCTCGACGTCGTGCTCGAGGGTATCCAGGCCGATACCATCCGTTTCTCACACGAATTCCGGTGACCCCATGACGCACGAGATCATTTTCCATCACTACCCCACATCGCCGTTTTCGGAGAAGGTGCGTGTCGTGTTCGGGATGAAGGGCATGACGTGGCGGTCGGTTGAGATTCCGAACATGTTGCCGAAGCCGGACTTGCTGCCGCTGACGGGCGGGTATCGCAAGACGCCGGTGATGCAGATCGGGGCGGATATTTTTTGCGACACGCAGATCATCTTGCGCGAGATCGAGCGGCGGTTTCCCGATCCGCCGGTAATGCCGAATGCGGGGTTGAGCTTTGGGCTTGGGTTTTGGACGGACAAGGCGTTCTTTCTGGCGACGGTGCCGCTGATCTTCGGCGAGTTGGGGCCGATGGTGCCGGAGGCCTTTATCAAAGATCGCGAGAAGATGGCGCCGGACCGGCCGTTCAATCTTCAGCAGATGAAAGCCGCGGCGCCGTTGATGAAGGACCAGTTCCGTGCACATGCCGGGTTTCTGGATGCGCAACTAAGTGACGGGCGGCCGTTTGTTTCGCCGTCGATGGACGGCAAGCCATCGGTCAGCGACGCGCATTGCCATATGAATCTTTGGTTCCTGAAGGGCGCCCTGCCCCACCTGGCGGAGGCGCTGCTGAAGGAATATCCGCGCGTTGAGGCTTGGTATCAGCGGGTGGCTGCACTGGGGCACGGCAAACCTGTGCCGATGGATGCGAAGGAAGCGCTGCGGATCGCCAAGGACGCGACGTCGGAAGCGAAAGCTGTCGCCGATCCGTATGATCCCAACGGGCGTAAGCCGGGTGACCGGGTCAGCGTGATGCCTGACGATTACGGTCGCGATGCTGTGGTGGGCGAGATCGTCTTTTCAAACGCGCAGGAGATTGCGATCAAGCGGCACGACCCCGCCGTCGGCGACGTCGTCGTGCATTTTCCGCGCGCGGGGTTTTGGGTGCTGCCGGCTTAGGCGGCGCTGACGTTCGCGGCGGCGGCATCCGCGTTCTTGGCGGCGAGTTTGTCGGCGAGGTCGCGGCCGATGACTCGATGCATCGCGACGGCGACGAGTTCGTCGGTGGCGACGATCTTGCGCAGCTTCTCCATGTTGAAGACGAAGGCGCGCGAGACATGCTCGACCGTGACGGTGGCCGACGCCGGCTTTCCGGAGACGAACGCCATCTCTCCGACGAACGCGCCGCCGCGCAAATGCGCAACGACATGTCCTTGCGCCTCAACCGCCGCCTGACCATTGCAGATCAAGACGAGTTCGGAAACGGGCTCGCCCTCGCTCGTGATCGTCGTGCCTGTTTCAAGCGTGCGCCAACTGCCCGCTTTGACCAGACGGGCAAGTTGCGCGTGGCTGAAGCCCGCGAAGACGCCTTGGCGCAGCAAGTGCGCGTCTTCCAGCATGCGCAAATTGCGGTTGTCGGCGACGAGCCAATAGATCTGATAGGCGTTGATCGCGATGAAGATGACGTCCCACGCGATGCCCGTGTGCATCGCGCCGCCCGAGAGCTGAAAATACACAATCTCGAGCGACAGACCGACGACCGCGGTTACGCGCAGCCAGTACATGTTCGTCAAATAATACGAGACGGCGATGAGGATGTAGGAGACATGGCCGGGGATGTCCGCCCAGATGAATGGAATGGTGTTTTCAGTCACAGTCGTGTCCCCGATACGGTCAGTCTCCAACCCTAGCCTACACCGGCGCTGCGCCCTTGGGCATCCCTTCGCCCTAATGCTAACCTTATTGCCATCGGATCGTCTGGTCTGTTCTCGCGGGTGCCAAGAGTTGATCTCATGCACAAAGACACGCCCTCTTCCAGCCAGTTGGGTGTCGATTTGCGCGCGCTCGTTATGGCGGGCGTTGCCGCGTGTCCGCTTTTTTTGTGGTCCTTGGTCGACATTGCGGGCTGGTACGCATCATGGGCAACGACCGCCCAAGTCATCTTCGAGACGGCATTTGAGTTTATCCAATTGCTGTTCACCTCCGTCGGCCTTGTGGTCGTGTCGTTGAGTAGCGCGCTGTGCTTGCGGCATGGCCGCGCACAGCCGATCGCCTTGACGACGACATCCCTTGCGATCGTCGCGCCGCTTGTCCTCATCGATGCCACGGTTCTTGGGTTGTCGATGATGCAGCCCGATGCGCCGAGGGCCGACTACGCATCGTACTATGTCGTCACGGAGATTATTCGCTACACCGCAAACGTTTCCGTCGTAGCCCTGGCCGCTCGCCTCTATTCCGCCTGGTCGGGTGTCGGCACCGACATGTTGGAGGCTCGACGGTGTATTGCGCTCGGCGCGGTGGTCGTTGTGCTTGCAACGGTGAGCACGTTGAGTTGGATCTGGTTCATGGTCAAAGTGGTCAGTGAGGTGCCATACTCCCTTCCGTTAGCGATCCTGCAGGGCGTGCAATACCTCCTTTGGTCACTTGTGTCGGCGGCGGGCCCGGTTTTCCTTTTCGGTTGGATTGCCATATGCGCCGTTCGTCGCAGGCAGCGCGAGACCAGCATTGGCGCACTTGTCTTAACGGGGCTGTGTGCCGCACTCGTTTATGTGCTGTTGATCTACGGGCGGGCGTTTGGCAGCGCCGCCCTGCAGGACCCCAGTCTTGCCTGGCTCGCGTCGCCATCTGTCGACTACAACCCGCTCATCGGAGCAGCTTTCGCAGGTGTTGGCGGCGCCATACTCTACGGCTTTGCCGTCGACGGCGCAGCGTTGGCGGAGCGCTTGCGCGCCTTGCCCTCCACCATCACGAAACTTCGCAATCGACCGCTGTATGTGTCGGATGAAGACGTGGAGCGTTAGTTCTCCAGCATCACCTTACACTGATGCACCGGTTTGCGCAGGGCTTCGAAGGCGGCCGGCAGCCCGTCCAGATTTACCACGTCCGTGATCATGTGTTCGACGTCGACGCGGTCTTTGGCGATCATGTCGATGACGTAGTCGAAGTCGGCGGGGCGGTAGCCTAGGACGAACTGGAGCGTCAGTTCTTTCACGATGCCCATCAGGGGCATGATCATGTCCATTTGCTGGCAAACGCCTGCGACCACGATCTTGCAGTTGCGCGGCGCCATCATCATCGTTTCGTTGATGAGGCCGGGGGCGCCGACGCATTCGAAGATGATGTCGGGGCCTTTGCCGGCGATCGCTTCGACTTGCGGCACCAGCGCTTTTGCCGGATCGATTGCGTCGGTGGCGCCGAAGCGGGCGGCCATTTTGGCGCGCTGTTCGGCTTTGTCGCTGACGATGACGTGGCGTGCGCCCAAGAACTTTGCCCAGAGCATGACCGAGAGGCCGACGGGGCCGGCGCCGATGACGAGGACCGTTGCGCCGCGCTGCATGTCGGCTTTGTCCACGGCGTGGAGACCGACCGAGAGCGGCTCGATCATCGCGCCTTCGTGGAAGTTCACGACGCTTGGGAGTTTGTGCGCGCCGGTTGCGCCGATGCGCACGAACTCGGCGTAGGCGCCGTGGCTTTGGCCAAGGCCGATGCTGATGCCTTTTTCGCAGACGCCGAAGCCGGTGCCGGCGTTGCGGCAGCCCGCGCACTCACCGCAGTAGATGTAGGGGAAGCCCGCGACGCGGTCGCCGACTTTCCATTGGCCTTTGATCGCGGAGCCAACCTCCATCACCTCGCCGGCGAATTCGTGGCCCATCACGCTGCCCGACGGCAGGGGTTGGATCGACGTCGCCTCGGTCATGTGCAGGTCGGAGCCGCAGATGCCGCAGTTCTTCACCTTGAGGATCAGATCGGTCGGTCCGCATTGCGGATTCGCTACGGTTTCAATGGCGAGCGGTGAGCCCGTACCCTTAAAGACGGCGGCGCGCATGTGGTGTTCCTCGATGTGTGTTCAATGGCTGATGGCAATGACAATAGCCCGACAATATGCGAGGCTTCCACCATCGTCATTACAATAGGAATTCGAGGAAACGCGCATGACCATCAAACTCCGTAACGGCATCTTCCTGGCGCCCTTTCATCCGATCGATGAAGACCCTACGCTTTGCATCCATCGCGATCTGGAACTGATCGAGCATCTGGACCGTCTGGGCTACGACGAGGCGTGGGTGGGCGAGCACCATTCGGCCGGGTTCGAGATCATTGCTTCGCCCGAGCTTTTCATTGCGGCGGCCGCGGAACGCACGAAGCGCATCAAACTGGGCACGGGTGTCGTGTCGCTGCCGTATCACAACCCGCTGACGGTCGCGAACCGGATGATACAGCTCGATCATCAGACCCGCGGACGCGTGATGTTCGGCGTCGGGCCCGGGTTGTTGCCGTCGGACGCGTTTCAGCTCGGCATCGATCCCAACACGCAGCGGGACCGCATGGTCGAGGCGATCGAGGTCATCCTGAAACTGTTCAACGGCGAGCGCGTCACGAAGAAGACCGAGTGGTTCACGCTGTCGAACGCGATCTCGCAGCTGCGTCCTTACACGTGGCCGCATCCGGAGATTTGTGTGGCCTCGAGCGTGACGCCGTCGGGCGGCAAGCTTGCGGGGCGTCATGGCTTCGGCATGCTGTGCGTGGCGGCGACGCAAACGGGCGGCTATGACGCACTGGGCATCAATTGGAAGATCGCGAACGACGTCGCGGCCGAGAACGGCCGCAAGATGGATCCGGAAAAGTTGCGGCTGGTCGGGCCGCTGCATATCGCGGAGACCAAGCAGCAGGCGATCGACAACATCAAATATGGCTTCCACAAATGGGCGGAGTATTTCGCGAAGATCAGCCCGATCAACCCGAACACGGATCGCAGCATCGATCCGTTGGAGCAAGGCATCAAGGACGGCGTCATCGTGGTCGGCACGCCGGACGATGCGATCGCGCAGATCAAGCGCTTGCAGGCCAAGCAGGGCGAGTTCGGCGCGTTCCTGCAGCTCGCGCATAATTGGGCGAACTTCGACAACACGAAGAAATCGTACGAGCTGTGGCAGCGGCATGTGACGCCGGTCATCAACAAGGCCAACGTCAACCGCACGGATAGCTACAACGACGCCGGCGCCAATTCGGAGAAGTACATCGGCGCGGCCATGGGCGCGGCTATGAACACGATCCAGAAGCACGCGATCGAACAGGCGGCGAAAGAGAAGAAGCCCGCCGCCGAGTAAGAGGAGCCCCGACATGGGCGCCATGCTGGCCTATAGCGGAGGGTGCCATTGCGGCGCCCTCAACATTACCTTCGAGACGACGGTCGCGCCCGAGCTGCTGCAACGGCGCGCGTGCCAGTGCTCGTTCTGCCGGTCGCACGGCGTCGTTTCGGTGAGCGATCCCGACGGCGCGCTGCGCATCGACGCGAAGGCGGATGCTTTGGTGCGCTATCGCTTCGGATTGAAGACCGCCGACTTTTTGATTTGTGCGCGATGCGGCGTCTACGTCGTGTCCGTGTTCGGCGATGACGATGAGATGTGGGGCGTCGTCAACGCCAACGCGTTGCACGAGCGCATGCTATTCACCGCGCCGGTAGAAGCGGTCGCGTACGACGGCGAAACGCCGGCCACGCGCGGCGAGCGGCGCAAGCACCGCTGGACGCCGCTTGAGGTGTTCAACGTTTGAGACTTCTCCCAAGTCGTCATGACCGGGCCTGACCCGGCCACCCA
>JAWXBY010000147.1:0-9092 GCA_034440355.1 Alphaproteobacteria bacterium
CTCCCTGGGACCGCCGGCTTCCAGCGCCTGCGGGGGAGGGGGGACCGCGTCAGCGGTGGAGGGGGCGACCCAGCCGCCGACTCCAAGGCTTAGCATCACGGGTCCGCCGTCTTTTGCGCAACACGAGCGAAATGCACCTCTCTGACGGTCAAATCTCGCAACAATTGCGCCCGTCCCCATCTCGATAGCCATCTCTCAAAGGTGTTTAGTCAAACCGCAATCGTTGCAAGGGATTCGTCATGAGAAGAACGGCTGCACTCGTCACCAGACAAAACCGACTGGATCCAAAACTGCCCGCTGTCGGAGTGAGCATCTACATCGCGCGGCAGCGGTAACGAAGGGCGGCGCATCTATGTGCTTTTACGATCCACCGCTGTTTCTCGGAATGCCAGACCTCTCGGCGGCAACGATATGCGCACTGCCGCTTGCAGCATCAGCGACGCGATGGAGAGAGTTGCTTACTTCGTCGCTGGGCTTAGCCGTCGGATTCGTGGCGGCGCATTTTTTCATCGTCCTGCTGCAACAGGAGGATCCACCGTCCCGGTTTTATTGGATGGACGAGCAGGCGACGATAGTGCCCTCAATTGTCGCGGGTGTCGCGTTCGCGATGGTCCTTGTCTACGCGCTATCGCGCTCGATCCGGGATCTATGGCAGGCCGACTATCTGCGCGCGACGTTGCATCTTCTTCTCGCGCTCGGGCTCCTTGGCTCGCTGGCTTATTTCGTTGCCGGTGCACACGCGTTCGATGGATTGGCGACTGAGCTTCTGGCGTTCAACACCAACGCGCAACAACCGCCGCTCGCCCCGGTAGAAATCCGCATAGCCAATTGCATCTTTCCACCCTTCGGCGAAGGCGCGACAGGGTATTCGATGCTGGCAGTGCTGGTGGTTTTCGAAATGCTTGTGGCAGTTGGGATAGCAGACTCGCTCAATCGAGTGCTGGTGCCCGGCTTGGCGAAGTAAGAGCTGGAATTAGGCGAATTGGGGTCAGAGTAAATTTGCCAAGCGCCACCGTTTCGGACACAGACCTGGCGCGTAGGTAACGCGTAGGTAACAGGTGTGCTGTCCCCTTATTTTCACTCATCGATCCCGCTCCTTCGCGGGCCTAAAAACCGGGCAACTCGTGTGCTACCTAACCCGGACAACTCGTGTGCTACTGACACCGGCACTGCGCAGACTTGCTCAAAGGCGCGTCGCTGGATATTGTGTGATTGGGAACCCATGGAGAGAGAGATGCGTGCGCGGTTTGCGATGCTCGTCTCCTGCATCTGGGTTTGCGCTGGCATCTTCGGCACGAATTTGGCCGTCGCCGACTCGGAAACCTCGGCAAATGTCGACAGGAAAATTAAGGGAAAGCACCTTGATGTTCTGGTGCGCGCGATTGGGTATCCGGACTCGTCGGCGCTATTGGGCGACCGCACGGTCTACACGTGGGTGCACCGCGAAACGAATACCTATGATCAGGGCATATATGAGCGCGGTCCTTACGGCATCCCGAAAATTAAAGGCACGGTCAGGACCACCGACAATCTGACCTGCACGTTCAAGGCCCTGGTCAACACTCAAAACATTGTCGTCCACTGGTCAAATCAAGGCAACCACGGCGCATGCGTCTATTTTTACGAGGCCTTCGACAAGCTTCCAGACGGCCCAACGGCCTCTGCGCCCCAGGATAATACGCCAACGCGCACAACGGCTCCCGGGATTTGCGCGCCGAACACGCCGTGCAATTCGCGTTTTGTCCGGTCAGGGAATGATACGAACACATTCATCATGTTTGGTGCGTACGAGTTCAGCGCGCCGCCCAGTTGGCAGCAGTTTCGGATGGAAGAAAGTCTGTATTTGGTCTCGGCCACTTTTGGGCTCGCGGAGGGTCTTGTTCAGTGCCAAATGTACGCCTTCGAAGTCGCGCCAGACGCGACTGCGGGCGAAATATGGAAGTATGCGGTGCTGGATCTCGTTACAAAGAAGGGTTGGACGGTAATCGGTCACGACGCTTACACGGAGGGCGGTGCTTCCGTGCACTTAGCGCTGCTTCGACGCGCCGACGGTACACCGATGTTGGTAAAGGTCACCGTTTTCGACAAAGCTGCGTTCGTCGTGGAGAACCTCGGCGCCATCGACAGCCGGACTGAGCTCAAGCGAACTGAGCAAGCCCAGTTCTATTGCCCGGTTCGCGCCTTGTAAGGCTGAAAACGAAAATTAAAAATTACAGGGACAGCATACGCAATCCCCGTCTCGTCTCGCTACGGGGACACACACCTGACTCTGGTTGGGCGCCGCCGTGCCAGCCTTCTGATCCGATAATGCCTTGGGATTTGGATCAAATACCATACCGCTCAACATCCCGCGTCACACGCCCAGCGCCAGCCGGTATTACTCCTCGCCGGTTTCCTGCGACCTCATCTCATACCCGCCATCCGTCGGACGAACGTCGAAGCCGAGCGCGGCGTCGCCGTCGATGCTGAATCCTTGGCCGCCGTAAATCGAGATCATCTTCGTCGCGTCGATTCCTTCACGTGTCACGAGCGCCGCCTGCGTGGCCGTCGAGAGCGGTCCGTTGAAGACGACCAGCGTGTCGGGCCCGGCGTTCAATGTGCGCTCAAGCAGCACCGCAAAATCGTCATGCCCGTCCCAGTTGAAGTCGCCGACCGCCACATACGGCGACCCGTCGTGCAACATCTGCTCGCACGTGATCGACTGCCGCATCAGATCGCAATGAAGAACCTTGATCGTGCGCAACGGCGGATGCGCCTCTAACCAGCGCGTGAGCGCCTCCTGCATCTGCGGCGACAACTGTTCCAGCCCATCCTTCGCCAGCGGTGCATAGGCGGTGACGCGCGGGGCGTAGGGATCGACGATCGACGCCGCGGCGGCAAGAACGGTCGCGCCGGTGGCAAGCATCGCGGCAGTCCAGCTGAGTGCTTTCATCACATCCTCTGCGCAAAGTCGCGGTCAACCTGGATCCCAGCGTACCGCAACTCGTACGTTTTGCCTTTGGCCTTGATGTTATGAATCTAGAACTAGGTCAGAGTAGATTTCGAGGCCCAAGCGCGCTCGGCCGCAGCTCAACCCCCGTTGCCCTGATATTCCAAAGCGTACGTTTGTCCCTTCGGCTCAATGATGTAGCCGTTGTCGGAGTCGGGCGGTCCGATAAACAGCCGCGGATCACTGAACAGCGCGTCATTGCGTGCCCAGCCGGTCGTCCAGAACGAAGGCGTTGGCGCCTCACCGTCGAGGGGGCCGTTGAAGATGACGAATGCGGCTGGACCCTCTTGGCCCGTCATTCCGATCAAAGCCGCGATATCGCTATTCCCGTCGCCGTTGAGATCCGTCGCGACCACATAGGGATGGTGATAGTGCCTGTCCGCACATTGGCAATAGTCGCGGATGATCAACTCGTAGAGCGGGTTCGCCGCGAGCCAACGCATCAACGAAATGCGCTGACTCTGATCCAGCGCCGCCATGGGATCGCCGGCAATCAACGCGAACTCCTCGGTTGCAGCGGGCGGGGTCGGCACATCCCTGGCGGCATCCGCGCGACGATCTTCAGACCACCGCAGCCACACAACGAACGCGACAGCGGCGCTCGACGCGACGCCGATGGCGAAGCCAACGATCAGCCATCCCAGCGCTTTCATCACCTCTCCCCTCATGCAAGCCACGAACACGGCGCGCGCCAATTCTCACGCCTTGATTGCGGTCCAACTTTGACAGCGGCCATCTGGCGCGTGGCAAAAGTTCGCAATTTGTTCTATACTGCCAACACGCCGAAGCACCCAATCAAAGGCCTTCGGCGTTGTGACGGCAGACCCCGCGATGTGATGGCAGCGTGACGGCAATGTGATGGCAGAAACGGCGGAATTCTGCGGATGTGACGGTGTGATGGCAAAGATTGAATGCGTTTCGAAATTTCCCAATCGAAACAACGGCGCGATCCCATTCAAGACCTTGCACAGCGAAAATCTCGCACCAAATCTGTGTGGAATTCCGGCCCCCACCGGTCCCAACCAGAGACAAAGCCGATACCGTGCCGCGCAGCGGGCGGTGAGCTTTGGGCTCGCAAGAGGCTGACATGGACTTAGAAAAATTCACCGAACGCGCGCGCGCGTTTCTGCAAAACGCACAAGGCTTGGCGCAACGCTCCGGCCACCAACGCCTGACCCCCGAACATCTTCTGAAAGTTCTGCTCGACGATGAGGAAGGCCTGGCCGCCGGTCTCATCAAACGCGCCGGCGGCGATCCCGTCCGCGCCTTGCAAGCAACCGAAGCCGCGCTGAAAAAATTGCCCAGCGTCGAAGGCGCCGGCGCCGGCCAACTCCACATGGCCCCCGAAACCGCGCGCGTCCTCGACGAAGCCGAACAGATCGCGAAGAAGGCGGGCGACAGCTTCGTCACCGTCGAACGCATCCTGACCGCGCTCAGCCTCGGCACCGCGCCGGAGTCGGCGAAGATCCTGAAGGACGCGGGCGCCACGCCGCAGAAACTGAACGAAGCCATCAACGACCTGCGCAAAGGCCGCACCGCCGACAGCGCCTCGGCCGAATCCCAATACGACGCGCTGAAAAAATACGCGCGCGATCTGACCGAAGCCGCACGCAACGGCAAGCTCGACCCCGTCATCGGCCGCGACGAAGAAATCCGCCGCACGATGCAGGTGCTCTCGCGCCGCACGAAGAACAACCCCGTGCTCATCGGCGAACCCGGCGTCGGCAAGACGGCGATCGTCGAAGGCCTGGCGCTGCGCATCGTCAACGGCGACGTGCCTGAATCGCTCAAAGACAAAAAGCTGATGGCGCTCGACATGGGCGCGCTGATTGCCGGCGCGAAATACCGCGGCGAGTTCGAAGAACGCCTGAAGGCGGTCTTGACCGAAGTCACGGCGGCCGAAGGCGGCATCATCCTCTTCATCGACGAGATGCACACCCTCGTCGGCGCCGGCAAAGCCGAAGGCGCGATGGACGCTTCGAACTTGCTGAAGCCCGCGCTCGCCCGCGGCGAACTCCACTGCGTCGGCGCGACCACGCTCGACGAATATCGCAAGCACGTGGAAAAGGACGCGGCGCTCGCCCGCCGTTTCCAGGCCGTGTTCGTCAGCGAGCCGACGGTCGAAGACACGATCTCGATCCTGCGCGGCCTGAAGGAGAAATACGAACTCCACCACGGCGTGCGCATCACGGATTCGGCGATCGTCGCCGCGGCGCAGCTGTCGAACCGCTACATCACCGACCGCTTCCTGCCCGACAAGGCGATCGACCTCATCGATGAATCGGCAAGCCGCCTGCGCATGCAGGTGGATTCCAAGCCCGAAGAACTCGACGAATTCGACCGCCGCATCATGCAGCTGAAGATCGAACGCGAGGCGCTGAAGAAGGAAACCGACAAGGCGTCGAAAGATCGCCTGCAAAAACTCGAGAAAGAGCTCGGCGACCTCGAAGAAAAATCCGGCGCGATGACGCAACGCTGGAAACAGGAAAAGGCAAAGCTCGGCACCGCCCAGGCGATCAAGGAAAAGCTCGACAAGGCGCGCCATGATCTAGAATTGGCGCAGCGCAAAGGCGACCTCGCGAAAGCGGGCGAAATCGCCTACGGCGTCATTCCGGGCCTCGAGAAAGACCTGAAAAAAATCGAAGACCAGCAAACGACCTCGCTCGTCACCGAAGCCGTGACCGAGGAACACATCGCGCAAGTCGTCTCGCGCTGGACCGGCATCCCCGTCGACAAGATGCTTGCCGGCGAGCGCGAAAAGCTGCTCGGCATGGAAAAGGCGCTGAGCGCGCGCGTCGTCGGCCAAGACGAAGCCGTGCACGCGGTCTCGACCGCCGTGCGCCGCGCCCGCGCCGGCCTGCAGGACCCGAACCGCCCCATCGGCTCGTTCTTATTTCTGGGTCCGACAGGCGTCGGCAAAACCGAACTGACGAAAGCGCTCGCCTCGTTCCTCTTCAACGACGACACTGCCCTCATCCGCATCGACATGTCGGAATACATGGAGAAGCACTCGGTCGCGCGCCTCATCGGCGCCCCGCCGGGCTACGTCGGCTACGAAGAAGGCGGCGCGTTGACGGAAGCCGTCCGCCGCCGCCCGTACCAAGTCATCCTCTTCGACGAAATCGAAAAGGCGCACAGCGACGTCTTCAACGTCCTGCTTCAGGTGCTCGACGACGGCCGCCTGACGGACGGGCAGGGCAGAACGGTCGACTTCAAGAACACCGTCATCATCCTGACCTCAAACCTCGGCGGCGACATCCTCGCGGCCCAAGGCGAAGGTGACGACACAAGCGCCGTGCGCGATCAGGTGATGGACATCGTGCGGAGCAAATTCCGCCCGGAATTCCTGAACCGCCTCGACGAAATCATCCTCTTCCGCCGCCTCGGCCGCGACCAGATGGACAAAATCGTCGACATCCAAATCGCCCGCCTGATGAAACTGCTGGCGGACCGCAAAATCACAATCGAACTCGACGAACCAGCCAAACACTGGCTCGCCAACACCGGCTACGACCCGGTCTACGGCGCGCGCCCGCTAAAGCGCGCGATCCAACGCTACCTCCAAGACCCCCTCGCCGAACAAATCCTAGAAGGCAAAATCAAGGACGGCGACAAAGTGAAGGTGACCAGCGACACCCACGCCCTCTTCATCAACGACAAACCAAGAGGAACGACGGTCCACTAACGCATGCATCCTCCCCCGCTTCAGCGGGGGAGGGGGACCACGTCAGTGGTGGAGGGGGCTCTACGCGCCCCTCACGCCTCCGGATACTTGAACGGACAAGCGAGAGTGACCTCATCAATCGCCGCTCTCGCCCCTTCGAGCGAAAACGCAAACGAAGCCTCCCCCCGAGAAACGGTGACACTCTCGCTATCCTTCATCAACCCAACAACGAAAGCCGCCTCCGACCCCTTAATCTCATACGTCGCAAGCCCATCAACGATCGGCGCCCGCTTGGCGGTGGAGTCATAAGTCCCCTCAAGAAAGACAAACTTCACCGCTTCAGAATCGGGCTCATCCGTCGAAAACTGCGACCCCTCATATTCAACCTCACCCAGATTGAACTGCAGCACGACACCAGTGACGCCGCCACACATATACCGAAGCCCCACAGCGGGCCGCTCAGCATCCGGCGCAACGGAGGCGACATACACGGGTTGCCCCATAGGGTCATGCTCGGTCGCAAACGCCCAAGCGCCAACCGCAAACATCAGAGCAAACATCAAACACTCCCTCGCACGCGAAGACGCTATCCGCGCGAGACGTCACGCTGCAAAGGAAATTGGACTACGGCGCAGCCGTCGCTTCGACAGGCTGCAAAGGCCCGCCGACGGCGACAACGGAAGGCTCAGTCGGCTCAGCAACCAAAGCCTGCTGAACACGCTCGATCTCAGCCTTGAACGACGCCAAGTCGCGCCCCGTCAAATTCCGCCCCGTCGGCAACTTCACGCCCATAGGATTGATCTGCTTCTTCGACGCCATGACCTCATAGTGCAAGTGAGGCCCCGTCGACCGCCCGGTGGTCCCGACATAGGCAATCACCTGCCCCTGCCGCACGCGCACGCCCGGACGAATCCCGCGCGCAAACCGGCTCAAATGCGCATAGGCGGTGGAATACGAATTCCCATGCTTCACGCGCACATAGCGCCCATAGCCGCCATACCACTCAGCCTTCTCGATCACGCCGTTGCCCGACGCCATCACCGGCGTCCCCGTCGGCGCGCCGAAGTCGACGCCCTTATGCATCTTCGTATAGCCCAAGATCGGATGCCGCCGCACGCCGAACCCGGAAGTCAACCGCGCCCCGTCGATCGGCGTCCGCATCAGCATCCGCTTGCCTGACCAACCCTTGGGCGTGAAGTAATCCGTCGTCTGATCGTCGCTGGTCGTGAACCGATAGAGCGGCTTCTTCTCCCCGCGCAACGTCAACTCGGCATAGGCGATCGTCCCGCCTTTGACCACATCGCCCACTTCGTCGACATAGTTCGTGTACAGCAGATCGAACTGATCCCCCGACCGAACCTCACGCTGAAAGTCGACGTCGTACGAAAAAATCCGGATCAAATCGACGATCACGCCCTCAGGCACACCGGCCGACTTCGCCGACAGATAAAGACTGCCGTCGATCACGCCGCTCGCGCGCGTTTCCTTCGCGGTCAGCTGCTTGACGTTCTCCTCAGCCGCAAACGTCCCGTCCTCGGAACGCCGCACCGCAACGTCACGCTCGACGCTGGGCTTGAACGCAACCGCCATCAGCTGCTTGCCCGCCGGCGTGAAGGTCAGCGTCACCGTCTGGCCCGCGCGCAAGTCCGACGGCTCGAACACCGTGCTCAGCGCCGCGACGGCGGTCTGCGCCTCGACAATCTCCGTGCCGGCTTCGATCAGAATCTCCGTCAGCGTATCCCCGCGCTCGACGGCGACCTGGCGCACGTCCGGCTCTAGCGGCGCCGGCTCCTCGATCACGGCGACCGCCTCGACAGGCGGCGGTGTCGTTTTGAACCAGGCAAACATGGTGGCCGGATCGCGGGCATTGGAGAACGCCACAATGGCGATCGCGACGAACCCCGCGGCCAAAGCAAAGCCCATCGTGGCGGCCGCAGCCATCCACGGGGTCTTCAAGTCGGATCTCTCTGTCAAACGCCGAGAATCCACAGCAACTCCACCACCCAACCCACAAGTGATTCGATTGCGGGCACACGTGCCCGAAGTCAATCGCATCGGGGTTGCAAAACCCCACGAGGCAAAATCCCATTCCGTGCATGCACGGACCAAGCCAAAGCCGGAACCTAGGTTAAACGCCAAAAATTGCCGTCAGCTTGACGCGCCGAATGCCGCGGAAATTTTGGTGAAAAAGCCGGTTGACTCACGGTCGAGGTACGCTTAACTTCCTGCCTCCCGCGTTGGAGTGCGTTTCTACACGCGCGCCGGGTGGGAGTTCCCTCGACGGGTTTAGGTGCGTTACGTGCGGGTGTCCGCGCGGGCGGCCTTCTGTTCGTCGAAGCGGCTGCGACTTGACAATTTATGAACCGGGAAGGGGGATGTGGGCGGCGTAGGGGCTGGTCATATTGACCGCTTAGACGTTGTTTGACGTTCTCTTTCTTA
>JAWXBY010000148.1:0-20141 GCA_034440355.1 Alphaproteobacteria bacterium
GACACGCTGCTCGATGCGGCCATCTTGGTGCAGACCGTGCGCGTCGTCCTGTTCGGTCACGGCAGCCGTTAACGCACTCGGCGTTGCGCGCGCACGGTCGGGCGTACTATGGATCGGCTTACAACGGCCCGGCGTGACCGCCTGACGCGATGCGTTGCGATCGCCCGGCGGTCACATGCGATGAGACGCCAATGCGCATCCCGATACTGATCCTTCAGGTGGCGATCCTCGCCGCGTCGGTCACGGTCGTGATGTGCCAGGTGTGGAACTTCCCGTTTCCATCGCCGATCGCGCATCCCTTTCTTTCGCCGAAGGAACGTTGGCCCGAAGATCAAATCAAAGGCTGGGTGGAAAGCGGCGTCTTCGAACCCGCCTTCGTGCAGTTCTTCCAGCGCGATCCCGAACGAACCATTCCGCCGGGGAATAACCTGGTCGCTCCCGCCGACGGCGTCATCAAAGGCATCGTCGAAACACCGGAGAAAAAATACTACATCGTCGGCCTCTCCTTCTGGGACGTTCACGTGGTCCGCACGCCGGTCGAAGGCGTCGTGACAAGCGTCTATGAAGAAGGCGAAGTCGTCTTCCGCGATAAAAGCGAAACCGAGGGCCTCGCATTCCTGAAGGAAAAGGCGAGCCCCGTGCAAAAGACGGTGACCATCCAAACCGACGTCGGCCAGGAATACAAAGTCCGTCTCATCACCAGCTGGTGGGCAAGCCGCCTCAAGGTCTCCGCCCGCGTCGGTCAAAGACTAAACAAGGGTGACCGCATCGGCCGCATTCTGCTCGGCAGTTCCGTCGTCATCGACGCGCCGACAACAGACGCCTTCTCGACCAAGGTGGGCGAACGCGTGGTCGCCGGGGAGACGGTCATATGTCAAAAGTAAGCCCCGCCAAATACATCTGGACCGACGGCCGCTTCGCCTGGCCGTTCGTCGTGACAGTCGCTTATTTCGCGGCGGCCGTGTTCCTGTTCGACCTGGCCTGGCGGGTCATGAAGCTGCCGATCGACGAGCTCCTGATCGCCGCGTCCGTCGTCTTCGCCGTGTCCTTTGCGGGCTTGTTGCTGGCGTTCAGGATGTTTTCGCGCGGGAGCAAGCGCGGCGGGTCTTCATCATGAACCCGAAAGCCCATGCTGAAATGATGTCGTGGATTTAGCGGCAGAGATAGAGTCGTTGTTGGGGCCGAATTTTCGGCGACGCAGTTTGAGATCATAAGGCGATGTCGATGAGCCGCGCGGGGCGCCCCTTGCGCATCTTGAGTGTCATGGGAACACGGCCGGAAGCCATCAAGATGGCGCCGGTCGTGCAGGCCGTCGCCGCGCATCCGGATCTCGAAGGACGCTTGTGCGTGACCGCCCAACATCGCGAAATGCTGGACCAAGTGCTCCAACACTTCGACCTCAAGGCCGACGCCGACCTCGACCTCATGCGCCGCGCGCAAGGCCTGAACTACATCACCGGCGCCGTGCTCGAAGGCATCGAACCCGTGCTGAAGGAATTCAACCCCGATTGGGTCGTCGTCCAGGGCGACACGACCACAACCTTCGCCGCCGCGCTCGCCGCCTTCTATCTCAAGATCAAAGTCGCTCACGTCGAAGCCGGTCTGCGCACCGGCAACATCTATTCGCCCTGGCCTGAGGAGATGAACCGCAAGCTGACGTCGCAGCTCGCGACGCTGCACTTCCCGCCGACCGAAGTCTCACGCGCCAACCTGCTGGCCGAAGGCATTCCCGACGACCGTATCATCGTCACCGGCAACACCGTGATCGACGCGCTCGTCTGGACGCGCGACCGCATCTTCGCCGACACGGCGCTACAGGCCTCGATCGCCAAAATATATCCGTTCCTCGATCCGACGCGCCGCCTTGTCCTCGTCACCGGCCACCGCCGCGAAAACCTCGACGGCGGGCTGGAGCGCGTGTTCGAAGCCCTCGCGAAATTGGCGCGCCGGTCAGACGTGCAGATCGTCTTCCCCGTCCACCTCAATCCAAAGGTCCAAGAGGCGGCGAACCGGATCCTGAACGGTATCGGCAACGTGCATCTGATCGCACCACAACCCTATCGCGATTTTGTCTGGCTCATGGCGCAAAGCCATCTGATCGTGACGGACTCCGGCGGCATCCAGGAAGAGGCCCCCGGTCTTGGTAAACCGGTCCTCGTCACCCGCGATACGACGGAGCGTCCTGAGGCGATTGAGGCCGGCACCGTCGAACTCATCGGCACCGACGGCGCCAAGCTCCTGGAACGAGCGACAGCTCTCCTTGACGACGGCGCGCGATATGAGCGTATGTCTCGCGCCAAGAACCCCTATGGCGACGGCCGGGCGGCCGAACGCATCGCGCGGAGTCTCGTGAATGCCTCAGTTTCGTAAGATCGAGGTCGTCGGCCTCGGTTACATCGGTTTGCCCACGGCGGCCGTGTTCGCCGACCAAGGCGTTGAGGTGGTCGGCGTCGATACCAAAGCCGACGTCGTCGAGAAAGTACGCCAAGGTAAAGCGCACTTCGGCGAACCGAATCTCGACGCCCTCGTCCGCCGCGTCGTCGAAAACAAAAAGCTCCGCGCCTCGCTCGAGCACGAAGAAGCCGACGCATTCATGATCGCCGTGCCGACGCCCGTGCGCGCCGGCCACAAGCCCGACATCAGCTACGTCGAGGCAGCCGCGAAAGCGATCGCGCCGAAACTGAAACCGGGCGACCTCGTCATCTTGGAATCGACCTGCCCCGTCGGCACGACCGAACGCATCAGCGCCATCATGGCCGAAGTGCGTCCCGATCTCTCGTTCCCACATCAAAAGGGCGAACTCTCCGACATCCGCGTTGCCCACTGCCCGGAACGCGTTCTGCCCGGCCGCATTTTGGAAGAGGTCGTCAACAACGCCCGCATCATCGGCGGCATCACCCGCAAATGCGCGCAGCTCGCGCTCTCGCTCTATCAAATCGTGGTCAAGGGCGAATGCCACGTCACCAACGCGCGCACCGCCGAACTCGCGAAGCTGACCGAAAACGCCTTCCGCGACGTGAACATCGCCTTCGCCAACGAACTCTCCTTCATCTGCGACCGCCTCGGCGTGAACGTATGGGAGCTGATCCGCCTCGCGAACCAGCATCCGCGCGTAAACATCCTGCGACCGGGTCCGGGCGTCGGCGGCCACTGCATCGCGGTCGATCCCTGGTTCATCGTCGACAGCGCGCCCGAAGACGCGCGCCTCATCCGCGCCAGCCGAGAAATCAACGACGAGAAGCCCGACTTCGTCGTCCGCAAAGTGAAAGAGCGCGCGGCCGATCTGCGCCAACCCGTCGTCGCTTGCTTAGGGCTCGCCTTCAAAGCCGACGTCGACGATCTGCGCGAAAGCCCCGCCGTCGAAGTCGTGCGCAAACTCGCCGAAGCGGGCCTCGGCAAGATCCTGGTGGTCGAACCGCACGTGAACAAACTCCCGCACGACCTCGAACATCCGAACCTGCAATTCGCCGACTTCGAGGTCGCGGTGAAATCCGCGAACCTCATCGTGCTGCTTGTCGGCCATCGCGCGTTCATGCATGTCGACCGCGACATGTTGAAGGACAAGTTCGTGATCGACACCGTCGGCGCTTGGTAACGAGACCCCGGTGCGTATCCTCCACGTCCTAGACCATTCCCTCCCGCTACAAAGCGGATACGTGTCGCGCACGCTCGGCATCGTGAACGAACAGCGCGCCCGCAAGTGGGAACCCATACTGATGACGACCCCGCGCCAAAACCGCGGCGCCATCGAGGTCGAGGAATTCTCGGGTTGGCGCTTCCACCGCACGCCGGCGCCGAACGGCCTGCTGTCGCGCACGCCGGTCGTGAACTACATGCGCGAGATGCAGGCGACCGCGCGCCGTCTCTCGGCGCTGATCGACGAAGTGAAGCCCGATATCGTCCACGCCCATTCGCCGGCGTTGAACGGCTTGCCGGCGCTCTGGGCCGCGCACCCGAAAGGCGTGCCCGTCGTCTATGAAGTGCGCGCGCTCTGGGAAGAAGCAGGCGTCGAAGCCGGCACGGTCAAGTCGGGCTCGCTCCGCTACCGCGCCAGCCGCTCGCTCGAAAGCTATGTCTTGAACCACGCCGACGCCGTCGCCGTGTTGTGCCAAGGCGTGCGTGACGACGTGCTCAGCCGGGGCTTGCCCGAAAGCAAACTCGTCACCATCCCGAACGCCGTAGACGTCGCGAACTTCTCGCCCGAACGCCGCCGCGATGCGGCGCTTGCCGCCAAACTGGGCCTCGACGATGCCGTCGTCATCGGCTTCATCGGCTCGTTCTACGAATACGAAGGCCTCGACCTGCTGCTGCAGGCCTTGCCGCAAACCCTCGCGCGCATTCCGAACCTGAAGCTGCTGCTCGTCGGCGGCGGCCCGCACGAGGCAGAACTAAAGCGCCTGACCGCCGAAGCGAAGCTCGACAACGCCGTGATCTTCACCGGCCGCGTGCCGTTCGCCGAGGTGGAACGCTACTACGACCTCGTCGATCTCTTCGTCTATCCGCGCCGCAAAAGCCGCCTGACCGATCTCGTCACCCCGCTGAAGCCGATAGAAGCGATGGCGAAGCAACGCGTCGTCATCGCCTCCGATTGCGGCGGCCACAAGGAAATCGTCACCCACGGCGTCAACGGCCTCCTTTTCGCCGCCGACAACGCCGCCGCCCTGTCGAACGCCATCACCGGCGCCGTTGCCAATCGTGACGCGTGGGCCGCGATGGGCGAAACAGCGCGCGATTACGTGCTGCGCGAACGCACATGGGCCGCCAGCGTCAATCGCTACGAGCCGGTCTACGAACGTCTCGCCGCGCCGCGCCGTAAAGCCAGGGCGGCATGACCAAGGTCCTCATCACGACGGACACGGAACTCTCTCCCGCCTTGCATGAACGCGGCCTCGACCCGCGCGAAAACTTCGAAATCATGGTGATGGGCCGCGGCAGCGACGCCACCGTCGGCATCGCCTACCAGATGGACCGCCTCAACGCGCACGGCCTGAAAGGCGTCTTCTTCGTCGAAGCCCTCAGCGCCCACGCCTTGGGTCTCGACATGCTAAAACGCGTCGTCGAACCCATCCTGACGCGCGGCCACGAAGTTCAACTCCACGTCCACACCGAGTGGCTGCAATGGATCGAGAAAGATCCGGTCGCCGGCCGTCGCGGCGAAAACATCTTCGAGTTTCCTGAAAGCCATCAGCGCATCTTGCTCGAGATGGGAGCCGACGCTCTGGAACGTGCCGGCGCACCGCGCCCGATCGCCTTTCGCGCCGGAAACTACGGCGCCGACAACGCCACCTTGCGCGCGCTGAAGTCCCTCGGTCTGCGCTTCGACACCAGCTACAACCAGCCCTACATCGGCGATATCTGCCGTATCGACGTCCCCGAACCGCTGCTCGAACCGGCGCTAGTCGAAGGTCTGACGGAGGTCCCGATCACCTTCTTCGAAGACTACCCCGGCCACACCCGCCCGCTTCAGCTCTGCGCCATATCGACTGCCGAACTTGCCTGGTGCGTGGCCGACGCGCGCGCCGCGAACCGCCCGACGGTCGTCATCGTCTCGCACAGCTTCGAACTCCTGAACGCGCGCCGCACCCGCGCCAACAAGATGCTCGTCCGCCGCTTCGACGCCCTCTGCGCCACGCTGCAAGAGACAACCACCTTCGCCGAACTCGACGCCTCGGTCGAACCAACCGCGCGCCGCAGCGCCATCCCAAAATCAAACCCCGCACGCACCGTCGTCCGCATGGTCGAACAAGCCGTCGGCACCCTGCTTTATGATCGCGCCTGAGGTCACAACGCCGCCGCTCGCGTTTCTCGGCGTTCAGCGCGTGCCATTCCGTTTCGCGCTCGGTGAGGTGCGCCTCTTCGCACCGTCGCTGCCGCTTGCCGTCGTCGAGCTTGAACCCGGCGCAAACCTGCCGCCGAACTGGCGCGACCTCGCGCCGGTGGAAGACGCCGAGGGCTACCTCATCAGAGGGCTGCCCATCGATGCCGCTCGCAACCTCGACGACGGCAATTGGTACATCCGAACGTTACGCGCCTACCCGCGCCATCTCGTGGATCTCACGACCGGCTACGACGCCTACTTGGCGAAGTTCTCCGCCAAGACCCGCTCGACGTTGAAACGCAAATTGCGCAAGTTCCAAGACCTCTCCGGCGGAACGCTGCACTGGGAACGATTCCGCACCAAAGACGAACTGACGACGTTCCTCCCGCGTGCGCGCGAAGTCTCTGCCAAAACCTATCAGGAGCGCCTGCTCGACGCGGGTCTGCCGCAAGACGCGGCGTTCACGGCAACGGCCTATGATCTCGCCGAACGCGGCGGCGTCTATGCCTATCTGCTGTATCTGAATGGCCGCCCGGTCAGCTATCTCTACCTCCCGGTGGAACGCGGCAGGGTCATCTACGCCTATCTAGGCTATGACCCCGAGGTCGCCGAACACTCGCCGGGCACGGTGCTTCAGCTTCTGGCGATGGAGCATCTCTTCGCCGAACCGGGTCTCACGGTTTTCGATTTCACAGAGGGCGCGGGTCAACACAAGCAGCTCTTCGCGACCCACGCGATCGAATGCGCCGACGTCGTGTTGCTCAAGCAGACGTCGCCCGCGCTGACGCTGGCGAGAACGCACGCAGCCTTCACGCGCGCAGAAACGGCGCTGACGTCATTGCTGGATCGTTTGGGCCTCAAAAAGCGGATCAAGCAGCTGATCCGCCGGGTGTCAGGCGCCTGATTACTTGCGCGCCGGCCGCCAAGGCTTCGTGTCTTTGGCCCCGGCAGGTTTCCAGTTTGGCCCCTTGGCATCGCGCTGGCGCCGCTCGTCGCCGCCGTCTCTCATGCCAAGAAAGCCGCTCTTGCCTGACCCGCCGTGCATGCTTTCGTCACGCAGGTACCAGAACAGAACGACAATGATGCACACCAGTGCTGCAAGGAATGGTAACCCAGCCATCGGACACCCCCAGTTGTCGAGTTGGCGAGTGGGTTGATCTAAGCTCGCCGTACCTTTTAGCACAGAGCCGAGAGCGTGTCACTTTCGCCATACTGCCAGGGAATTCAGCGTTAACCGCCTGCGATGTGTTGAGCATGCGCAAGCTCCAACGTTCCCCCGGCACCGCGACCTGTGCCAGTATTCCCCCCTGGGGCGAGACGAGCAACGACTAAGTTGCTCGCTTGGGGAAGTTGGGGGAACGTCGGCGGTGCGCGGACTTCTTGTTTTTGCCGTTGTCTTTGCAGCGCTGCCGATCGCGCTGTTCTACCCCTTTGTGGGATTCTTGCTGTGGGAGTGGATCTCCTTCATGAGCCCCCACCGCGAGGCGTTCGGCGCCGCGTCGTCCTTCTCGTTCAATTTCTACATCGCTGTCGTCACGATCATGGCGTGGGTGTTCTCACTTGAGCCAAAGACGCTGCCCAGCCAGATCATGCCGGTGCTGCTGGTCGCCTTTGCCCTCCTGACCTCTGCAACGACCTTTTTCGCCCTCGAACATACGACCGCATTCGAACTCTGGAACACGCACATCAAGACGTTTGCGCTCGCGCTTGTCGTGATGGTGATGGTCAATTCGAAATTGCGCGTCCAGGCCTTCATCTGGGTCGCGGCCGTTTCGGTCGGCTACTACGCGGTCAAGGGCGCGGGCTTCGTGCTGCTGACCGGTTCGATCGGCTCGCGCGTCTTCGGCCCAGACAACACGATGATCGCCGACAACAACAATCTCGGCCTCGCGATGGTGATGTTGCTGCCGATCATCAACTACCTGCGCATCTCATCTTCAAACCGCTACATCCAGCTAGGGTGCTGGATTGCCATTGCCATGACCATCGTCGCCATCGTCGGCACGTATTCCCGCGGCGGCTTCGTCGGCTTGGTGGTCGTCGGCTTTGCGTTCTTCCTGCTCAGCAAGCACAAGGTCGTCTCGCTGATCATGGCCGGCATCGTCGGGGCGACGATTTTCGTCTCCGCGCCGCAGGACTGGAAAGACCGCATGATGGGCATCCAGAACTACGAGCAAGACGGCTCCGCCCAAGGCCGTATCGAAGCCTGGCAAACCTCGTGGAACTTGGCGGCTGACCGGCCGCTGGTTGGCGGCGGCTTCGCCGCGATCGAGCAGAAGTCCGTATCCTCGCGCTACCGTCCGGGTAGCCAGGCTGTCGCCCGCGCCCCGCACAGCATCTACTTCCAGGTCTTGGGCGACCACGGCTTCTTAGGCCTCATCCTCTATTTGACGATCGCCCTTGTCGCGATCGCCAACCTGTTCCGCATCCAGGCGTGGACGCGCGGTCGCGACGATCTGGAGTGGGCCAACGTCCTCTCACGCATGCTGTTGATTTCTTACGCCGGCTTCCTCATGGCGGGCAGCTTCCTGTCGATGGCGTATTACGACGTGTTCTTGTGCTTCATCGCACTCAGCGTGTCGCTGCGCGAAATCGTGCGCAAGCAGCTGGAAGACGTCGCGGAAGCAGAACGCACCGACTTGATCCCGGCGGATGGCGTAACGGCGACTACTGGAAAGTAAGCAGCGCCGACCCGACGGAGAAGCTGGCGCCGAACCCGATCAGAAGGGCGTTCTCGCCCTTCGCCGTGCGCCCGTCGCGCACCAACTGGTCGAGCAGCAGCGGAATGCTGGCGCTCGACGTATTGCCCGTCTCGGTAAACGACGCGCACAGGCGTTTCGGATCGATCCCCGCCGACTTGCACGCGGGGATCAGAATGCGCGTCAAGTTCGCCTGATGCGGGATCAGCCAATCGATCGTGTGGCCGTCGCCCTGCACCCGCCGAATCTCGTCGACCAGGATGCGCGTCGCGCCCACCGCGACCGGCGGCCCCGCCATGAACCAGCGCTGCTCTTCGGGCACCTCGCGCGCAGGATCGTTCGCCTGCATACCGCTGCCTTTGATCAGCCCGATCGTGCCCGGATCGACCATCGAACTCGCCCGTGTGGTCTTGAGCAGCGCAATGCCCTTCTCGCCGCCCTCGAGCAAAACGCCGGCGGCCGCATCGCCGAACAGCGTCGAAATCCCGAACGCTTTCGGATCGTAGGCGATGCAACGCGACGAAAACTCGATCGCCAAGCACGCGACCCGTCGAAACCCCATCGCCTGAATCAAGCTTTTGCCGATGGTCAGCCCGTACATAAAGCTCGTGCAGGCATTGCTCGAGATATCGAGCACGAACGGATGCGCCAGCGCCCCATGCTTCTCGCGCGCCGCCACCACGATCTGCTGCGATAGCCCCGGAAATCCTTGCGTCGACGACGACGACACGATCACCGCGTCCAGCGTCGCCCACCCGCTATCGTCCATCAGCTTCTCAAGCAATGTGGTGCCGATATCGACGGGCATGTCTTCCGGCGCAAAGAAGTGCCGCGCCCGCAAGCCCGTCTTCTGCTCGATCAGCTCAGACCGCACGCGCGCCGTCTCTTCCGCGCCCGCATCGCGCACGTTGCGCGCATGCGCGCCGTCGATCAGCCGCTGCCCGATGTCGCGATTGGTGACGACCGTCTCGGGCAGAATGCTGGCGGTGGCGACGATAGAGACGTCTTGCATACAGAAATCCTAGAGGGGGCCGTTTACCATGCGCCCCCGAAACACGACTGCAGCATACTATCTGAAACGGGCAGGCCTCTTGTCCAGAAACGCTTGCACCGCTTCTTTATGCTCGGGCGTCACCCAGCATTCGCGCAGGTAGTCCGTCTCCCGCTTTTGCGCCAGGGCCATGTCCTGCTCGCAAGCGTTCTTCGAGAGTAAATCCTTTGTCATGCGCAGCATCGGGTCGGGGTTGGCCGAAATCGCTTTGCCTAATTCATAGGCTTTCGGCAGCAGCTCCTCATGCGGTGTGACATAGTCGGCAAGTCTGATGGCCTGCGCCTCGCGCCCGTCGACCAGGCGTGCCGTCAGCATCAACTCGCTGGCCTTACCCCACCCAACGCGGCTGACGAGATAGTGGCTGGACGCCAACTCCGGCACGATCCCCATCTTCACGAATACCAAGCCGAACTTGGCGAGCTCCGAGGCAACGATAATGTCGAACGGCAAGATCATCGTGACGCCGATCCCCACCGCCGGCCCGTTCACCGCCGCAATCAAAGGCTTCGCCGACCGCACGGCGCCGATCCAATCGAGCCCCCGCGGCAACCCGCCCTGACCGCGCGCCGTATCCGTGCCGGGATCGTCGCCGTCGATGCGCGATTTGAACGTGTGCTCGATATCGGCCCCGGCGCAGAACCCGCGCCCCTCGCCGGTGACGACGATCGCGCCGATCGACTTGTCGTTGTTCGCGCGCTCGATGGCATGCGCCATCTCCTCGCTCATCACCGGCATCCACGCGTTGAGCCGCTCCGGCCGGTTCAATGTGATCAGCCCCACAGGAGCGTGCGTCTCGTACTTGATGGTTGTGTAGGTCATGGCAGACAGCCCTTCAGGTTCAATGGCGGTTAGGAACTCTGAAACCTCCACCCTGCCGAATGCAAGCCTACCCACCGCGACGCAAGGATGCTCATGAGAAACCGAGGTATGAACCGTCCTGGCTTCTACCTGTTGATCTGCCTTGGCGTCGCGCTCGCCGGAGCGCTGTCCATATGGACCGGCGTCAGCGACATGAACGCGCTTGGGCACGAAACCGCCTGGACCGCGGGAAGGATCGCTTTCGGCATCATCGTCGTCGTCTTGGCGCTCGCCTTGGTCCCCAACTTCATCTGGGGCATGCGCGTCGTCAGCGCGTTACAGCGCGGCGAAGGCGTCATCGCACGTTGGACCGTAGCGCCCGCAACCTTCGAGCAATTTCGCGCCTTCGATCGAACACTGAAAGGAACGGCCGAAGACAACGACTACTGGGCGCCCAAGGTCACGCCGCCCGCCGGCGTGACCGTCTTGTTCACCGCCGACAGCGTCCTCATCGGCGACACCTTCTTCGGTCTCGCAAGCAGTGGGCTCATCCGTTTCAGCAACGTGCGCTTGCGTCAGTCGACGCCGCCCTGTCTCGAGTTCTCGACGGTCATGACGCAAGTTGCCGGACAGCCGACGTCAGTGCGCGCCTACGATTGGCAGGGCGTTCTGCGCATACCCATCGCCGACGACGCGCACGACGTGGCCGCCAAGGTGTTGCACCACTACGAAGACGTGACCGCGCGCCGCACGATCGTGAAGCCGAACTTCTGGCGCAGACGCATCAAAATCGGATGGATCGTCACGGCCGTCTCCATCGTCATCGGGGCCGCGGGCTACGCCCTAAGCGGCATGAACGAAGAACTCGCCCAAGCGCCGTTGATCATGATGATCGTCGGCACGATGTTCACGTTCGCGGGCCTCGCCATTGTGTTCCTGGCGTCGCTCTTCGAGAAGCGTCAACGCAACGGCTGACGCGGACGGCCTTCAGGCCGCCGCCATCATCTCGCCGTTGCCGTTGCGCACGGCGTCCGGAATCGACTGATAGATCGTCGGCCGCGCAATGTTCAACCGCGCCCGCGCCGCGTCGAGATTCTCCGACAGCAACCGCACATAATCCTCGCCCGGCAACCACGCGGCCTTCGCACCGTTGCGATAGGCCTGCCATGCCGCGCCGACGAACGGATGCCCGCCGCCAAGTTCCTTGCGCAGCTTCAATGCGCCCGCCGCGCCGATCAGCGCAAACCCGGCCGACTTCGTCTGCGCGTAAGAGAACGACACGACGCACGTCTCGCCCAGCGCATCGCGGCCATAGCCGGTCAGCACGTGCCAAAGATCATGGATGTCGCGCATGCGCCGTCCGTACCAGGCGTAAGGATGCGCGCTGTCCAGCGCCTCATCTTCCATGCCTTTGCGGCTCTCTTCGATGAGGCCCTGCGCCGAAATATTTTCGCTCGTCGTAAAGTGGAGATAGGCGCGCCCGACGCTACCTTCCGGCAAGCGCGACAGAAATTCCTTGTCCGAAAGAATGTCGGCCAACTCCTGATGGCGGAACGCAATCGACCCGCCCGCCGGCGACTTCAGCAGCTTCGCATAACCGTTGGGGATCGACCGCCCGCTGAGCGCGCGCATGATCTCGAACACCTGCGCCGTATCTTCCTTGTCCTTCAGCAACCGCCCCAGCGCCCGCAGCGCCTTCAACGGCTGAAGGCGAAACGCGTCGCCGACAGGGGCCACGCGTTGGGCGGGCGCGACTTCAGGCATATAGGTTTCGGCAATCGACATGGACCGGTTTCTCCGCATTCGAACGGGCGGCGTTTCAACAACACCGCGTTCATAACTGACAAATTGTCATTTATCCAGCCCCCTTCAAGAGCCCAAAGCCCACATGCCGCAGAATTAATGAAGCGGGTCGCCGAAAGCCGCCGCTGTGGCCATCACGTCATCCACCCGTGGCAGCCGCGCCTCATTCCCCAAATGCTGCACTCCAAAAGCCGAGGCCGCCCGCGCAAACCGGAAGTGAAACGACCACCGCGCCTGCGGCCGCTGCAGCCACGAATAGACATATGCACCATGAAACAGGTCACCCGCGCCATTGGTGTCGATCACGCGCTCGGCCGGAACATGTAACGCCGGCAACCGGCTGACTCCGTCGCCCGCCTCATACCAAAGCAACCCATGCTCGCCCTGCGTCACGCCGCCGACCTTGCAGCCCTTCTTGCGCAAGATCTCCAACGTCTGCTCCGGCGTCTTCTCCAACTGCTCGCAAAATCGGTCGCTGACGATCGCCACATCGACAAAGTCCAGCAGATCCATCGTATTCGCGCGCACCGCGCCACCATCCAGCGAAACAAGGATCCCGCGCTCGCGCGCCTGCTTCGCATAAGCCAGCGTCGCATCCGGCTGATGCCCATCCAGATGCATCACCTTGCAGCCATCGAGATTGAGCGCCGGAAACGGATGCAGAAAATGATCGTCGCGGCAACGAACGATCGCACGCTTCCCATCATGCGGCATAACGAACGACAACGACGACCGCGCCACCTTCCGCGCATGCAGCGGAATCCGATAGGCCATCGCCATATCGATAAACATCCGCCCCAACCAATCATCCGCCATGGTGGTCAAAAGATCGGGCACAACGCCCAACTTCGCGCAAGCAAACGCCGCCGTCACGGCATTGCCGCCGAACGCCACGGCATAGTCGCGCGCCACAGTCTTCTCATCCCCCGTCGGAATCTCGTCGGTGAGAAACGTAATGTCGATATAAGTCTGGCCGATGAAGAGAGCTTGCAACGGATCAATTCCTCAAGTTCGCAACACCCTCATACATCCTCCCCCGCAAGCGGGGGAGGGGGACCGTCCGCCGTAGCCTTGGCGAAGGCGGATGGGGGAGGGGGCCGACACTGCCTCAGCTCGTGAACCGTTCCAAATCGCTAAACAGCGCCTGATCATTGATGATCCGTGGAACCTTATTCTGCCCGCCCATGCGCCCGCGCGATTTCATCCACTGCGCAAACGTACCCGGCGCGACCGCGCGCACCTCCGGCGCATGCATCCCGAAGCCGTCCGAGCGATGCGCGCGATAGTCGTCGTTGCGCGCCTTCAACCGTTCGTCGATCGCGCTCGCAACCTTTGCCGCAACGTCGGGAGAGGGCAGGGCGCCGAACTCGATAACATACAAGTGCCCGCCCAATTCGCCCGCGCTCTTCGGATAAACCGCGCCCACCGAAAAATCGGTGACGGTCAACCCGTTCGCCGCCGCGGCAACTGAAACTGCATCCTCGATCTCTTCGCCGATCAAATGCTCCCCGAACGCTGACAGCGAGTAACTCGTCCGCCCGGTGATCAAGATCCGCGGCGGGCTCAGCGACACAAAGCGCACGGTGTCGCCGATGACATAACCCCAGCATCCCGAACACGTCGAAAGCACGATGGCATAGTTGACGCCGGTCTCGACATTTCCCAGCCAATGCCGCGTCGGTTTCGCGCTATCGAGTTCATCGACCGGCACGAATTCGAAGAACAATCCGGTATCGGTCAGTAGCCGCAGCCCATCCTCAGGCGTCGCATCCTGCAACGCGATGAAGCCTTCAGACGCCGGGTAGACCTCCCGCAACTCCGCCCCACCGGCGAGGAACTGCTCGAACCGCGCACGATACGGTTTGAAGTTGACCCCGCCATGCACGAGCATTTCGAGGTGCGGATAGAGCTCCCGCGCGGTCACCGCCCGCCCCGCATTTGCCTGCTGCCGGTCGAACAGAATGAGCAGCCACGACGGCGTCCCCGTGATCACGCGAATGTCGGTCTCGGTCGACAAGGTCGCGAGCCGGCGAACCTTTTCCTCCCAATCCGTGATCAGCGCGATCTCGATCGGCGGAAACGCAAACCCCTTGGCCCACCACGGCAGCCGCTTGATCGCAATCCCCGAGAGATCGCCGGAGAACACGCCGTCGCTCTCCCGCACAAGATCGGTCGATCCCCCCAGCATAAAACTCTTCCCGCCGAACACCCGCGAGCGCGGCCGCGCCGTCACATGATGCGTCAGCAAATCGAGCCCCGCATAGGTGTTCGACTTGTTCATGTCCGGCGTGATCGGAATGTATTTCGACGACCCCGACGTCGTCCCCGAGGTCACCGCAAAGAACGGCACACGCCCCGGCCACGTCACATTGTCGAGGACCGGAAAGGCACCCTTCCAATACTCGCGCCAAAAGTCGTCGTAACGACGCAGCGGCACCGCCGCCTGATAATCCTCGACGTCCTTGATGCGATCGAACCCATGATCGCGCCCGAATTTCGTCGATGCAGCCTTCGTGACCAGCGCGGCCAACTGCGCGCGTTGCGCCGCCACATTGTCGAGCCGCGCCAATGTCGCCCGGCGCCGCCGCGCATACATCCGAAGCGGCGGCGTGAAATCCATCATTTCGCGGCGAGCACCGATTTATTCTTAAACGTCGCGCGCACGGTCTCGATTTTGAGCGGCACCTGGAACGACTGCCCGCTTTGGAACGCATCCACCTGATCGCGGAACGTCGACGAGTTGTACCACCCGTCATTCCCGCCCAGCATCACGAACCAATTCGCATCCGGGTCGGAAAGGTCCGACACATGCCGCGCCTGCGCGCCATAGCGCGTCGGATGCCGCTCCGCCGATGTCTCGTGATCCGTCTTCAAAATCGTCTCGCTGGACCCGGCCGCCGGCACATCGTCGAACACATAACGCGAGCCGATCACCGGAATGGACGAAAACTGCGCCTGCACGATCATCCGGTGCATATCGCCCCACGTCGCATACTTTGCCCACGCATCGACGCCGGTCTGCAAGGCGGCGACCGCGCTCTTGGCGAACACATCGGCCTTCATGTCTTTAACCTGCGGCGCGAACCGCGCATACGGGCTTCCCGCCGCATCGAACGCGCTGAGTTCATGCGCCGGAAAGGACGCCGGCATGAACGAAGCCATCGCCGCCTCGAAGGCGACCGCGCCTTTGCTGCCCAGATCATACCGCCCGTCCCACGCCGCCATGGCGTCGAACACCAGCGTCTGCGAGAGACTAAGCGCGGGCTTCTCCGCATTGACGCGCGCCACGAACGCATCGCGCATCAAAATCGACGAACTCGAATATGTGTCCATCTGAACGCGTTTCAGGTCGTCCGCCGTCACCGTCGCCATGCCGCCGAGCAACTGCTGCAGCCGCGTGACGCGATCGTCGGACGAAAAGAAATAGCCGATCGGCACGGACGCTTCCGCGCCGCGATTGTTGGCCGAAGCCAGGAACCCGTCGGCGGGATTATAGGCCGACGGCAAGTCCTTCGACGTCACGATCTCATCCCACGCCTTCGCGTCGCTCAACGGCCGCACGATGTCGGCCGGCAGATCCTTCGACCGCTTCGGCAAATGCGTCGCCGTCACCTGCCCGATATTGCCCTTCACGTCCGCAAACAGAAAATTCTGCGGCGAAATCGAAAATCCTTCCAGCGCCGAGCGGAACTCGTCCCAATTGGTCGCGCGGTTCATGCTCAGCATGGCGCTGATCTCATCCGACGGCCGATGCCCGATCCACTTCAACGCCAGAACCTCGCCCTCGCGCTTGGGCAGAACTTCTGAATCCGACAAGATCGGCCCATACGGCGTATCGCGAATAACCAAGTCTGAATCGAACCACCAGCGCGTGCGCGTCGTGACCACGCGCTGCGTGATCTGATCCTTCGGCAGCGACGAAACGTCGAATAAATCGCTCCCCGCCGAGCGCATGTTCGTGCCGCCCCAAGCGATGTTCTCGTTCCGCCCGACGGCGACGAACGGTACCCCCGGCACCATGAGGCCCACCATGTTGAACGACGGCGACTTCACCCCGGCCAGCACCCAAAGGTTCGGCAAACTGATTCCCAAATGCGGATCGTTGGCGATCATCGCCGCGCCCGTGCCCGTCTTCGACGCGCCGACCACGACGGAGTTCGATCCGTTGCGGCTCATCGTCGACAGCAGGCGCGAGAGTTCTTTCAGGCTCGCATGCTGGTTCGACGCGAAACTCGGCGCCGACATCGTGCCTTCTTCCAGCAGCGCCTGCCAAAGCTGCGGCCAATCCTTGCGCTCGCGCAACGCCAGCACGCGAAACCAAACGAACCACGACACGTCGACCGACGCGAGCCGCCCGATGGTCAAAATCTCTTCGCTGCGCCAAGGTTCGCGATCGAGACCCAGCAGCGCATACTCATGCGGCAAGTCCGTCGTCGTTGCTTGATAATGATTGACGCCCTCGACGAACGCATCGAGCCATGCCTTCGTCTCCGCCGGCATCGACGCATAGACCGTCTTCGACGTCCGCCCGAGATCCAGAATGCGCAGCGCATGCTCGATGTCGGCCACTTGCGGAATCGGCCCCGCGATTTCCGAGATGCGCCCCTGACTCACGCGCCGCATCACCTCCATCTGCCCCAGCCGCAAATGCGCATGCGCAAGACCCAAGGCAAACGCCGCGTCGCGATCGGTCGACGCCTCGATGAACGGCACCTGATGCTCGTTCCACCAAACGGTCACGGGGCCCTGCAACGGCAGCCCCGTCGTCGGAAACATGGCGAGCCGCTGGTCCAGCGTCTTAGGTTCCGGCAACGGCGTAAACACCGCACAACTCGTCGCGACGGCGACCGCGAAAAATACAACAAACGACCGCACGATCGCGCGCATGACTTGGACCCACATTTGCGTTTCGATGTGGGTTATACGCTATTGCCTCGCATGCGGATGCAAAAGCCCTTGAAATTCACGCGGCGCATACGGAGAACGTAAAGAAGTATGAAGCACGAGCGCACCTATCGCTGGGCCGACCCCACGGAAATCATGGCCGCAGCGCAAGGCCAGTCCGGTCTAGACCTGATGCGGGCCATGGCCGAAGGCCGCGTGCCGCCCCCGCCCGTCGGCAGCCTCATCGGCGTCAATGGCTTCACGGCGGAAAAGGGCAAGGTCACGATGGGCTTCGATCCCGCCGAATTTCACTACAACGCGCTCGGCACCGTCCACGGCGGCGTCATCGCGACCGTCATCGACATGGTCTTAGGTTCAGCCGTGCATTCCACGTTGAAGGCGGGGCAGGGCTTCACGACGCTGACGCTCGAACTCAAATATCACCGTGCCGTCACCGCAAAATCGGGTCGTCTGACCGCGATCGCGGAGGTCATCACGCGTGGCCGCGAAATCGTCACGGCCGAAGCAAAGCTTATCGACAAGAACGACCGCCTGTTCGCGAACGCCACGTCGACGCTGATGATCCTTAAGCTGCCGCCCGTCGCGTAAACAAGAACAGCGCGAACAGCGCCGCGAACGCAAGATCGACTAGCGTCAACGCGACCATGCCGAACGGCGCGAGCCCGCGCGACCAAGCGAGCGCGATCAAGACAACCACGCCAAGCTTGCCCGCCATCCCCACGGCCACGATCGGCTTGTTGTCCAAGTCGCGCCAAACGATCAGATAAAGAACGCCGAACATCACCACGAACCACGCGACAAGCGGCGACCACAGCGCATCATAGCGCGCTACCTCAAGCCCCATCGACGCCGCGAGTTCACTCGCATCGACGGCCAAACTGATGCCGACGATGAAATTGAAAATCGCGCTCGCCAAAAAGACGCCGCGCCAAACCCCATCGCTCATGCCGCTCTAGAACCTCCGCGTTGCGGCGGCGCCGACCCTCGCGCTCAAGAACGCGCCGATGTCGCCGATCGCGCGCTCGCTCTGCCCGTCGAACAAACGCTCGAACACGTGACCACCGCTCGCCCACACGCGCAATGTGACACCGCCGCCCGCCGCATGAACGCGATTGGCCAGCATCCGCGCATCGTCGTGCAAGGCGTCCGTACGGCTTGTGTGAATCATCATCGGCGCAAGCCCGCGGAGATCGCCGTAAACGGGCGACGCCAGCGGATCGAGCGGCGATCGCCCCTGCAAATAGAAATGCGAACAGATCGCCATCGACTCCATGCTGATCGGCGTATCGCCGGTCACGCTCCGCGCCGCCGCCGACCGTCCCGTCAAAGCCAGATCCGTCCATGGCGACAGCAGAGCGATGGCACCCAACCGCGTCCCGTGATCGCGCAGTCGAAGCGCCGCGGCGAGCGCAATCGAAGCCCCCGCCGACTCCGCGACCAGCCCGATGCGCGCCGGCGCATACCCCTCACGCACAGCACCGACGACCGCTTCGCACACGTCGTCGACGGCGGCCGGGCAGGGATGCTCCGGCGCCAACCGGTAATCGACCATCAGAGTCTTCAGCCGCGCCGCCTTCGCAATCCGCGCGATCAACGCGGTGAGGCGCGGACTGCGATCCGCAATGAATGACCCGCCATGCACATAGACGAGGATCGCATCGTCGCCGAAATCATCGTGCTGAAGCCAACTCGCCCGCCCCGGCACGCGCGACGCCGGCGCAATCGAAAGCCCGTCCATCGCCACACTCATTTGCACCGCCGACGGCATGCTGAGCCTGTTGTGCCAATCGCGCCCGCGCTCGATGTAGCGCATCAACCGCACCCGATCGCCGGACTCCATGGCCCGCACAGCACCCGCAACCGTCGCGCGCTCCACCGTGCGGCTCAATGCGTTCGACAAACTGCGCGCAACGCCGGCCAACGGAAACGTCACCGATGGCGCGGCGACGCGTTCGATGTGCAGTCCAGCCGCATCGCTAATGACGGTCATGGGAAGAGCCTTGGGTTCGGGAGTGTTACGCTGCGCGAATCATAATCTGATTCGCGAAAAGCCGAACGTGATGCCGCGCACCAAGATCGAGGACACTGTTGAAACGCAGTTCGTCGCCATCGGCGCGGTCAGCGACTACGCGCAAACCTATCCCTCGATGCCCGATCGCCTGCGCAACATCGTGGGCTGGCTCGACGACAATCTGAAGTCGGCCGGCCTCGCCTTCATGATCGAACGCATCGACGGCGAAACGGCCAAAGTCCATGACGAATGGACGACGCGCTTCGCCCTCACCCCCGCCGAAATCCGCCTCGCAGCCTACGTCGTCCACGGCGGCACCATCGCCGGCTACGCCAAGCAACACGCCGTCAGCCGCAACACCGCGCGCAACCAACTGCAGGCGATCTATGGCAAAACGGGCACACACCGCCAAGCAGAACTCGTCGCCCTACTGCTGAAGCCCTAGCCATAGTGCGTTTGCATCATGCGCGTGTTCGCGCGTGAGCCCCACCTTGGGTGGTGAAGCGAATCGCTTCGCGTTCTTGAGGGGGCTTGGCCATGCGGAACCTTCCGCCACGTATTCTCGTACTCGCGGCATTCTTCACTGCCTTGGCAATCACGACGGCGATCATGCCCGTCGCGACGCCGGCGATGGCAAAGCCCCGGAACTACGACGCAGAGTTCGCGAGCCTTCGGCAAGAGATGAAGGATCTCTGGCTGGAAATTCACAATTTCAAACCGCTTCCGAAGTACTGCAGGCCGCCGCTCGACCCGATGAAGCTGCCGCACACCTCTGCGATGCAGGTCTTCGGCGTACGAACGGACGCGCTCCTTGCGCGCTTTCGCGCGACGAAGCAAAGCCTGGAGGACTTTCTCGCCGGCAATCACGAACTTGAGAAGGAATTCATGCTCGATGGAGTGAGCCCCCGCGAACGGGAGTATTGGCGGAACAACAAATACAAACTCGAAGCCGATCGCCTGCAGAAGAAGTTCAACGAGAAAGACGCGGAACTCAAAGCCAAGCCGGTACGCGACTGCAGCCCGCCGCCGCCGAAGACCGAGGAAGAAATCATCGGC
>JAWXBY010000149.1:0-3256 GCA_034440355.1 Alphaproteobacteria bacterium
AAGATGCCTTCCAGACTTTCCGCTTCGAGCAGTTCGAAGAGAAGGTCGATGGGCGGCACACGATCATCATCACCGGCAACGGCCCGACGGTTGTGCCGCTCGAAGCGGTCGAGCGCATGCGGCGCTTGAAGATGATGAAGCATCCGCATGCGGCGCCTGAACCGCCGGAGCCCGTGCCGCCAGTGCCGCCGGTCCCGCCTGTCGTTGCGGTCGCACCTGCTGCGCCGGGCACCGGCGGACCGGACTGGGTGTTCACCGCGACGCCTCCTGCCGCCGCGACGCGCGAGAATGCGCCGGACAGGCTCGACATCTCCGTCGCGATGGGGCCGGCGTTGTGGCTGAACGTTTCCGCGCTGCCGCCTGCGGTGCCGTCAATGATGTGGCCGATGATTTTGACCAGCGTGCTCGCGGTCGTGCTTGTCGCGTTTGCGGCTGTGTGGGCCGCCGGGCGTGTGGCGCGGCCGATTGCGGGGCTGACCGCTGCCGCCGAGCGGTTGGGACGCGGCGATGCGTTGTTCCTGGCGCCCGAAGAGGGGCCGCAGGATGTGCGAGCTGCAGCGAGCGCGTTCAACACGATGGCGGCGCGGCTTCGGCGGTTGATCGAGGATCAGCGCGCGCTGCTGTCAGCGGTGGGACATGATTTGCGGACGCCGATTGCGTCGCTGCGCATTCGCACCGAGTTGATCAAGGATCCCGAGTTGCAAGGGCGCATGCTGTCGTCGTTGAGCGAGATGGAGCGGTTGACGGAAGCGGCGCTCGCCGCGGCGCGCGGCGGCGAAAGCGGCGAGCCGACGCGGCCGGTTGACCTGCCCTCTCTGATCGAGGCGGTGTGTGACGATCTTGCGGACACGGGCAGTCCCGTCACGTTTGCGACGTTGCCTGCTGCGCGGGTCGAGGGACGCGCGAGCGAGTTGCGCCGCGCGCTACGGAATCTGATCGAGAACGGCGTGCGTTATGGGGAACGCGCGCGTGTGTCGATGACGGTTGGCGGCGGGTCTGTCGAGATCAGCGTCGACGATGATGGGCCAGGGATCCCCGACGACAAACTGGGCGACGTGACGAAACCGTTCGTGCGGCTGGAAGAATCGCGCAGCATCGAAACCGGCGGCCATGGGCTTGGCCTTACCATTGCGCGCGCGATCGTCGAGCGGCACGGCGGCGAGTTGGTGTTGGGCAATCGCGCCGAGGGCGGCTTGCGCGCGACGTTGAAATTGTCGGTGGCGAAATAAGGGTTCGTCACGGCCAGGCTTGAACCCGGGCCATCCAGTCCGCGCGCGCAGCGCGCTGCAACGACTCAGCTTTACCACGAAGGCACCAAGACACTAAGAGTCTCTGCCGCTTCGTGCCTTTGTGCCTTCGTGGTAAAACTGACTCCGCAACGCGCGGCGCTTCAACGTCTCACGGCCGCGCGTACGCGCGGCCAAGGGGTGCACGTTTAGTACTCCCACTCCGCCACGACGCCGAGGCGGGTGTCGCCGGAGGGACCGGCTTCGCCGCGGAGTTTGATGTCGTCGGTGATGTCGACGTCCACCGTTGCGCGGCCGGCTGTCGTGTCGGTGCCTTGGACGAAGCCGAGGTAGACGCCGCTGCCGACGTAGCTGCCGGCGCTGAGCGCCGTGCCGCCGCCCGTATCGGTGACGGCGCTTAGGCTGTCGATGCCCAGTGAGGTGCGCAGGCGGTCCAGGATACCGGGACCGCTGGCCAAGCCCGACAGGCGGGCGATGGCGCCGGCGAGTTGTACCGCTTCGAAGGCCGAGAGTTGCTGGGTCGATTTGTCGAAGAGGACGCGGGACATGATTTCGTCCTGCGGCAAGGTCGGCGTCGAGGTCAGGCTGATTTCGGGCGTGGTCGCTTTGCCTTTGACGCCGATCGATGCGGTGACGTCGGTCTTGCGCACTTCACCGACGATGTCGATGGTCGGCACGACGTCGCCGGCGAATGCGATGCGGCCGCGGGTGAGCGCCACGCGTTGGCTCAGCAATTCGACGTAACCGCGGCGCAGGTCGAAGCGGCCGTTGATCGCCGGGCGGTCGACGCTGCCGCCGACTTTCACTTGGCCGCCGAATTCAGCCTCGATGCCTTGGCCGCGGACGTGAACGCGTTGCGGAGCGCGCACCGTCACGTCAAGGTTGAAGGTGAGCGACGATTGCGCCTCCTCTTCCTGTTGCGGCGCGGGGAGCGTCGCTTGGATGTCCGGCGGTGCGTTGCGATGCGTGACGCGGATCGGCGTGAGCGGACGCGACAGACGTTCGGGGAGGCGGATCTCCCACAGTTCGACGTCGGCGTTGCCTTTGATCGTGGCCTCGCGCAGCAGACCGCCCGACATTTGCACATCGACGTCGGCGATGACTGTGGTGATCTCCGTCGAGACGAGCTGCGCGTCGTTGGCCTTGAGCGCGAGTTCGATCGGGTAGCCCGCGGCCGGGTCGAGCGCGATGCCGCCCCGGCCGGTGATGGCGCCGCCGTTGGCGGCCTTCGCCGAGAGCGAGGTGACTGCGATGCGGCGTTCCGAGCCGTCGAAATCGGCGGTGATGTCGCGCAGTTCGAAGCCGGAGCCTGCGCTGCGGAAGAAGCCGTTGGTGACTTTGCCTGAGCCTTCGATGCGCGGCGCGGCGCGTGTGCCGGTGATGCGCGCCGACGTCGTCATCAGGCCGCGTGCGCGGTCGCCGGTGACGGAGAGGTAGACGTTGGCGAGCGCGAGATCCGCCGTGCCGTTGACGTCGATCTTCAGTGCGCCGCCTTCGGCGAAGGGGACGCGGCCCGTCGCCTGAAAAGACGTGCGCGCCGGATCGGCGAGCGTGAGTTTGAAGTCCACGCCGGTGCGATCGGTCTTTCCGGTCGCGGTCAGCGTCACGTTGCGCACGATGCGGGGGTCGGATTCGGGAGCGAGGTTCACGACCTTCATGTCGAACGACGTCGCACCGGCTTCGCGGATGCGCGCGGTGCCCGATGCCGTGCCGGTGACGGGCAACGGATCCGTTGCGAAGGCCGCGACCCAGAGCGGCAGCGACGTTGCTGTGAGTCCGATGTCCATCGTTGTGCCAGCATCGCCTGCGAGCGTGATGCTGCCGCCGCCGGCGAGGATACGGGTCGTGGGAATCAAGATGCGTCCGCCGTCGAGCGTGATGTCGACGGGGCTTGCGAGGCGGGCGCTCTTGTCGCCACGCGTGAGTTGGAGCGTGGCGACCGAGATCACGTTCGGCTTGGCTTCCAGCCTCAGTGTCGCGCGGGTTGTGATCGCCGTGCCTGCGCGTTG
>JAWXBY010000150.1:0-33090 GCA_034440355.1 Alphaproteobacteria bacterium
ACGCTCCAGCGCCAATGATACTCAGGCTTAAGCCTCGGGAAAGTAGGCCGCCGCCAGACCTGCTAACGACAGCGACACACAAGCGGATACGGTGCAGACCAAAGTGCAGACACAAATCCAGCTTTCGATCGTTCGAACATCCACTCGCTAACATCTACATCCGGTTGACGCAGGGTGGAGCAGCCCGGTAGCTCGTCAGGCTCATAACCTGAAGGTCATAGGTTCAAATCCTATCCCTGCACCCATTCAAAAACGCCCTCGGCTTACGCCGGGGGCGTTTTTGCATTTGGCATTTCAGAGTTCGCCGGCGCGGGCGAGTTTGGCGACGGCTTGCATGCGCGTCTTCACGCCGAGCTTGCGTTTGGCGTTTTCGACATGCGCGTGAACGGTCGATTGTGCGATTCCTAAGATCTGGCCGATGTCCCAATCGGATTTGCCTTCGGCGGCGAAGGCCAGGCAATCGCGTTCGCGCGGCGTGAGGTGCACAGCCTTGAACGGCGGCGCGTCGAGTTCGCGCAGACGGTCGTGGACGTAGTGGCTCGAGAGCACGATCGCCTTGCGCAGCTCGGACGAGAGTTCGACGCCGTCGAACGTTGCGAGGCTGAGGACGTTGACGTTCGTCGGCGTGTGGTTCGGAACGGCTATGCCGTCGCGAAGGCCGAAGGCGTGCAGGACGTTCCACATCTCGTCATTGGCTTTGGCGAACACGTCGCTCGCGACGGTCGTCGCTTCGCTCCAGACGAACGGGCGGGCGCTGCGGCGGGAGGCGTGGGTGACGAAGTTGGTTTGGGCGAAGCCGCGTTCGAAATAGATCTGGTCCCAGCCTTTTGGCGTCTCGCGGTAGTGGATGTGTTCGCGCGCGTCGTCGGCGTCGAGCGAATGCGCGCGGGCGAAGATGGCGCCGAAGCCGTGCGGTTTCAGTTTGTCGAAATAGCGGCGGCCGATCTCGGCTGCGGTGGAAGCGCAATCGAGACCGTCGAGCAGCTCGAAGGCGGTACGCAGAACGGCGGTCATGCCCTATTATACAGGCGCGCGCGGGGCGTCTGCCTATGGCACGGGCGTCACAAACGTACGGCTTTGTGCGGGTTTCGTGTTGGCGGCAGCGTGGGCGGTCTGCTCAATTGTTGGGCGGGTCCAAGTGCCGTCCGCCAGATAGCCCTGGCTGTAGAGGTAAACGAGGTCGAGCCGCTGCGCTCTTGCGGCTTGGAGCGGTGGAAGGGGGTGGTCCGTCGGGATGTCGGCGACGATGCGTTCGTTCGAACCACCACGTCGGGCAGTTCGGCCATGTCGGGTGTCCGTTTGGATTCGTCGCCGGGGACAATGCGATATGAGATTTGGCGGGTGCGGGTGTCGCGCTTCTCGCCGATGCTGAGCGCATGCTCAACGCGTGCGCCAGCTAGTGATTGGGCGATCTGAACGATGAGCGGAATATCATCCTCGCGCTCAACGAGGTCGGTTGGGCTATCCGGTAGCAGTGATGGCGCCGGGTCGTCCAAGCGGTGCTTGTCGGTCGGCGGGGCGGTTGGCTCGGGCCGATATGCCAGCATCAGAGAATTTTCGCGGGGCGGCGGGATGTAGGCCTCATCGCTTGGGGACCGCGTGCGGCAGCGGCGTTTGCGCCACTTGCAGCGGTGGGAGGCCGTTGCCGGCGCGGCGTGCCAGCGGCGCTTGCTCAGGGTGTGTTTGCGCTTGCGTTTTATGGTCGCGCGTTTGGCATGGCGGGCGCGAGGCTTTGCTTTCTTCGTCGAGGTGGGGATCGAGCGGCCGTCATCGCGACCAGATTTGTAGCCTCGGTCAGAGAGACGCTGTTCGCTGGCAAGCGCTGTTGCATGACGCCGGCTTGCGCGGGGCCGGAGGCGGCCCAAGCGCAAGCGAGTATCAAGATAACGATGTGTGTTTGCGGCTCACGCCCTGTGCGCCCTGGCTGCTCCGTCATGGTCCGCGGAAGGATCGCGCAGCTATCCCCTGCGCAGGGGGGTGACGGGGGTGGCCGACGGCGTCGCCTGCGTCTAGTCTGGCGGCATGAGTTCTTTGTTTGATGCGGAATTGGATCAGCATGTCGCCGTCGCACTGGCGACCAAGGCGCAGCTGCGCGCACCGTTCGAGCGGGTGGTTGGCGCTTGCGCGCGGGCACTGAAGGCGGACGGCAAGATTCTGCTGTTCGGCAATGGTGGTAGTGCGGCGGACGCTCAGCATTTGGCGACGGAGTTGACGGTGCGTTACCGGCAGGATCGTCGTGCGTTGGCGGCGATCGCGTTGACGACCGACAGTTCGGCGCTGACGGCGATTGGAAACGATCTGGGATTCGAGCAGATTTTTTTGCGGCAGGTTGAGGCTCTCGGGCGGCGCGGGGACGTTGCGGTCGGGATTACGACGTCCGGGCGCAGTCCGAATGTCATCCGCGCGCTGGAGGTGGCGCGCGAGATGGGGCTTGTGACGGTTGCGCTAACCGGTGGGACGGGTGGGGATACGGGGCGGGTGGCCGACCACGTGTTGTTGGTCCCGTCAGATGTGACAGCTCGGATTCAGGAGTTGCACATTACGCTGGGGCAAATGCTCTGCGCCGCGCTGGAAATCGAGCTTGGTTTGGTGGCGCCGTAGGTTTCACGGCAGACTGCGTGGTATCTTCGATTGACACCGGTTGGCTGGGTAAATACGGGATGCTCCCAAACCCGTCTCGTCTTTAGGAATGCTTGCCTTGGCGACGCCCCCGAAACGCTCGCCGCATCTCGCGCGGCTTGAAGCGGAAAGCATCTACATCATGCGGGAGGTCGCGGCCGAGTTCGCGAACCCGGTGATGATGTATTCGATCGGCAAGGATTCGTCGGTGATGCTTCACCTGGCGATGAAGGCGTTCTATCCGGCAAAACCCCCATTCCCGCTGCTGCATGTCGATACGACGTGGAAATTCCGGGACATGATTGCGTTCCGCGACGAGACGGTGAAGCGCCTGGGCCTGAAGCTGCTTGTGCACATCAATCAGGACGGCGTCGAGCGGGGGATCAATCCGTTCGACTCCGGGTCGGCCGTGCACACGCAGGTGATGAAGACGGAAGGGTTGAAGCAGGCGCTCGACCAGTACGGCTTTGACGCGGCGTTCGGTGGGGCGCGGCGTGACGAGGAGAAGAGCCGGGCGAAGGAGCGCATCTTTTCGTTCCGCAACGCGCAGCACGGCTGGGATCCCAAGAACCAGCGGCCGGAGCTTTGGAATTTATTCAACGCGCGGGTTCGCAAGGGCGAGTCCATCCGCGTGTTTCCGTTGTCGAACTGGACCGAGCTCGACATATGGCAATACATTTTGGCCGAGCAGATTCCGATCGTGCCGCTGTACTTTGCGGCGAAGCGGCCGGTCGTCGAGCGCGACGGTACGCTGATCATGCGCGACGACGAGCGGATGAAATTGAAGCCCGGCGAGGTCGTGCAGGATCGGTTGGTCCGGTTCCGGACGCTTGGGTGTTATCCGCTGACCGGCGCGATCGAGTCGCCGGCCGTGACGCTTGAAGAGATCGTCGCCGAGATGCTGACGGCGCGGACGTCCGAGCGGCAAGGGCGTCTCATCGATAGCGACGAGTCCGCTTCGATGGAGAAGAAGAAGCGCGAGGGCTATTTCTGATGAGCCCCGACGAACTGCGCGCGTTTCTGGCCAAGCAGGAAGGCAAATCCTTCCTGCGGTTTCTGACTTGCGGGTCGGTTGACGACGGCAAGTCGACGTTGATCGGGCGGTTGCTTTACGACACGAAGCTGATTTTTGAGGATCAGCTGAAGACGTTGGAGAAAGACTCGCGCAAGCACGGCACGACCGGCGAGGACATCGATTTTGCGTTGCTACTCGACGGGCTTGAGGCAGAGCGGCAGCAGGGGATTACGATCGACGTCGCGTATCGTTTCTTCACGACGGAGAAGCGCAAGTTCATCGTCGCCGACACGCCGGGGCATGAGCAGTACACGCGCAACATGGCGACCGGGGCATCGAACTCTGATCTTGCCGTTATTCTCGTGGACGCGCGCAAGGGAGTTCTGACCCAGACGCGGCGGCATGCCTACATCTGTTCACTGTTGCGCATCCGGCATGTCGTGCTGGCGATCAACAAGATCGATCTCGTGGATTATTCGGAAGACATCTTCGATGCGATCGACGGCGAGTTTCGCGATTTCGCCGACAAGCTTGGGTTCGCCTCGCTCGTGTCGATCCCGATCTCGGCGCGGTTCGGCGACAATGTGATCGAGCCTGGCGGGCGACTTGGTTGGTATACGGGACCGACGTTGCTCGCGCATCTTGAGACGGTCGACGTCGATTCCGATCGAACGCAGCGGCCTCTGCGGATGCCGGTGCAGTGGGTCAATCGGCCGAATCTCGATTTCCGTGGCTTTGCCGGAACGATCGCAACGGGGCATGTGCGCGTCGGCGATCCGATTGTCGTGGCGGCCTCGGGGCGGACGTCGACGGTGGCGCGGATTGTCACCATGGACGGTGACCTGGCGGATGCTTCGGCGGGTGCTGCGGTGACGCTGACGCTCAAAGATGAGATCGACATTTCGCGCGGCGATGTTTTGGCGTCGCCGGCGGCGCGGCCGGAGGTGGCGGATCAGTTCGCGGCGCATCTGCTTTGGATGGCCGAGGACGAGTTGCTGCCGGGGCGGCAGTATCTCATCAAGATCGGCGCGAAGACGGTGCCGGCTTCGGTGACTGAGCTGAAGCACAAGATCGACGTTAACAGCCTCGATCATTTTGCGGCGAAGACGTTGCAGCTCAACGAAGTCGGGTTCTGCAATTTCTCGACAACCGCGCCGATTGCGTTCGACGCTTATGCCGACAGCCGCGAGACGGGCGGGTTCATCGTTGTCGACCGGCTGACGAACGGCACGGTCGGCGCAGGCATGATCGACTTCGGTTTGCGCCGGGCGACCAACGTTCATCTGCAGGCGCTCGACGTCGACAAGGAAGCGCGCGCGTCGATGAAGGGGCAGAAGCCCGTCATTCTTTGGTTCACGGGTCTTTCGGGTTCGGGCAAGTCGACGATCGCGAACATTGTCGAGCGGAAGCTGCACCTGGGCGGGCAGCACACCTATGTGCTCGACGGCGACAACGTGCGGCACGGGTTGAACCGCGATCTTGGCTTCACCGACGCGGACCGCGTCGAGAACATTCGGCGTGTCGCGGAAGCGGCGAAGCTGTTCGTCGACGCGGGGATGATTGTGCTGGTGTCGTTCATTTCGCCCTTCCGGTCGGAGCGGCGCGTGGCGCGTGAACTTGTCGGGTTCGACGAGTTCTTGGAAGTGTTCATCGATACGCCGATCGAGGTGTGCATGGCGCGCGATCCGAAGGGGCTCTACAAGCGCGCCGCGGCCGGCGAGATCAAGAATTTCACCGGCATCGACTCGCCGTATGAGCCGCCTGAGGCGCCAGAGATCCATGTGCACACGGTCAATGTGACGGCGGAGGACGCAGCGGATCAGATCGTCGCGCGGTTGCGGTCGGAGAAGATCATTCCGTAAGCCATGCAACCGACCGACCGTAGTCTGCTTGAACTAGGCAAATCCGTATATCGTGTGGCACGCTAAACCGTTGCCGACATGGGTGGATGCGCATGCTGCTAGGATTTGGCTGGGCCGTCATTCGAGCGTCGCAATCGCGCCTCGTTGGCTCTGGTCTCGACGAACTCGACGCCATTGATAATGAACTCGCGCTCGCCGACCGCTCACTGCGGGTCGCCTGTCGAGCCTGGCTAGATAAGTGCGGTGACCCGTGGTTGATTTGGCAGTTGTCTGACCAACTGAATAGTCATTCGGGTTTGCTGCAATTTCACACGTCGCGTAATCATCGAACGAGCGCTTTTTGGGACTTGGCCGAATTCGTTGCGCAGCAAAGCAAAGGGTCCTTTGGGGTTTTGTACGTGCATGACGACGAGGATCTCGGCACGCGGACGGGGCAGGATTATTCACTGTCGTTCCGGGTGTGGCGCATCCTTGACGGTGCACTGACTGAGCACAACGACCCGCTGTTTTCGCCGTTTGCCTCCCAGCATGCGTTCGGAGGCGCGGGCGGATTTGGCGAATGAGGTTTCGGAAGCCGCGAGGCGCAGCCGTATACGCGTGCTGTTCGTGTGCAGCCAGAATCTTCTGCGCAGCCCGACGGCCGAGCAGGTCTTTGCCAACTATCCCGGCATCGAATGCACGTCCGCGGGGCTCGCGAAGGACACGCACAACGCGGTGACGGACGAGTTGGTCGAGTGGGCCGAGCTCATCTTCGTGATGGAGAAGGCGCATCGCCGCAAGCTCTCCGCGAAATTCGGGAAGCTGCTCAAGAAACAACGCGTCATCTGCTTGGACATCCCGGATGACTACGAATTCATGGATCCGGCGCTGATTGAGTTGCTGAACGAAAAAGTGCGCCCGCTCCTGCCGCGTCCAGATCGCGCGTGAGATGCGCTACTTGTTCTCAGGCTTCACCGCGGTGCGGCCGACGCTGTGGTACTCGAAGCCGGCTTCGAGCATTTCGCGCGGCGTGTAGATGTTGCGCAGGTCGACCATGAGCGGACGCTTGAGCAGCGCCTTGGTGCGCGCGAAATCGAGGGCGCGGAATTCGTTCCATTCGGTCAGGATCGCGACGCCGTCGGCGCCGGTCATCGCTTCGTAGCCGTTTTGCGTCCACTTGACGCCGGGCAGAAGTTTTTCCGCTTCGGCCATGCCTTCGGGATCGAAGGCGCGAACCGTCGCGCCGGCTTGCTGAATCGCCGGGATGATGTCGAGCGAGGGGCTGTCGCGCATATCGTCGGTGTTTGGTTTGAAGGTAACGCCGAGGATGGCGACGGTCTTGCCTTTCACGCCGCCGAACGCGTCGATGATTTTGTCGGCCATCCGCTTTTTGCGGTTGGCGTTGACGTCGATCACGGATTCGATGATGCGCGAGGGCACGCCGAATTCCGAGGCTTGGCGCACGAGGGCGAGCGTGTCTTTCGGGAAGCACGAACCGCCGTAGCCAGGGCCTGCGTTCAGAAACTTCGAGCCGATGCGGCCGTCGAGGCCGATGCCGCGGGCGACGTCTTGGATGTCGGCGCCGGCGCGCTCGCAGAGGTCGGCCATCTCGTTGATGAAGGTGATCTTCATCGCGAGGAAGGCGTTGCTGGCGTATTTGATGAGTTCGGAGGCTTCGCGCGTCGTGAAGACGAACGGCGTCTTGTCGTTGAGGAAGAGCGGGCGATAGAGCGCGCGCATGACGTTGCGAGCGCGCTCGCTTTCCGTGCCGACGACCACGCGGTCGGGGCGTTGGAAGTCTTCGATCGCTGAACCTTCGCGCAGGAATTCCGGATTGGAGGCGACGTCGAATTCGGCGGCCGGGTTGCGTTCGCGAATGATGGCTTCGACCTTGCTGCAGGTGCTGACCGGCACGGTCGATTTGGTGACGATGACCGTGTAGCCCTTCAGTGCGTCGGCGATTTCGGCCGCTGCTTCCCAGACGTAGGTCAGGTCGGCGAAACCGTCGCCGCGGCGGCTCGGCGTACCGACGGCGATGAAGACGGCTTCGGCGTCGGGTACGGCCGATTTCAGATCGGTGGTGAAGGAGAGGCGGCCGGCCTTCACGTTGTCGGCGACGAGCGCGTCGAGGCCGGGTTCGAAGATCGGGATCTCGCCGCGGTTGAGGCGCGCAATCTTGCTTTCGTCTTTGTCGACGCAAACGACGTGGTGGCCGAAGTTCGAGAAGCAAGCGCCGGATACGAGCCCGACGTATCCCGTGCCGATCATCGCTACGCGCATATCAGTCCCCCAGTCCCGTCGTCAGAGCTTTAGTTGCTTCAGAATTTCGCGCAGCGGTCCCGCGGTGTCGGGGCGGCTGAGGCCGATCGCGATGTTTGCTTGCAGGAAGCCGACCTTGTCGCCGCAGTCGAAGCGTTGACCGTGGAAGCGTTGCGCGTGGAAGGGTCCATGCCCGATGAGGCGCGCGAGCGCGTCGGTGAGCTGGATCTCGTCGCCGGCGCCGCGCTCGTGGCGTTCGAGTTCGGCGAAGACTTGCGGCTGGAGGATGTAGCGACCGATCACGGCGAGGCGCGACGGTGCTTCAGACGGTTTGGGCTTTTCGACGATGCCGCGGATGGCGATGAGGTCGCCAGTTGCGTCGCCGTCCGGGGTGATGATGCCGTAGCGCTTGGTCTCTTCCTGCGGGACTTCGCGAACGGCGATGACGTTGCCGCCGACTTCGCTGTACGCCGTCACCATGCCCTCGAGGCAGCCGGGTTGATCGACCAGCAATTCGTCGGGCAGGAGGACAGCGAACGGCTCATCGCCGACGAAGTGGCGGGCGCACCATACGGCGTGGCCAAGGCCCAGCGGGCTCTGCTGGCGCGTGAAGCTGACCGAGCCTGAGGGCGGCAGGGCCTCAAGCAGGCTGTTCAGCTCCGAGGTCTTGTCGCGGGCTTCGAGGAGGGCTTCGAGCTCGTAGGCGTGGTCGAAGTGGTCTTCGATGATGTGCTTGCCGCGACCGGTGACGAAGATGAACTGCTCGATCCCGGCGGCTTTGGCTTCCTCAACCGCGTATTGGATGACCGGCTTGTCTACAACCGGCAGCATTTCCTTCGGCACGGCCTTGGTTGCGGGCAGAAAGCGCGTGCCCATGCCGGCCACGGGGAAGACGGCTTTGCGTACGGGTCGAATGGCTTGATTGATCATGGGCGGAACATAAACATCCCGAGAACATCCGCAATGTAGGTACTAGGTTTGGTGGGTCATCGACTGCACTGTTACGGATTAACCAGATTGGCTTTATGGACTGTGGCCGAATCACTATATCCTGGCGTTTATGGTTCGGGTGGCCCTAGTCCTTGTTGGCTTTTTGCTGTGCGCGAGTACCGCTGCCTGGGCCGGAGGTGTCGCCGACGCGGATGCTGGGCTTGCGCGGCTGAATGCCGGGGACGCCCCGGCGGCGGTTGAGCTGTTCACACGGGCGATCCAGAGCAAAGAGCTAAGCCCCGAACGCTTGGCGCTTACGTACCATCATCGTGGGATGGCTTTCCACAGGGAAGGTCAGTCGGGCCGCGCGATCCTTGATTACACCACGGCGCTCTGGAACCAGAACCTGCCGCGCGCCTTCAAGCCGCGCACGCTGAACAATCGCGGACTGGCATTCGAGTCCATCAACGATTTCGGCTCGGCCATGCGCGACTACAATCTCGCGTTGCGGATGAATGACGACTACGCGGAGGCCTATTGCAGCCGCGGGAACTTGCACCGGAAGTTCGGGCGGCATGATGCGGCGATTGCCGACTACGACATGGCGCTGCGCAACGGACATCCGCAGCCGAAGTATGTGTTCTTGTGGCAGGGCATGTCGCTTGAAGGATTAGGCAAGCGGCGTGAGGCGATGGATGCGTTCCGGCGCGCGCTGTCGATCGACCCGGAATTTAAGCTGGCGAAGTCGCACCTCAACCGCCTTGAGGCCTCGCAAGGTCTCGACAGCATGTTGGGGCGGCGCAAGGGTGCGAAGACGGCTGCGAATGCGCCGGTCGTGCTGTCGGCGTCGCCGACCGTGCAGACGACGGCAGTGAACAGCGAACTCAATGCTGCGCCTTGGACGCCGCCCGGTGCGAAAGCGCCGGCGATCGTCAAGCAAGCGCCGCTGTCGCAAGCGCCGACGCCTCCGGCAAGCGAGCATGGGTTGGTGCTGCGCCCGGCCTTTGACGATCAGTCCAAGATTCAGGCTGCGCCGGCCGTTCTGAAGTCTAAAGCTGGCGTCGTTGCGACGGCGCCGGAAACGCCGGCTGTCATACAAACGATACCCGCTGCCGCACCGGTGCCGGCGGAACCAAAAGCGCCGCCTAACGGCGAGGGCGGGAGCGACGTCGAATTCGCGCTGCAGCTCGGTTCATTCAAGACCGAGGAACTGGCAAAGATGGGATGGACTTCCGTCCTGAAGATTGCGGGTGATCTGCTCGGCGGTTTGAGTCACGTCGTGGAGCCCGTCGTTCTGCCGGAACGCGGACGGGTCTATCGGTTGTTCGCTGAGGCGATGCCGGATCGCGAAGGCGCTCTCGAACTTTGCCGGACGCTACGGGACAAAGGGATTCCCTGTATCGTCGTGCGGCGTTGATCCCGCGGGGCGTTGAGCCCCTCTTCCAAATCTGTTAGGCGGACTTGAACAGGCGCAGTGCCGCGGAAGACGAGCGCGCCGAGCTTTTCGATATCTGCTCACTAGGGAAGAAACGACATGACCCAGCCCAGCGTCGGGATCACCGCCTTTGGGGCGTACTTGCCGCGCCTGCGCCTGCAACGCAAAGCGATGGCGATTGCGAACGCGTGGGCCAACCCCGGCATCATGGGGCAGGGCAAGGGCGAGCGAACGATGGCCAACTGGGACGAGGACGCCGTCACCATGGCGGTCGAGGCCGTTCGCGATGCGCTGCCGGGCAAGACCGATCCGATCGCGGACCGGCGCGGCATTGCGGCGCTTTATTTTGCATCGACGACGATGCCGTTCGCAGATCGTCAGAACGCCGGCATCGTCGCGGCGGCTTTGAGTTTGCCGGAAGAGATTCACACCGTTGACGTGACGGGCTCGCAGCGCGCCGGTTTGTCGGCGTTGATTGCGGCCGTCGAGAAGGTGAAAGCGGGGGCGAAGAATGCGCTCATCGCTGCCGGGGATCGCCGCAAGGCGCGGGCGGGGTCGACGCAGGAGTTTCAGTTCGGCGACGGCGCGGCGGCGCTTCTGATCGGCACGGAGAACGTTGCGGCGCGGTTCGTCGGCAGCCATTCTCTGTCGGTCGATTTTATCGACCACTTCCGCGGCGAGTCCGAAGAGTTCGACTATAATTGGGAAGAGCGCTGGATCCGCGACGAGGGCTACACAAAGATCGTGCCGCGCGTCGTGAAGGGCTTGCTGGAGAAGACCGGGGTTGCGGCGGCCTCGATCGATCATTTCATCCTGCCGTGCACGTTCGCGAAGCTCGACCAGCAGATGGCGACGAAGTCCGGAATCGACGCGTCGAAAGTGCGCGACAACCTGGCCGCCAGCGTCGGCGAGTGCGGCACGGCGCATTCGCTTGTGATGCTGGCGCATGCGCTGGAAGACGCGAAGCCGGGCCAGAAGATTTTGGTTGCAGCGTTCGGGCAGGGTTGCGACGCGGCGATCTTTGAGGTGACGGATGCGATCGAGAAGGTGCGGCCGCATCGGGGCGTGAAGGGGTGGCTGTCGCGCCGCAAGGAAGAAACGAATTACATGAAGTGGCTCGCGTTCAACGGGCTCGTCGAAATGGAGAAGGGCGCGCGGGCGGAAAAGGACAACAAGACCGCGCTGAGCGTCACCTATCGCAAGCGCGATATGCTGTTTGGGCTTGTCGGCGGCAAGTGCGAGAAGTGCGGCACGGCGCAGTTCCCGCGGACGCGCATTTGCGTCAATCCGAATTGCCGCGCGGTCGACGAGCAGAAGCCGTTCTCGTTCGCGGAGTTGAAGGGCAAGATCTTGTCGTGGTCGGCGGATTATCTGACCTACAGCCAGGATCCGCCGTCGCACTACGGCATGGTGACGTTCGATGAGGGCGGGCGGTTCCTTTCGGACATTACCGACGTCGATATCGGTACGGTCGACAGCGGCACCAATGTGCGCATGGTCTTCCGCGTGAAGGACTTCGACGACCGGCGCGGGTTCAAGCGCTACTTCTGGAAGGCGGCGCCGATCTACTGATCGCGCTACGTCTCGAAGGCGCGTTTCGGCGGGGTGTGTTCGCGGCGGAACCACGCGATCGCGTCGCGTGACAGGCCGTAGACGCCGACAATCAAGATGACGGCCGCCGAGATCGCAAGCGCATTGCCGACACCGGTTGGATCGAATTGGCTGACGGCCCACACAAAAACGACGGCGAAGGCCACTGACGCGAAAGCTCCGCGGCTAAAGTGGCTTTCAAACGAAGCCAAGCCGCTCCATGCGAGGCTGACCGCGCTGAGAAGGATCATCGCCGCGCCAACGGCGAGGACTGCAACGAGCATGGGCGTCAATTCGGTCATCGCTGTGCCTCTTGGGTTCACCCCAACAAATGGCCATGCGCGCGGCTAGCTCAAGGTGCGACAGGACAAGATTTCCCAGAAACCGCAGCGTCCGGCAATGACTTTTGACAGCGCCGGATGCGCGGCGCAACATCCCGGCAATCAGGCATTTAAGGAGATTCACGATGGCTAGCGGCATCAAGGACAAAGTCGCCATTCTCGGCATGGGCTGTTCGAAGTTCGGCGAGCGCTGGGACATGGGCGCCGAAGAGTTGATGGTCGAAGCGTATCTTGAGGCGATCAAGGACGCCGGCGTCGAGACGAGCCAGATTCAGGCGGCTTGGCTCTCGACCCATATCGATGAGCAATCGGTCGGCAAAGGCGGCACGCCGTTGTCGGTCGCTCTGCGGTTGCCGAACATCGCTGTGACGCGGGTCGAGAATTTTTGCGCTGGCGGCTCCGAGGCCTTTCGGGGTGCGGTGTACGCGGTCGCTGCCGGCGCGTGCGACATCGCGTTGGCGCTCGGTGTCGAGAAGCTGAAGGACACGGGGTACGGCGGTTTGCCGACGGGGCAGCCGGGTACGTTGCTGCCGCAGTGGGGCGCGAACGGATCGGCGCCGGGCAACTTTGCTCAGCTGGCGTCGGCCTACCGGGCGAAGCACAACGTTTCGAAGGAAGATCTGAAGCGCGCGATCGCACATGTGTCGGTGAAGAGCCACGCGAACGGGGCGAAGAACGCCAAGGCGCATCTGCAAAAACCGATCACCGAAGAGATGGCGTTGAACGCGCCGATGATCGCCGAGCCGTTAGGCTTGTTCGACTGCTGCGGCGTCTCGGACGGCGCGGCGTGCGCGATCGTGACGACGCCGGAAATCGCGCGCGCGATGGGAAAAACGAACATCGTTTCGATCAAGGCGATGCAGCTCGCGCTGTCGAACGGGCTTGAGAGCATGCACAATTCGTGGGACGGCAGCTATTTCCATACCGCGCGGATCGCGGCGAAGCGTGCTTATGAAGAGGCGGGTATCAGACAGCCGCGCGACGAAGTGTCGATGATGGAAGTGCATGACTGCTTCTCGATCACCGAGCTTGTTACGATGGAAGACCTCTTCATCAGCGACGAGGGCAAAGCCGTGCGCGACGTGATGGACGGGTTCTACGACGCCGACGGCAAAGTGCCGTGTCAGATCGACGGCGGTCTGAAGTGCTTCGGCCACCCGATCGGAGCGAGCGGCCTGCGGATGCTCTACGAGATGTACCTGCAGCTTCAGGGCCGTGCAGGCGCGCGTCAGCTGAAGAATCCGAAGATCGGGCTCACGCACAATTTGGGCGGCGCACCGTCGATGAACGTGTGTTCGGTGGCGATCGTGGGGGCTTACAGCGCGTAAGGCTCGCTACTGCGAGCGGACGACGTCGGCTTCGTTGGTTTGGGGTTTGAAGGTGTCGGCTTCGGGTTCGGGCAGGCTTGCCTGGGCCGTGAAGGATTCGATGCGGCGCGCGACGTTGTCTTTGATGTCGCTGTAGAACGGGTTGATGCGCGAGGGGAAGAGTTCGCGGTAGCGGGGGCCTGCCCAGAGGAAGATGGGGTCCGGCGTTACGTCGGTGAACAGCAGGCCGTTCCAGCAATCCGCCGATGTCACTGCGCGCGTGACGATCGTGCCTTTGTCGGTGAAATCGGAGAGTTCGGCTGAACCCAAGTTCATGTCCGAGCTGCCGGCGCGGCCCGAGACGGACCAGGTCAACGGATTGACACAAGCAAGTTCGCGGCCGCGCGTCGCGTCGAAGCCGACACCCGGTCGCCAGACGAGTGCGTTCTGGCGCGGGAGGTCGCTGCGGCTGTTGTGCGTCGTCGAGTGCCAGATGACCATGCAGCCGATTTGATCCGGCGTTTCGCACAGCTTCGTCGCCGGCGACATTTTCGCGATCACATCGACGGGGATCGCGATCTCCAGCAGATATGCTGCGACGAGACGGCGGCGGTCGGCCGGTTCGAGCTCGGCCACCAACCGAAAGCCATAGAGCGCGCCTTGGCCGTAGCCCGCGATGACGAACGGACGGCCGGCGTTGCGCGCCTTCAGGAAGGCTTTGAAGGCTTGCAGCACGTCGGTGTAAGCGAGGTCGCGTGCATCGCGGCCGTCTTCGCTTGACGTCATGAAGCTGTACGGCGCGGCCTGGCGGTAGATCGGCATAAACAGGTTCGCGCCATCGATGAACGGCGCGGCGTAGAGCGGCTTGATCACCCGTGCCAGGCGTTCGCGTACGGCCGGGTTTCCGGTCGGTGCGTTCCAGTATTCGCCGGAGAAATATACTGTCGGGTAGATGAAGAAGGTGTCGATCGGTTTGGCCGCCACGGTCGGCGCCGATGCCCAGTTTGCCGACTTCGTGTAGTCGGGCGTCGTCGCCTGTGCGCCTTCGCCGAAGCTGCGTCCGGGGTTCAGCGTGTAGCGGATGAGGTTGTCGCGCGCGGCGTACGCAAGGATCGCGCTGCCGATCGCGAGGATCAGCAGAGAAATCACGCTATAGAAGATCGTGCGACCCCTGGTCGCCATAGCGTCACCGAATCGAAGCGGGATGGCTTCGTATCACGCTCTGATGTTAGCGCGGCGTGGGTGCAACATTCATCCTCAGGATCGTGCTGTCTCGGTGACAGTTAGTCTCGGTCGCGGTGGGGGGAGTGCAGGTATCCCGAGTAGTTTGGCTGATCGATCGCAACTTTGGCGAGCGTTGCTGCCGTGAGGTGGGCGGCGAGCGCCGGGTCGTTCCAGGCGATCTGGCCGCTACGGATCTGGCGGCAGAGTTCGCGGTTGAGGGCGTCGAGCGTGCCCTCCTGTTTGAGCAAGCTCTGCAGGCGTTGGCTCTCGCCTTCGGCTGCGGGGGCGGCTTGCTCGAGTTCGCGGGCGACGATGGCGAGGGCGTTGGCGGCGACGCGGGCGTGGAAGGCTGTCCGGCCCTGGAGCTCGGGCATCGCGTGTTTCTCGATGAATTCGCGCACGGCGGTGACGAGTTCGAGCGCTGAGGGTTGGTCCATCATGGATTGCCGACCTTCGGGTAGAGCAGGTTGACGAGGTCGATTTCGGTTTCGGAGGAGCGTCTGCCGATCGTCGCGCGTTCGACGCTGCGGTCGCTGCCTTGCGCGAAGGCTTGGTACATCGTCATGCACATGATGCCCCACTTCATGGTGCCGAAGATTTCCCAGAATTTTACGCGCTCGGCGTTCATGTCTTTGCCGCCGGCTTCCGTATAGCCCGCGACGAGGTCGGCGACGTCGCCGAAGCCGCCGACGACTTTCTTCGTTTCGCCGAAGCGCCAGGAGTTGACGCAGATCCAGCCCAGGTCTTCGGCCGGATCGCCGATGTGCACGAGTTCCCAATCCAACACCGCGCGCACGCCGTCGGGGCCGATCATCAGGTTGCCGTGACGAAAGTCGCCGTGGACGAGCGTCAGCGTCTGCGTGTCGGGCAAGCGTTGCTCGAGCCACTTGAGGGCCACTTCGAAGACCGGGTGCGGATAGTCGTACTGGTCGTAGATCGCGCGGTATTGTTCCAGCTGCGCTTTTGCGGGGACAGTTTTGAGTTCGCTTAAGTCCGTCGTGTCGATGGCGTGGATGTCGGCGAGGATACGGCCGCATTGGCGCGCCAGCTTCGGACGCGCTTCGGCGAATTCCGCATCGCGAAGGATTTTGCGCGCGATCGTCTCGCCTTCGATGCGGCCCATGACATAGCCGGGGCCTAAGTTGTCTTTGTCTTCAAGGACATAGGGCACGGGCGGGACGGGCACGCCGGCCTTGGCCGCGAGGCGAATGATCTTGGCTTCCGTCGCGAGCGGTACTGCGGTGGCCGAGCGCGGCACGACCTTGCCGTCGGGGGCGCGGCGCAGGATCAGTCCCTGCGAGCCGGTAGGTCCGACGCCGTCGAAGGACCAGGTTTCCTGGCTTGCGCCGCCGGACAGGCGCTTGAGGTTCGCGATCGACGCGACATCTTTCATCGCGCGCGCGACGGCGGTTTGGAGGGCGGAGGCGAAGGCCGGTTCTGACATGTCGCCAGAGTGTGCCGGAGCGCCGCACCGGGTCAATGCGCCCGGCTTTGCGCTACGTCTGCGTCGCAAGCAGCCAGAAGCCCTGCGCCATCGAAATCGCGCCGATCACGAGGACGATGGTCTTGGTCCATTTGCGGAAGTTCTCGTTCGACATCTTCTCCAGCAATGGCCCGGCGAGCGTGGTGCCGATGATCGCGGCGATGATGGCTGCGCCGTAGACGTCGAGGCCGAGTGGTTCGACCTGTGTCAACAGCACGCCGTAATAGCCGACTTTCAGCGTGTGGCTGATCGCCTGGGTTGCCGCTTTGGTGGCGACGACGGCGCGGCGGTCGATGGTGGAGCGGACGAAGAAGACGTCGAGCAACGGGCCGGCCACGCCTGCGATGAGTTGGAGTCCGGCGACCGAGAAGCCGCAGGCGACGGCGTGCCACGGTTTGGTGGCGTCGAGAGCGAGGCTTTTCGGCAGAGCGGCTGCGAAATAGGGAACGATGCCGAGGGTGATCAGCATGACCGGCTTATCCGGCACATAAGCCAGGAAGATGGGGATCAGGATCGCAGGCGCTGCGCCCACGCAGTAGAGGCCGATGATTTTCCAGTCGATCCACTTGCGCCACATGACGGCGCGCCAGCCGTTCGAGAAGAACTGCGTCGCGCCGTGGAGAACCATCGCCGACTGAACGGGAAGGATGAGGCCCAGGATCAGCATCAAGACCAGGCCACCTGCCATCCCGAAAATCCCCGAGATGATCGAGGTGATGATGACGACGGCGCCAATTGAAAGGCTGAGCGGGATGGCTAACAGCATGATTCTGCCTGGCTCTGATGGTTCGCATAATGCCACGGTTTGCGCCCGATCGACGGCAGAGATATGGTGCGGTTAGGCTCAGAAAAGCTGAGGCTATGGTTCTTCCACCGTTGAACGGATTGCGGGCGTTTGAAGCGGCGGCGCGCACGGGCAGTTTTGTCGGCGCGGCGCAAGAGCTTCATGTGTCGCCGTCGGCGATCAGCCGGCTGGTGAAGCTGTTGGAGCTGCGTCTTGGCGCTCAGTTGTTCGAGCGGCTGGCGAATGGGCTGATGCTGACCGAGCGTGGCAGCGCGTATCTCAGCGAGGTGAGCGGGGCGTTTCAGCGCATCGCGCAGGCGACGGAGCGTTTGAAAGCGGCCGGCGGTTCGGCATTGGTGTTGGGCGCTGGGCCGACGCTTGCCATGCGCTGGCTGATCCCACGGCTCGCGACGTTTCAGACGCAGAACCCGGATATCGACGTGCGTTTGTCGACCGCGGTTGCCGATGCGGATCCGTTGCGGCCGGATTGGACGGCGGCGATCCGCATGGGCGATGGGGTGTGGCCCGGGCTGACGTCGCGGTTCCTGTTCACCGCGGACTTGTTTCCGGTGTGTGCGCCGTCGGTGGCCAAGCGGTTGAACGGGCCGGGCGATCTCGAAGGGGCGACGATCCTGCGCGTCGCGAACGCGCCGGAGGACTGGCCGTTGTGGCTGGAGGCATGCGGCGTGCGTGACGCAAGTCTGAAGCATGCGCGGTATTTCGATTATGCGGCGTTTGCGCTGCAGGCTGCGGTCGACGGGCTTGGGGTTGCGATGGCGCGGGCTCCGTTCGTCGCGGACGACCTGGCGGCCGGGCGGTTGGTGCGGCCGTTCAAGCTTTCCGTGCCGAAGGGGAAGGGCTGGTATCTGGTTTATCGGCCGACGCAGGAACATAATCCGGCGCTGCTCGCGTTCGGCGATTGGTTGCTGGGCGTGGCGCGCGCATAGCTATTTGTACAGCGCAACGACTTTGGCGACGATCGCATCGAGGCGGGTTTTGAGTTCGTCGTAGCTGTTGGGCTTTACGACGTAACCGCTGATGACGCAGTCGCTCGCCTGTCTTACGTCTTTCCACAACGCGGATGTCGTGAGGAAAACGACGGGCACGTCGGCCAAGGACGGGATCTGTCGCAGCCTCTCCAAAAAACCGAAACCGTCGATCTGCGGCATTCTGATGTCGAGCAGTATGATCGTCGGAAGAATGCGTCCGGCCTCGAGATCTTGCAGCGTCTTGATCGGCGAGTTGCAGGTGACGACTTCGCGGACGTCGCGATTGTTTCTCAGCGCGCGGGCGATGAGTTGCGTGTCGGCCGGGTCGTCGTCAACAACGAGAACGTTGACGCGCCACACATTGCGCGAGAGCGGCAGGCGTAGCGTCTCGTTCGTGACCACGATATCGTTGTCGTCGTGTGCGTGAGCGGATTGCATCATGTCTGTGCCACCGTTAGGGGGACATAATGCGAGCGCCGCGTTTAAGACTTCGATAAAAAACGACGATGCCGTTTACCACGGCGTTGAGGTGCTGCGGTCCGCATTGGCTGCCTGGCAAACCAAATCGCGATGCAGCTTAACTCTCTCGTCTTCGTCAAACGCGTTCGAGCAGCGCGACCGTCCCTTGGCCGCCGTCGGCGCAGATCGACACGATGGCACGTGAACCTTTCGGCATCGGCATCAGCTCTTTTGTCGCCTGGCTCAAGATTCTCGCACCGGTGGCGGCGAAGGGGTGGCCGAGTGCGAGCGAGCCGCCGTTCGGGTTGACGCGGTCCCAAGGGAATTCACCGAGGTCGACGTCGATGCCGGCTTTCTCGCGACGGTAGACGGGATCGGAGGCGGCTTTGATGTTGGCGAGAACTTGCGCCGCAAAGGCTTCGTGGATTTCCCACAACGCGATGTCGGTGAATTTGAGTTTGTGGCGCGCGAGGAGCCTCGGGATGGCGCGTGCGGGAGCCATGAGGATTCCTTCCTCGCCGAATTTCATGGCGGCGATTTCCCAGTCGACGAGTTTGACCGCCGGCAGCGCGCCGACTCGTTTTGCACCCTCGGCGTCGGCGACCCAGATCGATGCGGCGCCGTCGGTGTTGGGCGAGGAGTTACCCGCTGTCAGCGTGCCTTTGTCGGTGCGGTCGAAGACGGGTTTCAGGCTCGCGAGTTTTTCAAGCGACGTGTCGCGACGCGGGAAGGTGTCGTTGTCGAGGCCGTCGAAAGGGATGACGAGGTCTTTGAAGAATCCGTCGTCTTGGCCTTTGATCGCGGCCTGGTGGCTGCGCAGCGCGTGGCGGTCTTGGGCTTCGCGGGTGATGCCGTGGAATCTGGCGGTGTCTTCGGTGTGTTGGCCCTGGCTGCGGCCGCTTTGTTTGTTGGTCCAGCCGCCCATCGGCAGGTTGAAGTCGGCGGGCGTCATGCTGCCGAGCGCGGCTGCGGCGCCCCCTGGGTCTTTGGCGAATTGCGCGATGATGCGGTCGGCGACGTCTTGCTTGAGCGCGATCGGAACGTGGCTCATCGTTTCGACGCCGCCGACGAGCGCGAGGTGCGCGCCGCCTTTGCCGATCATGCCGGCGGCTTGCGTCACGCCGACGAAGCTGGTCGAGCAGGCGAGGACGGTTGAGAACGCCGGGATCGACGGGTCGAGGCCCGCTTCGAAGACGAGCTCACGGGCGATGTTCGACGACGCGGGGTCGGGGATGACTTGACCCCAGACGACGAAGTCGGGACGTGCCTTTGCGGCCATCGTCTTGGCGAGCGGGACCGACAGGGCCAGGCCGTTGAATTTTGCAAACGCGCCGCCGGCTTTGACGAACGGTGTGCGGACGCCGGGGACGAGATAGATGTCGGACATGGCGCGTCTCCTCAGGTGAAGGTGGCCCGCACGGATGTCGCGCGGGCCGGTCGTTCTAGTGCGGGGCTTTCGCGGCGGCTTCCATGATGACGTTGGCGACTTCGTTCGGCTTGGACAGCATGGCGACGTGGTCGGAGTCGAGTTCGATCGTCGTCGCGTTCATGCGCTTGGCGAAGAAGCGTTCGGCGTCCGGTGCGATCGTGCCATCGCGCTTGGCGACGACGAACCATGACGGCTTCGACTTCCATGCGGCGGTCGTGAGTTTCGTGTCGAACAGGGTCACGTGCGCGGGACCTTGCGTCGCTGCGACGACGAGGCCTTCGGCTTTCGGCAGGTCCTGCACGAAGTATTTCAGTACGGCGTCGGTCGGCAAGCTGCCCCAGCCTTCCTTGTCGACTTGAAGCGCGGCGATCGCGGGCATGGGCGGTTGGCCTTTGCCGAGCCCGTTCAGCGTCTCACCGACGTCGGGGCCGAAGGCGGCAACATAGACGAGCGCCGCGACCTTGGGGTCGTTGCCGGCTTCGGTGATGACCGCGCCGCCCCAGGAGTGGCCGACCAGGATGGCCGGGCCGTTCTGGAGTGCGAGCGCGCGCTTCGTCGCCGCGACGTCGTCGGCGAGCGTGTTCATCGGATGCTGAATGGCGGTGACGTTGTAGCCCTTCGCCTGCAGGATAGGGACGACCTTGCTCCAACTCGAACCGTCGGCGAAGGCGCCGTGGACGAGGACGATGTTCTTCACCGGCGGGGCTGCGTTTGCTTGGCTCGTGAAGATCAATGCGGCGGCGGTTGCCATGGCGATGAGTGCGGTTTTCATTGGACCTATCCTCTCCTTCGTGGATGTTTGGACGCGTGGGTGAGCATGACCGGGCGCGAGCCCGATTTCGAAAGTCAGTCGATCGTTGGTGTGCGGAGCCGGGGCGAGCGCCGGCTCCGCTGGATGAACAGCTATTCCAGGTCTTTGCCTTTGAAGAAGGCGTTGAGATGGGCGTTGAACTCGTCGGCGTTGGTTGCCGAGTAGCCGTGGCAGCCGCCTTTGAGAATTTTTAGAGTGGCGTTCTCGAGCAGCTTTGACGATTTCATCGCCGACGCAACGATCGGTACGATCTGGTCGTCGTCGCCGTGGATGACGAGGGTGGGGACTTTGATCTTCTTCAGGTCGTCGGTGTAGTCGACCTCGGAGAATTCCTTGATGCAGTCGAGCTGACCTTTGAGGCCGCCCATCATGCCCTGCAGCCAGAACGCGTTGCGCACGCCTTCGGAGACCTTCGCGCCGGGACGATTGTAGCCGTAGAACGGCATTGTCAGGTCTTTGTAGAACTGCGAGCGGTCGTCGTTCGTGCCTTTGCGGATGCCGTCGAAGACCGAGATGGGCAGACCTTCCGGGTTCTTGTCCGTTTTCAGCATCAATGGCGGGACGGCGCCGAAGAGGACGGCCTTCTGCACGCGGCTTGTGCCGTGGCGACCCATGTAGTGGGTAATCTCGCCGCCGCCGGTCGAGTGGCCGACGATGAACATGTCCTTCAGGTTCAGGTGGTTGACCAGTTCGTTGAGATCGTCCGCGTACTGGTCCATGTTGTTGCCGTCCCACGTTTGCGTGGAGCGGCCGTGGCTGCGGCGGTCATGCGCGATGACGCGATAGCCGCGCTGGCCGAAATAGACCATCTGCGCGTCCCACGAATCCGCCGTCAGCGGCCAGCCGTGGGAGAACAGGATCGGCTGGCCCTTGCCCCAATCCTTGTAGAAGATTTCCGTTCCGTCTTTGGTTTTGATCGTCGGCATTGTCGGACCCTTTCGGTTTGGGTGGTGCTCTTCAAGCGGCTTTGATGGGTGTCACGTTCGCGGGGCGTGCGTTCTTCACGGCCCAGTCGAGCGCGTAGTCGGCGACCTCTTCCCAGCCGCGGTCGAGGCACGTCCAGTGTGAGCGGTCGGGATAGAGTTTGAATTCGGTCTTTGCGGGCGAGGCTTTGTGCTTTTCGTAAATCGCCTTGGTCATGCTGGCGTCGGCGATGATGTCTTTGCCGCCGGCGATGAACAGAAGCGGCGCGCGGTTCGGATTCTTGAAGTTGAGCTTCGGTTTGCCGAGGCCTTGCCAATAGACCTTGCCAGCGGTCGGCACGATGTAGCGATCGTAGGCGGCGTCCGTTTCGTTCTTCGGTAGCGTGGAGGCGAAACGGTTGGCGAAAAATTTCCGCGACATGTGATTGGCTTTGGCCCAGCTGCGCCAGCTCAGGAACACCGGCAGCGCGGAGACCAGCGCGTGGCGCGCGATGGGGATGCCGGGCGTCGGCGCGGGGTTGATCGCGACGCCTGACACGCCGAGACCTTTGTCGATGAGCGCTTGCGTGTATACGCCGCCCGCCGAGTGGCCGATGATGATCGGCTGTTCCGGCAGTTTCTTGATGACGTCGACGAAGTGCTGGATGTTTTCGTCGGGACCCATCTTGGCGAGTTCCGGGTGGGGTGAGGCGCGCAGTTCGGCGGGCGTACGATCATCATACGGCCATGACGGCGCGATGACGGTGTAGCCCTTCGCTTCGTAGCGCTTCTTGAAGCCTTCCCAACTGTGCGCGTTCAGCCAGGCGCCGTGGACGAGGAGAATGGTTTTTGTCATGGCGTGTTCCTTTGCCATCCGTTTCAGATGTTGCGTACGAAACTGGCGATCACGTCGGCGCTGAGTTCGGGGTGTTGATGCTGGGGGCCGTGGCCCGCTTGCGGGAACGTGATCAGGTGCAAGGACTTCATCTGCTGGTTCAGAGCATACCAGTTCACGACCGGGAAAATGATATCGTGGTCGCCGCCGATGTGCAGGATCGGGACTGCCGAATTTTTGAGCGCGGTCAACACGGCGTCAGCGGGGAATGCCGGATTCTTAGGCCCCTTGCCGAGATTGGCGCGCGCGAAGTCGACGGGAACCGGAATGCTCAACCCCTCGCGGCGTAGGGCGATGCGGTCGACCGAGCGTTGTGCAGCGTCGCGGCTCATCTTTGACGCGGGTTCGAAGAAGAGGGTGACGATGTCTTCGAAATCGTTTTCGGCTTTGCCCGCCGTGTCGAAGAAGAGTTGCTCGGCCGGCTTCACGAGCGGGCCTGGCGGATTGGTGCCGAGCAGAACCAGATGCGTGATGTTGTTGGGATAGAGCGCCAGCGTCGATTGCGCGACCAGGCCGCCGAGCGACCAGCCGGCGAGCGTCACATCGTTGAGGTCCAGTGCTTTGATCAAGTCGCGCGGGTCGCGCGCCATCTCGATGGGATTGTAGGTCGCGGTGCCGGACGAGAGACCGAGTCCGCTGTAGTCGAAGGTGATGACTTGGAAGCCGCGCGCGGCGAGGCTGTCGAGGAAGAGCGGGTCCCACAAATCCATGTTGCCGCGGAAGCGCGTGCTGAGAACGATGGGCCTGCCGGCGCCGATCGAGCGGTAGGCGAGGCGGCGGCCGTTGGCTTCGACGAATTGGTTGGGGGCGGTGATCGCGGTTGCTGTCGCCATGTGATCCATCCTGCATCTTGTGACAGGGAGGATGCGTCGCGACCGTGCGCGGGCCAATTCTACGTAGGGCTGCGCGCGTTATACGTTGGTATGAATGTCGTTCGCGGGGAGCGTGACGGTGAAGCACGCGCCGCCGGCGGGGTTGTTTGCGCCTTTGATGCCGCCGCCGTGGGTTTCGACGATGGAGCGGCAGATGGGCAGGCCCATGCCCATGCCGTCGGCCTTGGTGCTGAAGAAGCTCTTGAACAGGCGGTCCAGGTTTTCGGGCGGGATGCCGGGGCCAGTGTCGCGCACGGCGACTTCGATGGTGTCGGATGCGGCGAGGCGCGTGGCGATGGTGATCTCACGGCGCGGCGATTTTGCCATCGATTGGGCGGCGTTGATGATCAGATTCACCAGCAACTGCTGGAGTTGCGTGCGGTCGCCGGTCACCGGCGGCAGTGCGCCGGCGAGATCAAGCGAGACGGTTGCGCCTTGCGCTTGCAGTTCGTGATGCAGGAATTGCAGGGCCTCGTGGACGACGCCGTTGATGGCGACCGGCGCTTGGTCGGGTGCGCGGGCGGAGGCCATGCCGCGGATGCGCGCGATGATGTCGGCGGCGCGTTTGGCGTCGGCGACGATGTTGGTGGTGAGCGCTCGGACTTCGGCGATGTCCGGCGTCGGTCTGTTCAGCCAACGCAGGCCTGCCGAGGCGTTGGTGGCGATGGCGGCCAAGGGTTGGTTGACCTCGTGGGCGATCGAGGCGGTCAGTTCGCCCAGCATGGACACGCGGGCGGCGTGCGCGAAGTCGGCTTGCAGGCGGCGCAGGCGTTCGTTGGCTTGCTTGCGTTCGGTGATGTCGATGACGCCGATGAGGAGGATGCCTTTGGCGACCGAGTCGGGCGGAAAGCAGGCGGTGAACTGAGCGTCGAGCTCGCTGCCGTCGAGGCGGCGCAGTTTGGTTTCGGCCGAATAGTTGGGTTTGCCGCTGACGGCGGCCACGACGCTGGTGGCGAAGACGGCGTTGCTGGTCTCGGGCCAGAACGGATCGACGGAGGTGAGCAAGTCGGCTTTCGCGCCGCCGAACAGCGTCACGGTTTGCTCGTTGACGTCCAGGACGCGCGTGGCGCGCATCATCTCGCGCACGAATTCGGGGTGGCGTTCGAAGTAGGCTGCGTAGTCGGTGACGCCTTCTTTTCTGAGTTGGCGGAGGCTCGCGCCGACGCCTGAGAAATCCAGCTCCCAGAACGACGCGGCCATCGCCTGGAAGAGATTGCGATAACGGTACTCGCTTTCGCGGAGGGCTTGGTCGTTGTCCATGGCCGAGCCTATCGTGTCCCGCGATCAGGCGGCCAGGGCCTTTTCGAGGCAGGCGATCAGTGCCTCGGCCGCGAAAGGTTTCTGCAGCACGCATACCGCGCCGCTGGCGAAGGCGCGGTCTCGCAGGCCTTGCTCGGTGCGGGCGGTGATCATGATGACGGGGGCGGCGTTGCCGTCCCGAGTCAGGCGCAGCTTGAGTTCGATGCCGCTGAGCCCCGGCATCTGGATGTCGGTGACGATGCACGCGCTCTGGCTCGCGTTGTCGGCGGCCAGGAATTCCTCGGCCGAGCCGAAGCCTGTGGCGCGGTAGCCGAGTGAGCGTACCAGGCCTACCAGCGCGGTGCGTAGCGAAGCGTCGTCGTCGATGATCGCGATCAAGGGGTCGGCCGTGTCCATGCCAGTGCTTCGCACGGGGCCGGTCGCGATGAAATCATACGCAGGTGTTAGCGGAAGCGTCAGGTCGCCTTGAGGTCCAAGGCTTCGGCCATGCGGACGAGGTCGGCCAGCGATTTTGCACCCATTTTGCGCATCGCCGCGCCGCGGTGGATCTTTACCGTGATTTCACTGAGGCCCAGATCGCCCGCGACCTGCTTGTTCATTTTGCCGGTGACGACGTGGGCCATGACCTGCTGCTCGCGCGGGGACAGGGTCGCGAATTGGGTGCGCAGCGTGTCGTTCTTGTTTTCCGCGGCGCGGCGTTCGCGGTCGCGCGCGATGGCGATGGCTACCGCGTCGAGCATGTCTTGGTCGCGGAAAGGCTTTTGCAGGAAGTCGACGGCGCCTGCCTTCATGCCGCGCACCGACATGGGTACATCGCCGTGGCCTGTCATCAGCACGACGGGGAGGCGGATGCCTTGTTCGTTCAGCTGGGCTTGGAAATCGAGGCCGTTGGTGCCCGGCAAACGGATGTCGAGGACGAGGCAGCCGGGTTCGTCGGCGGGCGGGGCTTTCAGGAATTCGGCTGCGGCGCCGTAGAGGCGCGCATCGAGGCCGACCGAGCGAAATAGGCTGCTCAACGCGCCGCGCAGCGAGGCGTCGTCGTCGATGACGTGGACGATTCCGGTTTCACTCATGCGTTCGGTTGGACCAGTCCGAATGAGGCCGGACAATGCCATGGCGGGCGGCGGCAGGCCACTCATACCGAAGTATTAGCTTTGCGGCGCACGGTTTTCCGCGCTTGAGGGCGGTTGATCTCCATCAAGGCGGGAGGCGGGTCCGTGGGCGACACTTCGCCATCGCTATTTCTGGAGATTGTCATGGCCGAAGCTGCAACGGTTGCCAAGCCTGCCGCTCAAAAGGCGGAGCATTTCGATGTCGTCATCGTCGGCGCCGGGATTTCGGGCGTGGGCGGCGCGTATCATCTGACGACGCAGTGTCCGGGGACGCGCTTTGTGGTTCTTGAGGCGTTGGAGAATTTCGGCGGGACGTGGTGGATGCACCGCTATCCCGGCATCCGATCGGACAGCGATCTCTACACGTTCGGGTATCGCTTCAAGCCTTGGACCGGGACGCCGATCGCGACCGGCGATGAGATCCTGAAGTACATGGGCGAGGTGATCGAGGAAAACGATCTCGGCCGGCATATCCGTTGTGGGCACAGGATCGCGTCGGCGACGTGGTCGAGTAAGGACAATCTCTGGACGCTGGAAGGCGTGCGCCGCGATACGGGTGAAGCGGTTCGGTTCACCGCGAACTTCCTTTGGATGTGTCAGGGGTATTACCGGCATTCGGAGGGTTATACGCCTGAGTGGAAGGGGATGGAGCGGTTCAAAGGACGGATTGTTCATCCTCAGACGTGGCCGGAGGATTTGGACCTCAAGGGCAAGAACGTCGTCGTGATCGGATCGGGGGCGACGACGGCGACCGTCGTGCCTGCGATTGCTGGCGAGTGCGGGCACGTGACGGTGTTGCAGCGGTCGCCGACCTATTTCATTCCGGCGCGTAATGAGAACGAGCTTGCGAACGTGCTGCGCGAGTTGGAGATCGACGAGACGTGGATTCACGAGATCGTGCGGCGCAAGGTTCTGCACGATCAGGCGCTGCTGACGAAGCGGTCTTTCACCGAGCCCGAGGTGTTGACCAAAGAGCTGCTTGACGCAGTGCGCGCCTATCTCGACCCGGAAGAGGTGGAGAAGAATTTTACGCCGAAGTACCGGCCGTGGCAGCAGCGTATCGCGTTCGTGCCCGACGGGGACTTGTTTCAGGGCATCAGGGCCGGCAAGGCCTCCGTCGTGACGGACGAGATCGAGAGTTTCACGGAGGAGGGCATTCTTCTGCGCTCCGGCAAGACGCTGAAGGCGGATGTCATCGTCACGGCGACCGGGTTCAACCTTTCGGTGCTTGGCGATATCGCCTTCGTCGTCGACGGCAAGCCGCTCAAGTTCAACGACACGGTCACCTATCGCGGCATGATGTTCACGGGTGTGCCGAATATGGTGTGGGTGTTCGGCTATTTCCGTGCGAGCTGGACGCTGCGGGTCGATCTGCTCGGCGACTTCGTGTGCCGGTTGCTGAAGCATATGAAGGCGAAGGGCGCTAAGCGCGTCGAGGTGGCGTTGCGGCCGGAGGACAAGAGCATGCCGCTGCTGCCGTGGATGGATGCGGACAATTTCAATCCCGGCTATCTGATGCGCAGCATGCACTTGCTGCCCAAGCGCGGCGACAAGCCGGAGTGGCAACACACGCAGGATTATTGGCGGGAGAAGAGCGAGATTCCGGCCATCGATCTTGATGGCGCGGAGTTTGTCTATCGCTAGCCCGACTTGATCGTTCGCACCGCTTCGTCCTGTTCGAAAAGATAGAGCAGGATGCGCAGCGCTTCGCCGCGCGGCGTCTTCAGTTCGGGATCGCGGGAGAGGATTAGTTTGGCGTCGTCGCGGGCGGCGGGGACGAGGTCGCTGTGGATGTCGAGATCGGCGATGCGGAAGTCGGGGAGGCCGGACTGGCGTTGGCCCAAGAGTTCACCGGCGCCGCGTAGGCGGAGGTCTTCTTCGGCGATGACGAAGCCGTCGTCGGTTTTGCGCAGGCAGTCGAGGCGCGCGCGAGCGGTTTCGCCGAGTGGGGCTTGGTAGAGCAACAGGCACGTCGAGGGTTTGGAGCCGCGGCCGACGCGGCCTCTCAGCTGATGCAATTGGGCGAGGCCGAAGCGTTCGGCGTGTTCGATGACGATGACCGTGGCGTCGGGGACGTCGACGCCGACTTCGATCACTGTCGTTGCGACGAGCACGTGCGCTTTGCCGCTGCGAAAGTCGGCGATGGCTTCGTCTTTCTCCGCGGATTTCATCTTGCCGTGGATCAGGCGGACGCGTTCGCCGAAGATGGCTTTGAGCTCGTCGTAGCGCTGTTCGGCGGCGGTGAGGTCGAGGTCTTCGTTTTCCTCGACCAGCGGGCAGACCCAGAAGACGCGCTCGTCGCGTTTGATCGCGCGTTCGACACCGTCGATGACTTCCTCCAGGCGCGCGAGTGGAATCGCGCGTGTCGTGATGGGTTTGCGGCCTGCGGGCTTTTCGGTGATGCGCGACATGTCCATGTCGCCGTAGGCGGTGAGCGCCAGCGTGCGGGGGATGGGTGTCGCGGTCATCACCAAGATGTCGGCAGGGACGTTGCCTTTGCCGGAGAGCGCTAAGCGCTGGTGGACGCCGAAGCGGTGTTGTTCGTCGACGACGACGAGGCCGAGGTCGTCGAACACCACGACATCGGAAATGAGCGCGTGCGTGCCGACGAGGATTTTGAGTTCGCCGGATTTCAGGCGTTCCAGGATGGCGTCGCGTTCCTTGCCGCGTTCGCGACCGGTGAGGAGGGCGAGGGGCACGCCGGCTGCGGCCGCCAACGGCGTCAGCGTCGCGGCGTGTTGGCGGGCGAGAACTTCGGTTGGCGCCATGAGGGCTGCTTGTGCGCCGGCTTCGATGGCGGTGAGCATCGCGCAGAGGGCGACAAGCGTTTTGCCTGAGCCGACATCGCCTTGCAGGAGGCGGAGCATGCGATGGGGCGCGGCCATGTCGGCGTCGATTTCGCGCAACGAGTCTTGCTGCGATTTCGTGAGCGTGAAGTGGAGTGCGGCGAGCGCTTTTGCGCGCAGCTTACCGGTGGCCTTTAGCGTCCGGCCTTTGGTCTTGCGCATGCGGGCGCGGGCGAGGGAGAGCGCGAGCTGGGTGGCGAGGAACTCGTCGTAGGCGAGGCGGCGGCGTTCGGGGCGCGTCGGGTCGAGGTCGGCGGCGCTCTGCGGCGTGTGGAGTTTTGTCAGCGCAGTGTGCCAGTCGGACCAGCCTTGTTTCTTCAACCAGGCTTCGTCTTGCCATTCCGGCAATTGCGGGGCGCGTTCGACGGCGGTGCCGACGGAGCGGATGAGCGTGCGCTGGGGCATGCCCTCCGTGCTGCCGTAGACGGGTTCGATGGCGGGTGCTGCTGCGAAGGTTTCTTCGGTGAGGATGCGTTCGGGATGCGTCATCTGCGGACGCTCTTGGAAGATTTCGATCTTGCCGCTGACGTAGCGCGTCTCGCCCATGGGCAGTTGCTTGGCGAGGTAGTCGCCGTAGGCGCGGAAGAAGACGAGGTCGATGAAGCCGGTGTCGTCGCTGGCGCGGATCTTGTACGGGCGGCTCTTCACCTTCGACGGTATGTGTTCGGTGACGCGCAGTTTCAGCGTCACCAGTTCGTTCGGCGGCGCTTCGGCGACCGTCGATTGACGGCGCCAGTCGATGATCGAGATGGGGGTGTGCCACAACAGGTCGACGAGACGCGGGCCCGCGAGCTTGGCGAGCAGTTTCGCGAAGCGTGGGCCGATGCCCTGCAAACCAGCGACATCGGCGAAGAGAGGGAATAGAATCTGCGGGCGCATCGGCGCCGATTTACACGGGAATCGGGCCGATGCGGAATAGGTTTGCGCGTTAGAGCTTGAAGCCGCTGCGGCTTTCGAAGGTTTGCAGGTCGAAATAGTCGCTGAAGCGGTGGATCTTGCCGTTTCTGAGTTCGAAAACGCCGTTGACTGGAAGCTCGAAGTATTTGCCGCCTTCCTTCAGCGTGAAGCGGTCGACGCGTTCGGCGAGCACCAGATCGCCTTCGCCGGCGATGGTCACGATGTCGAGGGCGATGGTTTCGAACGCGCCGAGGAAGGCGTCGAAGATTTCGCGGATGGCCTTCTCGCCCTTGATCGGGGCGACGGGGACGTTGTGGTAGACGGCGTCCGGGGTGAAGAAGCTCATGATGCGGTCGACGTCGCGGCCGCCCCAGGACTGCAGGAAGTCGGTGACGATTTGTTTCGAGTTCGCGTGGCTCATGTTTCTCTCCCTTGTGGTTATTGCGCGGCGTAACCGCCGTCCACCGACAGCGTTGCGCCGGTGACGAAACTTGCTTTGTCGGATGCCAGCCAGATCGCCGCTTCGGCCGCTTCGGCGGGTGTGCCGAGGCGCGCCATCGGTTTCATGGCGAGCAGGGCTTCTTCGAAGTTCGGCACGGCGGCCGAGAGGCGGTCGACCAGCGACGTCGCGATGACGCCGGGGCAGATGGCGTTGACGCGGACGCCGAGTTTTGCCGTGTCGATGGCGACGGAGCGGACGAGGCCAACAAGGCCGTGCTTGCTGGCCACGTAGGCGGCGAGACCGCCGGTGCCGACCAAGCCGGCTGCGGACGACGTTACGACGATCGAACCTTTCTTCCGGTCGACCATGCCGGGCAGGACGGTGGCCATCGTGCGCCAGGCGCCGGTGAGGTTGATGTCCAAGACGCGCGCGAAATCTTTCTCGGCGCAGTCCCATGGCGCGCCGAGCGGGCCTTCGACGCCGGCGTTGGCGAAGGCGATGTCGACGGGGCCGAATTTTGCGTTGGCCGCGCCGGCGAGTGCGTGGAGTTGTTCCGTGCTTGTCACGTCGGTACGGAGGAACAGCGCGCGGCCGCCGGCCTTGGTGATGCGTGCGGCGACGGCTGCGCCTTCGTCGGAGACGTCGCCGATGGCGACGGCGGCACCTTCGCGCGCGGCGGCGATGGCAATGGCTTGGCCGATGCCCATTGCGCCGCCGGTGACTAGTGCGACGCGATTTTGCAGAGAGCCGCTCATGAGAGGCCTTTCCGCGCTTTGGCGATGAAGCCGTAGTATTTGTTCGAGGGGTCCGCACCTTTGGCGACGTAGTCGGCCTTTGCTGCGGCCATCGCGTCTGTCGCCCAGGGTTTGGTTTTAGCTTCGGCTTGCAGCCCGAAGAGGCGGGCGGCGTTGGCGGCGAAGATGGCGCTTTTGATCTTGCCCGTCGGGCCGCCCAATTCCGGGAAGTGATGGCGCTTGCGCATGGGGGGTGGGATTTCGATGCGGCGCATGGCGTCGATCTGCCATTGCGGCGAGCCGTACCAGACGGAGTCCGTACCCCAGATGACGTGGTCCTTGCCCATGCCGCGCAACAGCGTGCCGACAACTGCGGCGGCGAGCTTCGGGTGGGTGACGGCGCAGCTGCCGAAGGTGGTGCCGAGTTCGGCGTAGACGTTCTTCACACCGTGCTTGCCCGGAATTTCCGCGAGGTCGGTGACCCAGTCGACGCGGCCGGTCTTTTCGAACTGGCGCAGCTCGGCGTCGGGCGCGTGCATCAGCGGCTTGAAGCCGGAGTGATAGATGATGAAGTTGAGGTCGGGCCAATCCTTCGCGGCCTTGGCGACGTCGTCGACCTTGGCGTGCTCCCAATGGTCGAACGATGTTTCGTATTCGGCGGGCAGCAGACCCTTGTGCACACAGACGTTGCGCACGCCGGATTTCAGCATGCGCTCATAGGCGGGATAGACGAGCTTTTCGTCGTCCATGCGCCATGGGTATTTCGAGCCGCCGAAGGGGTCGCCGACAGTGTAGCCCTTCCAGCCGTCGGGTTTCAGTTCGGCTGCGGCGCGGTCGATTTCTTCCAGCCAGCCGCGTTGGCCCGGGGCGAAGACGCTGTGGCACATGACGCGGCGCGATCCGGCGACGTCGTTGATGGCGCGTCGCGTCGCCGTCAACGCGTCGTTGTTGAGCAACGTGTTTTCGGAGTGGTCGAAGGGGGCGGCGCTGACCAGGCCGATCTTCGTGTCACTGTCGAAGAAGACCTCTTTGACGAAGTTGTCGAACTTGAAGAGGTCGAAGGTGATTTTCTCCTTCGCCAGCGCCTTGTTCCATTTCTTGGCGTATTCGCCCAGGGATAGGATGCCTTCCCAGGCGTAGTCGTCGCGCACGAAATGGAGCTGAACGTCGACGATGAATTGGGCGGCGTATTTCTTGCGCCACGCGGCGGCTGTGGGGACGTCGCGGGCTTCGGCGGAGTCGACGAGGAAGTAGTCGCCGAAGACTTCGTTCATGGCGAGGAAGGAGGCGGCGAGGCCTGCGCTGGTCTTCAGGAACGAGCGTCGGTCCATGCCTGCGGCGCGGCCGGCGCTTTCGGCGTGGGCCAGGATGTTTCGTTCGACCTTCGCCTGCGCCTTCGTTTGCGGAAGCGGCACGTATTCGCCGTTCGAGACGATCTGTGTGGGGATCGGCGTTGCGACCGGGCGTGTTTCGCCGGGGGCGGTGCGGCGGCGCTGCTTCGATGAAAGCCACATGGCGCGTGATCCTTTAGTGACGTGCGGTCAGGCCGTGCGCCAGAACGCGCGCGGCAATGGTTGGTTCAAGCAAGGCGGCTGGCGTGCGCAGCAGGTGCATGACTTCGAGGAAGCGCTGCGCGACCTTCTGGTTCTTCCAGGTGAGTTCGTGGACTTGCTCGAGGTACCAGTTGGCGAGCGGGGCCCAGAGCGGGCGGCTCACGGCGACCGTTGGGTCGCGGTACTCCTCGGTCGTCGAGATGAACCAGCACAGGTCGACGAATTTCGAGTAGCGCTTCTGGAACTTTGCGGTGAAGCCGGCCATGGGGTCCGGCGTGCCGGCGTGCTCGCGCAGCGTTTCGTCGAGGAAGCGTGCGGCGGTCGCGCCTTGGCTCATGCCCTGGGCGTAGATCGGATTGAACGAACAGCACGCGTCGCCGATCACGGCGAGGCCGTCGGGCATGTTGCGCAGGCGTTCGTAGTGACGGCGGAGATTTCCGGGGAAGCGGTGCAAGGCGATCGGGCCGAGCAATGTCGCGTCGGCGATGGCGTCGTGCAGGTCGGGCACGGCGAGAGCCTTGGCGAATTGGAGGAAGGCTGCGGGATCGTGCGAGGGGTGATCGCCGCGCCAGCCGACGAGCGTCACGAGCCAGCGATTGCCTTCGACCGGGATGATCACGCCGAGCTTTGTGTCGGGATAGCGCGGGTGGACGATCAGTGATTGCCAATCGCGGCGGCCGGGTGGGATCTCGAAGAGGCCAGTGGCGTAGCCGACGTCGACGGGGAGTTCGGAGATTTCGACTTGGCCGAAGCCGAGGTCGGCGAGGCGCGCCGATGTGCGCGAGTTGCGGCCGCCGGCGTCGATGAGAAGATCGGACTCATGCGCTGTGCCGTCGCGCATGATGGCGCCGGTGATGCGGCCCGTGGCGGCCGAGAACTCCGCGACTTCGGCGCGGTCGAGGACGGTGACGTTGTTCAGGCGCGTGACGCGCTGGCGCAGCGACCATTCGAGCAGGCCTTTGCTTTGGCAGCTCATGGTGACGCCGCTGCCGAAGCGGGCTTTCCATCCGCCGGCGTAGAACCACTTCGTGTCGCCCGACATGTCGACGCGGCGGCCGCCG
>JAWXBY010000151.1:0-3288 GCA_034440355.1 Alphaproteobacteria bacterium
CTGCGCGATGCGGAGCGAGGCTCATCCTGATGCACCGGCAAACCTCACCCGTCGTTCGCTTCCGCCTTCGCCAAGGCTCCGGCGGACAAGTCGCTCACCGACACCCTCTCCCTAACGGGAGAGGGAACGAAGCGCCTGGCGCCGCCGTCAGCTCAGCGCACCTGCACTTCGGGCACGCGCTTATCGGGTTTGGTTTTCTTGTTGAGGCGGCGGCGGAACTCTTGCGTGGCGCGTGAGCTTTTGAGGCGTGCGTAAATCGCGTTGAGTTGTGCCGGGGATGCGCTCAACTGAAACTCGCCGCTCAGTTGCGCGCCAGGTTCTTCAGACTGAGACACGATAACGTTTTGACGAAGCACGGCCGGTGCGACCGCCAAGACTGCTTGCACCGCGGTTTGCACAACTCTGGTGCGCGAGGTGTCAGCAAGATTGAGACGGAGTTCGAGCTTGGCCACGCGCGGCTTGAGATCGGCGAGGCTTTTCGCGGCGGCGTAGGCAACATCGATGATGCCTGGCGTGATCAGCGCATGTCCGACGCGTTGCGCATCGCTGAACGACGGAAGCGGACCGCCGTTCAATTTCTTGGGCAAAACGCGCGTGATCATCGCAGCGCCCATGCCCCATAACGGGCGCACTTCCGCCCGCGCCGTCGATGTCAGCGTGTCAATGACGATGCGTGTTTTGGCAGGCAGAAAGTAAATCGCGAGCGGTATCAGAACCGCCGCCGCCAGTGCTGGCGCCCAAACGAGTAAATCCATGGCTAATCCCCCGCGCACGCTAGCGCGGATTGCGTTCAGCCAGAAGCATACTTCGTCATTCCGGGGCTTCGCAAAGCGAAGAACGCGGAACCCAGGGGCAATCGTAGCGCTCTACGATCCCCTGGGTTCCGGATCGCGCTTACGCGCGTCCGGAATGACGAAGGAAAGCTCGGTAGCGGCGGCGCCGTGCGGGCGAGGACGCCCGCGCTCCATAGCGCTCGCGTAAACGCAGGCGCTTCGTTCTGAAGCTCGCCCCCTCACCCGCTCGAACGCGTTCGAGCGACCTCTCCCTCGCGGGGGAGAGGTTAAGTTCGTTAGACGCTCGTGGGACGGCGCGTTTGTTTGCGATACTTCGGCGCGGCGCCGTTGTTCGACCAGACGTTGTTGCCCTTGCGGTCGCGGCGGTCGCCTTCATCGCGCGAACGCGTCGGGCCATGGCCCTGTTTGGCGTGCGCCGCGCCATGCGTGTCGGAAGCATGATGCTTCTTCGGCGCGTGCTTGCGGGCGGGATGGACAGCGCCCGAGCGGCCGGCTGGGCCCTTCGGACGGATGACCTTTTCGTCAGCGCGAGGGGCGCGGAGCGACATGTCGGTTTCCATGACCGGCACTGGCTGCTTGGTCAGACGTTCAATGTCGCGCAGGTAGGCGCGTTCATCGGGAGCGCAGAACGAGATGGCGATGCCGGTGCGCGCGGCGCGCGCGGTACGGCCGATGCGGTGGACGTATTGCTCCGGCACGTTCGGAAGGTCGTAGTTGAAGACGTGGGTGATATCGTCGACGTCGATGCCGCGCGCGGCGACTTCGGTGGCGACGAGAATACGGGTCTGACCCTTCTTGAAGCCATCCAGCGCACGGGTGCGTTGGCCTTGGCTCTTGTTGCCGTGGATCGCGTCGGCGCTGAAGCCGGCGCTTTCCAGCTTTTTCGAGACGCGGTCGGCGCCGTGCTTGGTGCGGGCGAAGACCAGCGCGCGTTTGATCGACTTGTCGGCGAGCATCGCGTGCAGGAGATCCTGCTTCTTGGATTGATCGACGTGGATCACGGCCTGCTCAACGCGCTCAGCGGTCGTCGATTGCGGGGCAACCGAGATCTTTTCCGGCTTGTCGAGGAATTGCGCGGCGAGCTCTTCGATCGACGGCGGCATGGTCGCCGAGAAGAAGAGCGTCTGACGCTGACGCGGCAGAATGGTCGCGATTTTGCGGAGATCGTGGATGAAGCCCATGTCGAGCATGTGATCGGCTTCGTCGAGGACGAGGATTTCAACCTTATCGAGACGCACGGTGCGTTGGCTGACGTGGTCGAGCAAACGGCCTGGCGTGGCGACGAGAATGTCGACGCCGCGGAACATGGCTTGCTTTTGCTTGTGCATCGAGGCGCCGCCGAAAACGACGGCGGTGCTGAGGCCGAGGAACTTGCCGTAGGCGCGGAAGCTGTCGCCGATTTGGGCGGCGAGTTCGCGTGTCGGGGCGAGCACCAGCACGCGGCAGGACTTATCGCCGGCGTGCTTACGGTCTTTGTGGAGGCGATCGAGGATCGGCAGCGCGAACGCCGCCGTCTTGCCGGTGCCGGTTTGGGCGAGACCGATCAGGTCGCGGCCCTTCTGCACGATTGGCAGCGCCTGCAATTGGATCGGAGTCGGCTTGGTATAACCCTCGGCTTCAAGCGCCTTAAGGATCGGCGCGGAAACGCCGAGATCTTGGAATGTGGTCACTATGATACTTTCGGCCGCCTGCGGTCGCAGTGCGGCTCATTAAGATCAGGAACGATGCGACGGCGAAGAAAGGCGGCGAGCCGATGCCTAAAAGGGGGCTCAAAGCCGAACGTCGATGGTGGCGTTCCGTGGGACCGCGTTCAGCGCCATCTTTGGCGCGAACGGTCGCTGAGCCGGGATATCGGGGTAAAGCGTTGAGAAGTCAATAATCCCCGCGGCATAGGTGGCCTGCGGGGCGGGTTCCGTCAGGCGCTAGCGCGGACGATCCAGCAGGCGGCGGCCAGTGAAACACCGCCTGGGCCTTGGGATTTCGCGAGGTTTTCGACGATGAGCTGCTCGGCTTTGGCGGGATCGAGCTTATGATCGGCGACTGCGCGAGCGCTCGGGCCGATCTTCAGGAGGTAGGCGGCGGCGTCCGCGGCGGTGGCGCCGATGAGGAGCTGACCATCCCAGGCTTCGACGGTGATGTCGCGCCAGTTGGCGCTGCCGAGCACGGATTTGGCTTTGTCCGGATCGGCGAAGAACATCGGGCCGGGCAAGGTTTCGTCGGGCGGCGGCAGCGGCGCGGGCAGCATTGGCGTCAGCGCCCGGACGGGGCCGCTGGTCCAGAGGTTTTCGTTGAAACCGCGCCAGCAGATGAACGCGAGGCGACCGCCTGGGCGGAGATTTGCGCGGATGCGGGTGAAGGCGGCGATTGGGTTGTCGAAGAACATCACGCCGAAGCGCGAGAATGCGGCGTCGAACGGCGCGCCGGGAATATCGGTGACGCCGACGTCGGCTTCGATGAAGTCGATGTTGGTGATGGCTTTGGCGCGCGCGCGCGC
>JAWXBY010000152.1:0-30426 GCA_034440355.1 Alphaproteobacteria bacterium
ATGAGGACGGTGCGCTGGTTGATTACCGTGCCGGTGCACAAGCCCGAACCGACGCCAGGGATGAACAACTCCACGAGGACGACGCCTTTAAAGGCGTCGGCAGCATCGAAGATGGGCGGCAAATTGATTTCCGGATACGGGAAGACGCCGGAGGTCATGTCATCGCGCACGGTGATGCGCGGCTCGACCTCTTCGTGGGTGACCTCTTGAATGTCCCCGAGCGGTGCGTCGCCCGGAGCGCGCGGCTCGACATCGCCGATCGTTATGGGCGCCAAGGGCCCTGCCGCAGCCGGCCCGCTCAGAAATCCGCCGACAACCAGACCGGCCACGAGTAAGCCTGATGCTGTGGTGAGTGTCGCCGCCAGATCGTGCGCACCTGCACTGCGCCTACGGCGCTGCCCCTGATTTCCCACGAATAAATGCCCCCCCACGGCTGCCCCAAACGGTGGCCGCCATCCCCTACGGCAGGCCCCATTGTTGCGTGCATGTTAATAACTGCGCGCGCCGCACTGCAACTCTAGTAACGACCAAAGATGCGGCTCAACCTGCGCCTGTGGCAATGAAGGCACGCCTAGAACCAGCCTTTGCCTTGCGGGTTTGTGCTGTTCGTCACCTTATAAAGGCGGTATCGGTTCCTATTTCGGCGACTGTTTGAGATTATACTTATATTGTTTGAGTATAGTGGCCTGTTATTTGTTCGAGTTTTACTCGTTATATTGCGTGAATATTTCTGATATTTCGTCTCGGGTGAAGTTCTCAATCGAATTCGCATGATCCATTGCCGAGGGAGGGTGTCATCTGGCTTTTGCACGCCAGTCATAAGAGAGTTCGGACAACTAGCGGGGGAATGCGGTGGGGATCCTGTCGTTGTTTTGTTGCGGCTTTCGCAGCAATTCTAGTCTGGGGTGCAGCGCAGGCGGCACCGTTGCCGGCCGCGCGGTTTGCCGACCTGCCGGCATTATTTCGATGACGACCTGGCGCGCGTTCAGGCCAGCGCGGACGACGCATTTCCGGATTCGGCTGTGGTGCGGCTGATATCGTGGTCGACGGACCGGCGGCGATTCATTCTGTTTACGGAGGGTCCGAAGGATTCCCGGCAGCTATCATATGCTCGATCGGCAAACGAAGCGGAGCGAGCTTTTGAGCCGGTACGCGCCGCAGCTACCAGCTTCGGCGTTGGGCGACGTCACGATCATCAAGTACCCGGCGCGCGACGGCGTGAAGATCTCGGGATACCTCACGCTGCCGCCGGGGCGCGGCGACAAGAACTTGCCGATGCTGGTGCTGCCTCACGGCGGGTCCGAACTGCGCGACTCGGTGTAGTACGACATGCTGGCGCAGGCGATCGCTAATCGCGGCTACCTCGTGTTTCAGCCGAACTTTCGCGGGTCGGGTGGCTATGGGCGTGCGTTCGCTGAAGCCGGACACCGGCAGTGGGGGCGGCGGATGCAGGACGACATTACGGACGGCGTGAAAGCTTTGATCGGCGACGGCAGCGCGGATGCAAGCCGCATCTGCATCGTTGGCGCGAGCTACGGCGGCTATGCGGCGCTTGCGGGCGGCGCATTCACGCCGGAGCTCTACAAGTGTGTTGTCAGCGTAGCCGGTATTTCGGACTTGCCGCAGAGCGTGTGCGATGAGCGGTATAACGGCCGCGAGCGCAGCATCTTCCGCTATTGGGTCAAGCGCATCGGTCACCCCGAAGACGACGAAGAGGAGATGGAGGCCTGGTCACCGGCAAAACATGCGGCGAAGTTCGCCGCGCCGGTTTGGCTGATTCACGGCCAGCGCGACCGGAACGTTTCGTCCGAGCAGAGCGTGACGATGGAACGCGCGCTCAGACGGGCGGGCAAGACCGTTACGTTGGTCAAGATTCCGCGCGGCGGGCACAACTTCGACGATCCGGCATCGCAGTTGATCCTGGTAAGCGAGATCGAGAAATTCCTGGCGCTGCATCTCGGCCAATAAGGTCCTCGCGGGTGGTTGCGGATTGAGGGTGGGACGGGCACTTTGCGCGCCCGGTTCCTCGTACGATCTCAAGGCGTCCCCATGTTCGGTTTCCGCTATCTGAAGTCCAAGCCCACCGATTTTGTCGTGCTCTATCGCGGCGGGCGCGTGGCGCGGCAGGGGTTGGGCTTGGCCGGGTTCGTCTACATGCCGTTCGCGACGGGGGCGGCGGTGCCGACCGATGCGCGGGATGAGATCTTCGCCGTCGAGGCGATGACCGTCGATTATCAGACGATCACCATCCAGGGTTTGATTTCGTTCCGGATCAAGGACGCGTCGGTCGCCGCGGCGCGGCAGGACTTCTCGATCAACCTGATGACGGGTGCGCATACCGGCGAGCCGATGAAGCAGATCGTCGAGCGCTTGCGTGCGATTGCGCAGACGGCGTGCCGCGATGCGCTGGTGCGCTCGACCCTGGATGCGGCGCTGAACAAGTCGGATGAGTTGTCTCAGGTGATCATGCGAGGTATTGCCGACGACAAGCGATTGGCCGCCGATGGGATCGGCGTCGATCGCGTGTTGGTGTTGTCGTTGAAGCCGACGCCGGAGATCCGCAAGGCGCTGGAGGCGAATTTGCGCGAGCAGCTGCTGCGTCAGGCGGATTCGGCGATGTTCGAGCGGCGTCGTTCGGCGACGACGGATGAGCACGACCTGAAGCTGCGCGACGAGAAAAACAAATGCGAGCTGGCGGAGAATGCGCTGGCCAACGAGCAGGCGTTGGAGAGCGAGCGGCGGAAGGTTGCCGAGGTGCGGGCCGAGACGTCGAAGGCGGAGGCGTCCGCCGATGCCGAAGCGCTGCGCATTCGCTTGAAACCGTGGAGCGAGATTCCGCCGCAGCAGATCGCGGCGATGGCGTTCAAGGATTGGGCGAACCGCGAGACGGCGCTGGCGTCGCTGTCGATCGGCGGCGATGCGTTGGAGCGGCTGGCCAATCAGTTTGCGGCGAAGAGCGAGTAGCGGCTCGTGCGTCAGCGCGTCGTCATCTTGACGCGGCCAAGCGCGAAGCAGGCGTTTGTGCAGCGCTATGGCAGCGAGGGGCAGACGCGCTTTGCGATGGCGCAGTCGGCGAAGGGCATGGCCGACTTCAAAAAGGCGGAAGTTGAAGACACGGCGCAGTCGCGGGCGGTCGCGCGCATCCGCAAGGCGATGCCGAGCGACGTGAAGCTTGCCGAGATCGATCGGCAGATGGTGGCGCAGTTTCTGTTCGAGCCGCACGATCTGGTGGTCGCCGTGGGGCAGGACGGGCTGGTCGCCAACGTCGGCAAATATCTCGAAGGACAGCCGCTCGCCGGGGTGAATCCCGATCCGCAGACCATCGACGGCAGTCTGCTGGCGTTCAACGTCGAGACCTTCATTGCGGCGCTGCCTCAAGTCTTGAACGACCGGCGGCCGATGCGCGAGGCGACGCTGGCCGAGGCGCAGACGTCGGACCGGCAGGTGTTGCGCGGTCTGAACGAGATCTTTGTCGGCGTGCAGACGCATCAGTCGGCGCGCTATCGCATCCGCCACGGTGCGAACGACGAGGTGCAATCGTCGAGCGGGCTCATCGTTTCGACGGGCACCGGATCGACGGGATGGCTGAAGTCGCTACGCGGGTCGGACGCGGTGTTCGATCCGGCGGCGGACGAGCTGCATTTCGTCGTGCGTGAGGCGTGGCCGGGGCGCGGGTTCGCCGCAACGCTGATCGAAGGGCGTGTCACGCGCGATCAGCCGTTGCTGATCGAGTCGCGGATGGAAGGAACGATCTTCGCCGACGGCATCGAAGCCGACGCCGTGCGCTTCGACGCCGGCGTCAGCGTCACGATCGCGCCGGGTCAGCAGCGCGTGCGGCTGGTTCAGTGAGCGGGTATCATGGCGCGGCGCATTGCGAGTGGTACTGAGGACGGTGTGTTGCGCCTGCCGATGGTGCGGCATCTGCGTGCGCTTGGGTTTCGTGATGTGCCGGCATATCTGAAGTGGTGCCAAGAGGTTGGCGTTGCGCCGTCGACCGATAAATCCGCGGACGAGCGTGAGCGCGAGATTGCGATTGTCGCCAAACGCAAGGCGGCGATTGAGGCGCGCAATCGGGTTCACCACAATCCGCGACGCTTTCTGACCGAGGCTTGCGCGGGGCGGATCGATCCGGCCGATGTCGAACGGCCCGGATGGCGCGAGGTTGCGGCGGCGATCGCGCGCAGCAAGAATGATCCGGAAGCGCGGGATCAGCTCGCTGCATTTCTGCTGCATTTGGAACGCGTCAGCGATCTGGTGTTTGCGGCGACGGTCGGGCGGCAATCGGTGCTCTACGTCGAGGGCTTGATCCGGCTTCACGCGCGCAAGGGGTTGTGGGTTCGCGATCTCGCGAGCTGGCGGCCGAGCAGTCATAATGCGGCGCGGCAGTTCTCGTCGCTCGCGCGGCATTTGCTCGCGCAGTATGAGGTCCCGATTTTTATGGACTCGGCATGGCTGCGCGGCGATCGCGGGGCGCATCGGTTTCGCGACTGGTTCGTGCATATCGGGCTGGGCCACAACATCCGCACGGCCAAGACGCCTTATCCGATGACCAAGATGATCGCGCATCACTTTGTTGACGCGCCGGACGAGGCGACGATCGAAGGCGCGCTCATGCTGGCGGACGTCAAAGCGCTGGGCGGTGGGCAGCGGCTTGCACGGGCGCTGATGGGGACGCGGCTGGGCCAACGTATTGAGAGCGATCCGGAGCGGCGGGCGTTTTGGCTCTCGGTCTACCGGTTTTTTATCGCGAACCCGATGCTGGATCTGAGTTACACCGGGCCGATCGTCGATTTTCTGTCGGCTCAGAAATTCGAGACGGTGGAGGTGATGGTCGGGCCCGGGGAGGTCGAGGTGCGGTCGCCACCCCAACCGAACCTGACCATGTCACGACGCACGCCGGAGAGCCTGCTGCGGCAGGTCGAGGCTTGGCACGGCCAGTTGCGGATGGCGCGCGCGAACGACAAACGGTTCTGGCGTGCGTCGGGCGTGGCGAGCTTTGCGATGCGTACCGGCCCGCGCGACCGGCCCGCGGATCAGGTTCATTGGTCGATGCGCGAACTGTTGAGCGGGCAGGCGTTGATCGACAACGGACGTGAGCTGAGGCACTGCGTCGCGAGTTATGCCGCGAGTTGCGCGCGGGGCGATTGTTCCATCTGGTCGCTCGATCGCCGCCTTGGTGTTGTAGACGACGCCGAGTCCGTGCTCACCGTCGAGGTCGATGCCAAAGGCGTCCTGGTGCAGGCGCGGGGCGCCCGCAACCGCTGGCCGACCGATCAGGAAAAGAGCGTCCTCGCCGCGTGGATGGAGAAGGCGGCGCTGAAGCCCGGTCGTTACCTCTATGGCTTTTGAGCGGCCCTCTGGTCTGCAGCATCGTGGCGGGATTTGCGGGTCATGAGCATGGAGAAGAGGATGCCGGCGGCGATGAGACCTGCAGTGACGCCAAGCGAAACGTAGGAAGGGATCTTGCCGGTGAACTGCGCGACGAAGATCTTCGCGCCGATGAAGACCAGCACGAGGGCGAGCGCGTATTTCAGGTAGTGGAAGCGCTCGATCATCGCGGCCAGGGTAAAGAACAGCGCGCGCAGGCCCATGATGGCGAAGATGTTGGACGTGTAGACGATGAAGGGGTCGGTCGTGATCAGGAACACCGCCGGCACGGAATCGACCGCGAAGACGATGTCGGCGAACTCGATCACGACGAGCGCCAGGAACAGCGGCGTCGCGTGCAGCGCGATGCGGCCGGTCAGCTTGTCCGGCACGCGGGCGAAGAAGCGGTCGCCTTGCACGGTGTCGGTCACGCGGATGTGGCGCTTGAGGAATTTCACGATCGGGTTGTTCGCGATGTCGGGCTTTTGATCGACGAGCCAGAGCATCTTGATCCCCGTGTAGATCAAGAACGCGCCGAAAATGTAGAGCATCCAGTGGAATTCGGTGACGATGGCCGCGCCCAGTGTGATCATCGCGGCGCGCAGGACAATGACGCCCAGGATGCCCCAGAAGAGTACGCGATGCTGATACTCGCGCGGGATGCCGAAATACGTGAAGACCAGCGCGATGACGAAGATGTTGTCGAGCGAGAGCGTGTATTCAACGAGGTAGGCGGTGAAGTAGTTGAGTCCGCTCTCCGGCCCGTAGGACCACCACACCCAGGCGCCGAAGACGAGCGCGATCGAGGCGAAGATCGCGGACTGCTGCATGCTCTCGCGGAACGAGATCGCGTGCGCCTTGCGGTGGAAGATGCCGAGATCGAAGACGACGATGGCGAGAACGATCGAGAGGAACAGCACCCAGGCCCAGGCGGGTTTGCCCAGCACGTCGGAGAATAGAAATAGCGTGACTTCTTCCATCGGACCCCTGCCATGACGTTGGTGGCTATGACCACACGTCCGACATCGCAGGCGTTGGTTCGCCTACCAGAGGGGCCCGGTTCCGTGCTGCCAAATTCCTAGCGGGAGGTTCCGCGACATTCAAGAGGAGCGTTGTGTGGTGCAACGCGGAAGTGTTTTGACCGGTTGCAGGAACAACCTGCCGATCAACGCCCTATGTTGGTCAATTGCCTAGGTAGGTCGCGGCGCCGATGATGTGCAGCGCGGCGATGGCGATGAGGATCGCGCGGAATGGTTGCTTGCGGGTCTTGTGGCGCAAGAGCTGTTGGGCCGTCAGGGCGCCGAGGCTGCCTCCGATGAAGGCGAGCCCCAGCAGCGTCATTTCCGGGGTGCGACGGCGCTGGTTCTCGGCTGCGACCTTGTCGAGCGCGAACGCGCCGAAGGTCGCGAGGTTGATCAGGACGAAGTACGAGACGAGGATGAGGGTGATGGGGAGCATCGGTTTCGCGCTGCGGAATCATCCACGATACCACGCCGCGCCCGCCATCTTTCGGTCGCAATGGCGCTTATGCTGGGTGGTGGTCTGATAAGGGGAATCTCGATGAGCCGCGTGTTGATCGTGCTGGCGTTAGTGGTTGCGCTCTTCGTCATCACCAATCCGTCGCGGGCGGAGTTCAATGCATGGGCGCAGACGTGGGTCGTCAAGAAGCTCGAGGAAGAGGCCGTCAAGCAGGGCCAGGATCCGCGCGACGGGTCGAGCCAGTTCGGTGGGGCGCTGGCGGGGCTCATCATCCCGGCCTTGCCGATCGAGCGGCGGAATTTCTTGGCGTTCTCGATCTATAGCCTGAAGCTGCCGGAAGGAAATGGGCGCGAGAAGACGTGCAGCGTCTTGGGTATCGTCGGGCAGTTTGTGCCCTTGAGCGATTGTTGAGCGCGTCCGCCAACAAAATTCGTCATGGCCGGGCTTGACCCGGCCACCAAGTGCGCGCACGTCCGTGCGCGCGAAAGACTCGCTTGAATCGTCAGTGGATTGCGGCTCTTGATGAGTCTCGCGGCCGCGCCGACGCGCGGCGGCTGGGTGGCCGGGTCAAGCCCGGCCATGACGATCATTTTGTGGTGAGCCGATGGATCGATTGAAGACGAAGGGTGAGCGGTTCGTGGATGGGGCCGGGCGGCAGGTGTTTCTGCGCGGCGTGAATCTGGGCGGCGACTGCAAGGTGCCTTATCCGAACGGTGGGACAAATTTCCCCTCCGACTTCTCCGATCATCGCGAGGTCAGTTTTGTCGGGCGGCCGTTTCCGCTTACCGAGGCGGACGAGCATTTTTCGCGGTTGAAGGCTTGGGGGATGAATTGTCTTCGCCTGCTGACGACGTGGGAGGCGGTCGAGCATGCGGGGCCTGGGAAATACGATGAAGCCTATCTCGACTATTTCACCGAACTGACGCGGCGCGCGGGCGACTACGGGCTCTATGTGTTCATCGATTTTCATCAGGACGTCTGGAGCCGGATGACTGGCGGCGACGGGGCGCCGGGTTGGGTGTTCGAGGCGGTGGGGTTGGACTTCACGACCTTTCACGCGTCGGGCGCCGCGCATGTGATGCAGCACAAATATGACTACGCGCGGGGCGGGCGGCAGGACGACCGCTATCCGATGATGACGTGGTCGAACAATTATCGGCTACCGGCGAACGCGATCATGTGGACGCTGTTCTTTGCCGGCGATCTGTTCGTTCCTGATTTCAAGATCGAGGGAAAGACGGCGCAGGACTTTTTGCAGGGCCACTACCTCGGCGCGATGCGCGCGATCGCCAAGCGCGTGAAGGGGATTCCGCATGTGTTGGGGTTCGACACGCTGAACGAGCCTGGGACCGGATGGACGGGGCAGGCGCTCTCGTACCGCCACACCGAACGGACGCCGGAGCATCCCGATCCGGTGCGGCCGGGGCCTGCGTGGTCGGCGCTCGACGGCTTGCTGGTCGCGCAAGGGTTGCCGCGCACGATCCCCGAACTCGCGTTCGATCCTGGGCAGATGAAGGTCGGGGTGATCGGCGAGAAGACGGTGAACGAGGGCCGCGTTTCGATTTGGCGCAAGGGCGTCATGTGTCCGTTCGAGAAGGCCGGCGCTTATCGTGTCACCGGAAACGGGCACGAGGTGTTGCGCGAGGATTTCTTCCAGACGGTGAAGGGGCGCGCGGTGCATGCCGACGCCGACGGGATGGCGCCGTTCTTCCAGCGCGTCGCGCGCGAGATCCGCGCCATCGACAACGACTGGCTGGTGTTTGCCGAACTCGATCCGTTTCGCGGGATCACCGGCGAGGGTTTTCCGCCCGGCACGCCGGAGCGCACGGTCAACGCCAGCCATTGGTACGACATCGTCACGCTGTCCACGAAGACGTTCATGTACCCGACCTCACTCAATCCCTTCACGATGAAGGCGTTGAACGGGGCGGGCGAGATCGAGGATTCCTATGCGCGGCAGTTGGGGCGCATCAAAGAGGCCTCGCAGTCGATCCCCGGCGGCGCGCCGACGTTGATCGGCGAGTTTGGGATTCCCTTCGATCTCGACGGGGGCGCAGCTTACGCGGCGTGGGCGAAGGGGGATACCTCACCGAAGCCGTGGGAGAAGCACGTCATCGCGCTGGACCTTATGTACAACGCGCTCGACCGGCATTTGCTGAACTGCACGCTGTGGAACTACACGGCGTCGAACCGCAACGATGCGGCGATCGGCGACGGGTGGAATCAGGAGGACCTGTCGGTCTTCTCGCGCGATCAGCAGTTGCATCCGAAGGATCTGAATTCGGGCGGGCGCGCGCTGGAAGGCTTCGTGCGGCCGTTCATTCACGGGTGCCAAGGCACCGTGAAGGAGATGCGCTTCGAGCGTGCGACGGGCGTGTTTACCTTCACCTTCGACGCGGACGCTTCGATCGCGTCGCCGACGGAGGTCTATGCGTCCGACGTTCAGTACGCGGATGGTTTCACGGTGGACGCGCCCGGGCTCGCCATCGAACAAGCGGGATCGATGGTGTTGCTGCACGCGGAGTCGAACGGACGCTATACCGTGAAGATCGCGCGCAAGAGTTAGGTGCGCGGCGGGGTGTCGTATTTCATCGCGCCGACGCGGTTGCCTTCGGGGTCGTCGAAGTAGATTACCGTGCCCACGGTTGGGATCGGCATTTTCTCCATCGTGATCTTGCCGCCGTGTTTCTTGACAGCGGCGGCGATGGCGTCGACGTCGTCCACCGAGATCGTGCATTCGAAGCCGTTCGGGCCGCCGCCTTGCGCGCGCGGCTCGCGGCGTTTGTGCATGAGGCCTTGGACGCCGGGCTGATCCGCCGGGCCGGTGTGGATCAGGTAGAAGTCGGGCGGGCCCCAGGGTTCGAATTTCCAGCCGAAGACCGCCTCGTAGAAGCGGCGAGCGCGCTGGACATCATCGGCGTGGATGGCGAAGGCGGCGAGGTTGTTGGGCATGGCGGTCCGTCCTGCTTTGGTCCGGGCTCACGATAGCCGGTCGCGCGGTTGGCGCAATTGCGCTACTCTGACTTTGGATGTCGAGAAAACGTCATAGCGCGGCCGATGAGCCGTTCTTCGTGGTGCGCACCATGCGCACCGTGATGCGCGACGGCCATGAGATCGAACCGCACGCGCATGATTGGCATCAGCTGATCTATGCGTCCGCGGGGATCATGACCGTGAGCGCGGACAAGGGGCTGTGGGTCGTGCCACCGCAGTGGGCGATCTGGGCGCCAGCTTCTGTTCGGCATTCGATCAGGTTCACCGGCGCGTCGTCGTTCGCGACGCTTTATCTGCGGCCGGGCGATTGGAACGGTCTGCCAGCGGAGAGCAGCGTCGTTGCGGTGTCGCCGCTGCTGCGCGCTTTGATTTTGCGCGCGTGCGATGTGGGCATGCTCGACCGGCGCGATGCGGTGGAACACGCGCTCGCCGTGCTCATCGTTGACGCGTTTCGTACCTGTGCGGTGCCGACGTTGGGGCTCACGATGCCGTCGAGCGCGGCGCTGCGTGCGGTCGCCGAACATTGCGCGGGCGATGCGCGCGACGAGAGCGCCTCGGTTGTGGCGCGATGCTTCGGCTTCAGCTTGCGCACACTTGAGCGGCGGTTCGCGGCCGAGACGGGGATGACGTTCGGGCAGTGGCGGCGGCACGCGCGGTTCTTGGATGCGCTGAGGCTTCTTGCCGAGGGGCAAGCGGTGAAGACCGTCGCACGCGACGCGGGGTATCGCAGCGCCAGCGCCTTCGTTGCTGCGTTCAGCGAGACGTTCGGCACGACGCCGGGGCGCTATTTCGCGGATAGCGCTGAACGCCAATCGGCCCGAGTCAATTCGTGAACAAGGCAGTCGTCTTCGCCGTTGAACAGGCGGCGGCCGATGGGTTTGAAGCCGATGCGCTGGTAAAATTTGTGCGCGCGCGTGTTGCTGGCGAGCGGGTCGATGATGACGGCGGTGACGGCTTCGTCGGCAAAGCAGAGGGCGAGGGCTTGACGCATCATTTCTTCGCCGTGGCCCTGGCCCAAGTCAGCGGGCGCGCCGATCCAGATGTCGACGGCGCGCAGGTTCGGCGCGATGTCACCCCAGTAGTGTGTCGGTTCGAGATGCGGGTCGATGACTTGCATCGCACCGATCGGGCGGCCGTCGAGTTCGGCGACGTAGTAGCGCGAGACGTCGGAGCCGGCCGCGATCTCGTCCTCCCAGACGATGCCTTCGAAGGCGTTGTCGGCGTCGGGATCGTCGGTGGTGGCGGAGATGACGTGGGGCTCTTGGTCCCACGCCTTTAAGGTTGGTACGTCGGCGAGCGTTGCGGGCCGCAGTTTCAGCACGCGGGGTATTAGTCCTTCTTGTCGAGCTTCAACGCGGTGCCGTTCATGCAGTAGCGCAGGCCTGTGGGTTTCGGGCCGTCGGGGAAGACGTGGCCGAGGTGCGCATCGCAGCGGGCGCAGAGCACTTCCGTGCGGCGCATGAAGAAGGTGTTGTCCGACTTCTCCGCTACGCTTTCTTTGTTGAGCGGCGCGTAGAAAGAGGGCCAGCCGGTGCCGGAGTCGAATTTCGTGTCGGCGTCGAAGAGCGGCAGGCCGCAGCTAACGCAGGTGTAAGTGCCCTTGTCCTTCGAGTCGTGATAGGGGCCGGTGAAGGCGCGTTCGGTGCCATGCTGACGCGTGACGCGGTACTGCTCCGGCGTCAGCTGCGCCCGCCATTCGGCATCAGTTTTCTTGATCATTTCCATGGGGTGGGTCCTTCTTGCCGCCCGCAATATAGGTGCGGGCGGCCGGGCGGCCAGGTATGGGTTCGATAGCGCCTACGGATAGACGAGGCTGATCGTTTCGGCGATGCAGGCCGGGCGGTCTTGGCCCTCGATTTCGATGGTGACTTCGTTCGTCATTTGCATGCCGGGGCCTTTGGGTTCGGCGGCCAGCAGCTTTTGGCGGGCGCGGACGCGCGAGCCTGTCGGCACCATGTTGGTGAAACGCACTTTGTTGGAACCGTAATTGATGCCGCGGCTGACGCCGTCGATGCGCGAGATTTGCGAGGCGAGCATGGGGATCAACGACAGGGTCAAATATCCGTGAGCGATCGTGCCCCCCGTCGGCAGCTCTTTCTTCGCGCGCTCGACGTCGACGTGGATCCATTGATGGTCGCCGGTCGCGTCGGCGAATTTGTTGACGCGGTCCTGGTCGATTTTGACCCATTCGGACACGCCCATTTCCTCGCCCACGTGTTTGGCGATGTCGGCGTATTTGATCGTCTTCATTTGTCTTCTCCCTGCGGTGTTTGAACGAGTGCGGCGACGCGTGCGTGGATGTCGTCGATGTAGGCGTCTTTGACGCCGGCTTCGGCGAGGGCCGAGACCGTGCGGAACAGGTAGTCGCGGTTGGTGCCCAGGTGGCCCTCGGCGCGCGCGATGCGGCGGGCCTTTTCGTCGTGGTCGAGGTCGGGCAGATAGCGCGGGTGGGCTGTGTTCATCACGAAGGTGACGCCGCGTACGCGGCGTGCGCCGAGGTCGATGTCTACCCAGGTCGGGATATACGCGCCGGAGAGCATTTCGCGCATCCAGAGGATTTTGCTTTCGCTCTCCACGTGGTCGGGGGCGATGCGGTGGGCGATGCCGTGGCATGCGCCGCCGGGCACGAGGCAGAGCATCAGGCCGGGGTTGTCCGGCATGCCGCGGCCGAACATTAGGCGCATGCAGAAGCTGCGCTGCAGGCCGTCGATACGGCCGGGCAGGCTTTCGTCGACGTGGATGGCCGGGTTCCACATCAGCGAGCCGTAGCCGAAGACCCAGAGGTCCGTTCCGGGGACATACTGCGCCATCACTTCGACGCGCGATTTTTCGCGATCCTCTTCGCTCAGGAATTGGGCGTCGCCGAATTGGGCCGCGAGCTGTGAGTACGCGGCGATGCGTTCGGGCGTGAAGTCGTTGCGCGCCAACATGCCTTGCGGACCTGAGGGACGCAGCGGCGGTGGGACCGGAAATTCGTCAGACGATTTTCGAGTCACGGTTGCCCCAATAGCGGTCGCGGATCAGGCGCTTGTAGAGTTTGCCGGTCGGGTGACGCGGCAGTTCGCGCTCGAACTCGACCGTCCGCGGGCATTTGATCGCGGAGAGATGCTCGCGGCAATAGGCGATGAGTTCGTCGGCGACGCCCTGATTGGCGTCCTTCCAGTCCATGGGCTGCACGACGGCTTTCACTTCCTCGCCGAAATCCTCATTCGGGACGCCGATGACCGCGACGTCGGCGACCTTTGGATGATTGATCAGGATGTTTTCGGCTTCTTGGGGATAGATGTTCACGCCGCCGGAAATGATCATAAAGGCCTTGCGGTCGGTCAGATACAGGTAGCCGTCCTTGTCCACGTAACCGACGTCGCCGAGCGTCGACCAGCCTTTGTCGTTGCGCGCTTCGGCCGTCTTTTTCGGATCGTTGTGGTAGGAGAATTCCGGGCCGTTGGCGAAGTAGATCGTGCCGGACTCGCCGGTGGGCACGTCGGCGCCGTCTTCGCCGACGATGTGGAGTTCGCCGAGCAGCGCTTTGCCGACGCTGCCCGGATGCGCCAGCCATTCGTCCGATTTGATCGCGCAGAAGCCGTTGCCTTCTGTGCCTGCGTAGTACTCGTAAATCACCGGGCCCCACCATTCGATCATCTTCTGCTTCGTCGGGATCGGGCAGGGGGCGGCGGCGTGGATCGCGACTTTCATCGCGCTCACGTCGTATTTCTTGCGCACGTCTTCGGGCAGTTTCAGCATGCGCACGAACATCGTCGGCACCCACTGGCTGTGCGTCGTCTTGTATTTGCCGATGAGGCTTAGCGCTTGTTCGGGATCGAAGTGTTCCATCACGATGGTGGTGCCGCCGAAGCCGTGGACGGTCATGTTGTAGCGCAACGGCGCTGCGTGATAGAGCGGCGCCGGCGAGAGATACGTCGTGTTCTCGTCGAACTGATAGAGCATCTTCGCCAGCATCATCAGCGGGTTCGCTTGGCCGAGTGCACCGCCGGTGAGGGCGCGCTTCACGCCTTTGGGTCTGCCAGTGGTGCCCGACGAATAGAGCATGTCGGCGCCGGGTGTTTCGTCGGCGACCGGCGTTGTCGGCATTTTGGTGAGAGCATCTTCGAGACTCTCGTAGCCTGGGATTGTGCCGTTCAGCATGTACTTCTTCACGCCGGGCATGCGGTTGGCCAGCTCTTCTGCGACGCTGCCGATCGGCTTTGAGGTGATGAAGACCTTCGCGTTGCAGTCGGCGACGATGTATTCGATCTCGCCTGCGGTCAGGCGCGAGGAGATGCAGGTGAAATAGAGTCCCGACCGCTGCGCCGCCCACACGAGCGAGAGGTAGTGGACGTTGTTCTCCATGAAGATGGCGATGCCGTCGCCCGTCTTCAGGCCCAGTTTGCGGAACAGCTGCGCGCCTTGGTTCGAACGTTCGTCGAGCTCGCGATACGTTACGGTTTCGCCGGTTCCAGCCATGATGTAGGCGGGCTTGTCGGGCTGGGTTTTCGCATGGATCGACGGATGCATCGGCGGTTCCTCGGCGTTTTTGGAATGGCTTGTTGGGAGCAAGGAATATTTGGAACGCGCGCGTGCGTCCACAAGAACCGCCCTCTCCCTTCCATCTTCTGGAAGGGAGAGGGCGGGGTGAGGGATGGCGGTTGTGCTGGGCTGTGGGTTGCCGGTGTTCAACTTGTCGGGTTCGTCTGCGCGTGACGCCCTCCCTCACCCCCGGCCCCTCTCCCTCCCGAAGTGGGAGGGCGAGGGGTGACGTTGGGCGCCAGTGACGTTTATGGTGCGGCCATCTCGGCATCAGAAAAGGAAACGCTCATGGCCTTCACTGAAATCAAATACGAGGTCGCGGATAAGATCGCGACCATCACGCTCAATCGTCCGGACAAGTTGAACGCCTTCACCGGTGTGATGATGGCGGAGATGATCGAGGCGTTCGACAAATCGGATGCGGATGACAGTGTGCGCGTCGTCATCGTCACTGGCGCGGGGCGCGGGTTCTGTGCGGGCGCGGATCTTTCGGCGGGCGCCAAGACCTTCGACTACGACTCGCGCACCGACCGGCCGGAGAAGGCGGGCGTGCCGATCACGAACGGCGAGGTCGAGTGGAGCCATGAAGGCGTGCGCGACGGCGGCGGTCGCGTGTCGTTGCGCATCTTTGAATCGCTGAAGCCGGTGATCGCGGCGGTGAACGGGCCGGCCGTCGGCATCGGCGTCACGATGCAGTTGCCGATGGATATCCGCATCGCCAGCGAGACGGCGCGCTTTGGCTTTGTATTCGCGCGGCGTGGCATCGTGCCTGAGGCGTGCTCCAGTTGGTTCTTGCCGCGGCTCGTCGGCATCTCGAAGGCGATGGAGTGGTGTGCGACGGGGCGCGTGTTCGACGCGCAGGAGGCTTTGGCGGCGGGCTTGGTGTCCAAGGTCGTGAAGCCGGAGGAACTCTTGCCGGCCGCGCACGCGTTGGCGCGCGAGATCGCGGACAACACGGCGCCGGTCTCGGTTGCTCTGACGCGGCAGATGCTGTGGAAGATGCTGGGCGCCGATCATCCGATGGAGGCGCACAAGATCGACAGTCGCGGCGTGTTCGCGCGCGGGAGGCAGGCCGACGCGAAGGAAGGCGTCGTGTCGTTCCTCGAAAAGCGGCCGGCGAACTATCCCGACAAGGTGTCGAAGGACATGCCGTCGTATTTCCCCTGGTGGAGCCCACGGAAGTATTCGTGAGGCTGGATCAACGGCTCGGTATTGTTCTTGAGAAGGTTCACTGAATGGGTGCAAAGTCGAAGCTCAATCGCGTGTGGCATCTGACGCATCGGCTGGGGCCGAAGGCGCCGCTTGAAAAGCGGCTGGCCTGGCATGAGGCACACGCGAAGGTGTGCGGTTGTCGCGAGATGCCGGCGAGCATTGCGGCCGAACTGAAGAAGCGCTCGCGAACCTCGCAGGCCCGCGGGGACTAATCCAGAGCGATTGGCGCGGTCGTTGCGGCGATCGCGTCTTCGCGTTTGAAGTGCCAGAGGTTTGTGGTTAGGCGGAAGGTGATCCAGAGGATGAGTGTCGCGACGGGCACCATCAGCAGGGCGTTTTCGATGCCGACCCATTGGGCCATGAAGCCGTAGAGCAGGGCGCCGATGGGGCCGCCGGCGACTTGGCTGAATTGCAGCACCGAAAGCACGCGTGCGCGGTACATCGGTGGGGCGGCGGCTTGCACCATGCCGCGGTTGACGGCCATCGATGCGCCGGCACTTAGGCCCCATAGGAACATGAGCACGACGAAGACCGGGAACGAGTGGATGAGATAGACCACCGTGAAAACGAAGACGTTGTTCAGCGAGAGCAGCATCATCGCCCGGCCTTGATGCTCGATCACCGGTAGGCGCGCCATGGTGAAGGACGATGCGGTCAGGCCTACGAGGAAGACGCTGATGATGATGGACAGCATCGGCGCGTCGCCGTGGAAGACGTCGCGTACCATGAGCGGGAAGCCGACCAGGAACATGCCGTTGAAGAGCGGGCCTGGCAGCACGAGGTAGAGGATCATCGTGCGCAGGCGTTCGCTGCGGACAACGGTCATGACGCCGTCGCGCATCTCATGCAGCAGACGGGCGACGCGGGTGGGTGTCGAGTCCTTGAAGGCGTCTTCGCTGATCAAAGGCACGCGCGAGGACAGGATGCCGGACAAGGCAAGCAGTATCGCCTGCAACGCCAGCAACGGGACGGCGCCGATGGTCGAGGCGCTGGCGGCGAGCGTGGTGCCGATGAGTTGTCCGCCAAAGGTGGCGGCGACAGCCATCGCCGCGGTGCGCGAGAGGCCGATCTCAGGCGGCGTGATATGCGAGAGGAGCGCGTCGCGCGCGGGCATGATGAAGGCGGCGACGATGTTGAGCGCGACCAGGCAGATGGTCGCCGAATAGAACGAGAGGTTGCCGGTCGCGATCACGATCGCGAGCGCGATCGCGGGGATCGCTGCGGTCAGCTGCAGCCGCGCGACGTAGCCGCGGAGGTCTCGGCCGTCGGCGACGGCGCCGGCGAGGAGGATGAGCAGCATCAGCGGGAGCGTCGCGAGGAATTGCGAGAGGCCGACGCGCGCCTGCGTCTCGTGCAGTTGCTGGGCGATGATCCAGGGGAAGAGCACGGACATGAGGCCGCCGGCGGCGAAGTGCAGACCTTGGGCGATGAAATAGAGCCTCGGGAGTCCGGCCGGCTGTCCGCTCACGCCGTTTTTCCCGCGTCGTCGTGTCTGAGCGCCGTGATGTGCCAGAGCTTTGTTCCGAGCAGCAGGCCGATGAGAACGAGCGCCATCAGGCCCGCCGGGACGAGCGTCGCCTGGCGTGCGCCGAGGGCTTCTACGACGAAGCCGATGAAGAGAGCACCGATGGACATGCCGCCGGTGAAGCCCAGCTGATAGACCGACAGCACGCGTGCGCGATGGGCCGGTGGGGCGTGTTCCTGCACGATGGTGCGCGACATGGAAATCGTGACGCCGGCGCCTAAGCCCCACACGAACACCAAAGCGTCGAGGACGACGAGCGGGCCCTTGATGCTGATCAGGCAGAGGACAAGCACGCCGATGGTCAACGCGCCGACGATGAAGCGGCCGCGGTGGACGATGTTGCCGACGCGGCTGATGGTCATCGAGGAGATGATCGAGCCGCCCCAGAAGCAGACTTGCAGCGTCGCGAACTGTTCCACGTTGCCGCCGAATTCCTCGCGCAGCAGGACAGGCAGGATCACGAGGAACGCGCCGATAAAGAGGACGCCGATGGCGAGTGTCAGGATCGTCACCGGCAGCAGCGCGAAGGAATTCGCGACCTCGCGCAAGCCGGCGGCGATGCGCGTCAGCGAGCTGCCGACGTTGATGTGTGCATGGTCGCTGTGGCGGGTCGACGGGATGAGCCGATGGGCCGTGAACGCGCCGAAGGCTTGGGCTGCGACTTGGACCATGATGACGGGAGCCGCACCCAACACGGCGGCGAAGCCCGCGATGAACATGCCGGCGATCTGCGCCAAGAACGTGATGCCGATGGTCGTCGTCACCGCGCGCTGGATGCGGCCATGGCCGCCGTGCGGGCCGATCACGTCGCCCATCATCGCCTCGCGCGCCGGCAGTATGAATGCGGTGATCAGGCCCATGCACAGGCCATAGGCGATCAACCACTCGTATCTGAGGTTGCCGGTGTAGACGATTCCGGCAAGCACGAGCGCCGGGACGATGGCCAGCGCGTGGCAGAAGAGGAGGAGGCGGCGCGTGTCTACCTTGTCGGCCACCGCGCCGCCGACCAGCAGCAGCAGGGTCGACATCGCGGTCAGCGACATCTGCGCGATGCCGACCCGATTCGGCGGCGCGTGCAGGACGGTCGTGACCAGGTAGGCGAACATCACCGCCTGGATCCCGAAGGCGATGAACCACGACCCCGCCCCGGCGAGGTACCAGCGGAATTGCGTGTCGGGAGCGGCGGCGGCGTCAGACATTGCCTAAAGCGTTAGCAGGCGGGGAGGGCCGGCGCGAGGGCAGCGGCGTGCTGCGACGCTGTGCGCCTGGGTAAATTCGTCGAAACTTTGACCGCATGCGCGAACGTGGTAAGCGGACACAACGGTGGTGATTTCTCTTCCATCGGCAGGGGTTGAGCAGACTAGAATGCACCTTCTGCCCGGCGGCTTGCCCAGGACTACATGACACCCGTCATCCTTGCCGTTCTCGGATTTTCGACGCTGCTGTTGCTGGTCAGCGTGCTCGTGCCCGTTGCGAAGCGGTTCCACGTGCCGTTCACGGTGCTGCTGGCGCTGGTCGGCGGCGGTTTGGGCTTCGCGGCGGCGAGCGGCGGCGGCCACAGCGGGAACGTCATTCTGGAATCGCTGCAGTCGTTGCAGATCCCGCCCGAAGGATTCCTCTACGTCTTCTTGCCACCCCTGCTGTTCGCCGGCGGCTTGACCGTCGACGTGCGGCGGTTGATCGACGACATCGCGCCGGTGCTGGTGCTGGCCATCATCGCGGTGTTGCTGTGCATGGTTGCGGTCGGCGTGTCGCTGAACTTCGTCACCGGCATGCCGCTGGTGTTGTGCCTGTTGCTCGGCGCGATTTGTGCGCCGACGGATACGGCGGCGGTGCTGGGCATCTTTCGCGATATCGGGGCGCCGAGCCGGCTGACGGTGATCGTCGAGGGCGAGAGCCTTTTCAACGACGCGGCCGCCATCGCTTTGTTCGTCGTGCTGCTCGAAGTGATCACCGGCAAGCACGAGGCGAGTCTGTCGGCCGGCCTCATCGAGTTTGGTTGGGGTTTCGCCGGCGGCATCGTGCTCGGGTACGTCATGGCGCAGATCGCCGGGTTTGTGATCAGCCAGTTCCGCGGCGCGACGGTGACGGAAATCACCATCTCGGTCGCCTTCGCGTATCTGACGTTCGTGTTGGGGCAAGCGTACTTCGTCGTCTCAGGCATCATCGCGGTGGTGACGGCGGCGATGGTGTTTGCCTCCGACGTGCGGATGCGGTTGTCGCCGGGTACGTGGGAGACCTTGCAGATCACCTGGCGGCAGCTTGAGTTCTGGGCGACGTCGCTGATTTTCGTTCTCGCCGCCATGCTTGCGCCGCGCATGCTGGAAGATGTGCAGTGGTCGGACGGCATTGCGGTCGCGACCATCTTCTTTGCGGCGCTGGCGGCGCGCGCGACGGTGCTGTGGGGAATTTTGCCCTCGCTGTCGTGGTTCGGGCTCTCGCAACCGATCAGCAATGAGTACAAGGCCGTGCTCTGCTGGGGCAGCTTGCGCGGGGCAGTGACCGTGGCGCTGGCCTTGCTGGCGGCGACGGAGGTCGCCGGACACAACGCACCGGAGGGCGCGGCGCTATCGCCGGAATCGCGGTTCCTGTTCGTGATGGCGATGGGATATGTGCTCGCCAGTCTATTCATCGCCGCACCGACGGTGCGGCCACTGATGAAGTTCCTCAAGCTCGACAAGCTAACGGCGGAAGAGCGGCTGGTGCGCGATCGCGTGATGGCGCTGTCACGCGCGCGCGTGCGCGAGGGTCTTACGCATGTGGCGAAGACGTTGGGGCTCTCGGACGTGCTGGCGCCGCAGCATCCGACGCCCAATCCCGATGCCGCGAAAGCGGGCGGCGGGCTTAGCCGTGACGATTTGGTGCGCGCGGGTTTGATCGTGGTCGCAAACCGCGAGACCGAGCTCAGCCTCGAATATTTGCAGCGCGGGTTGGTGGGGCGGCGGGTCGCCGAGCGCATGCGGGCGGACTCTGGCCGCATCCTCGACGGTGTGCGGCAGTCTGGAAACATCGGGTATTTGTCGGCGGCGCTCGGCAATCAGAATCCGAATTGGCAATTCCGCGCGGCGTTGTGGTTGCAGCGGCGTTTTGGGCTCAGCGCGCCGCTGGCGACGGAGATCGCCGACCGTTTCGAGTTGCTGCTGGTGAAGCAATTGATGCTGCGCGAGCTGTTGGAGTTCGCCGATGCGCGCGTCGCCGAACTGATCGGCCAGCACGCGGCGTTCACGGTGAAGGAGGCGCTCGAGGGGCGTTCGCAGGCGATCACCGGTGCGATCGAGGCGTTGGATCTGCAGTACCCCGATTTCACCAAAGCGATGCGCGGACGCTATCTCGAACGATTGTCGATCGGTTTGGAGGAGGCGGAGTATCGCGGGCAGCGCGACCAGTCGCTGATCTCGGAAGAGGTATTCGAGAGCCTCGAGGAGGATCGCCATTCGCGGCGTGCGGTGGCGTCGGAGCGGCCGTCGCTGGATCTTGGTCTGAAGTTGACCGAGATGCTGGGGAAGGTGCCGATCTTCGCAGGTCTGAAAGAGGATCAGATCGCACGGTTGGCGCAGCTGCTGACGCCTGAAGTGTTCACGCCGGGCGAGCGCATCATTCGCGCGGGCGACCAGGGCGACAAGATGTATTACATCGCCTCCGGCGTGGTCGATGTGATCGTCGCGCCCGATCCGGTGCGGCTGAAAACGGGCGACTTCTTCGGCGAGATGGCGCTGCTGAACGACAAGCCGCGCAACGCGGACGTCGTGTCGGCCGGCTACACGAACATGCTGGTGCTGAAGCGGCGCGATTTCGACGCGCTGCTCAAATCGCATGCGGGCTTACGCGAAACGATCGAAGAAATAGCGCGCAAGCGTGAAGCGGAAAACACGCGGCCATCGGCGGCTGCGGGGAAATGAGAAGAGAGGGAAGAGACGTGAGAAACGAGAGAAATGCGGCGTCGATGAGGGTCTCTCGTTTCTCACTTCTCTTTTCTCACTTCTTTCTAACGGTTTTTGCCGCTGGAGCTGCACTCGCCAACGACTCCACGGCGTCGCTTGGCGCGGGCGGGTTGACGTTGACGCAGAGCGCGGACATTCGCATGGCGAGCGAGGATCTCTCGATCAGCCGCGAGAGCGTGCGCGTGCGCTATGAGTTCGTAAATGAGAGCGGGGCGCCGATTGCGACGCGCGTCGCGTTTCCGTTGCCGGAGGCGAACCTCGAAGAGCTTTCGGAAAGCGATGTGGGTTGGCCGACCGACAACGAGGCCAATCTCATCGACTTCAAGGTGACGGTGGACGGCAAGAAGGTGCGGCCGCAGTTGGAAGAGAAGGCGTTTCTCAAAGGCGTGGACGTCAGCGACGTCTTGCGGCGTTACAAGATTCCGTTCGTGTCGCGGCCTTGGGCTGCGGTCGAGGTGGTGAAGAAGTTGCCGCCCGCCGCCAAGAAGGACCTCGTGAAACGCGGGCTCGCCGAAATTTCCGACGACTATGCAACGCTGAAGTGGACGGTGAAGAACACGTTCCATTGGCAGCAGACCTTTCCCGCGGACCGGCCGTTGAAGGTGGAGCACTCGTACAAGCCGGTTGTCGGCGGCACGATGATTTCGGCGTCAGGATTCTTTCAGCATCCGGAAGCGATGCGTTGGGAGGAATTCTTTGAGCGGTTTTGCGTCGATAAACCGACGCATGCGGCCATCGCCGCGCGCCTGCGGGCGCAGCAGAAAAAGCAGGGCGAGGGCGCGATCATCCTCGGCTACTACGTCGATTACGTGCTGACGACGGGCAAGAATTGGAAGGGACCGATCGGCAAGTTCCGCCTGACGGTGGACAAGGGCCGCGCCGACAACGTGGTCTCATTCTGCGCCGACGGCGTGAAGAAGACCGGACCCACGACGTTCGTGGTCGAGTACAAAGACTTCGAACCCGAGACGGATCTACACGTACTGATCGTCGGCGCGCCGCGGGACTAGCGGGTTTGCTTGAGGCGCGGGCGCGATGGCGATTCAGCCTCACCACGAAGCCTCGAAGAACACGAAGGTTCACGAAGCTAGAGTCTTCCTTCGGCGCGTAGCGCCGCTCATTTTTTATTGCCTGCGGCGCGAGGCCCTTCGTGAACCTTCGTGTTCTTCGAGGCTTCGTGGTGAAGCTGAGTCTGCGCTGACGCGCTGAAGTCGAATTAGCGGCTACTTCTTAGGCGTCACCTTTTCCGCTGCGCGGTCGGTCCAGTTGGCGAAGAGTTGGCCGATGCACTCGCCGGTCGATTGGTCGGCGATGTCGCGGCGGGCGTCGACTTCGAGGTCGCCGAAGGTTTTGTCGATTTTGGTGATGAGGCCGCCGGCGGCTTCGGCGCGCACGGCGATTTCCTTTGCCAGGGCGCGACAGGGATCGACTTGGCCGTAGAGGTAGAGGAGCGGGCCCAGCGTCACGAGTTGAATCGCGACAAGGAACGAAGCGAGTGCGCGCATCGCGGTCTTCCCAGAAGTGATTTGATTCTCAGGCGGCGATTTTAACGCCTAACGGCCGCCCATGTCGCGGTCCGAGCCCGGAATGTCGGCACCGCCGCGTGGCGCGCAGGACGAATAGCCCGCCTTCCAGCCGGCCCGGTAGGCCTCGCTGGCGTCCCACGACACCTGGTCGCGGACGGGTTTCGAGGGCGGGGTGCCCGGCGTGCGGGCGGTGCCGGTGGCGCAGCCGTCCTGGAAGCCCGGGTCGTACATCGGGTCGTTTTCGTACTTGCTGGCGCCTACGCATGCCGTCAGCGAAAGGGCCAGAAACGTAGCGGCGAGGAACGCTGGCGTGCGCATGCGGGTACTCCTACTGACGTCGGTGTGACAGGGCCTTAACCGCCGGGTGCGGCCCGCGTCAAGCGTTGGGGCCGCGGGTTCCAACCTCAAATTAACGGTTTTGCAGTTAAGTGACCATCCGAAAGACGAACGAAATGGTCGAGGACGACGTGAACAGCGGGGAATTGCTGAACCTCAAAGCGCTCGCGGAGAACCGCGCGGGCTTTGCGCGCAGCGCGCTGTTCGACCGCGTGTCGCATCTGCTGTTTGAAGGCGAAGGCGAGTTGTCGCCGGAAGTGCGCACGCTGATCGACCAGATTCTTACCGGCCTGATCACGCATGTCGAAAAGGAAGTGCGCAAGAAGGTCTCGGTGCGGCTGTCGACGCTGAAGACCGCGCCGCATGATCTGACCAAGCTGTTGGCCAGCGACGAGATCGAGATCGCGCGGCCCATTCTGCATCATTCGCCGGTGCTAACCGACGCCGACCTCATCGAGGTCATCGACAATCAGACCACCGATCATCGTCTCGCCATCGCCAAGCGGCCTGTCGTGCACGCGGACGTCAGCGCCGCTTTGATCGCGGCGAAAGAGCCGAAGGTTGTCGAGACGTTGCTCGCCAATTTGGGCGCTGCGATTCCGCGCGCCGTGTTCGGCGATCTCGTTGCGTTATCGGAGAAGGTGGACAGCATTCGCCGGCCGCTGGTCGCGCGCAAGGACATGCCGAAGGACCTGGCGCATAAGATGTTCTGGTTCGTATCGGCGGCGATGCGTCACACGATCCTTGAGAAATTCGCGATCGATCCGGTGGAACTGGACGCTGTGCTTGCCGACGTGCTCGTCGAGCAGGATACGCAGGCGGCCAAGCGCGCGGCGACGAAAGGGAATTGGTCGATGGGCGAGGTCAATGCGCTCATCGGCAAGCTGAAGGTCGGCGATGTGCCGGGCTTTACGACGGCGCTGGCGCAGGTCGTGGGCGTGGAATTGCCGGTCGCGGCGAAGATCGTGGCGGATGCGGGCGGCGAGGCCCTGGCCATCGCGTGCAAGGCGCTGGGCGCGGACCGGTCGCAGTTCACGACGATTTTCCTGCAGCTGGATTACAAACGTTTGGGCCAGGCGCGGCCGATTGCGCACGTGCAGAACGTGTCGAAGATCTACGACCTGTTGCCGAAGGAAAAAGCCATGGCGCAGGTGTCGCTGTGGAACGCGCAGGGCGCGAGCATCGCGCGCGCCGCTTAGCTTTCTTGTGTTATTCCGCGGCGAGCGGCTCGGTGAAGACCGGGCGCGGGGGGGCGGCTTGCGTTACGGGCTGCGCGAGGCGGCTGTGCGCGAGGATGCGGTCGACGAGCAGGTCCTTCTTCGAGAAGCAACCGTGGCCGGCGAGCGGATCGTTCTCGACGCCGTCGATCAGTGCGCGGACGGACTCTTTGGTCATCGTCGATGGTGCGGCCATGCTGCTTTGCTCCCTGCCCAATGAGCAGAGTTTTTGCGGCATCGGCGTGCTTTGTCCACCGCCGGAACGCGGGGTGGTAAACCCGATTGGTTAGCGCGTGAGGCTCAGCGCGGTTTAACGAAGCGCAACGCCATCCTGTCGCTCTCGCCGACGGCGTCGTAGGGCGCGCGGTCGAAGGTGGGGTCGGCAGGTTGGCCCTGCGGCGCGGTGCGCTTCACCGGCGGCAGCGTCCAAACGCCGAAGGGATGATCGCGGTCGTCCTTTGGATTGGCGTAGAGGTCGGAGCGGGCGTCGAGTTTGAAGCCGGCGCGTTCGGCGGCGGCGATCACGAAGGCTTCCGTCACGTAGCCGGTTGAGGCTTTCGGGTCTTGCTCGGTGCCGGGCGCGTTGCGGTGTTCTTCGATGGCGAGGATGCCGCCGGGTTTTAGGACGGCGAAACTCTCCGCCATCACGCGGTCGAGGATGCCGCCGCCCATCCAGTTGTGGATGTTGCGGCCGTTGAGAACCAAGTCGACCGAGTTGTCGGGGCCGAGGCCCTTGGACTTCGTGCCGAAATTGATCAGTTCGACTTTGCCGTAGAGCGCCGGATCGGCGAAGCGCTTTTCGAATTCGGTGCGTGCGTCGCGCGCGCCTTGCGAGAGCTCGGGATTGTTGAGGTCGGCCGCCGTCGCGATGTAGCGGCCCTTCGTTGCGCGCGCATAGGGCGCCAAGATTTCCGTCCACCAGCCGCCGCCGGGCGACAACTCCAGAACGGTCATGCCGGGCTTGAGGCCCCAGAAGGTCAACGCTTCGACGGGCTTGCGCCAGGCATCACGCTCGATATTTGCGGGCGTGCGCCATGTCCCCGCGACTGCCGTTTGCAGCGCGGCGTCGGATTGCTTGTCGGCGTGCGCTTCGAGCGAAAGGGTGGCGGCGCTAATCGCGATGAGAGCGGCGGCGGCGAGTTTCAGAATGCGCATGAGCGTCCCCGTTTTGGCGTTCGGCGAACCTATGCACGCGATGGCGCTAGCGACGCAAGCCGCGCGGTTTGAGGGGTGTTGTTGCGTGGCGGCGGGGGGCAAACCAATGCTGGCATCGTTGTTAAAACGGGGGCTGTGCGGTTCAAGGCGCGCCAAAGGCCGCGGAAAGCTTGGCGTGCGAGGCAGATGCCGTGCATTCAGGCACAAAGCAGCGGCCTCTGAGGGAAGGTTCACCCATCACGCAACCCGCCGAATTCTGCGGGAATCCGGCTGGTGGACGGGGCGGGGAGCCTATAGCGTTGCTTTGGGACAAGCCGTGGGCTGCCGGATTGGGCGGACGCTTGCGGATTGCACGCCGCGCAACAACGCGGCGCGTTTGGGGACTTGGGGTATTGGGGATTTCGTCATGACGCATTGGGGCGTCGGAGCAAGGCTTTTGTCGTGCGCGTCGATGCTTGTGCTCGGCGGTACGTTGGCCGGCTCCGCATGGGCGCATGGGGGATCGTCGAACTGTACATCGGTCACCCATCCGACGACGATCAATCACGACAAGAAGTGCGTCACCGTCAAGAAGACGATCTACGGCGATGTCGTCAACAACGCCAAGGTCGGTAAATCGCAATACGGCGATGAGAAGCCCGGCTTCTTCATCGGCGACGGCGGCCTGCTGAAAGGCAAGCTCGTCAACAACGGTGGCATCTATGGCGGTGAGCGGGGCGAAGGTGCGCTGACGCTGGGCGACGACGCGGACGTGCGCGGCGGCATCTTCAACAACGGCAAGATTTACTCGGAAGACGGCAGCGGCATCAGTCTGGGCTTCTACGAAGACGGCTGGCATGGCGGACCGCAAGAGGCGGAACTGACCGGTGACATCGTCAACCGCGGTTACATCGGCGGCGACGACTACGGCATCGCGGCGCGCTACGGCACGATGTCCGGCACGCTGATCAACGAGAGCGGCGGCGTCATCGAAGGCGACAAGGTCGGCGTCTACATTGCCGACAGCTTTGGTTCGTGGACCGGCGGCATCGAGAACTCAGGCCTTATCTACGGCGATAAATCCGGCATTCAAATCGGCGGCCCCGCCGACCAATATGGTGGCGAAGGCGGCGAGCATGGTGGTGAGGGCGGCGAATACAACGCGTTCAGCTTCCAAGAGTCTGACGGCGTTGTGTTTGCGGGCGGCATTTCGAACACCACAAGCGGCGCGATCATCAGCAAATCGGGTCCGTCGGTTGCGGTCGGCGGCGCGAGCTTTTCGGGCGGCATCACGAACGACGGACTGATCACGCAGTATCCAGGCTATGGCGGCGAGGGCCACGACTACGGCTATGGGAGCTTTGGCGGCGAAGGGCATGACTCGCCGTACAAGGGCGTCGGCATCGTGTTCACGGCGGACACGGTCGAGGGCGGCCTCTTCAACGGCGTGAACGGCGAGATCTATGGCACGAAGGGTCCGGCGGTCTGGATCACCGACAAGACGGAGAGCTTTTCGGACGGCATCGCGAATTCTGGTCTGATCAAGGGCGCCAACGACGGCATCCGCATCGAAAGCGACGCGTTTTCGGGCGGGCTCGGCAATGCCGGCGCGATCATCGCGACATGGGGCGACGGCGTGTCGGCCACTTCGGCGTGGAGCGGCGATGTTTCGAACTACGGTTTGATTCTCGGCGCGCATGACGGGTTTGCGTATGACGGGTCGACGTTTGACGGCGACGTCACCAATGCCGGCTTGATCCTTGGCGGTCACGCGGGCGTGGCGATGAGCGGCGACGTCTTCGACGGCGCGTTCACGAACGCCGGCTTCATCGGCGGCGGCAAGACCGGCGTTGCGCTCGACTTCGACAGCGTCACCGGCGGCTTTACGAACAGCGGCAAGATCGTCGGCTACTTCGGCGACGGCGTTTCCATCACCGCCGGCACGTGGGGCGCCGTAGACGCGCGCGCCGACATCGTGAACTCCGGCATCATCATCGGTGGCGAGACCGGCTTTAGCCTGAATGCGGGGACGGTGTACGGCGACTTCATCAACAACGGCGCCATCACCGGGTACGGCGAGAACACCGGCGTGCACATCGTCGCCGACGCGTTCTACGGCGACATTGTGAACAACGAGTCTATCGCCTCGCCCTATGACGCGCTGGTCGCCGACATCGAGTATTTCGACGGCAGCTTTGCCAATACCGGCGACATCGCCGGTGGCGCTAACGGCGCGGTGTTCATCGTTGGCGAGATGACCGGCGACTTCACCAACAGCGGTTCGATTAGCGGCGCATGGGGCGACGGCGTTGACATCACCGTCGATACCTGGGGCTCGGTGATCGAGCCGGTCGCCATCGCGAACACCGCGGACGGCGTCATCACAGGCGGCGCAACGGGATTTGCGCTCGACGCCGGGACGGTGCACGGCAGCTTCACGAACGACGGCTTGATCGACGGCGGCGCGACCGGCGTTTCGATCGCGGCCGACACGTTCGACGCGCCGTTCGCCAACTCGGGTGCGATTGCGGGCGGCGTCGACGGTGTTGTTATGACGGTCGGCCAGGCGACCGGCGGTTTCAGCAACAGCGGCTCGATCACGGGCGAGAGCGGCGCGGGCGTCGATATCGTCGTCGGCGGCTGGGGCACGGCTGATGCGCGCGCCGATGTTGTCAACGAGACGGGTGGCACGATTTCGGGCGGCGTGGACGGGTTGTCGCTGGACCTGGTCACGATGCACGGCGACGTGACGAACGATGGTTCGATCGAGGGTGGCAACGTTGCCGTGTTCATGACCGGCGGCACGTTCGACGGCGCGTTCTCCAACGCCGGCGACATCGACGGTGGTGCGACGGGCGTTGCGCTCAATCTGACGAGCGTCAGTGGCGCGTTCACGAACAGCGGTTCGATCAACGGCGGTAGCGGCGACGGCGTCGCCATCACGGTCGACATGTGGGGCGCCGCCGATGCGCGCGCTGATCTCGTCAACACGGCGACGGGTACGATCACCGGCGGCGAGACGGGCTTTGCGCTCAACGCCGGCACGGTCTATGGCGATTTCATCAACGACGGCCAGATCACCGGCAACGGCGAGAACACCGGCGTTCACATCGTCGCCGATGCGTTCTACGGCGACATCGCGAACAATGAAACGATCGACTCGCCTTATGACGCGCTTGTTGCCGACATCGATTTGCTGGATGGCGCATTTGCCAACGCCGGCACGATCGCAGGCGGCGCGAACGGCGCGGTTCTGATCGTCGGCGAGATGACGGGCGGCTTCACGAACAGCGGCTCGATTAGCGGCGAGACGGCCAACGGCGTCGATGTCTCCGTCGACACATGGGGTTCGGCGATTGCGCCGGTCGCGATTGCGAACACGACGGACGGCGTCATCTCGGGCGGCGCGACAGGGTTTGCGCTTGAAGCGGCCGTCGTGCACGGCTCGTTCACGAATGACGGTTTGATCGAAGGTGGAACGACCGGCGCTTCGATTGCAGCCGACACGTTCGATGCGCCGTTCGCGAACTCGGGCGATATCAACGGCGGCAGCAAGGGCGTCGTCATGGTCGTGGGCGATGCGACGGGCGGGTTCTCGAACAGCGGTTCGATCGAAGGCACCTCGGGCAACGGCGTCGACATCATCGTGACCAACTGGGGCACGACGGAGGCCCGAGCCGATATCGTCAACACGACGGATGGCGTGATCACAGGAGGCGCGAACGGCTTTGCGCTTGCGCTCGTCACCATGCATGGCGACGTCACGAACGACGGGCGGGTTGAGGGCGGCAATATCGCGATGTTGGTCAGCGGCGGCGCGTTCGACGGCGCTTTCACCAACACCGGCGTTGTGGACGGTGGCGCGACGGGCGTCGCGTTGAATCTCGACACGGTCAGCGGCGCGTTCACGAACAGCGGCACGATCAGCGGCGAGACCGGTGACGGCGTCGCCATCGACGTGGGGATTTGGGGCGCCGCCGATGCGCGCGCCGATATCGTCAATGCGGCGACGGGCGTCATCACCGGCGGCGAGACGGGCTTTGCGCTTAACGCGGGGACTGTCTACGGCGATTTCATCAACAACGGGCAGATCACGGGCGACGGCGAGAACACCGGCGTTCACATCACGGCCAACGAATTCTTCGGCGATGTCGTCAACAACGAGGCGATCGACGGGGCGGTCGACGCCTTGGTCGCGGACATCAACACGCTCGACGGCGGCTTTACCAATACGGGCAGCATCGAAGGTGGCGCGAACGGCGCAGTTCTGATCGTCGGCGATATGTCCGGCGGCTTCACGAATAGCGGCTCGATCAGCGGCGCGACTGGCGACGGCGTCTCCATGAGCGTCGATACGCTGGGTGCGGCGGACGCGCGCGCCGACATCGTCAACACGGCGACCGGTGTAATCACAGGCGGCGAGACCGGCTTTGCGCTCAACGCGGGGACGGTCTACGGCGATTTCATCAACAACGGGCAGATCACGGGCGACGGCGAGAATACCGGCGTTCACATCACTGCCGACGCGTTCTTCGGCGACATCACGAACAACGAAGTCATCGACGGGGCGGGCGACGCTCTGGTCGCCGACATCGATACGTTCGACGGCAGCTTTGCCAATACGGATACGATCACGGGCGGCGCGAACGGGACGGTGCTGATCGTCGGTGAGATGAGCGGCGACTTTACGAACAGCGGCTCGATCAGCGGCGAGACGGCGAACGGCGTCGATATCGCCGTCAACAGCTGGGGTTCGCTCGAAGCGCCTGTCGATATTCGCAACACGGTTGACGGCGAGATTTCCGGCGGCGTGACGGGCTTCGCGCTCGATGCGGGCACGGTGCATGGCGCGTTCACGAACGACGGTTTGATCGAGGGCGGGACGACCGGCGCTTCGTTTGCGGCGGATACGTTCGACGCGCCGTTCGCGAACTCGGGCGAGATCAACGGCGGCAGCCATGGCGTCGTGATGGTGCTGGGCGATGCGACGGGTGGGTTCACGAACAGCGGTTCGGTCGACGGCGAGACCGGGAACGGCGTCGACATCGTCGTCACGAACTGGGGCACGATCGGCGCGCGCGCCGACATCCTCAATACGGCGGACGGAACGATCGGCGGCGGCGCGGACGGTTTTTCGCTTGAGCTCGTCACGATGCACGGCGACATCG
>JAWXBY010000153.1:0-2917 GCA_034440355.1 Alphaproteobacteria bacterium
CCCCGCGCGCCTCAAATTCCTGAAATCCGAACGCGCCGAATCCGCCGCCGTCATCGAAGTCGTGAAGCGCCTAGCCCTCGCCAAAGCCGACGTCGGCTTCCGCCTCTCGACGGAGCGCACGGTCCTGAAAACCGCCGCCGAACCCGGTGACCTGTTCGACGGCCGCCTACGCCGCATGAGCGCGATTCTCGGCGCCGACTTCGCCGAAAACGCAATGCCGGTCGACGTCACCCGCAACGACATCCACCTCACCGGCTACGCAGGCCTGCCGACATATTCGCGCGGCACGGCGGCCCAGCAATTCCTCTTCGTCAACGGCCGCCCCGTTCGCGACAAGCTCCTGATGGGCGCCGTCCGCGGCGCGTATTCAGACGTGCTGGCCCGCGACCGCCACCCCATCGTCGCGCTCTTCCTCGAACTCCCCGCCCACGAAGTTGACGTCAACGTCCATCCCGCCAAGACAGAAGTGCGCTTCCGCGACGCCGCCCTCATCCGCGGCATGATCGTGAGCGCGCTGAAAGCCGCCCTACACGCCGGCGGCACCCGTGCCTCATCGACCGTCGCGACCTCGACACTCGACCGCTTCCGCTCCGAACAACGCGCGCCGTCATACGCCTACGCGCAACCCGCAGCGTCACCGCGCACCTTCGCCGAAGCCGCCGCGTTCTACGCCCCCGCCGAACCACAACAACGCATCTTCATCGACGCGCCACCGCTTGCGCGCCCGCTCGAACAACCCGCAAACCAAAATGGCCACGACCGCTTCCCGCTCGGCGTCGCAAGAGGCCAACTGCACAACACCTACATCGTCGCGCAAACCCAAGACGGCCTCGTCATCGTCGACCAGCACGCGGCCCACGAACGCCTGATGCTCGACCGCCTGCAACGCGCCATCGCCCAAAAAGGCATCGAACGCCAAACCCTCCTCATCCCCGAAGTCGTCGACCTCGACGGCCCGTCGGTCGACCGCCTCACCTCGCGCGCCAAAGAACTCGCCGAACTAGGCCTGATCCTCGAAAGCTTCGGCCCCGACACCATCCTCGTCCGTGAAGTCCCCGCTCTCCTCAAAGGCGGCGACATCAAAGGCCTAGTCCGCGACCTAGCCGACGAAATAGCCGAATACGGCGACGCCCTCTCGCTGAAAGAACGCCTCGACGAAATCTGCTCGACAATGGCCTGCCACAGCGCGGTGAGAGCAGGCCGCAGCCTAACACTCGAAGAAATGAACGCGCTCCTCCGCGAAATGGAGTCGACGCCGCTCAGCGGTCAATGCAACCACGGCCGCCCGACCTACGTAGAACTGAAACTCACCGACGTCGAAAAACTCTTCGGCCGCCGTTGAGATCACGCTTCGTCGGGTTGATCCAGCACCTCGCGCAAGCGCCGCGCCAAATCCGCTTTGCGATACGGCTTGTTGAGGATGTTGCCGTTGGTGCGCTTGTGGCCGCGCGTTGCCAGCGTCTCAAGCGGATAACCCGACGTCATCAGCACCTTCAAGCCCGGCAAAATCTTGACCGCCTGCTCCGCAAGCTCCCACCCGCTAATTCCGCCCGGCATCACGAGATCGGTGAACAACAGATCGATCTTCTCGCCGCGATGCAAATGCGCCAGCGCCTCGCGTCCATCGACCGCCGTGATGACGTTGTAGCCCAGGCTCTCAAGACATGTGATCGCGTAACTGCGAACAAACGGGTCATCCTCCGCCAGCAGCACGGTGCAGGCGTCCGTCGGCGCGCGCGTGACCGGTTGGTGTTCCACGACAGGCTTCGCTGCGTCCGACGTGGGCGAGGCGGCCGGCAGATAGAGACGCACCGTCGTGCCCAGCCCCGGCTCGCTATAGATGCCGACATGCCCGTTCGATTGCTTGACGAAGCCGTACACCATGCTGAGGCCAAGCCCGCTGCCCTTGCCGACTTCCTTCGTTGTAAAGAACGGTTCGAAGACGCGTTCCAGAATGTCCGGCGCCATGCCTTCGCCGTCGTCCGTCACCGCGATCATCACATAATCGCCCGACCGCACCTCCGGATGGTCCCTCTGATAGCGCTCGTCGAGCGAGGCGTCCGAAGTGCTGAGCGTCAGATTGCCGCCGCCCGGCATCGCATCTTGCGCGTTGAGCGAAAGGTTCAAGATCGCCGACTCAAGCTGCGCCGCGTCGGCGAACGCCGGCAGCAGATCGGGATCCAGCATGGTCTTGATCGTGATGTCCTCGCGCAGCATCCGCGTCAGCAGCGCACGCATCCCCTCGACCAGCTGATTGCAGTTGATCGTCACCGGGCGCAACGCCTGCCGCCGGCTGAACGCCAGCAGCCGTTGGGTCAACTCGGCGCCGCGCTCGCCTGCGGACAAAATCTGGTCGCTAAGCTGCTTCAGGTCCGGCCGTGCCTTCAGCCTCTCGCTTAAGTTCTCGGCGTTGCCGATCATGACGGTGAGAAGATTGTTGAAGTCGTGTGCGATACCGCCCGAGAGCTGCCCGACTGTCTCCATCTTCTGCGCTTGAACAAGCTGCTCTTCGGTGCGCTTGCGATCGGTCAGGTCGTGGATGATGCCGACGAAAACCGTTTGGCCTTCCTGCTGAGACTCGCCCACCGAAAGATCCATCGGAAATGTCGAGCCGTCTTTGCGCTGCCCCGACACCTCGCGCCCGATGCCGATAATCTTGCGCTCGCCCGTCGTGTGGAAATTGTCGAGATAGCGGTCATGCTCCTGGCGAAACGGCGCCGGCATCAGCATCTTGACGTTCAGTCCAGTCACCTCAGCGGCGGAATAGCCGAACAATTTCTCGCAAGCCGGGTTGAACATCATGATCGAGCCGCGCGCGTCGATCAGGATCACGCCGTCGACCGCGGTATCGACCACGGCCTTAAGCCGCGACGCCGCCTCGCGCAGCGCCTGCTCTTGCCGGTTTCGTTCCGTCAGA
>JAWXBY010000154.1:0-14673 GCA_034440355.1 Alphaproteobacteria bacterium
AAGACCGCATGACGCAAACGATAGCCGCCCTCGACGCAGTGACGACGGAAGCCAACACCGCGCGCCTCACCGCCACGCGCCTCGGCTTGCTCGCGCGCGCGCAACTGCTCGCCTCAGCACGCACCGCCTACCGCTGGTCGCTTGAGCAACAGAAGCCCGACGCCGAACGCGAACCCGGCTTCCAAGATCGCGACCGCAAGCTGGTGACCGAACGCTTCACCGCGGTCGAGCGCCGCTTCGACCCGCGCGTCGATCGCCGCCTCTTCGAAGCAGCGCTGGTGGAATACCGCCAACTACCCGCAGCCGAACGCAACAAGGCCTTCGACAGCGCGATCGAGAAGATCGGCATGGACCGCCTCTACGCCGACACCAAGCTCGGCGACACGGCAACGCGCGTGGCCCTGCTTGACAAATCGTCGAAAGAAATCGAGGCGTCGAACGATCCGTTCCTGAAACTCGGCATCGCCATGTACGCCGAAGAAAAGGCGCGCGAAGACAGAAACAAAGACCGTGACGGCCGCATGCACGCCGCCCGCAGCGCCTACGTCGCCGCTTACCGCGAATACGCCAAGGCAAACGGCAAGGCGCTATTCCCGGACGCAAACGGCAGCCTGCGCCTCACCTACGGCCACGTGAAAAGCCGCTCACGCGACGGCGTGAAGTGGAACGCCTTCACCACCGCCGAAGGCATCGTCGAAAAGGCGACCGGCCGCGATCCCTTCGACGCGCCGGCAAAGGAACTGACGCTCATCCGCGCCAAGGACTACGGCAAGTACAAATTCCCAGCGCTCGGCACGCTGCCCGTCAACTTCCTGAGCACCGTCGACATCACCGGCGGCAACTCGGGCTCGGCAGTGCTGGACGCGAACGGCCACCTCGTCGGCCTCGCCTTCGACGGCACGCTGGACGGCGTGATCTCCGACTGGTGGTTCGACCCCACCATCAACCGCACGATCAACGTCGACGTGCGCTACATGCGCTGGGTGATGGACAAAGTCGACGGCGCCCAACGCCTGCTCGACGAAATGGAAGTCGCGAAGTAGCGGCATATCATGTCGCCTGGCGGAGCGCATCCGCCAGGCGAAACTGGTGCTTGCGGATCAGTTCGTCGCTTAGCCCGGCAATAAATACCGAGAACGCCTCTACGACTTCATCGTGACTCACCGGTCGAGCTTCGACCGAACTCCAGCACGACTTCAGCACATACCGCCCCGAGCCATCGCCGACGAACGCCAACAGCGGCTCCTCCTCCTCATCCATCGAACTGTAGTAGAACGTCGCACCGGCGCCACCATTTGCCGTCGACAGCCAGCGCTCCACTTCCGCGGCGAATTCGAGGATCAAGATGTCCTCGAACCTGACGAAGGCCTCGCGGTCGATCGTCACCGTCAACGCACCATCCGTTTCCGCAATCGCCCGATATCCACGAGGGTCACTCGGAAAGCGCAATATGGACCACGAAATCTTCAACGTTCGCGCATCCGCTCGATGTCCTCGGGTGTGTTGACGTTCGCGAAGGCATATCCGTCGTCAAACATGACTGCGAGCGCCCCAGCGGCATCGAGCAACGCATGCGTCCGAGGCAATTCATCCTGCGCGAGCACGTCCGACAACGCTCTCCGCATGCTCGCTTCCAAAACCGCGACAAGCGGCTCGAACCCGTCCACCGTTTCAGCATAGGCACCCGGTGCAACTTCCACCGCTTGCATCAGCGCGCGATAGACATCGCCGTTCAGCAACGGCATGTCGCAAGGCGCGAACGCAGCGCGTTCGTCCGCCGACGCCAGCCCGAGCCCGGCGACGATCCCGGCAAGCGGCCCCTTCCCCTCATGCCGAGCATGCACGAGCGGCAACCCAAGCGCCTCGTACCCAACGCCCGCGCGCGCCTCGATCACCACGCGCGTACACAACGGCGCAAGCACGTCAGCGACCCTGAGCGCCATCGCCCGCCCATCGATCTCGATCAGTCCCTTCGGTTGCCCGCCAAACCGGCTGCTCGCCCCGCCGGCAAGCACGACGCCGATCATGATTTCGCTCTTACGAGTTCGACCGCCCGCTTGACCAGCGGATCAAGCCCCGCGCCGCCCGCATCAAGATGCGCGACGATGTCTTTCCGCATACCCGGGTCCCAGAACTTCTTCAGATGATCCGCGATCGCGGCCGGCGCTTCCGTCTCGCTCTGGCCTTTGAAGAACGCACCGATCTGGTTCGCCATCATGGTGAGCTTCTCGGGCTTCATCGCGCCCCCGAGAGCCGCATCGGATGCGTGAACACTTCAAGCCCGTCGTCGCGCACGATGCCCGCCACGGTCAGCCCCGCGCTCTCCGCCTCTTCCAGCGCCAGCGCCGTCGGCGCCGAAACGGCGGCGAGAACAGACGCACCCATCATCGCCGCTTTCTGCACCAACTCCACAGAGACGCGGCTCGTCATCAGCACCGCGCCATCCGAAGCCTTGCGGCCAGCGCGCACCAGCGCGCCGGCCAACTTATCCAGCGCATTGTGCCGCCCAACATCCTCACGCACGGCGACCAGACCTTCGCCGCGCACGTAGAGCGCCGCCGCGTGCACCGCATGCGTTCGCGCATTCAGCGCTTGACGCTCGCGCATAGAGCGCATCGCACCGATGATCTCCGCCACAGCGAACACCGCACCGCGTTCGACGAACGGCAACGGCCGCACCGCCTCGGCGATGCTTTCAACGCCGCACAAGCCGCAGCCTGCAGGCCCCGCTCGTAACCGCCGGCGCGTCACCAGCCGCTCGCGGTCGCGCAGGCGCAGCACCATGCGCAACTCGATCCCGCGCCCAGCCGTCACAACGTCAAGCTCGGCGATATCATCCGCCGACGCAATCACGCCGTCGTTCAACGAAAACCCAAGCGCGAAATCTTCAAGATCGGCGGGTGTTGCCATCATCACCGCTTCCGTGCCGCCGTCATAAACGAACGCAACCGGCGTCTCCGCAGCCACCTCGCGCGCGCCCCGCGACGCGCCGTCGCGCCAAACGATGCGCTCGACCGGCAGCGACGGCTTGAACGTCATTCGCCCGGCACCGGATCGACAACGCGCCGGCTGCGCCGCGTGAGTTCCGCATACTCGCGCTGCCAATCGCTCGGCCCGTTCGACGGCGCCACCTGCACGGCGGTGACTTTGTACTCCGGGCAGTTCGTCGCCCAATCGGAAAACTCGGTCGTCACGACGTTGGTCTGCGTCGCCGGATTGTGGAACGTCGTATAGACGACACCCGGGGCCACCCGCTCCGTCACGCATGCCCGAAGACTTGTGTCACCGGTGCGGCTCACCAACTTCACCCAATCGCCGTCGCGCACGCCGCGCTCTTCCGCGTCGTGCGGATGGATCTCGAGCACGTCGTCCGCGTGCCACGCGACGTTCTTCGTCCGCCGTGTCTGGATCCCGACATTATACTGCGAGAGCACGCGCCCCGTCGTCAGCAACAGCGGGAAACGCGGCCCCACCTTCTCCTCGGTCGCCACATACTCGGTGATCATGAAGCGCCCGCGCCCACGCACGAACCCGTCTATATGCATGACAGGCGTGCCCTCGGGCGCCGCCGCATTGCACGGCCACTGGATGGACCCCAACGCGTCGAGCTTCGCGAACGACACACCGGCGAAGGTCGGCGTCAACCGCGCGATCTCGTCCATGATCTCGCGCGCATGCCCATAGTTCATCTTGAAACCCAGAGCATTGGCGAGCAGCTGCGTGATCTGCCAATCCTCACGCCCGTTCATCGGGCTCATCACTTTGCGCACCGGCTGAATGCGCCGCTCGGCGTTGGTGAACGTCCCGTTCTTCTCCAGAAACGTCGAGCCGGGCAGAAACACGTGCGCGTAATTCGCCGTCTCCGTCAAAAACAGATCGTGCACGACGACACATTCCATCGCCGCAAACGCTTCCGCCACGTGCTTCGTGTTCGGATCGGACTGCAGAATATCTTCGCCCTGGATATAGATGCCCTTGAACCGCCCTTCGATCGCCGCATCGAGCATGTTCGGAATGCGCAAGCCCGGCTCGGCGTCCAGAGGCGCACCCCACAACGTCTCGAACATCGCCCGTGCGCCGTCGTCTGACACGTGCCGATAGCCTGACAACTCGTGCGGAAACGAACCCATATCGCACGCGCCCTGCACGTTATTCTGTCCCCTGAGAGGATTCACGCCGACGCCCGGCCGTCCGATATTCCCCGTCGCCATCGCAAGATTGGCGATCGCCATCACGGCAGTCGTGCCCTGGCTGTGCTCCGTCACGCCAAGCCCGTAATAGATCGCGCCGTTCCCACCGGTCGCATAAAGCCGCGCCGCACCGCGGATCACATCCGCCGGCACGCCGGAAATCTTCTCGACCGCTTCGGGACTATTTTCGGGCTCGGCTACAAAATCGGCCCAAGCCGCGAACGCATCCATCTCGCAACGCTCGCGCACGAACGCCTCGTCGAACAAGCCCTCGGTCACGATCACATGCGCCAGCGCCGTCAGCACCGCGACGTTCGTGCCGGGCTTCAGCGGCAAATGATAGGACGCCTCGACATGCGGCATGCGCACAAGATCGATACGCCGCGGATCGATGACGATCAGCTTCGCTCCCTCGCGCAATCGTTTCTTCATGCGCGAGGCGAACACCGGATGACCGTCCGTCGGATTTGCGCCGATCACGACGATCACGTCCGCCTGATCGACGCTGTCGAAATCTTGCGTGCCCGCCGACGTGCCGAACGTCGTCTTTAATCCATACCCCGTCGGCGAATGACACACGCGCGCGCACGTATCGACGTTGTTGTTCCCGAAGGCGGCGCGCACCAGCTTCTGCACCAGGAATGTCTCTTCATTCGTGCAGCGCGACGACGTCACCCCACCGACGGCGAGCCGCCCATGAGTCTCTTGAATGCGCTTGAACTCGGACGCGGTATGCGCGATCGCCTCGTCCCAACTGACGACACGCCAAGGCTCGTCGATCCTGTTGCGGATCATCGGCTCAAGCACGCGCTCGCGATGCGTCGCATACCCCCACGCGAACCGCCCTTTCACGCAAGAATGCCCGTGGTTCGCCTTGCCGTCCTTGAACGGCACCATGCGCACAAGCTCCTCGCCGCGCATCTCCGCCTTGAACGCGCAACCGACCCCGCAATAGGCGCAGGTCGTCACCACCGAATGCTCCGGCTGCCCGATCTCGATGACGGACTTCTCGATTAACGTCGCCGTCGGACAAGCCTGCACGCACGCGCCGCACGACACGCATTCGGACTCGAAGAAACTCTCCGCCATCCCCGCCGAAACATGTGAGGCGAACCCGCGACCGTCGATGGTCAGCGCAAATGTCCCCTGCGTCTCCTCGCACGCCCGCACGCAGCGCGAGCACACGATGCACTTAGCCGGATCGAAGGTGAAATAAGGATTGGACTCGTCCTTTGCCTGAACGAGGTGGTTCTCGCCCGCATAGCCATAGCGCACATCGCGCAAGCCCACGGCGCCCGCCATATCCTGCAGCTCGCAATCGCCGTTCGCCGCACAGGTAAGGCAATCAAGCGGATGATCCGAGATATAAAGCTCCATCACGCCGCGCCGCAGATCCTTCAGCAACGGAGTCTGCGTCCGCACCGTCATGCCCGCCGCAACCGGCGTGGTGCACGACGCCGGCGTCCCCGCCCGGCCTTCGATCTCGACCAGGCACAACCGGCACGATCCGAACGCCTTCACGCTGTCCGTCGCGCACAGTTTCGGCACATCGATGCCCGCCTCACGCGCCGCGCGCAGGATCGACGTGCCCTCGGGCACGGTCACGGGGACACCGTCGATGGTCAGACGAACGTGATGTTCGCCCGCCGACGGCGGCGTACCCAGATCATGTTCTTCGACCAGCGCCATGCGTTACTCTACTCCGCGGCTCCGCGCTTTTCACGAACCGTGAAATCTTCCGGGAAATGCCTTAACGCGCTCAGAACGGGGAATGGCGTAAATCCGCCAAGCGCGCACAAGGAACCCAACTTCAAGGTCCGGCACAGATCCTCCAGCAACGCCAAATTCATCGCGCGCTTCTCGCCGGCGACGATGCGGTCGATAACCTCGACCCCACGCGTCGAGCCAATCCGGCAAGGCGTACACTTGCCGCAACTCTCGATCGCGCAGAACTCCATCGCAAACCGCGCCTGTGCCGCCATGTCGACGGTGTCGTCGAACACGACAATCCCGCCATGCCCGATCAACCCGTCACGCGCCGTGAACGCCTCATAGTCGTAAGGCGTGTCGAACAACGCTCGCGGAAAGTAAGATCCAAGTGGCCCACCGCACTGCACCGCGCGCACGGGCCGCCCGCTCGCCGTCCCGCCGCCGACATCATCGACAAGCTCGCCCAGAGTCATCCCGAACGGAACCTCGAACAGCCCCGCATGCTTCACATTGCCGGCAAGCTGAATGGGCATCGTCCCGCGCGACCGCCCAAACCCTATCGCGGCATAAGCGTCCGCACCGTTCGCCAGAATCCATGGCGCCGTCGCCAGCGACAACACATTGTTGATCACGGTCGGCTTGCCGAACAAGCCTTGATGCACTGGCAAGGGCGGCTTCGCCCGCACCTGCCCGCGCTTGCCCTCAAGGCTCTCAAGCAACGCCGTCTCCTCGCCACAAACGTAAGAGCCCGCACCGACGCGCAACTCGATGTCGAAATCGCCGCCGATCAACCCACCGGCACGCGCAAGTTCCAACGCCTTGGAAAACGTCACATTGGCGTGCGGATACTCCGAGCGCGAGTAGACAAATCCCTTCGACGCCCCGATCGCAGACCCAGCAATCGCCATCCCTTCGATCAACGAGAACGGATCGCCCTCCATAATCATGCGATCGGCGAACGTCCCGCTGTCGCCCTCATCCGCATTACAGACGATATACTTGCGATCCGCGTTAGCGTCCGCTGCACCCTTCCACTTCACGCCGGTCGGAAACCCCGCCCCGCCGCGCCCGCGCAAGCCCGACTTCGTGACAACATCAATTGTCGCCGCTGCACCGATCTCACGCGCCCGCGCAAACCCTTTCAAACCACCGTGCTTCGCATACTCGTCAAGCGAAAGCGGATCGACGACCCCACACCGCGCGAACGTGACGCGCGTCTGACGCACCAGCCACGGATGTTGGTCGACGACACCGACGCACAGCGCATGCGTCTTGCCTTCCAGCATCCCCGCTTCGATCAGCGCCGGCACATCGGACGCCCTCACCGGCCCGTAACCGACGCGTCCACTGGTCGTTTCGACCTCGACCAAAGGCTCCAGCCAGTGCAGCCCGCGCGATCCCGTCCGAACGATCTCGACCTCGATCCCACGCGTCTGCGCCGTCGCGCGCAGAACGCGCACAACGCCCTCCGCGCCGACGGCCAGCGCCGCTGAATCGCGCGGCACGAAGACGCGCGTCATGGCTTGTGCTCCGCCATCGCGATCAGATGCGCTGCCTCGACGCGACCGTGCGGTTCGCCGTCGACCAGGGCCGCCGGCGCGACCGAACAAAACCCCAGGCAGTAAACGGGATCGACCGTCACCCCCCCGTCCGCAGAGGTCTCACCCCACCCGATACGAAAATGAGTTAGCACCGCATCCGCAAGCGCGACGCCACCCATCGCCTGACACGCCTCCGCGCGGCACAATTTCACCACGCGCCGCCCGGCGGGCCCATCGCGAAAATCGTGATAAAAGCTGACGACGCCATAGACTTCCGCCCGCGTCAGATTCAGCGCGTGCGCGACGATCGGAACGGCATCGCGCGGAATGAACCCGAACGCGGCCTGCATCGCATGCAAAATCGGCAGCAGCGGCCCTTCGAGATGCGCGTGCGCCGCGACGATCTCTTCCACGCGCTTGGGAGTCCACACGGCAGTCTCAGTCATCGATAAACGCTCGCAAATCAGCGGGTTAGCTTAGACCAGACGCCGATCCTAAGGAAACGCGGGCAGGCAGCAGACGCAGCATCATGCACCGCGCGCCAGTTCCACCTCTTCCATATGCTCTGGCACTTCGGCATCCCAGCCCAACTCGTCCTGAATCCGCAAACGCAACGCGTCTGCCGCCGCCGGTTCGCCGTGCGTGACGAACGTCCGCCGCGGCGCCTTCTCAAACGCCTTGAGCCACGCCATCAACTCGTCGCCATCCGCATGCGCCGACAGATTGCCCAGCGCCACGACTTCCGCGTGAAGGGGCACATAGTCGCCGTGAATCTTCACCTCGCGCGCGCCGCCGAGTATCGCCGCACCCCGCGTGCCGCCGGCCTGATAGCCCGCGAAGACGATCGTGTTCTCCGGCCGCGGGCCGAAGGCCGCGATATGATGGATGACGCGCCCGCCCGTCGCCATGCCGCTGCCCGCCACAATCACCTTGGGCTCGCGTGACAGGTTGAGCTTCTTCGACTCCTCGATCGTGGTCACAATCTTGGCGACCTTCCACATCGCCTCGCAGTCCTTGTCGTTCAATCGATGCTCCGCGCGGTGCCGCCGATAGATCTCGGTCGCATCCGTCGCCATCGGACTGTTGAGATAGACGGGAAGATCGCGCGGGATCTTTTTCTTCGCCTTCAAGCGCGCGATCGACAGCAGCAGCGATTGCGTCCGCCCCACAGCGAACGCCGGAACCACAACGGTGCCCCCGCGCGCGATCGTTCGCGAGATCACATGACCCAACTCCGTCTCGGGATCGGTCGGATCGTGCCGCCGGTTGCCGTAGGTCGATTCGACGACCAGAAAATCCGCGCGCGCCATCGGCTCCGGCGGCCGCATGATGCTGTCATGCGAGCGCCCTAAATCCCCGCTGAACGCCAGCGTCACGCGCCCATCCGAGACCCGCACCGTCGCCGCGCCCAGGATATGCCCGGCCGGGGCGAGACGGACCCGCAAGCCATCCGCCGGTTCGAAATCGTGCGCGTAGGCCACGGTCACGAGGCGCTCCAGCGCTGCCTCGGCGTCCTTCTCGGTGTAGAGCGGCAACGCCGGCTTGTGCTTCGAGTAGCCGCGGCGGTTCGCGCGCTCCGCATCCTCCTCCGCCAACCGCGCCGAATCGGGCAACATGATCCGGCACAGATCCGCCGTCGCCTCGCTGCAGTAGATACGGCCGCGAAAGCCCTTCTTGACCAAAACCGGTAGATAGCCCGAGTGATCGATATGCGCGTGGGTCAAGACGACCGCGGCAACATCGTGCGGCGCGAACGGCGGCTCAGCCCAATTGCGCAGACGCAGCGGCTTGAACCCCTGAAACAGCCCGCAATCGACCAGGAGACGGCTGTGGCCGGACCGGATCAGATATTTCGAGCCTGTCACGGTACCGGCCGCGCCCAGAAACTGAAGATGCATCGTCATGTCACCGACAAGCCATCAAATAGCGGCCGCGAACTTGATCGAGGTCAAATCCGCCCCACGGCCCTTCGCTATCATGAAAGCGTCAAAGAAAGGACGACCTTCGACATGCGGCGGCTCTCCGACATCATCTATAATCAACAACCGTTGACCTTACCCTCAACAGCCACGGTTAAAGAAGCGTGCGAGTGCATGCATCAGCGCCGCACCGGCTCCATCTTGGTGACCGACGCGCACGGCCACCTGAAGGGCATCTTCACCGGCCGCGACGCCGTCTACCGCGTGTTGGCGCGGGGCAAGGATGCCGCAAAAACGAAACTCGCCGATGTGATGACGGCCGACCCGGTTGTGATGGCGCCGAACAAGACGGCAATCGATGCTCTGCGCCTGATGTGGGACGGCGGCTTCCGCCACTTGCCCGTCGTCAACGACGGTCGCCTGGTCGGCGTGGTGTCGCGCGGCGACTTCAAAGGCGCCGAACACGACCGTCTCGACGAAGAGCGCGAACTTTGGGAACACATGCGCTGACCTACGTCAGCGGTATGACATCCACGGCCTGTTCGGTCGTCTGCGAACCCGCAGTCCGCAGCACGCCTTTCACGGGCGCGACATCCGAGTAGTCGCGCCCGCGCCCAATCACGATGTGGTCGTTCTGAACGAGCAGATTGTTCGTCGGATCGAACTCGACCCAACCTGTCCCGACCCCGCACCAACCGCGCACCCAGGCATGCATCGCATCAGCTCCCGACAGCCGCGGCTTGCCCTTCGGCGGGATCGTACGTAGGAACCCGCTCACGTAACCGGCCGGCATACCGACCCCACGCAGGCACGCGATCATGATATGCGCGAAATCCTGACACACGCCCCGTCTGCCGGCGAAGGCCTCCTCCGGCGAGGTATCCACGGTCGTCGCTTTCGAGTCGAACACCATGTCGCGATGCAGCACCTCGCCGATTGCCTTCATGGCCTCGAACGCGGGCATATCCGGTTTCACGAGCGGCGCGGCGTAGGCATCCATCTCCGGCGTGGTCCTGACGCGCGGCGAGCGCCCTCTGAAATGATGCGGCGCCGACGGATCGAGAGAGTTGTACGCCGTGATCTCGTCGGCCAACTCCTTCAGAGGCGGAGACGCGATGGGTCCGCGCTCGGGCGCATGCCGATCGACACGGCACTTCAAATCGAAAACGATCTTCTCGTGCGGCGCGCGATAGGCGATCTCCACGGCCGTGTTGCCGAAGAAGTCGATCAATTCCGACCTCTCCTGCACCTCAGGGTCGATGATGAGCTTGGCCGAAACCAGTTGCTGCTCGCCGGGCAGATTCGCAGGCATCATGCGCAGCATGTGCCGTCCCGTGCTGGCAGACCGATCGTACTCGTACGAGATCTTGAGGCCGATATCGTAGAGCATGGGCTTCACGTCAGATATTCGTCCGACAACACGTCGGACAATCCCGCTATCGCCTCGCCCGCCTTGTTCAGCGCCGCTGTGTCCAATGTCTCCGGCGTAAGCGCGGCAAGGGTGCCCTGCACGTGCGATACCGCTCGCAAGAAGTCCGACGCCGGGCCCTTGCCGACCGCCTCCGACAACTGCCCCGCCTGATCACGAATCTCGGCGAGGTGGTAGGTGATGGACCGTGGGTTCTGCGCGTCGAACACGAGGAGATCGACGACCGTCTTGCGATTGGTAGCAACCGCATAGCGGCTGCGATGCGTCATGGAACTGTCGCCGACCTCGACGCTCAGATCGAGCGCGCCCTCGGGCGCCTTCGGATTGGCGAAATTCTCGAGCGCCTCCGCCGTGGTCAGCGCACGCTCCAGCGACCGCCCGATGCTCAAGAACCGCCAGCCGACCGACCGGTACATATTCTCATGCACAAGACCTGAGAACCCGGTGATCTTACGCAACAGCACGCCCATCGCGCGCGCCGCGTCGTCGCCGGGCTTGGCGGTCTGCACCATCTGCCGCGCGGTCTTCGCCAAGTCGTTCAGCGCCACCCAGCCGTCGATCGAAAACCGGTCGCGCACCTGGCTCGCGCTGTGAATCGCGGAGGCCAGAGTCGCGCGCAAGCTCTCGGGAATGCACTCCTCCGTATCCGCGTCGTAACTCTCAAGATGCTCACGAAGCCGCTTCAAGAGCGGGGCGTCCTCATTCGCAGTCTCCGCCAAGCGCGTGTGATAGGCGCGCAAGAGGCGCATCACACCTTCCGCACGCTCCACATACCGGCCCAGCCAATAGAGATTGTCCGCCGCCCGCGACGGCAAAACGCCGGGCTCCGTACGCCGATACGGCGCGCCCTCCGGCGGCAACATAGTGACGGACTGAACCGGATAGTCGCTGACCACCCAAACGTCGGCGACCGATCCGCCGCGCTGCATCGCAATCGCGGTCGCATCTTCGGTTCGCCCAATGCGCGCATAGCCACCCGGCATCACCTGCCAGCCGTTGGCGGTGCGCGCCAGGAACACGCGAATGCTCATAGGCCGCGGCACCAGCTGTCCGTCCACATAAGCCGGCGTCGTCGACAACGTCACCGCTTCCTGCCCGACCAGCATCGGCCCTTCCGCATCGATGTAGGACTCCACCGTCTCCAGCGTCTCGCTTTGGAAACGCCCGCCGAACACGGTCTTGCCGTCCGGCTCGAACGGCGGCCGCGTCGAGAGCGCCGGTCCGATCATCATCTTCTCGATGTTTTCACGGACGTGCGCCCGTTCACTCGCCTGTCCGCACCACCATGTCGCAATATTCGAAAGCTTCAGCGGCTCGCCGCGCAAAGCCTGAATGCGCGGCAAGAACGCAAGCAACGCCCGCGTCTCCAAAATGCCGGAGCCCAGCGCATTGACCATCGTCAGACTTCCGCGCCGGATGGCTTCGACGATGCCGGGCGTTCCGAGCCGCGAACCTTCTTCAAGCTCCAGCGGATCTGCATAAGCCGCATCGAGCCGGCTCCACAACACACTCACCGGCGCCAGCCCGGCGACGGTTCGCACCATCACCTGGCCCTTCTCGACGGTGAGATCTTCACCCTCAAGCAACATGAGGCCGAGATAGCGCGCGATATAAGCGTGCTCGAAATACGTATCGTTCCACAAACCCGGTGTGAGGATGGCGACCTGACTGTCGTTCTCGTCGCGCAGACCCCGCAGCGCGTCGCGGAACGTCTGAAAGAACCCCGCGAGCCGATAGATATTCGCTGCCGAAAAGAACTCGGAGAACACGCGCGCGGTCGCAATCCGGTTCTCAAGCGCAAAGCCCGCGCCCGACGGCGCCTGCGTGCGATCCCCCAGCACCCACCAATCGCCCTCAGGCCCACGCCCGATCTCGAACGCGATGAAACTGAGGTAATGCCCCGAGCGCGGCTTAACGCCGACAAGCGGGCGCAACCATTCCTTACTCATACCGATCAACGACGCAGGTAAGTGACCGTCGGCGACCAGTTTGTTGTCGCCGTAAAGATCGGCGACGACGGATTCGAGAAGCTCGGCGCGCTGAATCAACCCGTCCGAGATGTGGTTCCATTCGCTCTCATGAATGAGCACGGGAACATGGCTGAGCGGCCAGTCGCGCTCACCCGCATCCATCTTGCCGTATTGGCGGAAGAAGACGCCGGCATCGCGCAGATGCTGATCGCCGCGCGCAAAACGCTGGGCCACGTCCTCCTTCGACAGCGCCAAAAAATGACTCACGAACTGGCGCCACACCGGACGCACCTGGCCCGACTTGTCCAGCAACTCGTCGGCGACGCCCGGCAGCGGCCGGTACGACGTGAGCAGATCAGCGATCGTATCGCCGACGCGACGCGGTTGCTGTGCCAAGGTTAGAACTCCGCCTGCCGCCGTAGATCGAGCGTCATGGGAAACTCACGATGCGGGATCTCACGCGTCGGCCGATAGCCGCCGGGCGAATGCCCATGCGCCTCAAACCGCGCCAAGCGCCGCGCCTCCGCCTCGTTGCCGTTGACCGGAAACGTGTCGTAGCTACGGCCGCCCGGATGCGCCACGTGATAAACGCAGCCGCCCAGCGCCCGTTCCGTCCAATTGTCGAAGATGTCGAAGGTCAAAGGCGCATTGACCGGCAACACCGGATGCAACGCCGACGCCGGCTGCCACGCCTTGTAGCGCACGCCCGCAACCGCAACGCCGTTCTTGCCCGTATCCTGCAGCGGCACGCGACGCCTGTTGCACGTCACGGAATAGCGCGACGGATCGCTCGCCGTCAACTTCACCTGCACGCGCTCGACCGAACTGTCCGTGTACCGCACAGTGCCGCCGATCGCGCCGGTTTCGCCCAGCACATGCCACGGCTCCAGCGCCTGCCGAATTTCCAACTGAACGCCCTCGTACGCAACTTCCCCGCAGAACGGGAATCGAAACTCGGCCTGAGCTTCGAACCATTCGGGCCGGAAGTCGAAGCCATTCTGGGAAAGGTCGCGCAACACATCCAGGAAATCGTCCCAAACGAAGTGCGGCAACATGAACCTGTCGTGGAGAACCGTACCCCACCTGGTTAATTCCCCGCCCACCGGGTTGCGCCACAACCGCGCGACAAGTCCGCGAATAAGCGCCTGCTGCGCCAGACTCATGCGCGCATCGGGCGGCATCTCGAACCCGCGAAACTCGACAAGCCCCAATCGGCCCGTCGGACCATCGGGCGAGTAAAGTTTGTCGATGCAAATCTCCGAGCGATGCGTATTGCCGGTGACGTCGATCAGAAGATTGCGCAACAAGCGATCGGTCAGCCACGGCAACGGCGGCACCCACTGTCCCGGATTCGGAATCTGCGCCAGCGCCATCTCAAGTTCATAGAGACTGTCGTGCCGCGCCTCATCGATACGAGGCGCTTGGCTCGTCGGCCCGATGAACAAACCGGAGAACAAATAAGAAAGGCTCGGATGCCGCTGCCAATGCAGGATCACGCTGCGCAGCAAGTCCGGCCGCCGCAAGAACGGACTGTCGAGCGTCGCGGCCCCACCAACCACGACGTGATTGCCGCCGCCGGTCCCCGTGTGCCGCCCATCGAGCATAAACTTGTCGGCGCCAAGCCGCGTCTGCCGCGCGTCTTCGTAAACGCCTTGCGTAATCGCCACGCATTCTTCCCAGCGCGTCGCCGGATGAATGTTGACCTCGATCACGCCGGGATCCGGCGCCACGCGTATGACGTTGATGCGCGGATCGCTGGGCGGCGCATACCCTTCGATGTGGATCGGCACCTTCATCGCCAGCGCCGCCGCCTCCGCCGCGCGCACGAGATCGAGATAATCCTCCAACCGCTCGACCGGCGGCATGAACACGCACAGCCGCCCATCGCGCGGCTCAACCGCAATCGCCGTCCGC
>JAWXBY010000155.1:0-37988 GCA_034440355.1 Alphaproteobacteria bacterium
CACCCGATCGGGTGTGGCGGCGATGTCGAGAAGCGTGCCGTCGAGATCCATGAACAGAGCCCAATCGGCCCGCGGCTCCGGCAGGCGCGGGATCGGACGCAGTCGCGCCAGGGAGAGCGGGTCGGTCAAGGCGGGCACTCGCGAATGCAGGCTTTGGTGTTTGGGCAAGGCGAACGTAAGCGCATGCCGACCACGATGCCCGCGCGACGGCGCGTGTCAACCCGGAGGCTCACCTTGTGCCTAACGAGCGACGTCAGTGGAGGCGCAGGGCTCCTGTGCGCCTTACTCGCGTTTCGATAGATGCTGTTAGCGGTTCGTTGTTACCGGTTGGGCGCTGCCTAGTCTGGAGCGGGCGCCTTGCCCTCGCAGGGTGCAGCACGATTCGAAGGCGTCTATGCAGCCGCCGACGTCGCTGCCGCCGCGTTTGCAGGTGTACCAGCGCTTGGTGCACATTTCATCGAGCAGCGAGAAGCTGACGCAGTCGGCGACGCGGTTGGGCGGCAGTGACGGCGAGGCGCCTGCGGGCGTCGCGGGTGGCGCCGCGACTGCGGCGACGACGGTCGCGTTCGTGCTATTGGCGGCGCCGACCGTTGTGATGTGCACGCCGATGCCGACGACGAGAAGCAGCGTCAAAACGAGAATCTTGTCGAGCATCCACTGCACTCCCGCACGCCGAGTGATTTGCAACTTTCGCGATTCTAGGTGTGCGCGGGCGGCGCTGTCGATGCCGAAGGGGTTAACGTCTGTGCTGGCGCGGCCACGCTGTGTCGTTCGGGCCGCTATGGGGAACCCCGCACGCTTGTCGCTTGTGCAGGATCACACGCGCGAACGCTCTAGTGGAGTGGTTTCTCATCTAAGGCCTGGCGGAGCTTCAGCGCCAGATCGTGGCGGCGGTACGGTTTGTTGAGCAGGTGAATGCCGGGATCGAGGCGGCCGTGGTGGACGATCGCGTTTTCTGTATAGCCGGAGGTATAGAGGACGCGTAGTGCCGGATTGATCTTGCGCGACGCGGCGGCGAGTTCGGGTCCCTTCATGCCGCCCGGCATCACGACATCGGTGAACAGCAGATCGAAGTCAGGCGTCTGCTTGATGATGGCGAGCGCTTCGTTGCCGTCGCGCGCGACGGTGACTTTGTAACCGAGGTCTTTGAGCTGCACGGCGGCGAACTCGCGCACGTAATCGTCGTCTTCGACCAACAACACTTTTTCGTGGCCGCCGGTAATGGGGGTATCGACCGCGCGCGGCGCGGCGACCGCGCCGTCGAGCGCGCGCGGCAGGTAAAGCTTCACCGTCGTGCCGTGGCCGAGTTCGGTGTAGATCTTCACGTGTCCGCCCGATTGCTTGACGAAGCCGTGCACCATCGAGAGGCCGAGGCCTGAGCCTTGGCCCTTTGTGGTGAAGAACGGTTCGAAGGCTTGGGCTACGACGTCGGGCGTCATGCCGGTGCCGGTGTCGGAGACGGCGACCATAACGTATTCGCCGGGCACCACTTCGAGATGCTTGTTAGCGTAGGCTTCGTCGAGCGCGACGTTGGCCGTTTCAATCGTGATGTGGCCGCCCTTCGGCATCGCGTCGCGCGCGTTGATGCAAAGATTCAGAACTGCGCCTTCAAGCTGCGAGGCGTCGATGAACGCCTTGCACAAGCGGCGCGCGCCGACCCAGCGCAGTTCGATTTGTTCGCCGAGCGTGCGCTTCAGCAGCGCATCCATGTTGCCCAGAAGCAGGTTCACGTCGACGGCCTTGGGCTCCAGCGCCTGCTTGCGCGCGAAGGCGAGGAGGCGGTGCGTGAGGTCCGAGCCGCGCTCGGCGGCAGCGAGCGTGAGTTCGGCGAGCGGGCGCAACGGGTCGTTGTCGGGGAGTCGCAGACCCATCATCTCCGCGTTGCCGATGATAACGGTGAGCAGGTTGTTGAAGTCGTGTGCGATTCCGCCGGTGAGTTGGCCGATCGCCTCAAGCCGTTGCGCCTGGCGCAGGCGGGATTCCATGTCGCGCTGTTCGGTGATGTCGCGGAAGTAGACGGTCAGGCCGTCGGACGAGGGATAGGCGCGGGTGTCGACCCAGATTTTCAACGTCGGCGCGAATTCCTGGAACGCCACCGCGCGGCCATCGGCCATGGCGCTCTTCAGTTGGCTTTCGATCATGGTGCCGACCGCGCCGGGGAATTCCTCCCACAGTACCTTACCCACCAGATCTTTGCGTGCGCGGCGCAGCAACCGTTCGGCCTCGTTGTTCACATAGACAAAGCGCCAGTCGCGATCGAGCGTGTAGAACGCGTCGGTGATGCTTTCGAGCGTGGTGGTCAGTCGCGCCGCGAGGGCTTGGGCTTCTTCCTCGGCGGTCTTGCGGTCGTGGACGTCGATGGCGGAGCCGAACCATTTGACGAGTTTGCCGTTCTCGTCGTGAACCGGCATGGCGTTCGAGAAATGCCAGCGGTATTGGCCGTCGCTGAAGCGGCGAACGCGGAATTCCATGGTGAACGGTTTTTCCAAGCGTTCGCCTTCCATGCGCGCGGCGATGGCACCGGGTATGTCGTCGGGATGCAGCGTCTCAAGCCAGGCGAGGCCCAGCGGTTTTACCGTGGGGCCGGTGGTGTCGGTGAAGGCGCGGCTGGCGTAGTCCAGACCCTCGCCGGGGTTTGCGGTCCAGACGATGAAGGGCATCGCCTCGGCGAGTTGGCGGAACCGCGTCGTCGAGGTCAGCAGCGCGCGTTCGGCCGCCTTCTGATCGGTGATGTCGCGGCAGATGACTTGGAAGTTCATCTCGCCGTCGGCGAGGAACGCGCTTGGGCGCACCTCGACATCGATGTGTGTGCCATCGAGCGCTACGATCTTCCTTTCGATGGGCGGAAGCGGGCCTGGCGATCGCGAGAGTTCGGCCGTGCGCGCCTGCACCGACGTGTGGGCGTCAGGAGGGACGAAGTCCATCACCGAGCGGCCGATGATTTGATCGGGCGACGTCGCGCGCAGCAGTTTTACGCCGGCGTCGTTCACATACACAATGCGGTCGCCGCGGTAGACGAAGATGAGGTCGGGTAGCGCCATGACAATGTCGCGGTGGCGCAGCTCGCCGTTCGGCATTTCGACGCTGCCTCGCAGGGTGGCGAGGTAGTGGGGCTTGCCTTCCCATTCGATTTCGCTGATACGCATGCCGCCCGCGCCGGCGTTGAGGCGGATGTCCGCGCCGTCGCCGGCCGCCAGCAGCGTCATGAGCGTTTGGCCGGCCAAAGCGCCTGATTTCTTGTTGAAAAACGTCTCTGCGGCGGCGTCGGCGAAGACGACCTGGGCTTCGCGGTTGAGGATCAAGAGGCCGCGCGCGTGCTCGCTCGCCAGTTCGCGCAGGCGCTGTTCTCTCCCGTGCTGCGATTCCATGACGTTCCTTCCGCGGTCGGATACTGTAGCGAACTGGCGGCTTGGTTGAACGGCAAACGCCTTGTCGTAGGGCCGACTGTTCCGGATAACATGTGTTCGATGTGTTGAGAACGCGCGGCATTTATCGCTGAATTGTATCTTACCGTACAGACGTCTGTGAATGCGCGAGGGATTTTCGATGAAGTTCTACACCGCACCGCACACTTGCGCCTTGGCCTCGCGCATCGCGCTGGAAGAAGCGGGTGCAACCTATGAAACCGTGCGCGTGAATTTCGGCGCGAATGAGCAGCGCGGTTCCGCCTATTTGGCCGTCAACCCGAAGGGGCGGGTTCCCTCGCTCGTCACCGCGCGAGGCGTGCTGACCGAGACGCCGGCGATGTTGCTCTACATTGCGCAGATTTTTCCTGCGGCGAAGCTTGCGCCGCTGGATGATGCGTGGGCACTGGCGCAGGTGCAGGCGTTCAACTCGTATCTGTGTTCGACTGTACATGTCGCGCACGCGCATCGGATGCGCGGCTATCGCTGGGCCGACGATCCGGCGGCGATCGAGGCGATGAAGAAGAAGGTCCCGCAGTCGGTGGGCGAATGCTTCGACTTGATCGAGCGGGAGATGTTCGAAGGGCCGTTCGTGTTCGGCGACGCGTACACGATCAGCGATCCATACCTCTTCACGATTGCGCAATGGTGGGAGCTCGACGGCCTGGAGGCCTCTCGTTTTCCGAAGCTCGCCGCGCACCGCGAGCGCATGCGCGAACGGCCGGCGGTGAAGCGGGCGCTGGCGATGGAGGCGGGTGAAGGATGATGCTTGAATCTATAGCCAATTGAGCAACTCTGCGGTTTTTCAGATAAAGCGAAGCATTCTTTCAGCTGTGTGTTGACTGTTCAAGTCCACTGTCGTTTCTTGATTTTGCTAGTATTGTGCGGATCTTGTGGAGGCTCGTGTCATGCCCAATGGGCAGGCCAACCCGTCGTTCTATGTGCTGACCATCGCGCGGAGCAACGTGCCCAAGGTCGAGAAGGCCATTCAGCGTTTCATGAACGGGGAGAGCGGCGGGACCTTGAAGCCTCTGACCACCGTCAAGTACGTGATGGCGCGGCCGGCTCTGCAAGCGATGCGGGTGAAATACGACACGCCTTTGTTGATGCGCGCGTTCCTGCGCAATATCCCGGGCGTGATCATGGTCCAGCAGATGGACGGGATGCAGGTCAAGCAGATGTACGAGGTCGGGCTGCTCGATCCCGACGATCCCGATGCGCAGATCTCGTTTCCGCCCGGCGGCGTTGCGGAACATCTGTCGCTGGTGAATGCGCCCGGCGCGTGGACGTTCCTCGCTAAGCAGGCGCGGGCGCAACCGTTGTCGGAGATTTGTGTTGCGCATCTCGATACCGGCGTGACCCGCCACCCCGTGTTCGGCAAGTGGACGAACGGTACGTCAGCGGGCGTGCGGCCGGAACTCGGGCTCAATCTTCTGGGCGGCGGGCCGCCGTTCGATCCGGTGACGGTGAACTATGCCGGTCAGCGCGGCCACGGCACGCGCACGATGAGCACGATGGCAGGCGCCAACAAGAAGACGCTGCTGGGCATGGCGCATGGGGCGACGTTCGTTCCCTATCGCGTCACGAACACCAGCGTGATCGATACGTTCAGCGCGACGCCGCTCGACCGCGCGCTTGAGCATGCGTGGTTGGCGAATGGGTGCCGCGTCGCGTCGATCAGTCTGGGCGATCCGTGCAATCCGTCCAAGAGCAACGCTGCGGCGATGGTGGCCGCCTATCAGCGGGGCATGATCGTCGTTGCTGCCGCGGGCAACGTGACGAGCGAGGTGACCTTTCCGGGCAGCCATCCGTGCACCATCACGGCGGGTGGGGTGAACCTCGACCGCAGCCCTTGGGCGGGCGGTTCGCGCGGGATCATGGTTGACGTGTGCGCGCCAGCAAACGGCATCTTCCGAGCGGAGACCGTGTCCGTCGACATCAAAGAGAAGTACGGCTACGGCAAGCAAGGCGACGGAACGTCGTATGCAACGACGCTGGTTGCCGGGGCGGCGGCGCTGTGGCTTGCGCGGTGGTCTCTCGCGCATCTTGAGCGGACATATCCGGAGCCGTGGATGATCGTCGAGGCGTTTCGGTGGTGCGCGCGCGCATCGGCGTTCCCGCCGGCCGGATGGGACACGAACAAGTTCGGCGCCGGCATCTTGGACGCGCACGCGCTGTTGCAGACGAGCCTGCCTAGCGCCGGCCAACTGCGTTCGCGGTTGTTGACGAGTTGATGGACGCTCCCCCTGTCGCGGTGCAGGTGCGAAGAAGGACGGAAGGGTCTTCTACGCGGGACGAGACTCGCGTAATCTGACTGCTTCGGGGGAAACGTTTGAGGCCGCTTTCGTGCGCGCAGTCTTTTCGGCTTTCGTGGTTTGCGGGGCTGCGGTCCAGGGTTACGCCTGGTCTGCCGCGGCGGATGCGGCGTGTTCGGGCAACGCGTGCTCGGTCCTGATGGTTGCCGCCGACGGTTGCGCGTTCCAGAATAAGGGTGACAAGGCGGTGCGGTTTTCGCTGGTTGCAGGCGGCGCGCCGCGGGTCGTGACCGTGCTGGGGCCGGGGGAGACGTTCAAGGAAGCCGACAAGAATTTCTGTGTCGTGGGCGATGCCTCCGACAAACGGCTTGAGGCGAGCTTTGCGGTGTTGGGCAAGGCCCCGGCCGATGATCGCGATTTCACGCTGAAGGGTACGAAGCCTTCTGTTGCTAAGCCTGCTGTTGCGGTTGCCGCGCCGGTGGCCACGCCGGCCGTGCAGGTGGCGTCGAGTGCGCCTGCGATCCCCTTGCCGCGTGTGAAGCCTGTCGCGCCGGCGGCCTATCCGCCGTCGCCGCGCGCGAAGCCTGAGGTGGTCGAGGTGGCGATGGCCGCGCCGCCGGCGCCGCCCGTTGCTGTACCCGCGCCACCCGTGCCTGTTGCGGCGCCTGAGGCCATTCAGCCGACGACCGCGGTGGAGGCGGCGGCTGCGATGCCGACGGCGGCATGCGGCGAGGCGTGTCCGCCGATCCTGTTCAAGGTGATCGACAATTGCCTGTGGGTGATGAATTTGAATCCGCGGCCGGTCGCGTTCGAAGCCGAGATCGGCGGTAAGCACACAACGCTGTCGCTTGAAGCCGCCGACGGTGACAAGGCCGACGCGCACGCGGCCGTGGCTAGTGTGAAAGATCTCAGCGCGCTGCACATGCGGCTCAAAGATCCGTTCCAATCAGCGGGGTCGGGCATTCCCGTCTATCGCGCGCGGTTAGGCTCACCGGGCTCGTGCGTGAAGAGCCGGGCGGAGATCTCGACCTTCACGGCGGCTTATGTGAAGTAGGCGTCGCGGATTCGCATCAACGCGACTTCGGCGCGAAGGTGCGGGCGATTTTGACGACGCGGGCTTCGCCAAAGGCGTCCTCAGCGAGCGAGAGGGTTGAGCCGAAGCTCGCGTCGTGGCGGGCGTCGGCAAGACTTTCGCTTAAGCTATGCGCGGATTTGATAGCGCAGCGGGCGTGGAGCAGTGCCGGTGCGCGCTCAAGGCGCCGTTCGAGCAGGCGATAGGCACGTTCGATCTTCTGCAGCTCCGGATAGTCTTCCCCGAGTTCGCAGGTTTCGCGATCGCACGCGAACGACGTCGCTACGTGATAGATGTGCGGGCGTTGCGATGGTGGGGTTTCGGTTTCTGCGCTGAGCGTGGCGGCCTGGGAGGTTTGGGACATGCGATATTTTCTCTTATGATTGTACTTATATATAAGTAATCGTGATGTATGTGTCAACGGGTTTTGCGTGTGCGTTTGCGCACGCCGAACGCTGCGGGTGAGTGTGGCTTTCGCGCGTGATACGCTCAGCACATGGGGTGGCGGTTCTTCATCGGTGTTGCCGTTGCGGCGCTGTTTTTGACGGCGGCGGTATCTGATGCGCGCACGGTGCGCGTCGATGCGGCTTGGCGTTCGTGCATGGCGGCGCCGACGCGGGCTTGCGTGGCGGCGCGCGCGTTGGCGATGGTGCGCGGGGAGGCCGGCGTCGCGCGCGCGGTGTCTCTCAAGCGCGTGCTGACCGCGGCGGCGGCGTTGTCGTTGCCCGAAACCGTGGTGTTGGCGCGCAAGGCGGAAGCCATGGCGTCGGCGACGCGCGATGAATATGTGCGCGATTCAATGTGGCTTGAGATCACGACGGCTTACGCGGCGGCGCATGACCTCAGTTCCGCGATGATGACGGAGCAGCGGCTGACCTCGCGTGCGAGCCGAAGCGAGGCCGTCGTGCAGATGGCGATCGAGCTTGGCCGGCTACGCACCTCCGATGCGGTTACGCTGCTTCGCATTCACCGGGCGACGTACAACGATACGGACGCTTGGCTTCGCGCGGCGTGGGGGCTGCGCACGATTGCGGTGAGGCGTGGGGATGAGGGGGAGTTGCTGTCACTGCTTCGCGATGCGAAGGCCAAGAGGCCCGCCGATTGGAGCTTGTATGGGAACGCGATTGATCATCCCGCGCATTACGTCGAGCCGTTGCTGATCGTGCTTGCCGAGCAGGCGGCGCAGGGGAAGGTGCAAGAGGCGCTGGCCACGGCGCGGGCGGTGGCGGATGACGTCGAGCGACGGATTCTCATCGTCAGTATTGCGGCGGTGCTGTCGCAGGCCGGGCGCATCGAGGAAGTGCTGGAGATCGCGCTGACCGTCCCGGCGGAAGAGCCGCGGTTCGTGCTGGCCGTTACGCGGTGGCCGGAGATGCTGGGCTATGTGGCGGACGACCCGGCGCTGAAGATTGCGCGGCCCGCTGGTTCTACGTTTGCGGCGTCGATGGCGCTCGCGGCGCGGCTGACGTTGGATGGCGCGCGCGATTCCGCTTATGTCCTTATTGCCTGGGCGAACGCGCGTGAGGATGCCGTCGCGAATGCGGTCCAGGCGGCCGGGCTCATCAAAGCTCCTTCTTCGCTGCGCTTTGCGTTGAGCCATGTGGCCGAAGCGCAGGCCCGCGTGGGGCAGCGTGCGGCGTCGATCGCAACGTTCGCGCGCGTGCGCGAACTGATCGCGCTGGAGCCTGAGTTTCTTGACCAAGATCCGAAGTGGGCGTGGCGCGAGGCTTTGTTGTCTTCACTCGCGGAGGCGCAGGCGAAGGCCGGGCAGATCGACGAAGCACTGGCGGTCGCGCGGTCGCTGAAGGGCGGCGACACCAGCGCGGTCTTCACCACCAAAGACGGGCGCGACGTCACCTTGGACCTCAACCGGCGCATGGCGTTGCGCGCCATCGCGCGCGCCATGGCGAAGGCTGGCCGCGTGGAGGAAGCTTTGGCGACGGCGCGGTCGGTGGAGATGGCGGGGCTCGGCCCGATGGATAGCGGCCTTGGCATCGTCGCAGAAGGATTGGCGGATGCGGGGCGCATCGATGATGCACTGCGTGTGTTGAAGGAGGTTCCGGAGGTTGACCGGCGCGACCATGTGCTGACGTATATCTTGGCCGATCGTCTGAAGGTCGGACTCACGGCGGAGGCGGACAAGTTGCTCGCTGCGTTCGCGGATGGTGACCAGCGTGTGTTGTGGATGGCGCGGGTTGCCATCGTGGAGCTTCAGGCGGGCAACAAAGCGTATGCGTTCACGCTGGTGAAGCAGGCGCTGCCGATGGCTGATCGCATGCGCAATGCCCATGAAGCCATCGACGTGTTGTGCGCCGCGATGCGTGGGTTGGCGGCCTAGCGACTGCCTGCGCATATAAAAAGCCCGTCCCTGGGGGAATAGGGACGGGCTTCGACAGGCTAATTTCTTGAACGCACTCACGGGGGGCGGGAGTGCGCCTGACCCACCATTAGCGGGCTGATGTGATAACGCCGTCGGCGGTCATCCGTTCCGACGCATTCTGTGTGGGTCGATCTGCCTGTGGCATTGCGTTTCGCGCACGGGATAAGGGGAGCGACTGCATTTTCGACGCGCGTTTGCGGCGGATTTTTTGGGGAGACTGCCCGGAGTCGGTTGTGTTTGTTGGGGTTGCGGGCGTTCATGTGGGGTTCAGGGCGGTTGCGGCTCTATCCGCCTCGGAAGACATGGGTCGGGGCTCGCCCTCACGAGCTTCACTGGGAGAGTTTGCACATGAAGAAGGTGATTGTGTCGGCTGCGGCCGCGCTCGTCTTGACGGTCGCGACGGCGGGCTCTGCGTTCGCAGGGCAAGTCTATGGGAACTACGGGCCGGGGTATGGACCGCCGCCGAGCTATGGGCCGCAATATGCGGGTCCGGGCTATGGCTACCAGGCGCGCGGCGAGCGCCGCCGCTGCAGCGGCGATCGCGTAGCGGGAACGATCGTCGGCGGTGTGCTGGGCGGCATCATCGGCAACAACGTCGGCGGCAGGCGTCATCGCGGTGGACGGACGGCCGCGGGTGTGATCATCGGTGGCATCGCCGGCAACGCCATCGCGGGCAGCGGGTGCCGCAATCGCCATCGCGACCGCTACGACGATCGCTATGACCGGCGCGATGCATATCGCGGCAGTGCGTATGACGACGACAGATACGATCCGCGCTACGACGACCGGTACGAGCCGGGCTATGATGACCGGTATGAGCCGGGCTATGACGACGGCGGTTACGACGACGACGCGCCGTATGAGGATCGTCCCTACGACGGGCGGTAGTTCTCTACGTCTGATGTGACTCAGCGGCCGTGCTCTTTGGGTGGAGCGCGGCCGTTTTGTCTAAGCGGGCGGTCCCGGGTCTAGCTGCGCTCGCCCGGCATGACAGGTGAGAAAGACGTCACGTGGCGATCGTTAACGTTTGCTGGCCGCAACCGGTCCAGTTTGCGTACGCGGTTGCTCTCGCCAGCGTGATCTGGGGCGTCGGATTTTTCCAATACCTGCAACGATCGATGGTTAGGATTTACACGGCGCCCATGCAGATACGGGGCTCACGGTTCGGTGTTCACCGTTTGGCGATTCGGCACGTGCAACAACAGCTTTTGATATGTATATACAGATTAAGAGCGGAGTGACGATGAAAGCACCGATTGCAGGCGTGGATCTAACGGGGACCGGCACCTGCGCCGCGTTCAATCTGCGGCGCACCTCGCGTGTCGTCACGCAGCTTTACGATGCCGGGCTTTCGCCGACCGGGTTGCGGTCGACGCAGTTCACGCTCTTGGTCGCGACGGCGAAGAACCAGCCGGCGTCGGTCGGCGCGCTTGCCGAGCTTACGCTCATGGACCAGACGACGATGACGCGAAATTTGGGCCTGATGGCGCGCGAGGGCCTGATCGAGGTCTCCGCGCGTGGCAGCAAGCGCGAAAAACTTGTGCGGTTGACCGCGGCGGGTGAGCGGGCGTTGGCGAAAGCGGTGCCGGTGTGGCGGGCGATGCAGGAGCGGTTCCTGGCGTCGTTCGGCGCGGGCAAGTGGCGCGAGCTGCGTCAGGAGTTGGAGCTCGCGGCCGGGCTTGCCGTTGATACGATGCGGGCACCGAAGGGCGCGCGTGTTCGGGCCGAGCGCCGGGCGTCCGGCCGTCGTTAGATATTGGTTTTGGAAGAGAGGTTCAGCCTCATGTCGAAGTATATGTTCGTGTTCCGCGGCGGGCCGATTATCCCGAACCGCCTGACGCCCACCGAGTTGCAGGGACACCTTCGCAAGTGGGCCGACTGGGTCGGCGTCCTGGCGAAAGAGGGCCATCACGTGGGCGGCAATCCGCTGGAGAACGAGGGACGCACCATTCGCGGATCAGGGCGCACGGTGTGTGACGGCACGCAAGCCGGCCTGCGCGACGTGGTGACGGGCAACGTGATCATCGAAGCCGCCTCGATCGAGGCGGCCACCGAACTGGCGATGGCCTGTCCGGTGTTCGACGTCGACGGCTCGGTCGAAGTGTGGCCACTGCCGGCCGGCGAAAACGCGGCGAGCGAAACCGCGCACGCGGCGCCGTCGCGCGAGGAGCCTATGCGTCGGCGCGAGATGGCTTGAGCCGCGCGTTAGTCGCCGGCCGCCACGTTGCCTTGTTGGCGTTTGCGGTGTTTGAAGCCGCCGGTGGCGCGGAGGAAGCGGCTGACGGCGCTGGCTTCGGAGAAGCCGAGGATCGGGGCCAGATCGGTGAGATTTTTTCCGGGCAGATGTTCGCGCACGAGATCTAGGCGGACGTCGTCGAGCACCTTCTGAAAATTCGTGCTGCGTTCGGCGAGGCGGCGTTGGAGCGTTCGCGGCGAGAGGCCCAATAGTTTTGCGGCGTGGGCGGCCGATGCGTCGTCGGTGGCGAGCAGCGTGCGCAAGATGGGGGCCAGTCTCACCACGATGTCTTCGCGGCTTTCGCGTTCCTGGATGATGCGCAGCGCGTCGAGCAAATCGCGGATGTGCGGGTTGTCGCGGTCGATCGGCTGATCGAAGTCGGCGCGGCGCGCGACGAACGCACTCATGCCCTGCGCGAAACTGACCGGCGCGCGGAAGGTGCGGCGGTAGGCGGCGGGATCGGCTTCGCGGTCGTGTTCGAACATAACGGCTTCGGGCCGCCACGCGTCGCCCATGAGCAGCGTGCTGAGACGCACACAGAGGCCTAAGCACATCTCGATGTATTGCGTCGACGGGTGTTTGCCCTGTGCGTCGAGGCGCAGGCGATAGATGTAGTGCGCGCCGTCCGTCGTCAGTTCGTAGTTGAGGGCGCTGTTGTGCGTGCGCAGATGCTGCGCTGTCGCGGCGAGGGCCTCGCTAGCGGTGCCGCAGTGATCGACGAGCATGGCGACAGGCGAGAGCGCGCGGGCGTCGTCGCAGGTTGCGATCTTCAGACCGAAGTCGCGTTGGCCGGTGGCGCGCGCGGCATAGGCGACGGCGTCGATCAGGACGGCGGAGTCGATCACGGTGCTGGGGTGGCTGAGCAGCGACGGGTCGAGTTCCAGTTCGTCGAGAAGTTCGCGCGCGGGTACACCGCATTTTTCGGCGAACTCGACGATCACCGGTAGGAGCGAACTACGCGCGAGCGGCATGGGTTCCCTTGAAGCTGTCGGAAGGCTGTGGCGCAATTCGTCAACGACTCGCGTCATGCCCCTGATACATTTCGCAGGTGCCAGGCGGAAAGAGATTCTGCCGGGTGCGTGCGGTGTTGCCTACGTGTGTGTCGGCGCCGTGCCACTTCTTCCGAGTGCCGATGCGCCTCCAAACGTTCGTTTGATCCGCGCTTCCTCCAATTAGAGGGCTTGACGGCGACGTGCCTTTTCACGAATCCCCGCCAATATTCCCCGCGAGAAAAACAGTTTGCATATGAGTACCGGCAGTTCTCCTGAAGAGATTCTTGCGCTGTCGCAGCGGGCGCAAGAGCTGATGCAGCGGCACCGCGTGCTGCCGTCCCCCGAAAACTACGAGCTTTGGTACGCGTACGCGGCGCAGCGCAATGAGACGTTGGTCGTTGCGCTGGACGATGCCGTGCGTGCGGGGAAGGCCGGCGATCTCGACCATGCGCGGGTGTTGCATGCGCGCTTTTTCGCGACGGGATCGAGCGAAGTCCAAGAAGAGGTCGGCAATCAGCTCGCTGCCGAAATTGGCAAGCTTGCCGACGCGCTGCAGGGCGCGGGCGCGGACACGGCGGAATTCGGACGCACGCTGATGAGTGCGGGCAGCGAACTCGGCGGCGCAAAGCCGGACATCAAGGCCGTGCTTGAGAGAGTTGCGGCGGCGACGCGCACGATCGAGGCGCGCAACCGTCTGCTGGAAGGGCAGCTGCAGGCCTCCGTCGGCGAGGTCGCCGCCCTGCGCGAGAAGATGGAGACGGTGCGCAAAGAGAGCCTGTCGGATGTGCTGACGGGGCTCGCGAACCGGCGCTGCTTCGACGATCGCGTGCGCGAGGCGGTGGCGGAGGCTCGGCGGTCGAAGACGCCTTTGAGTTTGCTAATCGGCGACGTCGATCACTTTAAGCGTTTCAACGATACGTATGGCCACGCGACGGGCGATCAGGTGTTGCGGCTTGTCGGGCAGTGCTTCAAGGCGAATGTGAAGGGCCGCGATACGGCGGCGCGTTTCGGCGGCGAAGAGTTCGTCGTGGTGCTGCCGGAGACGACGCTTTCGCAGGCGGCGGTGGTGGCGGATCATATCCGCACGAATGTCGAGACGAAGAAGATCGTGAAGAAATCGACCGGCGAAACATTGGGGTCGATCACGCTGTCGCTCGGTGTTGCGCAGTTTGCGCCGGGCGAAGAGATCGCCGATCTGATCAATCGCGCGGATGCGTGTCTCTATGCGGCCAAGCGCGCGGGACGCAATCGCGTGCTGACGCAGGTGGAGCTGTCGGCGGCGCCGGCGCGCGCGAACGCGGAGGCGAGCGATGCCGGCGCAGGTCAGCGGTCGACGGCGAGCCGCAGCTTCGAATATGCCGTGCGCGCGTTGTGCCGGTCGGGTGAAGTACCGTTGCGATCGGAGATCGACCTGCGCCACTTCCACCGCTTTGCGCGTTGGATGGTGATCGCGGAGCCCGACGTCGCGACGCGGACGATCCCGATGCGGCTTGTCGGCTCCGGCTTTTTCGAATTGTTCGGGCGTGATCTGACGGACACGGATTATCTGTCGCTCGCCGAACCCTCCGTGCGGGCGAACGCGTTCGACAGCGCGGTCGAGATGGTGCGACGGCCATGCGGGCTGTGGCAGGTGACGCCGGCTGCCGGCGAAGGCCGCGCGCCGATCGCCTTCGAATACACGATGTTTCCGATTTTCGACGACCGGCAGCAGAAGGGGCAGCTGCTGGTCTATGTGAACCACGGCTATAACGACGCGACGGGCTTCCCCCACGCGCCGCGCATCCAAACCGCGCAGGCGTGGAGTTGGCTCGACCTGGGTGTCGGCGTGCCTATGGTGGCCTGAGGCCCCGGTGCTGAACCGCCGCGCCTTGGGCTAGCGGTCAGCGTTTTGCTTGCGGTGTGGCGCGGGTGTCGGGCCTGCTCTCCTTGGGGGAGTGGGTGGTGGACGGCGTTCGCGGTCTTGATGTTCTGATAGTCGTGTTGTGGCTGGCGCCGGCGGTTGTGCCGCTGGCCGTGGCGTGGCTTGCGCTCATCGTTTGGTTTCGGCTGCTTGATTTCGGGCGCATGTTGCGTGCGCGGGGGCAGGAGCGGCTTGGGCTTTATTTCGATTTCGTCGTCGTCAGTTTCGGCGTCGTGGGCGCGTTCTTCCTGATCTCGTGGGTTGATTGGGCGTTGGGCGGGGATGAGCCGCTGTCCTACGTGCTCGCCGATTTGCGGCTGACGACGCCGATCGAGTTTGGGTTGATGATCGGCCTATCGGCGTTGCTGCTGTTGACGTATTTCGCGGTCGCCGTCGTGAGCGGATGGGTCAGCGCGTTCTTTCGCGAGGCAGAGTCGCCGTATGCGTTGGCGCTGCGGCCGCAGACGGCGGTCGAACGGTTCGTGTGGGTGACCGCGATGTCGCCGACCGCCGGGTTTTGCGAAGAGGTGATCTTTCGCGGCATCGCGTTGTCGGTGGCGTTTATTCTGGGCGCCGATGTGGTGATCGCGGTGACGCTCAGCAGTTTGCTGTTCGCGCTGGGGCATGCCGTGTACGGGTTGACGTGGACGGTGGGGACGATGGTGCTGGGCGTTGCGTCGGCCGTCGCGGTGTTGTGGAGCGGGTCGCTGTGGCCGGCGATTATCGCGCACACGCTCTATGACATGACGGTGTACTACGTGTTCGAGACGCCGATGGAGCCGATGCCCGGCGACGCGGTACCGGAGCCAGCGCGGTTCTTACGCTTCCTACGCTCGCTGCCGCCGATGCGTTAGCCGTCGACGGTTTGCGCCTGCATCAGGAACTCGATCCCCCAAGCGACGAGGACGGCGAGCATCAGCACCGCCGCCAGGCCGACCAATGCGCGCTGCCAAAACGTGCGCGGGCGGCGCAAGACGCTGGCGATGAGGATGATTGTGGTGAGGGCGAAGAGGGCGGTGAGCATGAGCGGGTGTGCGTCAATCGTCCCAGCTCGGGCGCTCGCTGAGGTAGTCGCACATATAGTCGGCGTCTTCTTCGTTTTCGGGGAGCGTGACTTCGCATTCCTCCTTGGTCACGAAGGGGCCCTTCCAGACGAAGGGGCCGACGATGGTGTCAGCGATCTGGTACCAGCCCGGCGCGGTCCACACCGGTGCGGCCGACGCCGCGAACGCGAGCGCGAACGAAGCGGCGAGGGCGGCGGCGAACGGGCGGATGCGCATGGGCCTTGGCCTTTTCTTGAATCCGGGCACCTTATCACATGTGCTAAGCGTGTGCGGTGCAAGGAGAGGGCCGGCATTGAGCGGAACGGATGGAGCGATCAAGACCGCCCTTGCGCGTGTGGGCGTGAAGGCGTTCGAGGCGGCCGACGTCGACGAGTGGCGGCGCGGGTGGCGCATCGTCGCCGGTGCTGCGGTTGGGCTGGGTACCGGGATTTCGCTTTATCTGATGGTGGCGTCGTTGTTCATCGGCGGACTTACGGCCGAGTATGGATGGTCGCGTGGGGACATGGGAACGGCGGGGGCGTTGGCGTTCATCGTCGGCGCAGTGTCGCTGTCGATCGTGGGCAAGATTATCGACCGCGTCGGATTCCGGCCGGTCGTTTTGGTGTGTGCGCCGGCGTTGGCGTTGCTCTACGTCGTGATCGCGCTGCAGCCGGGGGCGTTTGGGTTCTATCTCGCGCTTATGGTTTGGGGCGGCGTGTTCGGGGCGGGCACCGGGGCGATCGCCTATACGCGGCCGGTCGTTGCCGCGTTCGTGCGGCAGCGGGGGTTGGCGCTGGGCGTGGCGACGTGCGGCGTGTCGCTGACGTCGATGCTAATCGCGCCGATGCTGTCGGAAGTGATCGATGCGCATGGCTGGCGCGCGGGGTTGCTCGCGATGGCCGTCATCACCACGGTGATCGGATTGCCGGTGGCGCTGATCTTGATCGCCTCCGCACGGGAAGCGGCTGCTCGTGCGGTTGACGATGTGCCGGACGCGGACGCCGTGCACGTGCCGGACGTGACGATCGGGCAGGCGCTGCGGATGCCGGCGTTCTGGCTCATCGTCGCGGCGTTGTTTTGCGTGAACGTGCCGGGGTCGGGGTTGGTCGGGCAGCTGTCGCCACTGATCTCCGACAAAGGGTTCAGCGTCGCAGCCACCGGCTACGTGATGTCGATATACGCGTTCGGGTTGTTGAGCGGGCGACTCGCGACCGGGTTTGCGCTCGACCGGATGTCACCAACGCTTGTCGCCGGCGTGATGACGGTGGTGCCTGCGATCGGCATGACGCTGCTGCTCATTCCGGTGCCGTCGTTCGCCGTCGCTGCGCTCGCGGTGCTGATGATCGGGCTGCAGCAGGGATCGGAGGTCGACCTCATCGCCTATTTCGTCTCGCGCCGGTTCGGCGTCGCGAACTACGGTGCCATCTACGGGCGCGTCGCGACGTTCGGCGCGGTGGGCACCGCCGTGGGTCTCGCGCTCTTCGGCTGGGTGCACACACTGACCGGCACGTACCACTTGGCGCTGCTCATCGGCGCGGTGGCGTTCGCGGCGGGGGCAGGCGCGTTTGTGGGGCTTGGGCGGGTGCGGTGAGGCGTTAGGTCCCCAGCAGCTCGCGCAGGCTCAGCACCTTGTGAATCGCCTTCACCTTGGTCAGGGCGAGGTTGAATTCGCGGGTGGGGTTGTATTGGCCTAGTTTGAGTTGGGTTGGGGTTTTGCCGATTAGGAGTTTCACCATCGCTAGGCCCGGCTCGCCGTCGGCTGTGTCTTGGAGTTGGATGACGATGTGGTCGCCGATGACTGGCGGGCGGGCGGGGGAGACGTAGATTAGGTCTCCGTTTTTGTTCCAGGGGCTCATTGAATCGCCGACGAGCCATAGGCCGTAGACGTTGCGGAGGCTGGCGATGCCCGGGGGGCGGCGGACGTAGTCGACCACTTGGCCGTTGAGGCGGAAGTCGCCGTCGGAGCCGCCGACTGCGACGCCCAGGACGGGGACGTCGATCGGCAGGGCGGCGATTGCCGGTGTGGCGCCTTGCGGCGCCGCCGTCTGTTGTTGCGTGTCTTCTTCCGTCAGCAGCCAGGCGACGGGGACGCGCAGGATTTGCGCGAGCTTGGCCACCTTCTTCCGGTTCGGCGCGGTGATGCCGATTTCCCATTGGGAGACCGCGGGCTGCGACACGCCGATCGCTTTGGCGAGTTCGGTGATGTCCATGCCGATCGCCTTGCGGCGTTCGCGCAGGCGTTGGCCGCGGCGCTTGTCGGCGGGGGAGGGTTCTTTCTTGGTCATGGGCTGACTGTTCATAAGGGGATGCTGCCTGTCACTAAAAGAAAAGCTTGAAATATTAGTTAAGCTAGCTTATACAAACTTATGCGGGCCGAGTCGAGCAGGTTTGGCCTCATTCCCTTTCAGACGGAGCTGACCCTCTATGGCAGATCGCGTCCCCGCCAGTTCTGGCGTGACGGTATTGCGGCGTATTCGGTTCTCTTGGCAGAGGTTCACGGCTTCGGCCCGGGCCGGATGCTATTCCGGGCTTCGGCGTAGCGCGCGGTTTGCGGCGCGCGCTGTCGAGCAAGATGGCATAGTATTGCTTATGCCAAAGGAGCCGAGTTTCACCTTCATTTATGTGCCGCTTTTGACTTTGGCGGCGGTGATCGGGGCGGCGCTGGCCGCGTTCGGCTGAGGTTTTCGAATCCGGCGAAGGCCGGATGAGCGTGCGCGGCCAGTCCTTTTGAGGACGCAAGGTTTGCGCGCGCGAGCGGCGGTGCGCCGTCTCGGGGTCTCCCCTTACCCCGAGGCGTTGTCGCCCGCCGCTCATCCTTTCTATGGGCGACGCACGTGGAGGAACATTTGACGAACACCGGCGTTGAAGGTCCCTTAGAGGTGCGGCGTTGGACGCGGGAGATGGACGGCTTCCTCGCGCGCATGCATGCACGAGGCAAAACTCTGACGTGGATTGCGCGGGCGCTCGCCCTGTCGCGGGAGGCATGCGTGGCGCGCGCGGTGGCGTTGGGCCTTGTCGCGTCGCGGCGTGCGGCTCGTTCTTGTTTGCCCGTTGTGCCGGAGCCCAAGCCGATAGGGGCTATGAACGAGGTGCTCGATGGAGGCGTTTGTCATTGGGTGGCGGGGTGTCTGAGTGCGGGCGTGTGGCGAATGTGCGGGCATCCGTCCGTACACGGAACGTTGTGGTGCGCGCATCACCTGTCGCGGGTGCGGCCGGCGGCGAAGGCGGTGCCGGGTGATGGCTGAGGCGTGCGCCCGACGGCCGGAAGGACCGGGGCGTAAGCGTGTGCGGCATCAACAACGGGACGAGGGTGCATGACATGGACGCGCGAGACGGTGGCGGCTCGGTTGCGCGAGGCGTGGGACACGCTGCGCCGCGTGCCCGCGCATGGTGTTCCCGGATTCAAGGTCTCTTGGCCCGATTTCGTGCAGGAGGCGGCGGATGCCTATGGCTACACTGCGGCGACGGTGCGGCTGGCGCGTGCGTCGCCGGGCGCGATAGACCGCATGCACGAGACGTTCGGCTGGTTTCGTTTTCTTGAGGGCCACGCGCATCTGGCGAAGGCGGTTTGGCTGACCAGCGCTTGCGGCATGGGCCCGAAACGTGCGGGTGCGATCCTGGGTGTCCACCGCGATACGCTGCGCGCGCGCCGCGATGAGGCGTTGGACCGGATGGTGGAGGGGCTTACGCGCGAGGCATCACGGGCGGCGTAAGCGCTCAGCACGTGGCGTGCTGGTTCATTTCCCTCGGCCAGCATGCAGGTTCTCTCTAACTAATCCGCCTTCACCTTGTTGAAGTCGCTGGCGTCATGCCGTTCGGGGAGTTGGCTTGCGGGGTCGCCCCAGGTGCGGTTGACCATGCGACCGCGCTGCACGGCCGGGCGTTTGGCGATCATGTCGGCCCAGCGGTTGACGTGTTTGTATTCGTGGACGCTCAAGAAATCTCCGGCTTCGTAGAGCACGCCTTTCACCAGGCCGCCGTACCAGGGCCAGATCGCCATGTCGGCGATCGTGTAGTCCTTACCCGCGATGTATTCGTTCTTCGCCAGCTGCTGATCGAGGACGTCGAGTTGGCGTTTGACCTCCATCGCGAAGCGGTCGATCGCGTATTCGATCTTCTCCGGCGCATACGCATAGAAGTGGCCGAAGCCGCCGCCGAGATACGGCGCGCTGCCCATTTGCCAGAAGAGCCACGACAGGCATTCCGCTTTGGCGCTTGGGTCTTTGGGCAGGAATGCGCCGCCGAATTTTTCGGCGAGGTAGACGAGGATGGCGCCGCTTTCGAACACGCGCGTCGGCTTCGGTGTCGAGCGGTCGAGGAGGGCGGGGATCTTCGAATTCGGATTCACGGCGACGAAGCCCGAACCGAATTGGCTGCCGTCGTTGATGTTGACGAGCCAGGCGTCGTACTCCGCGCCCTTATGGCCGGCGGCGAGCAGCTCTTCCAGCATCACCGTCACCTTCACGCCGTTGGGCGTCGCCAGCGAGTAGAGCTGCAGCGGATGCTTGCCGACGGGCAGCTCCTTCTCCTGCTGGGCGCCGGCGGTCGGGCGGTTGATCTTGGCGAAGCGGCCGCCGGATTCCTTGTTCCAGGTCCAGACTTTGGGCGGGGTGTATTGCGGCGCGTCGGTCATGCGTGGCTCCGTTTCACAATGGCGTGTGTGGAGCATTTGATCCCCCGCGGGCGCGAAGGCAAGGGGCGCTATTCACGCCGTAGGGCGGGTATTCGCGCGCAGAGTTGTCTAGTGCCTACGCGCTTCCAGGCGGGCGCGGAATTCGGCGGTTGAGTTTGTTTTGGGGAAGTCGGCTGCAGGGACTGGGACGCCTAAGAATTTGCACAGCGGGGCCCAGCCTTGCTGCGGGTCGAAGTCCAGGCGCTGTGCGGCCGGGATGGTGCGTTTCACTTCGGCGTTGTGGGCGTTGTAGACCTTCAGCACGTTTTCCTTGCTCATGTCGCCGCCGAAGGTTTGATCGGTGATGATGAGCTTGACCATGTCGTGCCAGTCGCGCATCGGCGGCGGGGCTTCGCCCGCGATGCCTTCTTGGATCGTTTGCGAGAAGCTCTTCCACCACAGTTCGGGTTCGCGCTCGGAGTGGATCACTTTCGCATCCGGATACTTGCGCGTGAGGTCGCGCCAGAAATGCGTCGACGGCCAGTCGACCGTCGCGGCGAAGCCTTCGTAGAGCTTGTCCCAATCGATGGGTTCACCGCGCGCGGCTTTCGCCCATTCGCTCACGTGCTGCGGCCGCGGGAAGACTTCGGTCATGTGGTAGCAAGGCCCGAAGCCCAGCTGCTCCAGCGCCGCCTTCAGCGACAGCGTCCCCGTCCGGCCCAGGCCGGTGCCGATCACCTTCAGGCTCATGTCCGTTCGTCCCTTGCGTCGCCGCGTCTCGCTCGCCGTCTTGCGGGGCACCATGCGCGGGGTTTTGGCGGGCGGCAAGAGGCTCGTTTCGCCGCGTTGGCACGGCCCGCGCAGCAAAAAAGGGGAGAGACGTGAACGTCTCTCCCCGCTTATTGCTTGTTCGATTAGCGGCCGGCGACGAGGGCGGCTTTGGTTTTCGAGCCGTCGGCGAGCGTGACGTCCCAGGTGTCGCCGACCTTGTGATCGGCGAAGGGGTTGCAGCCTTCTTTGCCGGCGGTCGGACCTGCGTCGAGCGTGACGCAAAGCTTGCCGTCCTTCAGCGTCCACTTGCCCGTCACCTTCGCGCCGTCGGGCTGGGTCACCGTCATCGTGCCGTCCTTGTTGTAGTGCACCTTCGTGACCGCGCCCTTCGCGTCGGTCAGCGTGACGGTGTTTTCGTAGCGGCTGGCCATCGGGTCGGCGGCGGCGGCGAGCGCGGCGCCGGTCAAGGCCACGGCGGCGAAGAGGCCGAGAGCGAGTTTTTTCATGTGCGTATCTCCCTTTGCGCCGCGTTCGTGTTTTTCGCGCAGGCATGCGCGAGGCGCGGCGGCGCGACGTTCTACGACGCTTGTGTGGCGTGTGTCGATGGCGCGGGCGCGCGCTTCGGCGATGAGGCGATTGTGCGGTGCGCGGACTAACGCAGCGGTTGCCGGTAACGCACGCGCCGATGTGCTGGACCTATCGCGCTCGCCGTGCCATTGAATCGTTACACGCTATTCATATGGAGGAACTTTGCGATGAAGACCCGCATTACGGAGATGTTCGGCATTCAGCATCCCATCATTCAGGGCGGCATGCATTTTGTCGGCTTTGCCGAGATGGCGGCGGCGGTTTCGAATGCGGGCGGGCTTGGGATAATCACGGGGCTCACGCAGGGCACGCCGGCGAAGTTGGCGGCGGAGATTGCGCGCTGCAAGCAGATGACGTCGAAGCCGTTTGGGGTGAACCTCACCTTCTTGCCCGCGCTGACGCAGCCGGATTATCCGGGCTACATCAAGGCGATCATCGACGGTGGGGTGAAGGTCGTCGAGACGGCGGGGAACAATCCGCAGAAGTGGATGCCGGCGCTGAAAGAGGCTGGCATCAAGGTCATCCACAAGTGCACGTCGGTGCGGCATTCGCTGAAGGCGGAGGCGATCGGTTGCGATGCGGTGTCGGTGGACGGGTTCGAATGCGGCGGGCATCCGGGCGAAGACGACGTGCCGAACTTTATTCTGCTGCCGCGCGCGGCGGACGAGTTGAAGATTCCCTTCGTCGCCTCGGGCGGCATGGCGGACGGACGGTCGCTGGTGGCGGCGCTGTCGCTGGGCGCGGAGGGCATGAATATGGGGACACGGTTCATCGCCACCAAAGAAGCGCCGGTGCATGAGAACGTGAAGAAGGCTCTGGTCGCGGCGAGCGAACTCGACACGCGGCTCGTCATGCGGCCCTTGCGCAATACGGAGCGGGTGCTGAAGAACGTCGCCGTCGAGCGGTTGCTGGAGAAGGAAAAGGCGCTGGGCGCGAGCATCAAGTTCGAAGACATCATCGGCGAAGTGGCGGGCGTTTATCCCAAGGTCATGACCGAGGGCCAGATGGACGCCGGCGCGTGGTCGTGCGGCATGGTCGCAGGGCTGATCTACGACGTGCCGAGCGTGAAGGAACTGATCGACCGCATCATGCACGACGCGGAAGAGATCATCGGCAAGCGGCTGGCGCGGTTTGCTGCGTGAGGCGTGTCGCGCGTCACTTCATACTTAAGGCTGAGGTAAGTTTTGGGAACTCGGGCCGCTGCAACCTTTGGGGGTGCGGGGCCGTTGTCCTTCTTAAGGCATTCACGCCTTTGAAGGAGTTACGGTCTTGGCGATCGAACCTGCCGAAAGCAACGGCACCATCACAATGCTGGCGATGATCGTGGGCGGCCTTGCCGTCGCGGTTGTGGGATTGTTTGCGTTCGGCACGTTTGACAGCCGCGTGGCGGCGACGCCGGCGACCGATACGTCGATCACGATCGATGTTCCGGCCGCGCCCGCAGCGCCGGCCGCTCCCGCTGCTCCTGCGGCAGAAGCTGCGCCAGCGGCAGAGCCTGCGGAAGCTGCGCCAGCAGCCGAACCTGCGCCGCCGGCCGAGCCGTACTAAGCGCCTCGCATTCCAGCCCTCGCCGTTTCCGATTTGGAACGGTGGGGGCTTTTACGCGCGCCGTATGCGCCGCCAATTTGAAACGACACGCCAGACGGCCCAGCCGATTGCGATCAGCGCGAGGGCGGCAAGCGCCAGGATCCACCAATAGAAGCCGAGTTGGCGGGCGATGACGTTGCGCATGATTTGGCGTTGGACGTTGTAGCCTTCCGGCAGCGGCAGCACGCCCATTTGTTCCGTGTACGTCTGATAAGCGGCGAGCATGTCTTTGAGACGCTCGGGGTCGCTCTGCGACAGGTCTTTGGTTTCGCCGGGGTCGGTCGCGAGGTTGTAGAGGCGCCATGAGTCGTCGCCGTGGGCGCCGCCGTTCTTTACGATCTTGTAGTCGCCTTTGAAGAGGGCAGCGTTGCCCGCCACTTCGACGCCGATGCCGGCGTCTTCCGGGTGCGCGCGCATCGCCGTGCCGTCGAGGACCGCGCGCAGCGTGCGGCCGGTGATGGGGACGGTGTCTTGCGTCGGCTCGGCGGCGACACCGGCGAAATCCAGAATCGTCGGCGTCACGTCCATTACGAAGGCGGGCGCTGTCGACTTCACTGCTGACGCGATGCCGGGGCCGGCGATGACGAATGGCACCCGCAGGCCACCTTCGGTGGTGTAGAACTTGAAGAGCTTGCCGGGCGACGACACCGACGCCGCCCATTCGGGGCCGATGAAGGCGAGGCTTCCTTTTTCGCCGAGATTGTCGGCGTTCCAGTCGTAGCCGTTCAGCGCCATCCAGAGGTTCATGCCCGTCGCGTGCACCGGGTCCGAGGGCTCCGGCCCGTTGTCGGACGTGACGATGAAGATAGTGTTGTCGAGTTCGCCCTTGGCCTTCACGTGGTCGATGAGGCGCCCGATGTGATGGTCCATCGCCTCCAGCATGCCGGAATAGACGGCCATCGCTTTGGCGTAGGTCTTCCTTTCGTCGGCGGTGAGGTTTTCCCATTTGCGCATCGTGTCGGGCAGCGCGGCGAGCGGCGCATCTTGAGGGATGAGGCCCAGCGTCTTTGCGCGTTGCCAGCGGGCTTCGCGCAGTTTCGCCCAGCCTTCGTCGAACTGGCCTTCATAGCGCTGTGTGAATTCGCGCGGCGCTTGCACCGGGATGTGGACGGCTTGGAAAGCGACGTAGGCGAAGAACGGCGCCGCCGCGTCGGGCGCGCCGTCCATGTATTCGATCATGCGGTCGACGAGCAGTTCGGATGAGTAGAAGTCCTTTGGCATGTCGGCGGGCTTGCCGTCTTCGAACCACGGCGCGTCGCGGTAGTAGGGCATATAGGGTTTGGCTTCCCAGTTGTCGGCGCCCGAGGCGTCGAGCGCCAGCGAACGGTCGAAGCCGTGCGCGCTGGGCAGGTCGCCAGGCCCGTGACCGAGGTGCCATTTGCCTGTCATGTACGTGCGATAGCCGGCGGCTTTCAGGCGCGTGGCGACCGTGGTGACGCCGGGCTCCAAGCGCAGGCTGTAGCCGGGTTTGTCCGCGAGTTCGGGTGGCAGGACTTCTTCGATCGTGGCGACGCCGGTCTTGTGATTGTCGATGCCGGTCAGCAGCATTGAACGCGACGGCGAACAGAGCGGCGAGGTGTGATAGCTCGTGAGCAGAGCGCCGCGGCCGGCCAGCGCATCGATGTTGGGGGTGCGCGCCTCACCGCCGTACGCGCCGAAATCCATCAACGCCGCGTCGTCGACGAGGATGAGCACGACGTTGGGACGCTTCACCGGCGCGTCTGGTTGGGCGACGGCGGGTGCGATAAGCGCGACGAAGAGCGCGAGGGCGGCGAACAGCTTTGACATGCGCGATTGCAGCTTATGGCATAGCGAATGTCAATTTATCGGACACCGTCGATCGATTGACGCGCGCCTAGGTGATCAGCGGGTTCACGTGTTTGGCGGTGAGGCCGCCGCTGCCGTAGGAGCGGGTTAGGATTTCTAGGTTGTGGCCGTTGGGGTCTTCGAAGTAGAGGCCGCGGCCGTCGTCCCAGTGGTTGATGTCGTTCGGTTGGCGGTGAAACGGGTCGGCCCAGTACGGCATCTTGCGCGCCTTGATGCGGGCGAAGATTTCGTCGAACTCAGCCTCGCTGACTTGGAAGGCGAGGTGGACGGGGTCGATCTTTTGGTCCGTCTGGATGAAGTCGATCGAGGTGGGGCCGACTTGCACGACCGCGAAATGGTGCATCGTGCGGTGCGGCTCTAGGCCCAGCAGTTCGGTCAGGAATTTCGCCGTCGCCTGATTGTCTTTGGCGTGCACGATGGTGTGGTTCAGCGTGACCGGCATCGGTGTGCTCTTTATGCGCTTTTGCGTTGCGCCTTTTGTTCGTACCAAACCGCGCGCGGGAATTCGTAGACGAGGACGTCGATGTAACCGCGGCCTTCGGCGCGTTTCTTTTCGCGTTCGAGTTTGCGGAGGAAGCGCCAGCCGCGCGATTCCATGATTTTTATCATGACCTCGTTGTGGGCCAGCACGGTTGCGACCGCGGAGTCGAAAGGCAGGTTGTCGAAGGCGTGGTCGCCGAAGGTGTCGCGGATCTCGGTCATCACGCCGATGTTGCGGAATTCCGGTTCGCCGATCAGGATCGAGGGCATGATGCGTTTGCGGTCGTCGATGAAGTCGGCAGCGATCACGCCGATGTGGCGGCCCGTGTGGCGGTCGAAGAGGCCCACCATAATGCGGTCGATCTGGTCGATGCTCTCGACGTGGGCGCGCAGCTGCGCGATGTCGAGCGGTTGGCGTGGGGCGTTGAGCAACAGGGCGGCGAGCGGGTCGGCCGTCCATTGGCACCAGCGCTCCGACACGTCGTCGGGCTTGATGCTGCGGATGTGAAAACGATCGGTGAGGAGGTCGACGTCGAACCGTTTCATCGCGCTCCGATCTTAGTTAAGGTGCCAGTTCATCCCTACGCGTACGCTATCATCGGAGGTGTCGACCGCGTAAGGGCCGCCGGTGAGGTCGAAGACGCTGTCGCCGTAATCGGTGTGGAGATATTCGAGTTTCACCCCGAGGTTTTTCGTGATGGGAACTTCGATGCCGGCGCCGGCGGTCCAGCCGATGTGGTTGTTCGTGGCCTCGTCGACGATGCTGCCACCGTCGGTTTCGGTGTAGCGGGTCTTCCAGCTGCCGATGGCGAGGCCCCCGGTGCCGTAGACCAGCGCGTCTTTGATGAGCGGCAGGTCGCCGAGCGGCATGCCGGCGCGCAGGCGCAGCGAGCCGGCGGCGTTCAGGCGGTTGCTCAAGTCGCTCACGATCTTGCCGCCGAAGAGCGGGTCCGAGCGGCCGTGCTCGTTCATCAACGAGAGATCGACTTCGGCGCCGAGGAAGAATCCGGAGACGGGGTGGTTGTATCCCGCTTGCACACCACCGCCCCAGCCTTCGCCGTCCCACTTGCCGTATTGGGCGTTCTCGCTGTCGCTGGTGGTGTAGGCGCCGTTCGCGCCGATGTACATGCCTTGCCAGATTTTTGGCGTTTCGGCGGCGGCGGTCGTGCCCGCGCCGGCGAGCAGGGCGATTGTCGCGGCCGAGGCCATGAGCGCGGCGCGGTTGGCGGCCGGCGATGATGTGTGGCGTGACATGCGATCCCCCTCGAATCAGGCGTGCGGAATTGGGTCTAGGCCGGAAGAGCGAACAAAGTGTTTACGTGGGCTCGTTTGCGCGGCAGCGTGTGGTTCGTCGGTCGGTGGGAGAGTTCGCGCATGACAGTGCCGTTGCATTATCGCTCGTTGGCCGAGGTGGCCGGCGACATTCGTTCCGGAGCGCTGAGCGCGGAGGCGGTGATGCGGCATACGCTCGATCGCATCGCGCGGTTGGAGCCTTCGCTGCATGCGTTCGCCTTTGTGCGCGCGGACGAGGCGTTGGCAGAGGCGCGGGCGGCGGATGAGCGGCAGGCGCGCGGTCAGTGGTTGGGTGCGCTGCATGGCGTACCGCTGGCGGTGAAGGATCTGTGCGCGATGGCGGGGACGCCGACGCGGGCGGGCGGGTTCTTCTCGACGGGGTTTTCCGCGCGCGATACGGCGACCGTTGTCGCGCGGCTGCAGGATGCGGGCGCGATTATTGTCGGTAAGGCGCAGCTAACCGAAGGGGCGTGGGGCACGCATCATCCGGACGTCGTTGTGCCGGTGAATCCTTGGGCTCCGGCGCGGTGGTCGGGGTCGTCGTCGAGCGGGTCCGGTGTTTCCGTCGCGGCGGGACTTTGTTTCGGCGCGACAGGGACGGATACGGCCGGGTCGATTCGCTTTCCCTCGGCGTGCAATCACTTGGTCGGGCTGAAGCCGACGTGGGGGCGGGTCAGCCGGCACGGCGTGTTTCCGCTGTCGGATACGTTCGATCATGTTGGGCCGATGGCGCGCAGTGTGCTGGACGTCGCGATGATGTTCAGCGCGATGGCGGGGGCGGATGCGCTTGATCCGACGTCGCTCAATGAAGCGCCGGAGGATTGGGTGGCGGCGGCGCGGTCGCCGTCGTTGAGGGGCGTGCGCGTCGGGCTTGATGCCGACTATGCGCTGGCGGTCGATCCGGCGACGGGTGCGGCTTTGCAGAAGGCCATCACGCAGTTGAAGAGCGCGGGGGCGGAGATCGTGCCGGTGCGCGTGCCGCCGGTGGACGATATTTTACCGCGCGCGATGACGGCGTGTTTTGCGGAGGCCGTGATCTCGCACGCGCGCAGCTATCCGGCGAAGCGCGCGAAGTATGGGCCGACGTATGTCCAGCTGCTCGAGGCGGGTCGCGCCGCGCCGGCGACGGACTATGCGGCGGTTGCGGTCTGGCGGCGCGAGTTTCGCGGTGCGCTCTCGCGTCTGTTCGCGTCGGTCGACATGCTGGTCGCGCCGGTGATGCCTGTCGCGCCGGTGACGGTGGCGGAGATGGCGGCGTTCGACGGCGCGCCACTGATCGCGTCGGCGCCCATGCTACGCTACACGATTCCCTACAACCTCGCCGGCGTGCCGAGCCTGACCTTGCCGATGGGGCGGACGACGGACGGCACGCCGCTTGGGTTTCAGCTGATCGGGCCCGCGCTTGGCGAGGCGGCGCTGCTGTCTGCGGGTGCCGCGTATGAGGCGGCGAACGGGTTTGCCGAATTGCATCCGGGGGTTTGAGCCATGCGTGTTGGAGGAGCCAAGGGCATCAGTTCGGCGGCTGCGATTGGGGCCGCGGTGTTGCTCATTCAATCCGGGTGCGCGCCGGATGATGGTTTGACCAAGGTCTGCGAGGGTGGTGCGGGGATTGCAGTGAACGATGCGATCTTGGCGTGCACGAAACTTGTTCAGTCAACCGACCAAACATCAGTTGCGTTGTCCGCGGCGTTCAACAATCGCGGCCGCGCGTATGCGCAGAAGCGTCAGTTCGACCAGGCGAGAGCGGACTTTGACGAGGCCATCCGCCTCAGGCCGGAAAACGCGGATGCCATCCACAACCGAGGTGTCGCCTACGCCGCCATGAGCCAATACCCGCTCGCGATGGCCGATTTCGATCGGGCGATTCAACTGGCGCCCAATTTTGCACTGGCATTCTTCAATCGGGGCCGGACAAATCAGACTCAAGATAAGTTCGCGGAAGCCGTCGCGGACTACGATCAGGTGATTCGACTCAAGCCCGACTTTGCAGAGGCGTTTGGACAGCGTGGCCTTGCATACAAGGACCTGGGCAAGCACGACAACGCCCTTGCCGACTATGATCGCGCGCTTCGCCTTAAGTCCGACGACGCAATCATACTCAGCAATCGAGGCAATTTACTCAACGAACGCGGCGAGTACGACAAAGCTATCGCAGATCTTGATCGCGCGATCGCTCTCAAGCCCAGGTACGCGCTTGCTTTGAACAACCGGTGCTGGGTACGCGCCGTGACCGGCAAGGCGCTGGAGAGCGGTCTCGCCGATTGTACCGAGGCGCTCAAGTACAGGAGCGAGCATCCGGGGATTCTCGACAGCCGCAGTGTCGTCTATTTCCGGCTTAGCCGTTTTGCCGAGGCGATCGCCGATGCGGACCTCATCCTCAAGGCCCACCCGGAGAATGCGAGCGCGCTCTATGTGCGCGGCGCAGCGCGATCACGCTCGGGTGAGGGCGTCAGCGGGCAGGCGGATATTGCGGCGGCCAAGGCGATCGACGCGAAGGCCGTTGAAGAATACGCGGGCTATGGCGTCACGCCTTAGCGCGAGGGCGCACTGCTGTCGGCCATGACGACTAGGGAGGGTCTACGACGCAGGCGGCTCGACGGGGATGACGTTGTCTTTGTCGTCGCGGTCGATCCAGATGGAGTAGGGGTCGACGGCTACGAATTTGGGTGGCTTGTCGGTTGTCAGCGTGACGGTTTGCGTGCCGGTTTTGAGCGGGCGTAGGTCGTAGGTGAGGACTTGGGTGCGGTCGAATTTTGGGTCGGTTGGGTCACCTGTGAAGGCGCCGACCGCCACGTTCTCGGCCATCGGGGCGTCGGTTTGGACGCCTTTGCCGTCGGCGTAGAATTTCTTGGCTTCGACTTCGATGGCGACGTCGTATTTGCCGTCGGGGCGTTTGGTGACCTTGGCGGATTTCGCTCTTAGTTCGTAGAGCGTGATTTTTTCGAAGAGGTCCGAGATCAACGCGGCGGGTTCGGGGCCGGCTTCCGTGCGCAGGATGGATAGGAAATCCGTCGAGCGCGGGTAGGGGGCGGCTTTGAATTTGTAGCGTTCGATGAAGAGTTTTAGGGCGCGGTTTAGTTTCTCGGCGCCGATCTCCGTCTTCAGGCGGTAGAGGACCATCGCGCCTTTTTGGTAGTGGATGTATTGCTGGTTCTCGACGCGGTCGAGCGGTTGTTCGCCGACGTTTTCGCCCAGGCGTCCTTGCAGGTAGCGATCGCGTTCTTGGTTCAGGAATTTCCTGACCTGTTCGGGGCCGTAGATTTTTTCCATGACCAAGAGCGACGAGTAGCTGGCGAAGGATTCGCTGAGCATCGTCGAGCCCTGCACGTCGGCGCCCAGCACTTGATGCGCCCACCATTGGTGCGCGATTTCGTGGGCGGTGACGAAGGTGACCATGTCGATCTTCGACGGGTCGGCCTTCAGCGCCTCGCCGTCTTGCAGGAAGCCGATGTCTTCGGAGAAGGCGATCGTGTTGGCGAAGGATTGCGCGAAGGTGGCGATGGCGGGGAATTCGATCATGCGCGCTTGGCGGAATTGGTAGGGGCCGAATTCGCGCGCGAAGACGTCGAGCGACTCCTTCATCACCGACAGCATCAGGTCGATGTTGAAGGCGTGGGTCGGGTGGTAATAGACGGCGAGGTCGATGCCGTTCCACTTCTCGGACTTGATCGCGTAACGCGCGGATTGGATGGAGTAGAAATTCTGGATCGGCGAGTCCGATTTGAAATGAACCGTGCGGCGGCCGTTCTTTGTTTCGTCGGAGACGACGTAGCCGGGCGCGATCGGCGTTTGGTCAGCGACGGTTGAGACGGTGATGTCGGAGGCGACCCAGTCGGAGTCCGGCCTCAAGTAGCTGTTGCCGCCTGCGGTTGGGTCTTCGAGTTTGGGCATGCGCAGTTCGGCGGGCAGGCCTTGGCGGCGGCGCACCGTCGGGTCTTGCAGGAAGTTGTTGCGGTGGATGCCGAGGACCGGCGAGACGGCGAGGTTGTTCAGGAAGGTGCCGTTGTCGAGGATCGAGGTTTGGTTGCCGCTGTTCTTGAAGCCGATTTGCTGCAGCACGGTTTTGAAGCGGATTTGGCGGCGTTCGCCGATCGCCATCGGCCGATCGAATTTGTAGATGCGGTAGTCGTAGTCCTCATACGTCTTCTCAAGATGCGCGCCGTCGATCTCCAGGGTTTGGATGATCAGGCCTTCGGGCAGGTTGACGTGGACTTCGGTCAGCGGCGCCGTGGTGCGGTTTTCGATTTCGTATCGGCCGGTGGTGACGGCGCGCGAATCCGATGGGTAGAGCGCGACGTTGAGGCTTACGCCGATGATTCGGGGCTGCGGCTGGTTTTGGAATTTCAGCAGCGCGCGTTCGGAGTCGGCGGCGAGTATTTCGTTCTGTTCGGCCGTGCGGTATTCGTTCAGCACGTTTGTGTTGTAGTAGATCCACGCGCCCGACGTCAGCGCGACGGCGAGTGCGAAGGCGAGCGCCGAACCCGCCGGGCCGCTGAGGCGGCGATAGAGTTTGGCGAAGCGCGGCTGATAGCGCGCTTCGGTGCCGCGCGGCCAGATCGCGAAGGAGACCAGCACGAGGATGAAGGCGATGGCGCTCCAGTAGAGATCGAGCCACGAGCGGCCGATCCAGAAATAGCCTTGGCCGTTCATGTCGGAGAGCGGCACGCCGGTGGTGCTGCCGTAGAGGTAGAGTTTGTGGTCGAAGCCGAGGCTTGAGAGGACGTTAAGCGAGACGATGTAGAGGCCCATCAAGCCCCAGCCGACATATTTGTGCGGCGCGATCGCTTGGAGGAAGACCGCGAGGACGGCGAGCTGCAGGAAGCTGACGAACGTCGGGACGGCGTACCAGTGGAAGTATTTGTCGAACTCGAAGTTGGTGTAGCCCATGAAGGCTTGCACGCCGAGGCCGACGCCGATCGCGACCGCGAGGGTGAGCGCGAGGACAAAGGCGATAGCTAGAATTTTCGGCGCGACGAAGACCCAATCCGGCGTGGGGGTGGCGCCGAAGAGTTCGTGCGACTTGCGTTCGCGTTCGCGCCAGACGAGTTCGCCCGCGTAATAGGCGGCGATGAGGGCGGGCGCGATCGAGAAGGCGGCGGCCACGTTTTGGATCATCAGGCGCGTGACGGGCAGCAGCGTCCAGTCGTCCAAGGTCATGCCGACCCACACGGCCGAGATGGAGTTCGCGATGCCCAGCAGGATGAGGATGAAGAAGGCGGGGCTTTTGATGACTTGCGCCATCTCGAAGCGCGTCCATTTCCAGGTTTGCGCGCGCAGCGACGCGCCGTCGAAGCGCGGGGACACGTTGACGGGGACGTAGGCGCCGATGGGGGCTGCCTCTTCCGACTTCTTTGACGAACGGCGGACGCCGCGTTCGGCGAAGCGGTAGAGCGCGTAGGCGAGGCCTAAAAACGCAAACGCGACGGCGATCCAGAGCGCGCGGTTCTGCAGGATCAGGCCGTCGAGCGGCGGTAGTATCGTGTTGCGGTCGGATGCGGTCCAGTACTTCGTGGCGAGCGACACGGGGCCGAAGCCGAAGGGGTCGAGGAGGGCGGCGAGTTGTTCGTTCTTGAGGTCGGAGAGCCATTGGCCGGAGATGGCATAGAGCACGAAGAGAACGATGACGCCGAGATAGGTGAGCGTCATCGAGCGCGCGACGGCGGCGATCGTGAAGAGGATGGCGGAGACGACGAAGAGCGTCGGCAAGGCGTAGACCACATAGGCGAACGCGTAGTGCGAGACGACGATGGGGCCCAAGCGTTCTTGGTCGAGCCAGGGCATGTGGATGCCGGCATAGAGCCCCAAGGGCACGGCGGCGAAGGCGAGCGCGCTGGCGAAGAAGGCGCCGGTGAAGCGGCCGAAGAGATAGTTGAACTTGGTGATGCGGGTGGAGCGGATGATCGGGCCGTAGCCGGTGTCGTCGTCGCGCACGACCACGTTTGCGACGAACGCCGCGACCAGGAAGAGCGAGAAGATGCTCATCACCAAGTGCGTGATGACGATGGCGAAGGGGGCGTTGATGTTGGTGTTGCCGGCGGCGCCGATTTGGATGCGCTCGCTGGCGACCGAGCTGAAGGCCATCAGGAAGAAGACGAGGCCTGAGACCCAGAAGACGGGGGACTTCACCTGATACCAGAATTCGAAGCGCGCGATTTTGCCGAACATGGGGGCGCTCAGTTCGCTTGCGTGCTGGTGAGGGCGGCGAAGTAGACGTCTTCGAGATCGGGCGTCACCGGCTCGAAGTCCGGGCCGGGGTTTGTGTCGGCGAGGACGTGGATCAGCGTGCGGCCGCCGACGAGGCGCGAGAGGATGACGCGGTGGTTGGACTTCGCCGCGTCGAGTTCGCTCTTGTCGATGAAGCTGCGCCAGACTTTGCCTTTGAGTTCGGCGGTCAGTGCGGACGGGATTCCTTGGCGGGCGATCTTGCCCTTCGAGATGATCGCCATGTCGGAGCAGAGCTGCGCGACGTCGTCGACGATGTGGGTCGAGAGGATGACGACGACGGTTTGGCTGACGTCGGCGAGGAGGTTTAAGAAACGGTTGCGTTCTTCCGGGTCGAGGCCTGCGGTCGGCTCGTCCACGATGAGAAGTTGCGGTTTGCCGATGAGGGCTTGCGCGATGCCGTAGCGTTGGCGCATGCCGCCGGAGAAACCGGCGACGGATTTGTTGCGCACGTTCCACAAGTTCGTTTGGCGCAACAGCGTTTCGACGGTTTGGCGGCGCTCGCGTGCGTTGGCGATGCCTTTCAGTACCGCCATGTGATCCAGCATCGCGTAGGCCGACACGCGCGGGTAGACGCCGAAATCTTGGGGCAAGTAGCCCAGCACTTGGCGCAGGCGTTCGGGATCTTTAATGACGTCGATGCCGCCGAAGCGGATGGCGCCTTTCGACGGCGTCTGCAGCGTCGCGATGGTGCGCATCAGCGTCGACTTGCCGGCGCCGTTCGGACCTAGCAAGCCAAACAGGCCGGGTTTGATTTCGATGCTGACATTGTTCAGCGCGGTCACACCGCCACGATAGATTTGCGTGACGCCATCGACGACGAGCATAGATTCCCCACCCATTTGCGTGGGGTCGTTATAGCCTTACGGACGCTGTCAAATCATCACCAAGGCGTGAAACGCGCTCTTTACCACGCAGGCGTGGCGCGTTTCTGGGTCAGCGCCTGGCCAGTTCTGCGCCGCGCACCGCGATGACACCTTGCGTCCGCGCGCGGACGTCGGGTGAGGCGAGGCAGGTCGCGACGGCCTCGTAACCGGGCGCGCCGGGGTGGGGTGTGACGTGGGCCGGCGGGCTGTGATTGGCGGGACACAATATGATGGCTTCGTTCGCGCCGACGGAGGCGAGGTCCAGGATCGCGCAGGATCGTGTCGTCGCGAAGACCGGCCGTGCGTTGGCGCCCCTGCGGCGCAGATGTGCGATGAGTGCGTGTTGGGTGGGCTCATCCAGGCCTTGTTCGATCATGTCGACGACGAGCGCGTCGAGACCGTCGCTCTCCAATGCGGCGAGAAGGGCGATGAGCGCATCCGTGCGGGTTGCGCCGTCGTCGATGAGCCAGGCCAGCGCCTGATCGACACGCGCTCTCAGGGCGTCGCCGGCGTCTAGCTCTGCGTGTGTGCGATCAAGACCGATGAAGGCGGCGTTGGGCAGCGTCTCGGCGATGCGTTTGGCGAGTTTGGTTTTGCCGCTAAACAAGGGGCCGACGATGTAGTTCAGCGGTTTCACCGTGCGCAACTCGAACCGTTCGCCGCCCCACGGCCACGGCAAATCGAACGCGGCGAAGAGTTGCGCCGGCGCTTGCAGGTGCGCGAGTTCGCCGATCGTCGGCGCACGACCATGCGCGAGTTCGTCGCGCAGCTTGCGCACGTTCTCGACCGTTTGCGCGATCTGTTGGCGTTGGGTTTCGAGCGCCGTTTGATGCGCGGCGAGCGCTTGCTCCAAGCCGTGGGAGTCGCCCGCCAGCACGCGCTGCACTTGCGTGAGGCTGAAACCCAGCGCGCGCAACGCCACGACCTCGGCGGCGCGTTCCATCTCGTGCGGGCCGAACGCGCGCCAACCGGCGGCCGTGCGCATCGGCGTCACGAGCCCGCGCTCTTCATAGAGGCGCAACGCCTTCACCGACACGCCGAGCTGTTTGGCGGCATCGGATGGATTCAGAAATTTGCCGGGGGCGTTCACGACTCACCTCGCTGTACAGACGGCCTTCTTATCGGGCCGTCCGCAGGGGTTGGGTCAAGAGGTGATCGTTAGTTCGGCTTCGGCTTTGCTGCTTGTTGTTCCGCGTATTCGACGGTGGCGCGGGAGGTGATGTAGGCGCGCATGGCTTCGGCGTCGGCGGCGGTGACGGCTTTTGAGAAGTTGGGCATGCCGTTTTCCAGGCGGCCGCCGTGGATGACTTCTAGCCAGGCGTCTTTGTCGGCGAGCACGACAGAACGGCGGAGGTCGGGTATCGCCGAGCGGCTGACGCCGCCGTAGCCGTGGCAGATGAAGCAGCCGTGCGCGTGGAATTGCGCGTTGCCGGCTGCCAGGGTTTTTGCGTCGGCTTTGATCGCGGGCGGTTCTGGCATCGGGATCGGCGTGAGGTCGATCGCGGGCGCTTTTTCTTTGCCGCCGAGTTTGTAGACGAGTACGCGGCCGTTCGGCGTTTCGCCCATCGGCGGCAGCACTGCGCCCATATAGAGGAAATACGCGCCGCCGTAGCCGGAGAGAGCGGCGACGTATTGTTCGCCGTTCACCTCATACGTCATGGGGCCTGCGGCGATGTTGGCGTTGGCTTGCGTCTCCCACAGCTTTGCGCCGGTTGCGGCGTCGTAGGCGAAGAAGCGGCCTTGCGCGTTGCCTTCGAAGACGAGGTCGCTTGCCGTCGCCAATGCGCCGCCGTTCCACATCGTGTCGTAGGGCACGCGCCATTTCTCTTTGCGCGCGACCGGGTCCCACGCGACGAGCGCGCCGGAGAACATCGTCTTCATCGCGTTCTGGGTTGCGGCGTCGTCGGGATAGCCGCCGAACTTTGCGCCGGTGTTGTAGTAAGCGGCGATGGGGGCGAAGTTCGGATCGTCCTCATAGAGCGTGAGGTTGTTCATCACGGGGAAGTAGACGAGACCGAGGTTCGGATTAAATGCCGCCGACGGCCAGAGGCGTGCGCCGGGCGGCGCGGGCGTGACCAGCGCGGGCGCCGTCTTGTAGCGCGCTTCCGGATTTTCGATCGGGCGGCCGAAGGTCGGCGACGCCGGGTCTTGGTCGACGCCGGTGGCCCAGCTGATCGGCATGCCCGCAGGCGTGTCTTTCGCGGCGCGCATTTGGATCAGCGGGTCGGCGGAGATGAGTCTGCCGGTCGCGCGGTCGAGCACGTAGAAGAAGCCGTTCTTCGGCGCGTGGAGTGCGACCTTCGTTTGCTTGCCGCCTAGGGACAAGTCGGCGAGCACGATCGACTGAATGGAATTGTGGTCCCAGGTTTCGCCGGGCGTCGTTTGATAGTGCCATTTGTATTTGCCGGTCTTCGCGTCGACGGCGACGATGCCGCAGAGGAAGAGATTGTCGCCGCCGCCGGGCGAGCGGTGCAATTGATTCCACGGCGAGCCGTTGCCGGTGCCGATGAGCACTTGATCGTAGTCGGCATCGTAGACGATGGAATCCCACGCGGTGCCGCCGCCGCCGATCTTCCACCACTCGCCGGTCCACGTCTTCGACATCATCGCCAGCACGTCGTCGCTCGCCGCGCCATCGGGGCCTTTCGCCGGATCGCCGGGGACGAGATAGAAGCGCCAGACGAGCTTGCCCGTTTCCGCATCATATGCGCCGACGTAGCCGCGCACGCCGAGATCGGCGCCGCCGTTACCGATGTAGATCAAACCGTTCGCGACGCGCGGCGCGCCGGTGATGGTGTAGGGCTGCGATTGGTCGACGGTCAGCGTCTCCCACACCTTCTTGCCGCTCTTGGCGTCGAGCGCGATGAGGCGGCCGTCGAAAGCGGCGACGAAGATTTTCCCTTTCCACATTGCGAGGCCGCGCGAGGTGACGTCGCAGCAGGCTTTCGCGCCAAAGCTACGCGGGACTTCGGGATCGTAGCGCCAGAGTTCTTTGCCGGTCGCGCCGTCCAGCGCGTGGACGACGCTCCACGACGAGACGACGTACATCACGCCGTCGGCGACGAGCGGCGTCGCGGACTGGCCGCGGTTGGTGGTGAGTTCGAAGGTCCAGGCGAGGCCCAGGTCCTTCACGTTTTCTTTGTTGATCTTGGTCAGCGGACTGAAACGCTGTTCGGAGAAGGTGCGGCCGTAGGTAAGCCAGTCGCCAGACCGCTTGTCGGCATTCTCGATTGCCGCTTGGTCGACTGCTTCGGGCCCCTTCTTGACGTCGCCGCAACTGGTGAGCGCGAGCACGAGGGCGGACAAGGCGAGCAGGCGCCGAAGCGACATCATCATCTCCGCGATGGTGAGAGAGAATTAAGGGTACACTTTGCGTGATGGACTGGCGGTGTGCAATGTGTGCGGTGCAGCACAGAAGTGGTGTTCGTCGGCTTCGACGATTGAAGCATCAATAGACGCCGGGCACGATGCGGTATGGCACGCGTTTCACGTACGCGCTCCATAGCCCTTTGTATTTCGCTGCACAGCGTCGGTCGTCATCGATCTGACGCGGGATGAGCAGCGCAATGTAGTAGATCGGGTAAAGCCACGGCCCAATATGGTCGGGGTATCCGAGCGCAAGGGTGAGGCCGGTCGCCATCAACACCTCGCCCAGATAATTTACGTGGCGCGCGACGCCCCAGAAGCCGTTGGCGAGCAGTTTGTTCTCCCCATCGGTCATGACGTCGGGCGTGATCAGCCCAAGGAATTTCGCCGTCGGGTCGCGCTTGAAGCTGTACTTCTGCATGTTGGCGCCGCGTGCCAGCGACCAACCCAGAAAGAACACGACCGCCGAAAGCGCGAGAGCGCCGCCGGTCATATCCGGGTTGGCCAGATCTGCAACGGACCAAAGGCCGATACCATAGAAATACGGATAGAAGACAAGGCAACCCCAACCGAGCTTGAAGCCCACGCGCTCGGCGACGAAGTCGTACGTGTAAAGGTGGACGCGCTCGAAGAAGAGGTACTCGACGATGAAGAATGCGAAGAGCGCGACGTAAAGCGTGACGCCGGACGACGGATCGTCGGGGAACGTCAAGCGATGATGCATCGCGAACGAACAGAGGTTCAGACCCAGCATTGTCGCCCCGACAAGGTAGAGCCACATCTTTGCGTCGACGCGGCCGCCGAACCATTGCGGATTCTCATCGCGGCCAAGGAAGAGGTCCGCGAGCAGCCCCTTGCCCGTCGGCGGGGCGGTGAACACGACGCCAAGTGTAAAGAGTAGGCCGAATACGCATGCGCCCGCCAATCCCTCCCAGCGCGTCGTCCAAAGGAAATTCCACGGCAACAATCCGAGGGAGCACGCGAGCGCCCAAAGCCCGATGGTCAGCACGAAGACGATGAGTCCGTTCAGTCGATAACGATAGGGCGCTTGCGTGGCCGGATTGATTGCATAGCCTGCGACCGTCCGCGCCGGC
>JAWXBY010000156.1:0-34938 GCA_034440355.1 Alphaproteobacteria bacterium
GGCCTTCGGGATCGACCTGTTGCGACAGGACCCAGACGAGCCACGCGGCTGCGGCGTACATCGGGAAGGCCAGAAATTGCTTGAAGCGCTCCATCCAGGCGCCGGGTCTGGGCAGCAAGCGGATGAGGGCGGGGCTGAAACTGACGATGACCCATGGCAGCGCGAGGCCGAGGCCGAGGGCGAGGAAGACGACGATGGTGATGATCGGGTCTTGCGTGAAGGCGTAGCCCATTGCTGCGCCCATGAACGGCGCGGTGCACGGCGCTGCGACCACGACGGCCAGGACGCCGGTGAAGAACGCGCCGACGAGGCCGCCCTTCCCCGCGAGACCCTGGCCGGTGTTTTGGATCGAACCGCCGACATTGAACACGCCGGAAAGATTCAAACCGACGAGCGTCAAGATGTAAGCCAGGATCGCGACCGACAGGGGCGATTGAAGCTGGAAGCCCCAGCCGACGTCTTCGCCCATCGCGCGCAGCCACAGCAACGCGCCGGCAAGGCCCGCGAAGGTGACGAGAACGCCGAGCAGATAGGCGATGCCGTCGGTCCAGGGACGTTCGGTGTGGCCGGCTTGGACCAGCGCGAGCGCCTTCATCGACAAGATCGGGAAGACGCACGGCATCAAGTTCAAGATGAGGCCGCCGAGGATGGCGAAGAGGATTGCTTCGGCGAGCGGCAGGTCTGCTGCGGCGACTTTAGGCCCGGCTGCTGCTGCCGGCACCTCGCCGCGCTGAAGCGTGACATCGAAGGCTTGGAACGCGTCGGGTTTGGCGGACGCTGGATCTCGAATGACGAGGACGCCGTCGATCGTCTGCGTAGATGCCCGGCGCTCAGCATCGCGCAGGCGCCAACCAGGCGGCACCGCGATCGTGAATCCATCGGCAACCGGAACAGCGGCTTGCGGCGCCGAGGCTTTGATCAAGCCCTTGGTGTAGGGGAAGAACTGAGCGCCCTCGCCGAAGCCGGTCGGAACGTGACCTTCATTCGTCCCGAGCAGCAGCGTTGCGCCCAACGCAGGAAAGTAGAGCGTGACCTGTTGGGTGGTCGCCGCGAACTGCGGAAAAAGAACAGGGGCGTTGTCCTTTTTTGGCTCTGCCGCGCGTGCTTCGACGAACGCGTCGCGCCATTGTTCGTTGGGCTCGCCGTTGGCCACGACCGGAAGCGTGAGGTCGAGCGTCGCTTTTTCGGGGATGCAAATGTCTTTGCAGACGAGCCAGTCGGCGTCGGCTTTGAACGTGATGTTGTCGCCGGCCTTCAGTCCCGGCGGCACGGTGATTTCGACGCGCAGCAAGACTTGATTGTTGTAGCCGTAGTTCGCGAGTTCGCCGAAGGGGATGCGGTGCGGGTAGGGCCACTTGATGTCGGAGGCCTTGAAGCCCTCGGGCAACGTCCAGGCGATCTTGGTCGGTTCGCCGGATTCGCCGGGGTTGATCCAATACGTGTGCCAGCCCTCTTGCATCTTTTGGTGCAGGGCCAGCGAGATCGTGCCGCCGGATGCGGGGACGCCGGTCAATTCCGAGACCAGGCGCGCTTCGACGCGCGGGGTCGTCGCTACGTCGGCGGCGCGCGCGGGTGCGGGTGCGGCGAGGGCGACAGCCAACAGTAGAAGGAGAGCCGAGAGGAAACGCATACGTTCGGGATACCCAATGCGGCTCGCCACGCCAACCGGAATTCAGGCTATATAGCCCGGCGCAGACGGGTCAACGAGGCTCTGCGCCACGTTAACCGCGGATACTCGCGCGAGTGTGAACGCTTGCGACAAATTGAGGGACTTAGACCATGCGGAATTCGAACCGGCAGTGGCGGCTGAAACGGCGGCCCGTGGGCGAGATCAAGGCGGGCGATCTGGAGCTGATCGACGCGCCGAAGCCGGTGCCGGGCGACGGCGAGATGCTGGTCCGCAACATCTATCTCTCGCTCGATCCGACCAACCGGATTTGGATGAGCGACATGGAGCAATACATGCCGCCGGTCGCGATCGGTGACGTCATGCGCGGCGGGACGCTGGGCATCGTCGAGCAATCGAATGCGGCGGGATTTGCGGTCGGCGACATCGTGATGCCGGGCATGGGCGGGTGGCAGGATTATTCGATCGGCTCGGCGAGCGGGCCGTTTCCGGCGCAGAAGCTGCCGAAGATTCCGGGCGTGCCGCTATCGACGTTCATGAGCGCGTTGGGGTTCACGGGGGCGACGGCCTATTTCGGTTTGCTCGATCTCGGTCAACCGAAGGCGGGTGAGACGGTCGTCGTGTCGGCGGCTGCGGGCGCCGTCGGACAGATTGTCGGACAAATCGCAAAGATCAAAGGATGCCGCGTCGTCGGACTCGCGGGGTCGGACGAGAAGTGCCGCTATGTGGTGAAGGAACTCGGGTTCGACGCCTGCATCAATTACAAGACGGAAGACGTCGCGGCTGCGTTGAAGCGCGAATGTCCGAAAGGTATCGATGTCGACTTCGAGAATGTCGGCGGGACGATTCTCGATGCGGTGCTGGCCAACATCAATCTGAAAGCGCGCATTGCGTTGTGCGGTTTGATCTCGCAGTACAACGCCGACGGGCCGGTGCCTGGGCCTTATAACTTCACGAACATCCTCATGAAACGGGCGCGGGTCGAGGGCTTCATCATCATCGACTACATCCCACGCTTTGGCGAATTCGCCATGCAGATGGCGCAATGGGTGATGGAAGGTAAGGTCAAGGACCGCGTCGATATCAATGACGGGCTTGAGAATGCCGTCGCCACGCTCGGCAAATTGTTCACGGGCGGGAATACCGGTAAACTGCTTGTGCGCGTCAGTCCGGAGCCTTGAGTTGGAGCGCCTGCTTTCGTTTTTGGGGTTGCGCTTTTCCGACCCCGCCGTCGAACTGAGATTCAGAAGCGATTTTTCGCGGGCGGTGCTGCCGGTTCAGCGCGCGGGGCTAACGCTGGGCATCGTGGTGATGGCCTTGTTCGTCGTTCGCGACGTTCAGCTGACCAGCGTTCTTGGCGCGGAGCCGTTGATGTTCCGGCTGTTCGTCATGATCCCGTACTTGACGGCGGGCCTTGGGCTCACCTTTACGCAGTGGATGCGGCGGTTTCATCAGCCGACATTCTTCGCCTATTGCATCGGCTTGATCGCGATCATTCACATTCTCTATTCGTTTGCGACGCCGACCGGGCCGACCGATCCGCGCTATGGCTTCCGCGCCATGAGTTCGATGCTGACCATCGTGGGCGTCGTCACCTTGTCGGGCCTGCGGTTCGAGTATGCGATCGTGTGCGCCGTCACCGTCGTCATCGGATGGGCGGTGACCGCGTCGTCGAGCGGGCTTGCCGACGTGTTGTGGCAGCCGACGCTGGTGCAGTTGGTCGCCACGTCGTTGCTGTCCTGCGGCACTTGTTACTGGATCGAGCGGTCGCACCGGATGCAGCACGCCGCCCGATTGGCGCTTGACGACGAGCGGGCGCACACAGAGCGGCTGCTCTCCTACACGATGCCGCAGCGAGCGTTGACGCGGCTGAAGCGCGGCGACGTGGAAATCGCCGATGCGTTCCTGGAAGCCGTCGTTCTCTTCGTCGATCTTGCGGGGTTTACCGATTTGTCCAAGCGCATCGGGCCGCGCGAGACGGTGCGCGTGCTCGACCGCATCTTTACGTCGTTCGACGCCATCGTTGAGCGCAACGGCCTTGAGCGTCTGAAAACGGTCGGCGACGGGTACATCGCCATCGGCGGCACCAACGATAAGGGCCAAGACGATTTGACGGCCGGCGCGCGCGCGGCACACGAAATGTTGAACGCCGTCGCGGAAGCGGCGGCCGCGTTTCGCGTGCCGCTGGCGTTGCGTGTTGGGCTGCATGTGGGACCCGTGATCGGCGGTGTTATCGGGCGAGAACGCCCGACCTATGACTACTGGGGCGACACGCTGAATATCGCGAGCCGGTTGGAGACGACGGCCGAACCCGGCTTTGTCCACTGCAGCGAGGCGGTGTATTGGCGGCTGCGCGGAACGTGGTCGTTCGAGCCGCGCGGGCCGATCGAACTCAAGGGGTACACGAAGGTGGAGACCTATTATCTTCACCATCCGGCTGCGGTTGTGTGACCCCTGAGGCTTGGGCATAAAGGCGCCCGCAAACGACAGCTAAGAACAGTGGACAAGCAACTCGCCGCCTTGGGGCTTCGCTTCGCCGACCCCGACGAAGAACAGAAGTACCGGGCCGAACAGGCCGCGGCCGTTTTGCCGCGCCAGCGCGTGTTGATCGGTTTCGCGCTCCTTATCTTCTTGGCCTATGCCGTGCGCGACGTCGCGATCGGGCCGACGTTCGGATACGGCGCGCTCTATCTGCGCATCTTCTTTATCCTGCCGGTCTTGGGGTTGAGCTTCGTGCTGACCTATGCGGAGTCGGTGCGGCCTCATTTCCAGACCGTGTTCGTGTCGCTGCTGGTCATCGTGATTGCGGCGATCGGGATGCTGTCGTTGCTCTATCCGCATTATGGGCCGACGGATCCCGCGCAAGCGAACCGGACCATGAGCACGATGATGCTGACGCTGGCGATCATGTCGGTCGCGGGGTTGCGGTTCGAACATGCGGTGTTCGTCGGGCTCTTGGCGGTCTTGTTCTGGTTCTTCGGCTCGCTCGCCAAAGAGATGGCGCCCGAGCTTTATCCGACATTATTCCTGAACGTGCTGACGTCGTTCGTGATCGGCGTCTTTGTCGCCTATTGGCTGGAGCGCTCGACGCGCGCCGCCTTCGCCGCCCGGCAGGAGACGGCGCACGTGAAGGAGGAGGCCGACGACGTGCTTTACGCTTCCCTGCCCCGCCATGTGGTTGAGAGGGTCGCGAACAATCAACGGCCGATCGCCGAAGCGTTCGTCGAGGCGGTCGTGGTTCTGGCCGACCTTGCGGAGTTCAACACCCTGTCCAAGCGCATCGGGCCGCGGCGGACCGTCGAGTTGCTCGACGACCTTTTCACCGAGTTCGACGTGTTGGCCGAGAAGCATCAGCTGCAGCGGCTGCGCACCGTGGGCGACAGCTATGTCGTCGTCGGCGGCACGTTCGAAGGCTTGCGCGGCGGCGTGTCGGAGGCGGCGCAGATGGCGCTCGACATGATTGTGGCCGTCGAGCAGGTGTCGCGCCGGTTCGACTTGCCGCTTCAGGTGCGGGTGGGCGTGCATGTGGGGCCGCTGATCGGCGGCGTCGTCGGGCGTACGTCGCCGATCTATGATTTTTGGGGCGACACGTTCAATGTCGTCAGCGAATTGCAGATCGCGTGCAAGGGCGGTCGCATCATGTGTTCGGAGAATTTCTATTGGCGCGCCGGACGTGGCTGGGACTTCGAGCCGTTCGGCGCGCGCGAGTTTGCCGGCATCGGCACGCTGCAGACGTTCTATCTGCTTGGCCCTGCGAAGGAGTGACACGATGGATATCGAACCGGTCGACATCGTACTCGAGGACAAGCCGTCGAAAGAGACGCTCGCCGTCATCGACAACGGGCTCGACGTTTACAACGCGAAGTTCTCGCCAGAGTCGTTCGAGGAATTCGTCACGGCTTTGAAGACGCCCAGCGGCGAGGTGAAGGGCGGCATCTATGCGTTGTCGTGGGCGGGGATGTTGTTCATCAAGTGGCTGTGGATCGACGAGGCGTATCGGCGCAACGGGAATGGGCGCAAGCTGATGGCGGCGGCGGAAGAAGAAGGGCGGCGGCGCGGCTGCACCGCCGTGTGGCTCGACACGTTCGAGTTTCAGGCGCGGCCGTTCTACGAGAAGCTCGGCTATTCGTCGTTCGGCGCGCTCGACTATCCGGCCGGGTTCAAGCGGTTCTTCCTGCAGAAGGCGCTTTGAGCTACGGCTGCGGGCCGTCGTAGCCTTCGATGATCAGGAAGTCGCCTTCCGAGAACGGCGTGCGGTGCGGGATCGCGGCCTGGTATTCGGGCGAATACCAGCAATCGTACGCGGCCTGATAGCTTGGGAATTCCAGCACGACGTTGCGGGCGCGGTGCCCGCCTTCCGGGTTGTCGAACTTGCCGCCCCGGACCAGAAATTTCGCACCGTACTTTTTCAACGCGGCGGCGTTGGCGGCGATGTAGGCCTTGTAGCCTTCAGGGTCGTGCACGTCGACGCGTGCGATCCAATAGCCTTTCGGCATGTTGCTGAACTCCCTTGACGACGTCCGTCAGTTTTCGCGAACCATGAACAGGCGGCGCGTCATGTCGAGACCGTTCTTCGCCTGCTCTTTCCAACTGATTTGATGTTGCGGGCCGACGCGCTTCGCCGACAGCTCCACGAACCCAAGCCTTGCGTAATAAGGTGCGTTCCATTGGACGTCGCGGAAGGTCGCGAGCGTGAGTGCTGCGTGGCGGCCCTTCACGTCGTCGGCCAGCCGATCGATCATGCGCGCGGCGAGGCGGTGGCCGGCGTGATCGGGATGGACCGACACTTCTTCGATGTAGGCCAAGCCGTCTTTCGGCGACCAGATCAGGAAGCCTGCGACCGTGCCGTCGTCGCCGATCGCGACGTAGAGCTGTCCGCTTTCGGCGCGGGCCTCGAGGATCAGCGCTGGCGTCACGTCACCGTCGGCGATGTCGTCCATGCCGATCATTCGAAATCGCGCGCCGGCGGCGCGTTCGATCTCGCGCAGGCGTGCGGCGTGGGCCGCGACGCCGCGCTCGATGACGTAAGCCTTCATTTGGCGGGCAAGAAGACCATCCGGCGAATCCACCACTCGCCGTTCGGGCCGCGGACCCAGGTGGCTTCGAAGCGGCCGGAGGCGGTGACCACTTTGCCGTCGGGCAGGCGCGAGCTCTGCCGGAAGTCGCCGGTCTGCACGACCGCGGGTCCCATGAACGACATGTTGGCCATGATCATTTCGTTCGACACGACGCGCACGCCGCCGGATGAAATCAACGCGGCGCGAATGGCGTCGCGGCCGCGCAGTGGACCGCTCTGACGTTCCCACACGCCGTCGGGCGCGTACATTTCGGAGATCGCCGTCGCGTCCATCTGGACCATCAGCGCGCTGTAGTGCGACAGCGCGCGTTGCAGCTGACGCTCCGTCGCGGGGCCGTAGGCGATCTGCTGCGGCGGGGGCGGGCGGTTATTGTAGGGCTCCATCATCTGACATCCGGCCATAGCCAACGCCGTGGCGACGACCAACGCGGTTCTGCCGACGCCGCGCATTAGTGTACGACCTCGAACAGGCCGGCCGCGCCCATGCCGCCGCCGATGCACATCGTCACCACGACATACTTTGCTTTGCGGCGACGGCCTTCGATCAACGCGTGACCCGTGAGGCGCGCGCCGGTCATGCCGTAGGGATGGCCGACCGAGATGGAGCCGCCGTTCACGTTCAGCTTCTCATGCGGAACGTCGAGGCGATCCATGCAGTAGATGACTTGGCTGGCGAAGGCTTCGTTCAGTTCCCAGAGGTCGATGTCCTTCACTTTGAGATCGTGACGCTGCAACAAGCGCGGCACGGCGAAAACGGGGCCGATGCCCATTTCGTCGGGCTCGCAGCCCGCGACCGCGAAGCCCTTGAAGATGCCGAGCGGTTTCAGGCCGCGCTTGGCCGCTTCCTTTGCTTCCATCACGACGCAGGCGGAGGCGCCGTCAGAGAGTTGGCTGGCGTTGCCGGCTGTGACGAATTTGTCCGGGCCTTTGACGGGCTTCAGCGAGGCGAGCGCTTCGTATGTCGTGTCGGGGCGATTGCATTCGTCTTTCGTGACCGTGTAGGCGACGTTCTTGGATTCGCCCGTCTCTTTGTTGACGGTGGTCATCACCGTTTCCATCGGCACGATTTCGTCGGCGAATTTGTTTGCCTGCTGGGCCGCCGCCGTACGCTTCTGACTTTCGAGCGAGAAGCGGTCTTGGCGTTCGCGGCTGATATTGTAGCGCGCCGCGACGATGTCGGCGGTGTCGATCATCGGCATCCAGAGCGCCGGATAGGTTTGCATCAGCTTTTCTTCGGTGATGCGGTTGGTGTTGAGCGAACCCTGCACCAGCGAGATCGACTCGACGCCCGCGCCGACCGCGATCGGCACGCCTTCGTTCAGCACGCGGCCGGCGGCGACGGCGATCGCCTGCAAGCCCGACGAACAGAAACGACTGACCGTGACGCCCGACGTCGTGACGGGGCAGCCTGCCCAGATCGCGGCGAGACGTCCGACGTTTTGACCCGTTGCGCCTTCCGGCAGACCGCAGCCCATGATCACGTCTTCGACTTCTTCCGGCGCGATCTTTGCGCGAGCGATCGCGTGCTTGACCGCGTGGCCCGACATCGCCGCGCCGTGCGTGTTGTTGAATCCGCCGCGATATGATTTCGCCAAACCCGTTCGTGCCGTCGACACGATCACCGCTTCACGCATGAGGGGCCTCCCAGAGCCTTCGAACAATGTGTTCGGGGCGCACGTTATCGCTTTCGCGGCGCGCTTGGCGAGAGGGAAGAAACGGGTTCTTGCCTTCGCCGCAGGCCGCGCGCCAGATTGACAAATCGAAACGGAGGCCCGCAATGACCGCGCGCATCGAAGCCCTGCGTACACCCGAGGAACGGTTTGCGAATCTTCCCGGGTTCTCGTTCCGGCCCCACACCATCGAAGACCTTGCGGGCTACGAGGGTTTGCGGCTGCATTATCTGGACGAGCGGCCGGCGCGCCCGGCCGCAGAGATGCAGACGTATCTTTGCCTGCATGGCGAGCCGAGCTGGTCGTACCTGTATCGCAAAATGATCCCCGTGTTTTTGGCCGCGGGGCACCGCGCGGTTGCGCCGGATTTCTTCGGCTTCGGACGGTCGGATAAGCCGGTGGACGATGCTGTCTATACGTTCGGCTTTCACCGCACGATGCTGCTTCGGTTCATCGAGCGGATGAATCTGACGAACATCACACTGGTCGTGCAGGATTGGGGCGGCCTGTTGGGGCTGACGCTGCCGATGGAGATGCCGGAGCGGTTCCACCGACTTTTGGTGATGAACACAAGCTTGGCCGTGGGCAAGAGTCCGGGACCCGGGTTCGACGGTTGGAAGGCCTATGTGAAGGCCAATCCGGATTTGAACGTCGCCGCTCTCATGAAGCGCGGCACGCCGGTTCTGAGTGACGCAGAAGCGGCTGCCTATGGCGCGCCGTTTCCGGATATTCACTACAAGGCCGGTGTCCGGCGGTTTCCCGAACTCGTGATGGTGTCGCCGGAGATGGAAGGCGCCGACATCTCGAAGCGCGCGGCGGCTTGGTGGGCGAACGATTGGCGCGGGCAGAGCTTTATGGCGGTGGGCATGAAGGATCCCGTTCTCGGGCCTTCGGTGATGGCCGACTTGCGCAAGACGATTCGCGGATGCCCTGCGCCGCTCGAAATTCCCGAGGGCGGGCATTTCGTGCAAGAGTGGGGCGACGAGATTGCGCGTGCTGCCGTGAAGGCGTTCGCTTAGGCGCGGAGGGCTTCTAGGCCCTTCGTTTCGATGAGATGCGCGGCGTGGGCGTAGCCTGCGTCAACGGCGCGGTCGAAGGCGTGCCAGGAGCGCAGGCCGATGCCGGGCAGCGGCGGGTCGAAGAGGATGTCGGCTTGTTCGCGGGCGGCGCGGCGTTGGTTCTCGTTGCCCACTGTGCCGGAGCGCATGAGGATCGAGACGATCGACGGTGCGCCTTTGAGTTGCTGGCGGAACAGTCTGAGCCAGGGTTGATCGCTGAAGTTTTCGCCTTCGACGACCATGCCTTCGTTGCCCGCGACGTCGACGCCGATCACCGGGCCTTGCGCGTAGGTCGACATGACGTCGACGGGGAAATTGTTCATGAGGCCGCCGTCGACGAGCAGGCTGTTCTCGTGCACCACGGGCGGCAGGAGACCCGGGATCGCGACCGTTGCGCGTAGCGCGCGCCACAGCGGGCCGTCGGTGTGTACGTTTTCGCGGCCGAGCGTCAGGTTCGAGGAGACGCAGAAATAGCGGCGGTGCAGATCTTCGATGCGCGTTTCGCCGAAATGGGTTTGCAGGAGCTTCGACACCTTCTTGCCGCGCAGCACGGCGACGAGCGGCAGCGTGAAATCCGAGAGCGGGTTCGATTGTACGAAAGCTGCGCGCATTCGGCGCGAGAGTTCTTCGTGGTCCCAGCCCATGGCGATGCCGGCGGCGACGATACCGCCCATGCTCGATCCGCCGACGATGTCGAAGGGTACGCCTGCTTCGCGCAACGCTTTGACGACGCCGATGTGGGCGAAGCCGCGTGCGCCGCCACCGGCGAGCACCAGACCTACGGCGCGGCCGGCGAGAACGCGGGCGAAGCGCGAGACGTCGCTTACATCATCTTCGCGCAGATAGTGATGGAAGCCGAAGGGTGCGTTGGGCGGCAGTGGGGCGGCGGACAGGCCCGGCGCGCCTTGCGGGCGCAGCAGCAGGAGTTCCGGCATGTCGCGCTTTAGACGGCCGCGCTTTTCGGGATTGCGGAAGTGGTCGGGGAATTTCTCGCCGGCGCGCGCGACGAGGAAGACGCGGTCGGCTTGGCGCAGGCAGAGGCTCGTCCAGGCGCTTTCGGGTTCGTCGCCGGTGTAGAGGATGACGTCGTGGTCGGTTTCGTAGCGCGCGAACCAGTCGCTGGCCCGGCCTAGGGCTTCGTTGCCGACCGCGCCTGCTTTCAGCGACATGTCGTTAAAGGCGCGGGCGAGGCTTGCACCGAGCGCGCGGCAGTCCACGCCCTTGTGCAGCGGGATGAATGCGACCGTGCGCGCCATCTGTGTCGCGACGGAGCGGCGCGTCGTTTGGCGCAGGCGGCGCACCAGGAGGCGCATGATGTTCAGCGACAAGCGCGGGTGGCGCACGATGAGGCGTTCGAACTCGACCTTGCCGATGCGCAGCAGTTCGCTGTCGCGCAGCGCCATCAGTTTGGCGGCGTGGGCGTCGCCGGCGATGACCGACATTTCGCCGACCGTCTCGCCTGCGGGCACGCGCGCGACGAACTGGTCTTCGCCCTGTTCGTCGTTGGTGTAGACGCCGAGGCAGCCGGCCACGACGATGAACACCGCCTGGTCGTTGTCGCCTTCGCGGGTCAGCATGCTGCCCCCGGGCAACGAGAACCATTGCGCGTTGGCGAGCAACGCCGTCAGCGCGCGCGGGCCGATTTCGTGGGTGATCGGAAATGCGGCCAAGCGCTCGCGCAGGTCTTGCGGATAGAAACCGTTTGCGTCGGTTGGCGGGCGCCATTTGCCGATGAGGTTCGCGCCGTGTCTGGCGGCGGTGCGGGCAGGCTTCGGCAGCCAGCGCTTCAGGTAGTCGAGGCGGCTGTCGGTCATGTCACCAAGCGGTCCAGCCACCGTCGACGTTGAGTACCGTGCCGGTGATGTAGCTTGCGGCGTCGGAGGCGAGGAACACAGCGCTGCCTGCGACTTCGCTGGCGGCGCCGACACGGCCGAGCGGCGTCTTCTTGGCGAGGCGCGCGGTGAACGCGGCTTGGTCGCGCTGGAATTCATCGCGCGGGAACGGGCCCGGTGCGATAGCGTTGACGCGGATTCCTTTCGCGCCCCAATGGCAGGCCATGTAGCGCGTGAGTTGGATCAGCGCGGCTTTTGCGGGGCCATAATGCGGGGGGCTGTTTAGGCCGGTGTCGCCGTAGATCGACGGGTCGGGGCTGACGGTGCCGTACATTGAGGCGATGTTGATGATGGCGGCGTGGCCTTCCGCCGCGGCGGCTTTCGACAGCGCAGGTTCGGCGATGCGCATGGCGGCGAAGGCTGCGCGCACGCCGCTGTCGTAGGCGGTCGCGAATTGTTCGGGCGAAGCGGTGGCGATCGTGCCCATCTCGACGGTGATGGCGTTGTTCACCAGCACGTCGAGGCGCGGAAGCGATACGAAGCAACGCGTGACGGCGGCTTCGTCGCGCATGTCGAACGCAGCGACCGAGACGGCGTCGGGGTCGTGGCCTTCTTGGCGAAGTTTTCCGCGCAGCGTGTCGAGGCGGGCCGCTTGGCGGCCGTTCAGGATGACGTGCGCGCCGGCGGCAAGATAGCCGCGCACCATCGCTTGGCCGAGGTGACCTGCAGCGCCGGAGACGAACGCGGTGCGGCCGTCGAGGCGGAACATGCGGTCGTAGGCGATGGCCGGCGCGGCACTCATGCGGCCTTGGCCCAAAGCGCCGGATTGAGCAGGCGTTCGCTTGCGCGCGGGAGGCTTGCGTCGACGGCGGCGATTTCGTCCGCGGTGAGCGGCGGGCGCTTGAAGAGGGCGACGTTGAGCGCGAGTTGGCGCAGCGATTCCATGCCGACGACGACGCCGTCGATCCACGGTTGCGCGCGGACGTAGGCGAGGCAGAGGTCTGCCGGGCTGTCGCGATCGAGTTCGCGTGTCAGGCTGTCAAGGCGCGCGTCGAGTTCGGCGTGGTCGACGCCTTCGGGCCAACGCGCTTCGTTGGCGTTGGCGAGCAAGCCTTGCAGGAGCGCGCTGCGGGCGTGGACGGTGACGCCGGGGCGTTTGGCGAGCGCTTCGAACACGCCGCTGTCGCGCCAGCGCCAGTCGAGGGCGTTGAACGGGAGTTGGATGTGGCGAACGTCGCGGTCGGCGAGTGCGGCCAAGGCTTCTTGCGGCGAATAGACGGAGACACCGAGGTCGTAGATCACGCCTTCGTCGCGCAACGCTTTCACCGCGTTCCAGACTGCGCCGCTGTGCATCATCAGGTGGCGCGCGCGGTGGAGCAGCAGTACTTCGAGGCGATCGGTGCCGAGGCGCGTGCAGGAGCGGCGGACGCTGTCGCGCACGGCGCGGCGGATGTCGCCCGCGTCGGAGGTTTCGTCGAATTCGTCGAGAGGCGCGAGTTTGGTGACGATGCGGACGCCCTTGGAGCCCGGCAATGCGGCGCCGATGCGCTGTTCGGCGGAGCCGTAGGCGGCGGCGGTGTCGATCCATTTCACGCCGGCGCTGACGGCGGAGTGCAGGATCAATTCGGCGTCGCGCGCGTTCGGCTGGCCGATGCGATTCGCGGCGCCGTAGACGAGGCCCAGCTGTGCTGTCCCCAGAACCAACTCGGCCGATGTTTGCGTGCTGCTCATGACGCGCGAGCATCGCAGACATCCGTTAACCAGATATGCGAAGGGTTCCCAACGTGTGAGAGCGCCGCGTTTACGTCTTCGTAACCACTATTGCTTCGGCCAGATTCGCCAGATGGCGGTGGCGGTGAAGACGATGCGGTCGCCGGTTTTGAAATCGGCACGCATGAAGATGACCTCGCGCGCCTTGCGTACGACTTCGGGGCGGCAGGTGATGAGGTCGCCTGCGACGGCAGAGGAGAGGAAACTGCTCTGCTGACTGACCGTGACGCAGGGGCCGCGATCGGTCGCTTCCCAGATCGCATAGCCGAGGGCTGCGTCGGCGAAGGTCAGTAAGGCACCGCCGTGTGCCACGCCCTGCGCGTTGATGTGGCGGTCATCGAGCTGGAAGGCGAACTCGCGTGCGCCGTCGTGCATGCGCTGAAAGTATGGGCCTAGGCTCGCTTCGAACGGATCGAATTGCTCGGCGAGGTCCCAGCCGGGCGGCGTTTTCACGTCGCGACCGGGCTTCAGCGGCGTCGAGTTGTAGTCGGACATCGCCTATTCGGACCCTAGAATTTTCCAGAGGCCGGTCGCCGTCATGATGGTCTTGCCTTCGACGGCGAGTTCGCCCGAGATGAACACGATCGAGCGCGTCTTGCGCGTGATCTTCGCGGTGCCGCGGATGCGGTCGCCGAGTTTTGCGGGGCCGACAAAGTCGCAGTTCAGCGAAATGGTCAGCGCGCGTGCGTCGCCGAGCGCCGTTCGCACCGTGCGGCCCAGTACGATGTCCGCCAGCGCCATCGCCATGCCGCCGTGCATAGAGCCGCCGCCGTTCATGTGCATCTCGCGCACGTCGAACAGGAACTCGGCGCCGTCGGGCGATTGCCAGATGGGGCCGACATATTTGTTGAAGCCCGTTTCGCCGAATACGGCGGTGTAGCCCGCGGGCGCGGACTTTCCTGCGGTGGTGTTCATGGGGCTGGCCTACATCGCCTTGCGCAGCGGCAACAGGTCCGCGTAGACGGGCGTGCGCTTTTCTTGCTTGGCCTTGAAGCTTTCCAGCATGTCGGCGGTCGGGTTGAACATGCCGGCCTGCCAGGTCGCGATGTAGTCGAGGCCGTCGTTGATCGAATGATCGCGGGCGTAGTTGATCATCACCTTCGAGCCATGCACGGCGAGCGGCGATTTCGACGCGATTTCGTGCGCAAGTTCCATCACGTGCTTCAGCATCGCTTCTTGGCTGTCGAAGAGTTCGTTGACGAAGCCGAGTTCGTGCGCCTTCTTCGCCGAGAGGCGGCGGCCCGCGTAAGCCATCTCGCGCACCAAACCCTGCGGCAGCAAGTGGCACAGGCGCGGGAAGGTGCCGACGTCGGCGGTCATCGCCAGGTTGATTTCCTGGATGACGAAGAAGGCGTCGGTCGTCGCGTAGCGCATGTCGGCGCAGGTGCTCATGTCCACCGCGCCGCCGATGCAGCCGCCCTGCACCGCCATCAGCACGGGCATGCGCGCTTCGTCGAGGCATGAGAATGTCTTCTGTAGACGGTGAACTTCGCTGCGCAGGTTCGCGCGCACGCGGCCGGTTTCAGCGCTCGCGCCCGCCGCGCCTTGTCCGTCGGTGAAGACCGAGAGGTCCATGCCGGCCGAGAAGTGTTTGCCGGTCGACGACAGCACGATCGCGCGGGCCGAGGCCTCGTCGTTGATCTGGTTCACGATGGCGGGGAGTTCGTTCCAGAACGCGCGCGTCATGGTGTTGAAGGCGTCGGGGCGCTTCAGCTGAATGTGCGCCACCTTGTCCTTCGTTTCGACGTTGAAACAGGTGTAGGCGGTCATGGGCGGGTGATCCTTCATGCAATTGGAATGGCGATTGGCCGTGTCATAGCATGGGGCCTTGCGTGTCCCAATCGCCGCGGATTTCGGCGGCTGGACAGGGCGGGAGCTATTCCCTATAACCCCGGGCCTTCGCGTCGAACGGGCCTCTCAGCGGACCGTACGGCACTGGTCAGCCTGGGTAGCTCAGTTGGTAGAGCAGCGGATTGAAAATCCGCGTGTCGCTGGTTCGATTCCGGCCCCAGGCACCACTCTTCGCTGCGAAGCATGCGAAGAGTGCCCTGCGTAGCCCTTTCGGCGAAGCAGGGCGACGCGTCCGCAGCTACGCGTGGCGCAGCCCTCACATCAATTCAAGTTGGCGCGTTTACTCACGTGACGCTCTCGATCGGCATCTTGCCACGGATCGCGAGGACGCCGACGCCGGCGAAGGCGATCAGGGCGCCGATCAGTAGGCGTGATGTCATCGGTTCGTCGAGCATCCAGACGCCGAAGGCGACGCCCATGATCGGCGCGAGCAATGACAGCGGAGCGATGAGGGAGACCTCGTAACGCTGGATCAAGTAGTAGTAGCCGTTGTGGCCCACGAGGCTGGCGCCGAAGGCTGTGAAGAGAAGCGCGGCCCAGACGATGAGGTCGGCGTTTGCTATCGCGGCGGCTTGGTTGTCTTCGAAGAGGAGGCTGGCGCCGAGGAGCAGTGGCGCCGCCGTCGCCGACGTCCAGGACTGCAGTTGGAACATGCCGACGTTGGTGAGGCGGCGCATGAGGATGGCGGCGATGGCGCCGGCCAAAGCGCCGCCGGTCGCGAAGAGAACGCCGGTCAACGAGTCGAAGACGTGGGGATCGAAGCTGATCACCATAACGCCGGCGAATGTCATCGCGATGCCAAGCCAGCGGCGCCAGTGAACGGTTTCGCCCAAGAACACGATCGACAGTATCGTCGCGAAGGGCACGTTGAGCTGCACCACGACCGCGACGACCGAGGCTGCCGTGAGCGCGACGCCGATGAACATGAGGCCGAAATTCAGCGCGCCGTTGAAGAGGGCGATCAATAGGACGTCGCGCATACGGCCCGGCGCGGGCTTCAGGAATGGAATCAGCACCACGGCCAGAATCAGAAAGCGCAGGCCGGTGAAGAGCAGCGGGGGCATTTGGCCCACGCCGACTTTGGCGGCAACGAAGTTGAAGCCCCAGATCGTGCAGATCAGGAGCATGAGCAGAAGATGCTGCGGCGCCATCGTGTTTTCAGGAAATAGCTGACTTTGGGCAGCAGAGCGCATCGGGGACCGTCGCGCCAGTGCGGATTCGCGCAAGGCTGCTATGCGTGAGGAACCTCACGCGTTTGCGCAGAGAACGCCACGGTTGTTGTGGCCGGGCGGTTCGTGACATGATGCGGCTCACAAACCCGCACGAGTTGAAACATGGCTAAAGCGCCGATGATACGCGTTCTGTTCAATGACGGGACGTCGATGGAAGTGCCGGAAAACGAGGCTGTTCAGGTCGTCAGCCAAGGTCCGAGCGAGACGGAGACCGAAGGCTGGCAACGGCTGAACCCCGATGCGAAGCCCGCCCTGTTCGGCAAGCTCAACAAGGTGCGCGCGGCGGCTTTGGCGCGCGGGCAGCATATGATGACGTTTCGCGGTCTGTTGCAGGTCGACGTCGCGCGGCGCGTTTAAGCGCCCGCGACCACGTCGTGGCGGTAGAGCCAATCGTTTCGCGAATGCACGACTGACGGCGCGAGATGCGCGGCGAGCCACATCGGCCCGTATGTCGTGAGCTGCGCCGCCAATCCACGTTTGTGATAGAGGCCCATTTGGCGGCGTGCGCCGCGTTGAACGCGCGTCGTGCGCGGTTTGCGTTCGGCCTCGTAGGCGGCGAGCGCTTCGGGCACGTTCGTCGCCGCTTTGAGTTTGCGTGATAGGACCCAGGCGTCTTCGATCGCCATCACCGCGCCTTGCGCCAGGAACGGCAGCATCGGGTGGCACGCGTCGCCCATCAGTGCGACGTTGCCGTCGCTCCACTTCGGCAACGGATCGCGGTCGAACAAAGCCCAGCGGTAGCATTCGGCGGCGTCGGCGATGACGGCTTCAATCGGTTTCGCCCAGCCTGCGTAGTCGGCCGCGAGTTCGGTCTTGTCGCCGCGTTCGGTCCAGCTTTCGTTTTGCCAATCGTTGCGTTCGACGACGCCGACGAAATTGATGAGGCCGCCGCCGCGCAGATAATACGTGACGGCGTGGCGGCCGGGGCCGACCCAGATGCAGGCGGTTGGCGGCACCAACTCTTTGAGGCGAGCGGTCGCCGGGACCACGACGCGCCAGGCGACGTTGCCGGTAAAGCGCGGCTTCTCTGCGCCGAACAGGCGTTCGCGTACGCGCGAGTGGATGCCGTCGGCGCCGATGAGCACATCGCCGTCGGCGGGGGTGTCGTCGGCGAATGTTGCGAGGATGCCCCTGCCCGCCTGTTCGAATGCCGCGAGGTTCTTGTTCAAGCGTACGGCGTGCGGCGCGCGTTCGCGCAAGGCATTGCTCAGCACGCTCATCAGGTCCGCGCGGTGTACGTGATAATACGGCGCGCCGAAACGTTGCTCGGCCACGTCGCGCATCGGGATGGCGAAGAGTTTCGTGCCCGAGGTGCCCATGCGCATCTCGAGCGCTTCGGGGCGGAAGGCGATGCGGTCGAGCGCTGGCTTCAGGCCAAGACGCTGCAGCACCTTTACTCCGTTCGGGCTGATCTGGATGCCTGCACCGACCTCGCCGAGTGCGGCGGCGCGCTCGTAGACTTCAACCTCGATGCCTGCATCCAACAGGCATAAGGCGGCCGTGATGCCGCCGATGCCGCCGCCCGCGATCAGAGCTTTCATGCGTTATGAAATACCATCAGTCTCAGGCATAGCCGAATTCTTTGAGATAGCGCGGCACGAAAAGTTGTCGCCCCTTGATCGACGCGGTCAGGAAGCTGCCGACGACGACGCCTTTGTTGGTGAACGGCAGGACGCTGGCGCCGGCCGCTTCGCCCAGCGGAATCAGGATCGGCGGCGAGGACCAGGGCTTGTAGGCCGGCAGGGACTCCAATGCTTTGCCTTCGATCAACGCCTTAATGGTTTTGGTGAGCCACGGTTGCTGGCGGCTGATGGCGACGATGGTCATCAGGTCGCCGGCGGCGGCGACATCGCCGAGGGCGAACAGATTCGGCGCGTCCGTCGGTCGCAGCCATGCGTCGACGACGGCGCGGCCCAGCGAGTCCAGCGTAACGCCGGGCAGCGCGCGCAAGACATCGTTCACGGGCCTTGCGCCCATGACAGGAAAAACCAAGTCGGCCGTGATGGGATCGCCCGCCGACATTTCCACGCGGCCTGCAAACGGCGTGTCGTTGGACTTCGGCGGGCGGGCGGGCGCGCCCATGCGTAACGTCACGCGCATCGCCTTCAGTTGCGCTTCGAGCTTGCGGCCGAGCCTTGGCGGGTAAGCATGGAACAGCGTTGGGTGGGCGGAGATCAGCGTCACCTTCTTGGCTGGGAAGGCGGCTGCAATTTCGCCGGCGAGTTCCGTGCCGACCGCGCCGGCGCCGATGACCGCCACCGTCTTTGCCGCGACCAGTGCTTGGTGATTGGCGCGGCTGGCGGCGACGAAGGACGGCACCGATTCCGCCTCAGGTTTGAAGGGGCGGGCGTAGCGCGAACCGGTTGCGACGACGATGATGTCGCCCTCGATGCTGCCGCCGCCTGCGAGTTTGACGGATGCGCCTTCGATGGCGATCGCGCGGTCGTGGACGACTTGGCCGCGCTTCAGCAGGCGATCATACGGGATGACGATTTCGTCGAGGAGGCCCGGTTCGACGAGCGCGCGGATCGCGGCGACGTTGTGGACGAAGCGGTCGCGCGGTTCGACGAGCACGACCTCCGCCACTGCATCGAGCGAACGGGCAAGCGAGGTTCCGGCATACCCGCCGCCGACGATCACGACACGCTTCATGGATTGATTCCGCTGATGCGCGGCACTGTAGCCCTTCGCGGCGCAAAGTCATCCGGTCATGCCGGCAGGTAGCTGTCCCAGAAACCCCTTGCCGATTCGATTTGTTCCACCACGTCGACCCAGAGCCCCGACGGATCGAAGAAGCCGAAGCGGCGTTGGCCGAAGGGTTCGTCGGTGAGCGGATGCGTGATCGGCAGGCCGCGCGCTTTGGCCTCGTCGTGAGCGGCGCGCGCGTCTTCGACTTGCAGTTCCATGCACATGCCTTTGCCGCCGAAGACCTCCGGCCCTGGCGGGGCGGAGGGATGATCCGGCGTCATGAAGGCGATCGAGGCGGTTTCGCCTTCGGCGTAGAGCAGTGTGAACCAGGTCGATTCGAACGCGATGGTGAAGCCCAGGTGGCGCGCGTAGAAGGTAGCGCATTCCTTCATCTTGGGCGTGACGATGATCGGGTAGCGGTCGACGAAGCGCATGGCGCTTGCCCTTTCATAAACAGGATGATAGTTTGTTTTTACGTACTGACAGTCTGTTTGTCAAGGAGCGGCATGGCCCGGCGCACAAATGCGGAGCGGACAGCGGAAACGAAGGCGAGCCTGATCGCGGCGGCGCGGCGACTGTTTGCCGCGCAAGGTTACGCGGCGACGAGTACCGACGAGATTTTAGCGGCTGCCGGTGTGACGCGTGGGGCGCTTTATCATCACTACAAGGAGAAGGCGGAGCTTTTCGCCGATGTTTGCTTGGCGATGCACGACGAGGCTTCGGTCGCGATCGTTGCGGCGGCCGATGCCACGAAGGATCCGCTGATTTCGCTGGAACGCGGCTGCGAGGCGTGGATGGACTATATGGCGCGGGCGGAGGCGCGGCGCATTCTGGTGCTGGACGCGCCGAGCGTATTGGGCTGGGCGCGTTGGAACGAGATGGATGCGCAGGGGTTTGCCCATCTGACCGATGGCGTGCGCGAAGCCATGGCGGCGGGCAAGCTTCAGACGATGCCGGCTGAGGAGCTTGCCGTGCTGCTGAACGGGGCGATGAATTTCGGCGTGATGTGGGCGGGTCAGGCGCGGGATGCGGCGCGGCTTCACCGCATCAAGGCGGCGGTGAAGCGGTTGTTCAAGGTGCTGCGCGCCTAGGCGGTTCGCAGATGCCAGCGGTAGTCGAGGTCGGTCACCTGCGCGAAGAAGCGTTCGCACTCGGCGCGCTTGACGGCCGAGAAGATTTTTACGAAATCGGCGCCGAAGTAATCGGCGATGAATTTCGAGTCTTCGAACGCGTCGAGGGCGTCGTACCAGTTTAGCGTCAGGCCTTCGACCTTCGTTGCGTAGCCGTTGCCTGTCGTCGCGGGGCCGGGATCGATCTTGTTCGTGATGCCGTGGTGCATGGCCGCGAGAACGGCGGCGGCCGCCAAGTACGGATTGGCGTCGGCGCCGCAGATGCGGTGTTCCACGTGGCGGCTCTTCGGCGGGCCTGCGGGGATGCGGAATGAGACCGTGCGGTTGTTGACGCCCCATGTCGGCGCGACCGGCGCGTAGGTGTTGCGGCGGAATCGGCGGTACGAGTTCGCGTTCGGGGCAAAGATCGCCATCGAGTCGTTGATGGTCGAGGCCATGCCGCCGATCGCATTGTGCAACAGTTTGTTGCCTTCCGGGGCGTCGCTGGTGAACTGGTTGTTGCCCTTGGCGTCGTTGAGGCTCAGGTGGATGTGCATCCCTGAGCCCGCGCTTTCGGAGAAGGGCTTGGCCATGAAGCAGGCGATCATGCCGTGCTTTTCCGCGACGCCTTTGACGACGCGCTTGTACTGCATTGCCTCGTCGACGGCTTGGAGCGCGTCGGCGCGGTGGGTCAGCGTGATTTCCATTTGGCCGGGTGCGTATTCGGAGATGACGCTTTCGGCGGGCAAGCCCTGCGCGTCGCAGGCGGCATAGAGTTCGCGCAGGAACGGATCGAAATCGTCGAGTTCTTGGATCGAATAGACCTGGACCTGGTCGTTGTAGAGCCCGCCGGGCGCGAGCGCCGGGATGATGCGGCCGTCGCGGGCGGCGGCTTTGTCGAGCAGGTAGAATTCGAGTTCGATGGCGAGGACGGGGTGGAGGCCATCCTTCTTCATACGCTCGGAAATGTCGCTGAGGCGCAGGCGCGGGTCGGCAGCGGCGGCCGGGCCGCTGTCGGCGCGGAAAGCCAGGAAGACTTGGCCGGTTTTGTCGAGCCACGGCGTGCGCTTCAGTGTCCCCGGAATCGGGTGGGCGAAGCAGTCTTGATCGCCGATGTCCCAGAGGAGGCCTGCCTCCTCCACGTCTTCGCCCAGCACGGTCAGCGAGAAGATTGAGGAGGGGAAGGCGCGGCCTTGTTCGTAGATCGCTTTCAGTTCGTGCGGGCGCACGCCTTTGCCGCGCTGAATGCCGACGGGGTCGGTCAGGATAACGTGGATGAGCTCGATGTCCGGATGTTTCTTCAGGAAGGTGTCGAGTTCATTCTGTTTTGGATCAAGCATTCAGGATCTCGTCGATCACGTCGCCCAACGCGGCCACCAAGCGGTCGACATCGGCCGCCTGCGTTTGAGGACATATGAGGGTCATATTGTGAAACGGGGTAATCATTACACCCCGATTAAGAAGCGCCAAATGAATGCACTTTTCGAGCGCATCATGGAAGGCCGCTTCTGCTTCACGGCCCGTGCGCGGCGGATTTGCGCAGAATTGAAACTCACAGCGCGCACCGATTTGGGTTACCGACCACGTTAACCTGTGGTGCGCGAACAGCACCTTGAGGTTTGCGCTCAGGCGTTCGGCGAGCGGGATCATGTGCGCGTAGGCGGCGTCCGTCATCACGTGAGCGAGGTTCGCGCGCATGGCGTGCATCGCGAAGGCGTTGGCCGAGAGCGTCGTGCCCATGCCGGAATGGCCGTGTCCGTCGGACGCGGCGTTGCTGCGCGCTTGTTCCATGCGCATCGCGACGTCGGCGGTGACGCCGAAGACCGCGCATGGAATGCCGCCGGCGATCGGTTTGCCGAGGACAAAGACGTCGGGATCGAGGTTGAACGCGCGCGTCCAGCCGCCGGGGCCGGTCGAGATGGTGTGGGTTTCATCGATGATCAGGAGCGTGCCGGTCTTGCGCGTCAGCTCGCGCAGGGCTTCGTGGAAGCCGTCGATGGGTAGCACCATGCCGATGTTGGTCATCGCCGGTTCGGCGAGAACGGCGGCAATGTCGTGCGTAGCGAGCGCCTGTTGAAGGGCCGCGATGTCGTTGAACTCAACGACCACGGTGGTTCGCGCGACGTCGCCGATCGAACCGAGTTGGCCGGGGCGCGGGGCGGTCTTGCCGTCCTTCAGACGCACCATCGTTTCTTCGACCGTGCCATGATAGCAGCCATCGAAGACGAGGATTTTGTCGCGGCCGGTGACGGCGCGGGCCCAGCGCAGGGCGTAGCGGTTAGCGTCGGTGGCTGTCGCCGTGACTTGCCAATACGGCAGGCCGAAGCGGCGTTTGAGTTCGTTGCCGATCCAGACGGCGTCCTCGCCGGGCAGCATCGTCGTGTAGCCGCGCGTGGCTTGTGCGCGGATCGCTTCGGCGACGGGTGCCGGCGAATGGCCGAACATCGCGCCGGTGTCGCCGAAGCAGAAGTCGACGTAGTCGTGGCCGTCAATGTCTTTGAAGCGCGCGCCGTTCGCTCCTGCGACGAACAGCGGAAACGGCGTCGGCCAGTCGGCCATCCAGTGCATCGGGACGCCGCCGAAGAGCGAGGTCTTTGCTTCCGCCGCGAGAGCCGCCGACTTTGGATTGGCGGCGGCGAAACGGGCGCGTTCGCGCGACGTGACTTTTGCGATGGCGTCGTCGCGGAAGGTGGGTTCGTTTCGCATGCAAGCCTATGCGGACGCGTCCAACGCGCGCTTTAGATCCGCTTCCATGTAGCGACCTGCGCGCCAGAAGTGATAGGCGGCCCAGACATTGAACACCATCACGATCAACAGCGTGTAGCGTAGCGCGTCCTGGCCGTACTGCGGCGTCAACGCGTCGCTCATGCCGCCGATTACGACGGAGCCCAGCCCCATGCCGATCAGGTTGATGATGAAGAGGAAGAGCGCCGAGGCGACCGTGCGCATGCGGACGGCGACGAGGCTTTGCGCCATGGCGAGGCTTGGCCCCAGATACATGCCGCCGGCCGCTGCCGGAATGCCGATGAGCAGGAAGACGAGCGTCGAGTTGTCGACCAGATAGATGGCTGCGCCGAAGGGCAGCCCGATGAGCGTAGCAACCGTCACGACGCGCGGCATCAGCTTTACGTCGCGGCGGCCGAAATAATCCGAGAGATAACCGCCGAGGAAGATGCCGAAACCCGAGCCGACGCCGAAGACGAGCGCCAAGAAGGCGCTCATGTCGGCGGGGCTTAGGCCGTGCGAGCGGACGATGAACGACGGCCACCATAGGACGCCCGAATAGCCGACGAGCGTCGTTAGGGTCGCGCCTGTTATGATGTGCCGGAGCGAGCGCTGTGAGGCGATGAAGCGGATCGTTTCGCCGAATGTCGGGATGTTGGCCGAGAGCGGCTGCGCCTCCGCGGCGCCGCGACGCGGCTCAACCAGCGTGAAGAGCACCAACAACGCGATCAGGATGCCGGGCAGGCCAAGGGCGTAGAACGCGACTCGCCAGCCGTAGGCTTCGGCGATTTGCGCGCCGCCATACAGGCCCACCACGATCCCGAGGGATACGCCCTGGGAAAAGATTGCGAGCGCGGTGCCGCGATATTTCAGCGTGAAGAGGTCCGAGATGATCGAGTGCGACGGCGGATTGGAGCCCGCCTCGCCGACGCCGACGCCGATGCGCGCGAACACCAACTGCCAATACGACTGCGCCATACCGCACAGCGCGGTCATGGCAGACCACATGGCGGTCGCAGCGACGATGACCAGCTTTCTGTTGCCGCGGTCGGCGTAGATGGCGATGGGAACGCCGAGCGTCGCGTAGAAGATCGCGAACGCCGTGCCGTGCAAAAATCCGAGTTCGGTGTCGGTGAGGCTGAACTCCGCCTTGATCGCCGGCAGCAAAATGCCGAGCAGGATGCGGTCGGCGTAGTTCGAGATGTAGACCAGTACCAACAGGCCGAGCGCGTAGATCTTGTAGTTCGTCGAAAGTTCGCCTGGTTGAGCGGGGGCGCTCGTGGCGCTGTCGGCGGTCATTTTATCGCCCTTTGTTTTCTGTTCGTTTCCTCTTCCGCCACATTGGCCCAAGCGCGTTCAACGCGCAAATCGGGGACGTTGTTTCCGGCGTCGGGCGAGCGTATCAACGCGGGCACTGAACGGACGAAGAAACTGGAGGGATCGTGAGCGCTTACGGTGGTGGCCTGAGGATGTTGGGCGCGGTGGTGGCGATGGGCGGGTTGCTCGCGGCGTGCGGCGGACCTTCGGCGCCTGGCGGCGAAGATAAGGTCAAGCGCGGCGAGTATCTGGTCATGGCCGGCGCATGCGCCGACTGCCACACGCCGGGCGTGATGTTGGGCAAGCCCGAGATGGACAAGCTGTTGAGCGGGGGTAACGTCGGCTTCGAAATGCCGAACGTCGGCATCTTCTTTCCGCCCAACCTGACGCCGGACGACGCGACCGGGCTCGGCAAATGGAGCGAGGCCGATATCGCCAAGGCGATCCGCCAGGGTATGAGGCCGGATGGGCGGCAGCTGATACCGATCATGCCGTATGGCTGGTACTCAAAGCTCACCGAGGAAGATGCGCTGGCGATGGCTGCGTATTTGAAGAGCCTCACCCCGCTATCAAACAAGGTGCCGGGTCCTTTCGGGCCCGATGACAAGCCGACGGGGCCATATCAGACGGTCGTGTTCCCCGGTGCGCCGGCCGCCGCACCGCTGGCTGCAGAGCCGCCGGCAACTGAGCCTGCGCCAACCACGACCACACCCTGAGGCTGACATGACGGCGCGACGCAAATTTTGGGGTTGGGGTCGCGAGGATCAAACCGTCAGCGACGAGGAGGCGGTATTTCTCGCGCGCGTGTTCGGGCAACGGTTCGGCAGCAATCTCGTGTTGCGGCCGGCGCCGAAGGAGAGCGAGTTCGACTTGCGGGCGTCTCGCCTCCTACCGCCTTCGGTTCTTTCGCGCATCTGCACGAGCGCGCCGCATGAGCGGTTGGTGCACGCTTACGGCAAGTCGTTCCCGGACTATGTGCGGATGTTTCAGCGGCAGGTGCCCTGCCCGCCCGACGTTGTCGCGTATCCGGAAAGCGAGAGCGATGTGTTCGCCGTGCTGGACTGGGCGGCGCGCGAGAACGCGGCCGTCATTCCGTTCGGCGCGGGGTCGAGCGTTTGTGGCGGCGTCGAGTGCGATGTGGGTGATGGCTATGCGGGCGTGATCTCGCTCGACATGACGCGCATGGGCAAGGTCGAGGAGATCGACAAGACGAGCCGCGCGGCGCGTATTCAAGCGGGCGCGCTTGGTCCCGATCTCGAAGCGCAGTTGAAGCCGCATGGTTTGACCTTGCGGCATTTCCCGCAGAGCTTCGAATTCTCGACGCTGGGCGGTTGGATCGCGACGCGGTCGGGCGGGCACTATGCGACGCTCTATACGCATATCGACGATTTCGTTCAGGCGCTCCGTGTTGTGACGCCAGCCGGGCTGATGCAGACGCGGCGATTGCCGGGTTCGGGCGCGGGGCCACAGCCGGAGCGGTTATTCGTCGGCTCGGAAGGGATTTTGGGCGTCATCACCGAAGCGTGGGTGCGTTTGCAGGATACGCCTAAGTTTCGTGCCTCAGCGTCGGTGAAGTTTACCGACTTTCTGAAAGGCGCTGAGGCCGTGCGTGCCTTGGCGCAATCGGGGCTCAATCCTTCGAATTGCCGCTTGATCGATGCGCAGGAAGCGTTGGGCACGGGTGCGGGCGATGGGTCGGCGTCGCTGCTCGTGCTGGCGTTCGAGAGCGCGGATCACGCGCAAGATACCAAACTCGCGCGTGCGCTGGAGCTTGTGCGCGATCACGGCGGCGTGGTCGATGCGCCGCCGACGATGTCGGAGGGGCAACATCGCGAAGGCGCGGCGGGCGCATGGCGCAACGCGTTCTTGCGTGCGCCGTTCTATCGCGAAGTGCTGGTGCCGATGGGCGTGATCGTCGATACGTTCGAAACGGCCGTTACTTGGGATCGCTTCCCTGCCTTCCACGCCGAGGTCACGCGGCGCATCGGCGATATCCTGAAGCGCGTCACGGGGAAGCCCGGCATGGTGACGTGCCGCTTTACGCATGCGTATCCGGATGGGCCTGCCCCTTACTACACCTTCCAGGCGTTGGGGCGCATGACGGCGCTGCTGGAGCAATGGCAAGAGATCAAAGCGGTGGCGAACGATGTCGTCGTCGCGGCCGGGGGCACGATCACGCATCACCACGCCGTCGGGCGCGATCACCGGCCCGGCTACACGCGCGAGTGTCCGCCGTTGTTCGCCGAGGCTTTGCGCGCGGCGAAGGCGTCGGTCGATCCTAACGGATTGATGAATCCGGGCGTGTTGATTGATCCGGCCGGGCGGAAGGTCGGCGTGCGCGGCGCGATGGCGGGAGTCTAAACATGACAATCAGCATCAGGCCCGCGTCGGCGGCGGACGTTCAGCAGATGACGCTGGTCATGGCTGACAAGCGCAAGCAGCTTGAGATGTTCGAGCCGGTGATGTGGCGGCCCAGCGAAGCCGCCGCGCAGATGACGCCGGCGTTCTTCACGCATCAAGTGGGGCAACCCAACGTCGTCGCGCGCATTGCCGAAAGCGGCGGCCGGTTTCTCGGTTTTATCATCGGCGTCATTCAGGATGCGCCGCCGGTGTTTTCACCGGGCGGCAAGACGGTGCTGATCGACGATTTCGTCGTGGTCGAAGGGGCGGAGGCGGACGACGCGGCGTCGGCGCTGATCGACGCCGTCATGAGCGAAGGACGTGCGCGCGGCGCGGTGCAGATCATCGCCGTTGCGGCTGCGCGCGATGAGCGCGCGGTGCGGTGGCTTGAAGCGAAGAAGCTGCACGTCGCCAGTCAGTGGTGGACGCGCACGCTGACGCATTGAGCGCCGGCGCGCCGCAGGCGTCTTGGTGTCATAGTCCGCGTTGGCCACAGCTGTCCGGTCGCGCTCGCACTCCCCTATTCGTCATGGCCGGGCAAGCGAAGCGCGACCCGGCCACCCAGTGCGCGCACGTCCGTGCGCGCTGAAAACGCGACAGCTTCGTCAATGAAATTTTGAATTGAGAGGGTCTCTCGGCCCGCGCAGACGCGCGGCCACTGGGTGGCCGGGTCAAGCCCGGCCAATAGAGTGGTTAGGCGCCGGAGAGTTTCGCCTGCAGTTTTGCGAAGAGTTGGTTTTCCGGGGTGAAGACGTAGTCGGCTTTTTGCGACGAGACGGTGCCTTGCGCGCCGGTTCCGCGCAGGAGGGCGATGGCGGTCGAGAGGTTTGCGTCGGGGATCAGGATCGAGGCTTCGCCGCCGGCCGAGCGGGAGAGGATCGTGGCGCCCAGTGTGCGTTCAAGTGCGGGGAGCGCGGCTTCGACGCCGTGATCCATCCGTACGCGGATGATCTGTGCGCTTTTGGCCATCGCGCGGGCGGCTATGCGTTCGAGGATGGCGCGTGCGGCTTGGCGTGCGGGATCGGACCACGATGCGTGGAGGCTGGCCGCGAGGACGGCTTGGCTTTCCAGGATCAGGCCATCGTCGAGGATCTTCAGTTCGTTCGCGGCGAGCGTCGTGCCGGTCGTGGTGATGTCGACGATCACCTCCGCCGTGCCGGCCGCGGGCGCGCCTTCGGTGGCGCCGAGGCTTTCGACGATGCGATAGCCGGCGAGGCCGTGGCGCGCAAAGAAGGCGCGGGTCAGGTTTACATACTTCGTCGCGACGCGCAGGCGGCGGTGGTGACGCAGATGGAACGCTGAGGCGACGTCGTCTAGGTCGGCCATCGTCGAGACGTCGATCCAGGCGCGCGGGACGGCGACGACGACGTTGGCGCGGCCGAAGCTGAGTTTTTCGACGACGTGGGTTCGGTCGTCGCCTTGGCCGTGTTCGCGCAGAAGGTCTTCGCCGCTGATGCCGAAATGCACGCGGCCGGCGCGCAGTTCGTCCGCGATCTCCGCCGCCGACAGAAGCGAGACCACGACGTTGTCGATGCCTTTGAACGCGGCGACGTAGTCGCGCGTGCCGCGCGACTGCGTGACGTGGAGGCCTGCGTCAGCGAGGAAGGCGAGAGCTTGTTCCTGCAGGCGACCCTTTGACGGAATGGCGAAGTTGAGCGCGCTCATATGACCGCTCCTTGCGCGCGGCGGGCGGCGAGCAGGCGTTCGGCGTAGACAGCGAGGCCGACGGCGGGCGCGGGCTTTGGCGCGCCGAGCGCGGTCAAGAGCGTGTCGTAGCGGCCGCCGCCGGCGACCGGCTTCTGCGCCGGTGCGGCGCGGAACTCGAAGACGAAGCCGGTGTAGTATTCCATGTTGCGGCCGAACTGCGCGGTGAACGTCGCGCGTCCGAGATTGAAGCCGTGGCGTTCGATCAGGCCTAAGCGGCGTTCGAGCGCCGAGATCGGTGCGTCGAGCGAGACGGAGGCCGAGCGCGCGAGTTTGCGCAGTGTTTCGACGGCGTCAGCGGCGGGCACTTTGACAGCGAGGTAGGCCGAGATGAGATCGGCGGTGGCGCGCGGCAGGCGCGCGGACGATGCGTCGGCCGCCTGTTCGAGGAAGCGTTCGGTGATTTCTTCGATCGTGCGCGTGCCGATGTGACGGATGCCGCCGAGGCCCAGCGCGTCGCGCAGCACGGCGCGCGCTTCGTCGGCGGGGAGCGCGCCGACATGCGCGAGGAACGCGTTCGCGGACGCGGCTTCGCCGGTGAGGCGCTTCAGCAGATCGCCCATGTAGGCGGGGCGCCAGACGTGGCGGCGCAGGCGTTCGGCCCATTGCGGCGTCAGGCCGAGCGACTCGAGGAGGCTTGCGAAGATGCTGAGATCGCCGACCGTGACTTCGACGTTCTTCAAGCCCGTACGCGTGAGCGCGCTCTCGGTCAGGATCAAGGCTTCCGCGTCTGCGGCGGCAGGGTTCGCGGCGTTGATGTTTTCGACGCCGGCTTGGAAGCTTTGGCCCGGGCGGTCGGGCGATGCCGGATCGTGACGAAAGACGGGACCGGCGTAGCAGAGTTTTGCCGCGCGATCTGCGTTCGGCGTTCGTGCGAGGTAGGCTTGGCACGATGGGATCGTCAGGTCCGGGCGTAGGCAGAGTTCGGTGCCGTCGGGGCCTGTAAACACATATGTGCGGCGGCGCAGGTCTTCGCCCATGCGGTCGAGGAACGCGTCGGCGGGCTGCACGATGGCCGGGTCGATGCGTTCGGCGCCATAGGTTTGGAAGACGTCGAGCAGCGACGCGGTTTGCGCTTCAAGCGCGATCAACGTCGGCGCGTCATAAGGCGGCGTCGCGATCATGCGCGGACCTTTTGCGCGGCGATGATCTTCTTCACTTCGGCCACCAGGTTTTCGCGCGGGATGGTGACTTGGGCGTCGGCGCCTTTGGCCCAGGCGTCGCGGTCTTTGATGTCCTTCGCGCGTTCGGCGCCGAGTTCGAGGTCCTTCAGCGTCACCACGCCCTTCGCGCGTTCGTCGCTGCCTTCGATGACGGCCACGGGGCTTTGGCGTTTGTCGGCGTATTTGAGCTGGGCCTTCATGCCGGACGTGCCGGCGTAGACTTCTGCGCGCAGGCCGGCTTCGCGCAGTTCCTTCGCCATCGCGACGTAGGACGACGTCGCGTCCTTATCCATGACCAACACGACGACGGGGCCGGTCGCTTGCGTTGTCGCTGCGCCTCGGGCGGCGAGTGCGGCTTGGAGGCGGCTGACGCCGATCGAGATGCCGGTCGCGGGGACTTGCACGCCCTTGAAGCGGGTGACGAGGTCGTCGTAACGGCCCCCGCCGGCGACGGAACCGAAGCGCACGAGTTGGCCGTCGTCGTTGCGGACTTGGAAGGTGAGTTCGGCTTCGATGACGGGGCCCGTGTAGTACGCGAGGCCGCGCACGACGGACGGGTCGAACATCACGCGCGTGTCGTCGTAGCCTGCACCTGTCAGCGCGGCGTCGATCTGGCGGAGTTCGGTGACGCCGGCGCGACCTTCCGTGTCTTCGCCGACGAGGCGGTCGAAGGTGTCGCAAACGGCGGTGCGGCTGTTGGCGGCGGCGCCAACGAAAGCGAGAGCCCGGTCGACCTTCGCGGCGTCGAGGCCGGCACCCTTCGTGAAGTCGCCCGATTCATCTTTGCGACCAGGGCCGAGCAAGAGACGCACGCCTTCGAGCCCCAGGCGATCGATCTTGTCGATCGCGCGCAGGACGGTGAGGCGTTGGGCGTCGGTGGTGGCGCCGATCGAGGTGAGAACGGCGTTCAGGATTTTGCGGTTGTTGACTTTGACGACGCTGTCTTGGCCGAGGCCCAGCCGTTCCATCACGTCGCAGAGCATCATGCAGAGTTCGGCGTCGGCGAGCATCGAGGCCGTGCCTACCGTGTCGGCGTCGAACTGCGTGAATTCGCGGTAGCGGCCGGGGCCCGGCTTTTCGTTGCGGAAGACTTGGCCGACTTGGTAGCGGCGGAAGGGCTTTGGCAGCGCGTCGTAGTTTTCGGCGACAAAGCGAGCGAGCGGCGCGGTCAGGTCATAGCGCAGCGAGAGCCATTGTTCGTCGTCGTCGCGGAAGGCGAAGACGCCTTCATTCGGACGGTCCTGATCGGGCAGGAATTTGCCTAGCGAGTCGGCGAATTCGATGGCGGGCGTTTCCAGCGGGTCGAAGCCGTAGGATTCGTAGACCGCGCGGATCGTTTCGAGCATGCGCCGTTCGGCCTGGAGTTCTGCTCCCAGCCGGTCGCGAAATCCGCGCGGCTTTTCGGCCGCGGGCCGTTTGCTCTCACCATCTGCCATCGTCGTGATCCGATACGCGGCCCAAAAACACGGGCGCCGCCCCACACAAGTGGAGCGGCGCGTTGGTATCCTAGACGTGTGACGCCAGCAAGGCGCGAAGTATTAATGCGCGTCTTTAGGGCTTTGTCGGCGGGACCTCCGGCGCAGCGGGGGCCGCCGGCGTAGCCGTCGCGGCTGCCTGTTCCGCCGCATAGGCCGCGTTCGCCATTTGCAGGACGTAGGCGCGGATCGCCGTCACATCATCCTCCTTGATCTGGTCGGCGAAGGAAGCCATGCCGGTGTCCTTGCGTTCGCCGTCGAGGACAATTTCCTTATAGCGGGCGAACACCTCTGGTGCGGAGTAACGCAGGTCGGGCACGACGCCGCTGCCCATCGCGAAGAAGCCATGGCATACGGAGCAATAGCGGTGGTACGTGCCTTCACCCTTCGCGACGAGCGCCGCGGTGAGTTTTTCTTCCGGCGGCTTGACCATCGGCGGGCGCGGGTTCTCCGCCGCTTCGATGGTCTTCTGACCGCCGAGCTTGAAGGCGAAGATCTTTCCGGCGTTGCCGTATTTGAGGATCGCGTTTGCGGGTTCCGGCCCGAGCGTCAAACCGACACCGCCCCATCCGGCCAGCACGGTGACGTATTGCTCGCCATCGACGGTGTAGGTCACGGGCGGCGCGATAATGCCGGTCTTGGCGTCGATCTTCCAAATCTCTTCGCCGGTGTCGGCCTTCCAGGCACGGAATAAACCGTCGCCCGTTCCCTGGAAGACGAGATTGCCGGCGGTGGTCAGCAGGCCGCCGTTCCAGAACGTTGCGTGCTTGGCGCGCCAGACTTCCTTCTGATTGATCGGATCCCATGCGACCAGCGAGCCTTCCGCCGGCGGCAGCGGCTGACCGGCCGCCAGCGCCTTCATCGTCAGCGACGAGATCGCGCCAAGGTCAAGGCCCGTGTTCCATACGCCGAGTTTCACGTCGCGCTTCTTGTCGGCCAAGAACATTTGCGGCGTCAGCTGAACCGGGATGTAGACGAGCTTCGTCTGCGGATTGAACGCCATCGGTTGCCAGTTGTGGCCGCCGTGGGGCGAGGGCTGCACCATCTTCGGCCCGTCGCGATAGTTCGACGACTGGTCTTCGATCGGCCGTCCGTTTTCGTCGAGGCCCTTGGCCCACGTCACGGGGACGTAGTTCTTGCCCGAGATGAACTTTCCGGTTTCGCGATCGAGCACGTAGAAGAAGCCGTTCTTCGGCGCGTGCATGAGCGCCTTGCGCACCTGGCCGTCGATCTCGAGATCGGCCAGGATGATATGTTGGGTCGCGGTGAAGTCCCACGTGTCGCCGGGCGTTTCCTGGAAGTACCAGGCCATCGTGCCGTCGTCGGGTTTGATGGCGACGATCGAGGAGAGATAGAGATTGTCGCCGCCGCCGGGCGAGCGGAGATAGCGGCTCCACGGGCTGCCGTTGCCGGTGCCGATGTAGAGAAGGTCGAGGTCGGGGTCATAGGCCATCGAGTCCCAGACCGTGCCGCCGCCGCCGACCTCCCAATATTTCCAGCCTTGCGCATCGGACTTCCACGTCGGGAGCGCCGCCTTCAGATGTTCGTTTTCGACGGGCGCCCGGGGATCGCCAGGCACCGTGTAGAAGCGCCAGAGTTGCTTGCCAGTTTCGGTGTCGTAGGCCGTGATGTAGCCGCGCACGCCGAGTTCGGCGCCGCCGTTGCCGATGATCACCTTGTCTTTGATGATGCGCGGCGCGCCCGTGATCGTGTAGGGCTTGTTGCGATCGACGGTGCTGACGTCCCAGACGGGCTTGCCAGTTTTCGCGTCGAGCGAGACGAGGCGACCGTCGAGCGTGCCGACATAAACGCGGCCTTTCCACACGGCGACGCCGCGATTGACGACGTCGCAGCATGGTTTGCGCGCGGTCTCACCGGGGACTTGCGGATCGTAGGTCCAAAGTTCTTGACCGGTCCTGGCATCGAGCGCGTAGACCTTGCTCCACGAGCCGGTCGCGAACATCACGCCGTCGACGACGATGGGCGAAGCCTCCAGGCCGCGGATCGTGTTCGTTTCGTAGGTCCAGGCTAGCCCTAAGTCCTTCACATTCTCGGCGTTGATTTTGTTCAAGGGCGAGAAGCGTTGTTCGCCGTAGGTGCGGCCGTGGGCGAGCCAGTTCTCGGGCTCGCCGTCGGCGCCGGTGACGCGCGCGGCGTCGACGGCGGAGGCGGCGGCGAGACGTTTCTGGCGCGCCTGCGAGCCGGTGACGTCGACCGGCTCCGTCCCTTCGACGACGTTGGTGACCGTCGTCGGCGGTCCCCCGAAGCGCGATCCCAACACCGGGATCAGCATGACGAGCGCTACTGCCGCCGCGACCAATAGAAGACGCGTGTTCTCCGTGCCCATGAAGTTCGTTCCGCCCTTGTCGAATATCTTCGACGGCTTTTAGGCCGCCTTGTTCGCGGCACCGTAGCTTTGCCGTGAGATAGCCGCAACCGGGGCAGCGGGGGATTCACAGGGAGACGGCGAAGCCGTTACGTCCGCTGCCGTCGCGAACAGCTCTCACGTCGCCGCCATGACGACGTGCGATCTGGCGCACGAGAGCAAGGCCGAGCCCCGCACCGGGGCGCGCTTCGCCTGCGGCGCTTGCGCGGAAGAAGGGTTCGAAGACGCGCTCGCGATCGGCATCGGCGACGCCCAGGCCGTGGTCGAGGACGCGGAGGGCGGCGCCGTTTGCCACCGGTTCGACTTCGATCTCGATGGGCGGCGCGCCGTGGCGTTCGGCGTTTTCGATCAGGTTGCGGACCAGACGGCGCAGCAAGCGCGCGTCGCCCTTGACGACGACGGGCGTGCCGGACGCGCTTGCGTGCTCGAAGCGCGAGGCTTCTTCGGCGGCGAGCGCCAAGAGATCGACGTCTTCGACGTGCTCCAGACCGGTTAGTGCATCGAGGCGGCTGGAGAGCAGGATTTCATCGATGAGTTGATCGAGTTCGGCGATATCGCGTTCGAGGTCGGCCTTGCGGTCGGGATCGGCCTTGTCCTTCAGGAATTCGACGCCGAGGCGCAGGCGCGTGAGCGGCGTGCGCAGTTCGTGCGACGCGTTGGCGAGCAGAAGCTTGTGCGCGCCGACGAGTTCTTCGATGCGGGCGGCGGCGCGATTGAAGCTTTCGGCGACGCGCGCGACTTCGTCTTTGCCTTCGACCTTGACCCGCGATGTGAGGTCGCCTGCACCCAACGACTCGACGCCCCGCTGGAGGCGTTCGAGGCGGCGGGTCAGACCGCGGACGACAGGGTACGAGGCGATCGCGAGCTGCAGCGCGATGAGGGCCAAGAGTCCGAAGAAGCCGACGCCACCGCGATGGCTTTCGATCGGCAAACGGACGACGATGGTGCGCGCATCGGTGAAGCGGAACGACCACACCGGACCGCGTGCGCGGCCGAGGCCGTGCTCGGCGCCGTCGATGTCGTCGAGCGACGGCAATGGGCGGCCTGCCGCGCCGATTAGGACTCCCTGTTTGTCGTAGAGGGCGAGGTCGGCCTTCAGAAGGCCCGCGAGACGCTCGACGGCCTTTTGCTGCTCGGCCGGCGGTGCGCCGGGGTCGGCGAGCGCCGCCATCGCGACGCCGCTTGCCATTTCGAAGGCGCTGCGCGCCGTCTCCATCTCGGGACCGTTTCGCCAGACGATGGCCGATACGATCACGACAAGCAGCAGCGAGCCGATGATCGTCAGGTACACTTTGACGAACAGGCGGTTGAAGACGGCTCTCATTCCTGCGCCTTCGCGAAGACGTAGCCGGCGCCGCGGACGGTGATGACGCGGCGCGGCTTTTTCGGGTTGTCTTCGATCGCGGCGCGGATGCGCGAGATGTGAACGTCGATCGAGCGGTCGAAGGCTTCGATCGATTCACCTTTGACGAGGTCGAACAGTGTGTCGCGCGACAGCACGCGCCCTGCCCGTTCGGCCATCGCGAGCGTCAACGCGAATTGATAGCTCGTCAGCGTGCGCGGCGCGCCGTCGATGCGGATTTCTCGCGCGTCTTTGTCGATCTCGAGGCGGCCGAATTGCAGCACATTGGCCGGCGCGGACGTGTGAGCGCGACGTAAGATGGCGCGCAATCTTGCCAACAACTCGCGCGGTTCGAAGGGTTTCGGCAGGTAGTCGTCCGCGCCCATCTCGAGTCCGACGACGCGGTCCATCGCGTCACCGCGCGCGGTGAGCATCAGGATCGGCGTTTGATTCCGCACGCGAAGGGCCTTGCAGACGTCGAGGCCGTCCATGTCGGGCAGCATAAGGTCGAGA
>JAWXBY010000157.1:0-22447 GCA_034440355.1 Alphaproteobacteria bacterium
AGCGGGGGAGGATAAGAGCGGCGAGGGCTAGTCATGTACGTCCCGAAGCATTTTGTCGTCGATGACCTCGCGTCCCAGCACGATCTGATTGATGCGTGCGATTTTGGCGTCGTTATCGGCAGCGGGGCGGGCGGGTTATTTGCGACGCATATTCCGTTGATGCTTTCGCGGGATGAGGGTTCATTCGGTACGCTCTATGGGCATGTCGCGCGGGCTAATCCGCATGTGGGGTTGTTTGGGTCGGAGGCGTTGGTCGTCTTTTCGGGGCCGCACGCTTATGTGTCGCCGACTTGGTACTCGGACCGCACGAGCAACGTGCCGACTTGGAACTACGCGGCGGTGCATTGCACTGGCGTGCCTGCCGTTTTGGAGGGGCATCAGCTTCAGCATCTGGCGCAGATGGTCGAGCGGTATGAGGGGACGCGGCCCAACGGTTGGTCGCTTGACGAGTTGAAGGCGCAGATGCGCGAGAGTCTTCCGCGCGGGATCGTGACGTTTCGCATGCCGATCGCGCGGATCGAAGGCAAAGCCAAGTTATCGCAGAACAAGCCGCGCGAAGAGCGCGAGCGTGTCATCGAAGGATTGAAGGCTGCGGGCGAGACCAGGTTGGTCGCGTTGATGCAGGCGGCCTTGGAGAAAGCCTGACATTTTCAGTTTGGATACATGGAGGAATAACATGACCGAGTGTTTCGTCTACGACACCGTGCGCACGCCGCGCGGCAAAGGCCGGAAGGACGGCGCGTTGCATGAAGTGACGGCGCTGGAATTGGGCAGCCAGGTGCTGCGCAACATCCGCGACCGCAATAACCTTGATACGTCGAAAGTCGACGACGTGATCTTCGGCTGCGTCGATCCGGTCGGCGAGCAGGGTTCGAACATCGCGCGGATCGCGGTCTTGAACGCCGACTACGACGAGAGCGTGGCGGGCGTGCAGATCAATCGCTTCTGCGCGTCGGGACTCGAGGCCTGCAACATGGCGGCGGCGCAGGTGATGTCGGGTCAGTCCGACATGACGATCGGTGGCGGCGTTGAATCGATGAGCCGCGTCGGCATGGGCGCTTCGGGCGGCGCTTGGGCGACGGATCCCGCGATTGCGATCAAGAGCTATTTCTCGCCGCAGGGCATCGGCGCCGATTTGATCGCGACGCTGGAAGGATTTTCTCGCGACGACGTCGACGCGTTCTCGGTCGAGAGCCAGAAGCGCGCGGCGAACGCGTGGAAGAACGGCTACTTCAAGAAGTCGGTCACGCCGGTGAAGGACATCAACGGTCTGACCATCCTGGACCGCGACGAGCATATGCGGCCGGACACGACGATGCAGTCGCTGGCCTCGCTGCAGCCTGCGTTCCAGATGCCGGGCGAGTTTGCGTTCGATGCGGTGGCGCAGCAGCGCTATCCGGAGGTTGAACAGATCAATCACGTGCATCACGCGGGCAATTCGTCGGGCATCGTCGACGGCGCGGCGGCGGTGCTGTTGGGCACGAAAGAAGCGGGCCGGGCGGCCGGCCTGAAGCCGCGGGCGCGCATTCGTGCGTTTGCGTCGATCGGGTCCGAACCTTCGATCATGCTGACGGGTCCGACCTATGTGACCGAGAAGGTTCTGAAGCGCGCGGGCATGAAGGTCGAGGACATCGACCTCTATGAGCTCAACGAGGCGTTCGCTTCGGTGGTGTTGCGCTTTATGAAACACCTCAACATTCCGCACGACAAGGTGAACGTGAACGGCGGCGCCATCGCGATGGGGCATCCGCTGGGCGCCACCGGGGCGATGATCTTGGGCACGGTCCTGGACGAGCTCGAGCGGCGCAACCTGCGCACGGGGCTTGTCACGCTGTGCGTCGGCGCTGGCATGGGCACCGCCACCATCATCGAACGCGTCTAAGGCTGAGGACATCCCATGGAACTCACTGTTTTCAAGTGGAATCAAGATTCGGACGGCATCGTCACGCTGACGTGGGACGATCCGGATCGCACGATGAACGTACTGTCGAATATCGCTCTGAAGGACCTCGCGACGGCGATCCAGAAGATATCGACGGATGCGGGCATCAAGGGCGCGATCATCACGTCGGGCAAGTCGAACGCGTTTTGCGCGGGCGCGGCGCTCGACGAGATGGAGAGCACGGCGAGCGGTTCGGGCGGGGCTGCAAAGAGCGAAGAGGACCGCGTTCGCGATCGCTACAACGGCGTGATGCAATTCAACATTCTGTTCCGCAAGCTTGAGACCTGCGGCAAGCCGATCGTGGCTGCGATCAACGGCTTGGCGCTGGGCGGCGGGTTGGAAGTGACGCTCGCGTGTCATTACCGCGTCGTGGCGGACAATCCGAAGATCCAACTCGGTCTGCCGGAGTCGAAGGTCGGGTTGCTGCCGGGCGGCGGCGGGACGCAGCGTCTGCCGCGCCTGATGGGCGCGCAGAATGCGCTGGGCCTCATCATGCAGGGCACGTCGCTCGACCCGAAGACGGCGTTGGCGCAGAAGGTCGTGCACAAGGTGGTGCCGGCCGATCAACTGCTGAACGAGGCGAAGCGCTGGATCAAGGAGACGCCGGATGCGGTGCAGCCTTGGGACAAGAAGGGCTTTGAAGTGCCGGGCGGGTTGCCGAACGAGAAGGGCGCTTCGACCGTGTTCACGATGGGCAACGCGCTCTATCGCAAGACCTCGTACAACAACTATCCGGCGCAGCGTTACATCCTGTCGTGCGTATACGAAGGGTTGTCGGTGCCGATCGATGCGGGTTTGCGCATCGAGGCGCGGTACTTCACGAAGCTGCTGATGGATCCGGCGTCGCGGAACATGATCCGTTCGCTGTTCCTGTCCATGCAGGATTTGGGTAAGGGCGCGCGGCGTCCAGCGAATGTACCGGCGACTTCGGTCAAGAAGCTCGGCGTGCTTGGCGCAGGCATGATGGGGGCGGGCATTGCCTATGTGTCGGCCAACGCCGGCATGGAGGTCGTGCTGCTCGACCGGTCGATCGAGGATGCGGAGAAGGGCAAGGCCTACTCGACGAAGCTGCTCGACGGGCAGATTTCGAAGGGGCGGTCGACGGAAGACAAGAAGACGAAGCTGCTTTCGTTGATCAAGCCGACGACGGACTACGCTGATCTGAAGGGTTGCGATCTCATCATCGAGGCGGTGTTTGAGACGCGCGAGATCAAGGCCGACGTTACGAAGAAGACGGAAGTGCATCTGACCGACAAGGCGGTGTTTGGTTCGAACACGTCGACCTTGCCGATCACGGGTCTGGCCGAAGCCAGCGAGCGGCCGGAGAATTTCATCGGCGTTCACTTCTTCTCGCCGGTCGACAAGATGCAGCTGGTCGAGATCATCATGGGCAAGAAGACGAGCGACTATGCGCTTGCCGTGGCGATCGATTATGTGAAGCAGATCAAGAAGACGCCGATCGTGGTCAACGACTCGCGCGGGTTCTACACCTCGCGCTGCTTCGGCACTTATGTGGGCGAAGGCCAAGAGATGCTGGCGGAAGGCATTGCGCCGGCGATCATCGACAATGTCGGGCGCATGACCGGGATGCCGCGTGGGCCGCTTGAGTTGGCGGACGACGTGGCGCTCGATCTTGCCTACAAGGTGCGCGAGCAGACGAAGAAGGATCTGGGCGACAAGTACGAGTCCGGTCCCGCCGACACGCTGATCGAGACGATGGTGGCCAAGCTCGGCCGCTATGGGCGCAAGAACAGCAAGGGCTTCTATGACTATCCGGCCGACAAGGGCGGGAAGAAGCGTTTGTGGCCGGGGTTGAAGGACATCGTGAAGTTCAAGATCACGTCGTCCACGCCGGAGCTGGTCGACGAATTGAAGAAGCGCTTCCTCTATCGCCAGGCGATCGAAGCGGCGCGTTGCTTCGAAGAGAAGGTCGTGACCGATCCGCGCGAAGCGGATGTCGGGGCGATCCTGGGGTGGGGCTTTGCGCCTTATACCGGCGGGCCGCTCTCGATCATCGATACGGTCGGCACGAAGAAATTTGTCGAAGACTGTGACCGCTTGGCGCAGAAATACGGCAAGCGCTTCCTGCCGGGTAAACTGCTGCGCGACATGGCCGAAAAGGGCGACACGTTCTATGGCCGCTTTGCGCCGGCGACGAAGAAAGCCGCCTAAGGCTGCTACGACTTGAATGAAGGGCGCGGCTGCATCGGCCGCGCCCTTTGTTTTGGCGGCATTGGTGACGGGACGCACTCATGGGTTGCGGGTGTTCTACACTCATGTGCGGTCGTGCCCCTTTTCCCGGCCGGTGCGGCGTGTAATCTGCGCCGACTCAACAGGGGTGTTCGCTATGCGCGCCGTCTTTCTTTCCGTTCTTCTGATGTTTGCCTTTTCGGCGGCGGCCCAGGCGGCCGACCGGAAGATCTCCGACTTCTACGGCGTCTATCTCGGCCACGGGTCGGAAGAGCCTGTGCCCGGCGACGCGGCGCACGGCGACCAAGGGAAGATGACGCGCTTCAGTCAGGTCGTCATCCGTCCGGAAAAGGCGGAAGGCGGGTTTTCGATCGAATGGTCGACGCTGAAGCTCGAAGGCGACGAACTGCCGAAAGAGGCCGACACCAAGACCTATGTGCAGACGTTCCGTCCGTCGGACAAGCCGACGGTGTTTCGCGACGTGACGTCGGGTGACCTGAACCTCGGCGCAGATACGGCGTGGGCTGTCATCAATGGCGATACGCTGAGCATGGTGCAGATCTCAGTCGCCCCAGACGGGAATTACTATGTGGTCCAATACGACCGGACGTTGACCGAGAAGGGCATGGACGTGCGCTTTACCCGCTTTGAAAACAGCCGGATTGTGCGGGCGATCAAGCTCAGCCTGTTGAAGGGCCCGGCGAAAGTTAACTAGGCCTCTCAGCCGTTGCAGGAGACGGGGCCCCCGTGATTTGATGGGTCCCGTTCGTGGCTCGGGGCGGCCAAACTCACTCAGGGATATTCATTCATGCGCATCGCATTGGCGCTTGGCTTTGTCGCGCTGTCGCTGGCATCGGCGGTTCAGGCCGCAGACCGCAAGATCGACGATTTCTACGGCCGCTGGGTCGGCACCGGTCAGGCGACGCAAGGCGTTGCGAAGCCGGTCGCCACGCAGGCTCGCGACTCCGAAGTGATCATCGAGAAGGCGGCCGACGGATTCAAGATCAGCTGGACGACGATGTCCTCCGATATCACGGACATGTCGAAGTCGAAGGTCAAGACGTCGTATCTGACCTTCAAGCGCGGCAAGACCGCGGGGCTCTTCGTCGATCTGAAATCGGGCTATGCGCTTGAGGGCAAGAAGACGACGTGGGCGCGCCTGTCGGGCGACACGCTGTCGATCTCGCAGCTCGTGATCGGCGACGACGGGCAGTGGGACGTGACCGTTTATGACCGCACGCTGAAAGGCGCGGATCAGATGACGCTGGCGTTCACGCGCATCACAAATGGTTCGATCGGGCGCCAGGCGACGCTCGCCATGACACGCGCGAAAGACTGATTTTCGTTTGAATTTTTGAACGGCGTTCAAAGGCCGCGCGCAAGCGATTGCGTGCGGCCTTTGTGTCTTTGTTCGGTCGCGCGGGGCTGGCACACTGCGCGCGATGCAACTGATTCAGGATCATGCAACGCATTTCGCGAAGCGCGTGGCGGTCGATGCGACCGACGCGCCGCGCGAGGCTGTGCATTGGCCTGAGCGGCGGTCGCTCAAGTCGTGGGACGGCGAGACGTCGGTGCTCGCTTGGGAGAAGGCCGATCCGCGCGCGGCGTCGCTTTTGTTTTCGCATGCGAACGGATTCAACGCGCTGACCTATCGCACGTTGCTCGCGGGACTTGCGGACGAACTGCGGCTTTATGCGGCCGATCTGCGGGGGCACGGCAAGACGACGTTGGCCGCGAACCCCAAGGGCATGACGTCGTGGATGATCTATCGCGACGACATCTTGCGCATGCTGCAGGAGATCGACGGGCGGCCGAAGATTTTGGTCGGGCACTCGATGGGCGCGACCGTGAGCTTGATGGCAGCGCTGGCGCGGCCGGATTGGGCGACGGGGCTGGTGCTGATCGAGCCGGTGATCGTGCCGCAGCGCGATCTGCGATGGCTGCGGATCATGCGTGCGCTGGGTCTGGGCGACCGGATGTTTCCGATGGTGGCGCAGGCCAAGCGCCGGCGCAGCATCTGGCCGACGCCGGACGCGATGTTCGACGCTTATCGCGGCAAAGGCGCGTTTCGCACGTGGCCCGAAGGCGTGGTGCGCGACTATGTCGAGGGCGGCACCGTGGACTATCTTGAAGAGGGCCAAGTGCGACTTGCCTGTACGCCGGGATGGGAGGCCGCGAACTACAGCGCCGGCCCGCTCGACGTTTGGGAAGAGCTTGGCAATTTGCGCTGTCCGACGACGCTGATCGTGGGCGCGAAGCGGTCGACCTGTTCGGAGCCTGTGATCGAGGCGTTGCTCAAGATCCGGCCGGACATCACTGTCGTGCGCGTGGGCGACGCCAGCCACTTCCTGCCGATGGAATTTCCCGAACTCGTTCGCCACGAAATTCGCGCGGTCGCCGATATCGCGAACCGTCGCGCGAATGTCTGAGCCCGCCGGGGCGTGATAGACTAGCGCTCTCACTGTCGGGAGCTGCTCGTGCTGGCGAAGGGTCTAACGCCGATTCTCAACGTTTCGAACATGCAAGAGTCGTTCGCTTGGTTCGAAAAGCTGGGTTGGACGAAGGGTTGGGATTGGGGGGCGCCGCCGACATTCGGCGGTGTCTGTTCAGGACACTGCGAGATTTTCTTGTGCCTGAACGCGCAAGGCGGGCGCGGTAAGAGCGACCAGCCGACGACGACGGACGACGCGCTGGATAAGGGTGTGTGGATGTCGATCTGGGTGGATGACGTCGATGCGATCCATCAGACCTGCTTGGCGCGCGGGATCGAAGTGACGAAGGCGCCGACGGATGAGCCGTGGGGGCGCGAGATGCATGTGCGCCATCCCGACGGGCACGTGTTCCGCATCAGCCGCGGTCAGGAAGAAGCGAAGTAAATCTCCCCTCGCCCGCCCTCGGGCGGGAGAGGGCAGACCCGTGCGTCGTTAGACAGAGAGGCCTGGGATCACCAGGCGTTCGAGGTTCGCGCGCATGTCGGGCGGTATGTCGATCGCTTTGCGTTCGACGAGGTCCATCGAGATCGCGATCGCTTCGGCGGTGGCGATGTTTTCGCCGGACTCGCCGTCGAACAGCCAGTGGCACCAGGTGTAGGTCTTGCCGGTGATGGATTTGAGACCGCTTTTCAGGACCAGCAAATCGCCTTCGCGCGCGGGCATGCGGTAGATGAAGCGGTATTCCAGCGCTGCGCCGCCGATGCGGCTTGTCGAGCGATCCTCGCCGCGTGTTTGCGCGATCAGGTTCGGGATGCCGTCCGATACGCGGCCCATATAGTGACGCATGGTGAGATAGCCGGTCGCGTCGCAATGTTCGCTGAGGACCGTGCCGCGGAAGGTCGAGACCATGCCGAGGTCTTCAGCCTCTTTCAGGCTCGGCGCGGGACGTTGTGGCGCCATGTCGAGGCCGCGCGGCGCGCCATGCGGTGGCAGCGGGATGGTGAGCGGGTCGGCCTTGGCGATGGCGTTGACCGGCAAAGGCAGTCCGCCGCGCGTTTCGACCTCGCACCACTCTGCGCGTGTGACGAAGGTGGCGGCGACCGTGCCGTTCGCGGCGTTTTGCATTTCCTCGTAGACGATCAAACCTTCGGGCTTGGTGTCGATCACGCCACCTTTGACGACGAATGGCGCGCCGGGGCGCAGTTCGCGGTGGAAGCGGATGTGGTGCTCGCGCGGCGTGAGGGCGGCGAAATTGCTGCGTTGGGCTCGCGCGCTGAGGCCCAACGCCGCGGCGAGCGCGGCGAGGCCTTCATCGGCCTTCTCGACGTAGAACTGGACGTTCATGTGGCCCATCTGATCGCACTCCCATGTTTGGACGCTGGAGCGCGCGACTTCGATCATTTCTCCCATGGGCTGACGCTACTCCGGACGGCGGTTGGCGATGAGTTTGGGCCAGAAGCGGTAGACGAGGACGCCGATGCCGCTGACCGTGAGGATGAGGCCCAGCAGCGACATGATGACGACGGGCCAATTGTTGAAGTTGTCGCGCTCGGTGTAGTCCATGATGTGGAGCGACCACAGGAAATCGTAGGCGCGCCAAAGACCGCTGCGTCGGGCGACGACTTTGCCCGTCAACGGCGCGACATAGAGATGTGTTTCGTCGGCATCGTCGAAGACGAACTGCCAGACGGGCAGCGTGCTGCGGTATTCGATCGGCGCGTTGTTTTCGATTAGCTTGGCCGAGATGATCTTGCCGTCGCCGGCGTAGTCGGCGGTTGCGATCTCGCGCGCTGCAGCTTCGTTGAGCGGGGAGATCACTTCGCCGGTCGCGACGTCCATCAGCGCGTGGGGCTTACCGTTGCTGTCGATGCGCCACATCCAGCGGCCGGCGATGTCGACCAGCTCAAGGCGCGAAATCGCGATCGACATTTTGGCCAGCGCATCGGTTGCCGTCGTCAGGTCGACGGACTGCTGCAAAGTGCGCGGCGGTGCTTCGCGGACCAGGTGTTCGTTGCGCACTTGCGCGATCGGGAACCAGGTCATGAAGAGGCCGCTTACGACCCACGCTAGGATTTGCAGCCCGACAATCAGGCCGATCCATTTATGCGTCCAAAACCACCAGGCGCGCATCGAGATTTACCCCGCTTCGGTTGCTTCGTTATCACCGAGATGACGTGACACACGCAATGGAAGGTGCGGCTGCAGGTTGGCGAATGCGTTGGCTTCCGTAACGGCTCCCCTCACCCGCCTGGGCGGGAGAGGGGTTGGGGGTGAGGGTGGGAATCTCCATTGCAGCGGCGTTGAAGGTGTTGGTCCGTGTGGTTTGCAGCGCCTACGGCCTTTTCGAAGACAGAGCGCGTGGAGGCTCCCACCCTCACCCCCGGCCCCTCTCCCGCCCAGGCGGGCGAGGGGTGCAGAAAGTTCGAGTGGGGTGGACAAGGCGCTGCTTCGGATCGACAACAGCGGCAATTCTGGGAGGCTTGTGTGGCACAGGGACCGCTCGACGGCGTCAAGGTGGTGGAGTTTGCGGGGCTTGGGCCGGCTCCGTTTTGCGGGATGCTGCTTTCGGATCTGGGTGCCGATGTCATTCGGATCGATCGGAAGGATGCGCGGCCGGCGAAGCCTCATCATGTGACGCATCGTGGGCGGCGGTCGTTGGCGCTTGATCTGAAGAACAAGGACGCGACGGCGCTGTGTCTCGATCTGTTCGCGAAGGCTGACATTGTCTTCGAGGGATTTCGGCCTGGCGTGATGGAGCGGTTGGGGCTTGGGCCTGATGTCGCGCTCGCGCGCAATCCGAAGCTTGTTTACGGGCGCATGACGGGGTGGGGGCAGGATGGGCCGTTGGCGCAGGCTGCCGGGCACGACATCAACTACATTGCGATCACCGGGGCGCTGCATGCGATCGGGACGCGGGAGCGGCCGGTGCCGCCGTTGAATCTGATCGGCGATTTTGGTGGTGGTGCGCTTTATCTGGCGTTTGGTTTGCTGGCGGCGCTGACGCATGCGCGGGCGACGGGCAAGGGCCAGGTCGTCGATGCGGCGATGGTCGATGGCGCGGCTTCGCTGATGTCATACTTCTATGGGTTTCGCGCGGAAGGCACGCATGGGCCGGAGCGCGCGACGAACCGGCTCGACGGCGGCGCGCATTATTATGACGCGTACAAATGCGCCGACGGGAAGTGGGTGGCGATCGGGTCGATCGAGCCGCAGTTCTATGCGTTGCTGCGCGAGAAGGCGGGGTTGAGCGATCCTGAGTTCGATCATCAGTTGGATCGTGCGCGGTGGCCGGCGCTGAAGGTGAAGCTCGAGCGCGTGATTGCCACCAAGACGCGCGATGAATGGTGCGCGATCATGGAAGGCAGCGACGTTTGCTTTGCGCCGGTGCTGGAAATGGATGAGGCGCCGTCTTATCCGGCGAACGTTGCGCGCGATGTGTTCGTCGAGATCGATGGCGTCGTGCAGCCTGCGCCGGCGCCGCGGTTCAGCGCGACGCCGGGCGCGGTGCAGGGGCCGCCGCCGCCGATCGGCGGGGACAATGTTTCGGGACTGAAGGATTGGGGTCTTGGCGCGCGCGTCGATGAACTCAAGAGCAAGGGAGTGATCTGATGGTTCGCCGTGCTGCGATCGTGGCGCCGGTTCGTACACCGGTTGCGAAGTATCTGGGTGGTCTGAAGGACGTGCCGGCGGAGACGCTGGCGGCGCATGTGGTTCGCGCGGTCGTTTCGCGCAGTGGGATTGATCCGTCTCGCATCGACGATGTCGTGTTCGCGCAAAGCTATGCGAACAGCGAGGCGCCTTGCATCGGTCGGTGGGCGGCGTTGGCTGCGGATTTGCCGATCGAGGTGCCGGGGTTGCAGATCGACCGGCGCTGCGGCGGCGGGCTGCAAGCGATCGTGACGGCGGCGATGATGGTCGAGACGGGTGCGGCCGACGTTGTGATCGCAGGCGGCGTCGAGAGCATGAGCAATATCGAATACTACACGACGTCGATGCGGTCCGGTGCGCGCGCCGGCAACGTGACGATGTACGACCGGTTGGAGCGTGGGCGCGAGCGCTCGCAGCCTGTCGAGCGGTTCGGTGTCATTTCCGGGATGATCGAGACCGCGGAGAATGTGGCGCGCGAGTGTCAGATTACGCGCGAGGCGTCGGACGCGTTTGCGGTCGAGAGCCACAAGCGGGCGGCGCGGGCTTGGGCCGAGGGCAAGTTCGCGGATGAGGTTGTTGCGGTGCCGGTGCCGCAGAAGAAAGGCGATCCGGTGATGGTCGTGCGCGATGAGGGGTTTCGCGCAGACACGACCGTTGATGCGCTCGCCGGGCTGAAGCCGATCATTAAAGGCGGTGTGGTAACGGCCGCAAATTCGAGCCAGCAGAACGATGCGGCGGCGGCTTGTTTGATCGTGGCCGAGGACAAGCTTGCTTCGCTGGGTCTTGAACCGATGGGGATGCTGGTCGGGTGGGCGGCGGCCGGCTGTCATCCGGCGACGATGGGACTTGGGCCTGTGCCTGCGGTCGAGAAGTTGTTCGCGCGGTTGAAGCTCTCGTGGAAGGACATCGATCTCGTCGAGTTGAACGAGGCGTTCGCGGCGCAGGTGCTGGGCGTGCTGAAGCGTTGGGGTTGGGACGATCGAGACAAGCTCAACGTGAATGGGTCTGGGATTTCACTCGGGCATCCGATCGGCGCAACGGGCGTTCGTATTCTTGCGACGCTGATGCACGAGATGAAGCGGCGGAAGGTTCGCTACGGGCTCGAGACGATGTGCGTCGGTGGCGGACAAGGCGTCGCGGCGGTGTTTGAGCGGGCGTAATCCTCACCCGCTTTAGCGGGGGAGGATGAGAGAGGCTCGTGCGTTCTACGTCCCCGTCGCTTCGTCGCGTTCGGGGGCCGTTTTCAGGCAGTGGGCGATTTCGCGCAGGGCGCTGGCCGAGGTGACGCCGAGTTTGTCCAGCTTGCCCATGCGAGCGAGCGTGGCGAGGCCGATGGCGGCTGAGGATAGGCCCAGGGCGCGGGCTTGGGCCTGGTCGGGCGGTAGGTGTTCGAGGTTGAGGGGTTCGCCTACCGTTTGGAAGAGGGCGATCAGGCGGCCGAGCAGGGCGCGTTCGGAGCCGGGGCTCAGTCGATTTTCTGAATCTTGTTCAAAGATCGTGTGCGCGGTGGCGAAGACTTCGGCGGCTTGCGAGGCGCGGTCGGCGGCGTCGCGCGCGGTGGTTGAGCGCAGGTGTTTCGTGAGACCCGAGAGCTCGCTGACGGCGAGTTCGGACAGGATCGCGGCCTTGGAGTGGAAGTAGAAATACACGGCGCCGGGGACGTAGCCGGCTTCCGACGCTACGGCGCGGATGGTTAGGCCCTTCGGCCCGTCGCGGCCGAGCACGCGGCGAGCGGCGGCCAGGATCTCGGCGCGCTTGTTCGCGTGGGCGGTTTCGCGGCGCTCTTCGCGGCGGCGTTCGGTCGGAATCTCTGCGTGAGACAAGGCGCATCCCCCCGGATGAAAAACGACGAATCACTGTCGTCTTATTTTCATCGCTCATGTTTGAACGGCGTTCAACACACCAGGAGCGATAAAACCGGTGCGACACAGCTTGTGCGCTAGAATGCCGTGTCGCTGCTGCAACAGCGGTTGGAATTACGATCCGGACTCGGGGACAGCGTGCGGATCCCTAGCTTGGCGCACCATTATCAGCACGGCGTGATCGACAAGTGCGGTGGCGCGCATCAGCACCGCATCGGCGCCACCGACCTTGCCGCGGCGGCATGCGTGTGTGCCGTCGTGATGCGCGATGAAATTGTCGACGATGAGCTCGAAGAAGTTGTCGGGCCAGCTGTCGTGGGCGCGATCGGCGGTTTCGACTTCTTCGCAGGGAACCCAGGTGCGTCTGCCGTTCTGTATCAACGGCACGACATATCGCGCGATGCGTTTGTCCGGGAAGTCGGCGATGTGTTCGGCATGGTGGAGGAGGGTGACCTCATCGTGGTTTGAGCCGAGGAGGAGGACGTGGCCGTCTGCCTCGCAGAGTTTGGCGAGGGGGGAGGCTTTGCCGAAGCCGTAGTTCAAGGGGGCGTCGGCGGTGAGCCAGGCGGCGCGGGCGCCGCGGGCGGCCATGCGGGCGCAGACCTGTTCGCTGCAGATGGTGCCCGGCGTGGAGCGGAAGAATTCGGTGAGGGCGCCGAACTCTCGGTTGGCGCGGGCGGTTTGGAAATCGAACGCGGGTTGGTGCGCGCGGACGACGGCTTCTTCTTCGGGCGTCATGATGTTGCGGCCGACGTCGTCGAAGCCGAAGGCGCAGCTGACGTACATCATCAACGTGCCGGCGGGGGCGAGCGCGTCTTCGAGTGCGCGGACGATTTCGTCGGGGCCGCCGAAGGTGGGGCCGACCGCGCGGACCGAGGCGTGGATCATCACCACGCCGCCGGCCTTGAGTCCGAGGTCGGAGAGTGCCGCGGCGAGTTCGGCTCGCGTGTGCGGCATGAAGTTGGCCTTCGCGTCAGATGCGGAAGAAGAGCATGAGGCCGAGCAATGCTTCGATCCCGAGGAACACCCAGATGAGGCTGTTCGTGGGCATTTCAAGCCAAGCCGAGTAACCGCGGCCAGCGGCCATGCCGATGAGGGCGAGGCCCGAGGTCAGCAGGATGCCGCCGCTCAACGGCGAGTAGACCATGGCGATGAACATCGCGAGCGCCATCGCGACGCCGAAGCCGCCGTAGACGGCGCGTGCTTCGTTGCGGGACTCGATGGTCGACAGTTCTACCCCGGTGAGGCGGGTCAGATATTCGGGCTTCCACAGCATGACGCCGCCCATCGCGGCGAAGAGAGTGAAGGCCAGAAATGTTGAAACGTGCATGTCAGGCTCCGAAGCGGCGAGGGGTTTCGCAGAGTGTCAGGAGTTCATTCCTCTCGCAATCCTCATAGGCCCATTTGGCGGGCGGCGAGGTCGCGCATGATTTCTTCCGAGCCGCCACCGATGGCGTTGACGCGGACTTCGCGGTAGATGCGCTCGACGCGGCTGCCGCGCATGTAGCCGTTGCCACCGAGGATCTGCATCGCCTCGCGGGCGCAGTATTCCATGGTGAGCGTCGCTTGCACTTTCAGGAGCGCCAAGTCGGCGGCGGGTGTTTCGCCGTTCTGGACGCGCCAGGCGCACATCTCCAGATAGGATTGCGTGGCGTTGATCTGGCGGACCATGTCGGCGATCTTGTGGCGGATGACTTGGTGGTCGGCGAGGCGCTTGCCGAAGGTCATGCGTTCGCGGGCCCACTTCACCGCTTCTTCCAAGCAGACGCGAGCGTAGGCGTTGGCGCCGGCGGCCATGCCGAGGCGCTCGCCGTTGAAGTTCAGCATGATGCCAATGAAGCCTTGGTTCTCGCCGCCGATGAGGTTGGCGGCCGGTACGCGTACGTCTTGGAAATAGATCGCAGCGGTGTCGGAGGCCCACCAGCCTTGCTTCTTCAGGTTTGTGCGCGAGACGCCGGGGCTGTTCGCCTCGATCAGGAGAAGCGAGATGCCGCCCATGCCGGGGCCGCCGGTGCGCACGGCTGTCGTGATGTAGTCGGCGCGCATGCCGCCGGTGATGAACATTTTTGAGCCGTTGACGACGTACTCATCGCCTTCGCGGACGGCTCGCGTTTTCAGTTGCGCGACATCGGAGCCGCCTGAGGGTTCGGTGATGCCGAGGGCGATGCGTTTGTCGCCGGCGAGGACGGCCGGCGCGATGCGCTGCTTCATCGCTGCGTCGCCGACGGCGAGGATGGGCGGCAGGCCGATACCGTGGACCATCAGGCTTGCGGTGACGCCGCCGGCGCCGAGGCGCGACAGTTCCTCCGACGTCACGATGGAGTGGAAGCGGTCGAGGCCTTCTTTGATGCCGCCGTATTCTTCCGGGTAACCCATGCGCAGGAGGCCGAAGTCGGAGGCCTTCTTGTAGAGTTCCAGCGGGATCGCGCCGGCTTCGTCCCAGTCGTTGGCGAAGGGCATCATTTCGCGGTCGACGAATTTGCGCAGCTCGCGGCGCCAGGCGTGGTGGCTCTCGTTGTAGAAGGGCGAGGAGGGGCGCGAGCTATCGAAGTCGAGCGTTTGCAGGTTCTTGGTCATTTGGCGTTTCCCGTAGCGTTAGCGCCAGCCTAAGCCAGACGGGCGAACCAATCCAATCGGTGCCGATGCCGTTGCGTTTTGCTTGGGGCGGACGCAATCTTGCGGCACATCGATATTCAAAAAAAATCGGAGGATCGCCATGAGCGCCGCGCCAACCGTGTTCCCGGGCTACAGCTTGGGCCGCATCGACGATGAGATCGTGAACCCCGAGCTTTATCAGAGCGAGGGCATTCACGAGGTCTATTCGAAGTTGCGGCGCGAGGATCCGGTGCATTGGACGGAGCCGAATGGGTTTCGGCCGTTCTGGTCGGTGACGAAGCATGCCGACATTCTCGAGGTTGAGAAGAACCATCAGATTTTCGTCAATCGACTGCGCACCTATCTGTCGCCGATTCAAGGCGAGGAGTGGGTGAAGTCGGTGACCGGCGACACGCATTTGTTCCGCACGCTGGTCGATCTCGACGATCCGGTTCACATGAAGTTGCGTGGGCTGACGCAGAGTTGGTTCATGCCGCCGAACCTCAAGAAACTTGAGACGCGGATTGCGCAGATCGCCAAGGATCACGTCGATCGGATGGCGGCGCTGGGTGGCGAGTGCGACTTCGTGAAGGAGGTGGCGCTTTGGTATCCGCTGCGCGTCATCATGATGATCCTCGGCGTGCCACCGGAAGACGAAGCGTTCATGCTGAAGATGACGCAGGAGATTTTTGGGCCGGGCGACCCGGACGTCGCGGCGGAGACGGCAAACAAGGCCGACGCCAACACGGCAGCGTTCAGCGCTTCCGGCGACAACACCGTCGATCTGATGAAAACGGCGATGAAGCTGTTCGAGTATTTCGGCAAGGTCACGGCCGACCGGCGCGCGCACCCGAAGGACGACGTGGCGAGCGTGATCGCGAACGGCATGATCGACGGGCAGCCGATCGGCGATCGTGAGGCGATGAGCTACTACATCATCGTGGCGACCGCGGGCCATGACACCACAAGTTCGACGGTCGCGGGCGGGTTGCTTCAGCTGATGAAGAACCCGGAGCAGATGGCGAAGCTCAAGGCCGACATGAGCTTGGTGCCGAACTTCGTCGAGGAATCGATCCGCTGGGTGACGCCGGTGAAGCATTTCATGCGCACGGCGACGCAGGACTACAAACTGCGCGACAAGACGATCAAGGAAGGCGACGGCCTTTGCATGTTTTACTGGTCGGGTAACCGCGACGACGAGGCGTTTGAGGATCCGTTCAAGTTCAAGGTCGACCGCAACGTGTCGAAGCATGTCGCGTTCGGGTACGGCGTGCATGTGTGCCTGGGCATGCATTTGGCGCGCATGGAGATCAAGGCGCTCTACAACGAGTTGCTGCCGCGGTTGAAGTCGATTGAACTCAACGGCCAGCCCAAGAATACGCTGGCGAATTTTGTCAGTGGGCTGAAGAGCCTGCCGGTGCGGTATAAGATCGCTTGATCGTAGGGCAGTGAGATAGGTGGCGCGCACTAGCCCTGGGACCGCGGGCCTCCTCGCTCGCTCTTTGTGACTCGTTTCAGGCGTGTGCGTGTGGAGATGCAGGGAAGAGCGGGCGAGGAGGCCCGCGGTCCCAGGGCCAGCGCCTTCTTGTTACGCCTTCGGCCCTTCGATCTTTAGCGTGACTAGGGTTTGGCGCATTGCTACTTGGTCGCCTGCTTTTGCGGTGACGGTTTCGATCTCGCCGTCCGTTGCGGCGCGGAGTTCGTGTTCCATCTTCATGGCTTCGAGGATAACGAGGAGCTGGTTCTTCGCGACCTTCTGTCCGGGTTCGGCGAGGACTTTGACGATGCGGCCGGCCATTGGGGCGCGGATGATGTTCGCGCCACCGGCGCCTTTGGGTTCGGCGGGGGCGTAGGTGATGTCTTCGAAGATTGCGTCGCGGCCGTTGTAGTGGACGTGCACGCGGGTTTCGTTGCGGTAGACCCAGGCGTCGTCGAGGCGGCCCTCATCCTCGATCTTCAGGTGGACGGTTTTGTTCGACGTCGAGCGGATCGCCTCAGCGACGTGGAGCATGCCGATGCGGTTGTTCTCGACCACGAAGCGGCGCGTGCGTGTGCGTTCGCGCAGGATCATGATGGCGCGGCTGGGACCGGTCGAGCGCCAGGCCGTGCCGTTCTCCGACGCTAGCCATAGCGCGGCGATGTCGCCGAGCGGCGGATCGAGATTGTTTTCCGCGTAGGCGAGTTCGCGCTCAAGCCAGCCGATGTCGACGGCGCCTTTGACGAAGGCATCGCGTTTCAAGACGTCGATCAGGAAGTTGCGGTTCGAGCGGAGGCCGACGACTTCGGCTTCTTCAAGCGCGACGATGAGTCTCTCCCGCGCTTCGTCGCGCGTTTCGCCATGAGCGATCAGTTTCGCGAGCATGGAATCGTAGTGGCCGGATGCCGGATTGCCTTCGGCGGTGACGCCATCGGTTCGCGCAACGTGGGTGACGTGAAGATCTTCGATGTGCCCGGACTGCGGGGCGAAATTGTCGGCGGGGTCTTCGGCGCAGAGGCGTGCTTCGATGGCGTGGCCTTTGATGCCGACGTCGCCTTGTTTGACGGTAAGCGGTTCTCCCATCGCGACGGCGAATTGCATGGCGATGAGGTTGAGGCCGGTGACTTCTTCGGTCACCGGATGTTCGACTTGGATGCGGGTGTTCATTTCGAGGAAGTAGAACTGGCCTTCGCCGTCGAGCAGGAATTCCACCGTGCCGGCGTTTGTGTATTTCACGGCTTCGGCGAGGCGGACGGCGGCGTCGCCCATGCGGGCGCGGAGCGCTTCGCTGAACCCCGGCGCGGGGGCTTCCTCGATGACTTTCTGATTGCGGCGTTGGACGGAGCAGTCGCGTTCGCCCAAATGGATGACGTCGCCCTGCGCATCGCCGAAGACTTGCACTTCGATGTGGCGCACGCTTGTCAGCGCGCGTTCGAGGATCATGCGGTCGGAGGCGAAAGCCGAGAGTGCTTCGCGGCGCGCGGAGGTGAGGGCGTCGAGGAAGGCGCTCTCTTCCGTGACGCGGCGTTGACCGCGACCGCCGCCGCCGAGGGCGGCTTTGATGAGGACGGGCCAGCCGATTTTCTTCGCTTCGGCGAGGAGCTTGGCGTCGGATTGATCGTCGCCGTCGTAACCGGGGATGACGGGCACGTTCGCTTTGACGGCGAGCTGCTTGGCGTTGCCTTTGTCGCCCATAGTGCGGATGGCCGACGGCGATGGGCCGATCCAGACGAGGCCGGCGTCGATGACGGCTTGAGCGAAGTCGGGGTTTTCCGAAAGGAAGCCGTAGCCGGGGTGAATTGCTTCGGCTTTTGTCGTTTTTGCGGCGGCCAGGATGTTCGCTGTGTTCAGGTACGATTGCGCGGCGGGCGCGGGGCCGATGTGAACGGCGGCGTCGGCTTCTTCGACGTGGCGCGCGCCTTTGTCGGCGTCGGAATAGACGGCGATGACCTTTAGACCCGCCGCCTTCGCTTCCTTGACGATGCGTACTGCGATTTCGCCGCGGTTGGCGATGAGGACGGATTTGAAGGGGCGGTTGGTCGTGATCACCAGCCTATGTAGGCATCACGGCGGGCGGGCGCAACTTGTCGGTCACGAAGGGAGCAAGTTGAGCCTCTGGCACTGTCCTACCCGATTCGGTGACCATCTCGACACCGGCAGCGCCCATTCGAAGCGAATATCCGCCACCGCAATCGCGGAGCTGGGCGGCCGCGAGCACTATGCCTTTGCTCCATCCATGTTCTTTCAAGACGTTCAGTGCGTGACGAGAGCACGTTGGTCTGAACAAGCAGTCCTGACCAATAAAACGCGAAAGAGATATCCGATAGGTGGACACCGCGCGTATAGCCACCCATGACAAAACCTTTTGGATGGCGATGTTCTTTGGCTGAATTTTCTCTGTCGCGATTACGGACGCCACTATTGTTCGTTTCAGCAGAGATCCGAGCACGCGATGCTCATGAGCTCAATAACTTAACAGCGGTGCCCCACGCATACACTTCCGTCGCGGGCTTCGACCCTCCGCAAGACAATGTCGTGGCATCTCGTTGTAGGTAGCCGATGAACATCACGGCGTCGCCGCCCGCCGCACGTGTCGATGCGTCGAGCATATCCGTCGCGTCACGAAACGCTTCCAATATGGGGATTCGGTTGGCGCACCCTTCGGCCGTTCGAAGGCTATACCCATGAACTACCCCAAGTACCGTGTGTCCGTGCGGAATGCTGCCGGTGGACCTCAGGAGTGGCGCTGCTTTTGGTGGAGCCATCTCTCTTCTCTTGTCTTGCACAAAGATTAGAGACGCAGGGATGATTTATTTCAAGTCCCCCAAAACTGTATTTTGTATCACTGATTTCGCCCCGGGAGGGTGCCCATGTGTTTGGATATGATTTGCAGCATCACTTCGTCGGCGCCGCCGCCGATGGAGGCTAGGCGGCCGTCGCGGTAGCGGCGGCTCACCGGGGTTTCGGCCATGAAGCCCATGCCGCCCCAGTATTGGAGGCAGGCGTCGTTGACTTCGCGGTTGAGGCGGGCGGCTTTGAGTTTGGCCATCGAGGCAAGCTTCGTCATGTCTTCACCGGCGACGTAGCGTTCGACGGCGTGCCAGGTGAGCGCGCGCAGGGCCTCGACTTCGGTTTGTAGTTCGGCGAGGCGGAAGTGGACGACTTGGTTGTCGAGGACCGACTTGCCGAAGATTTTGCGCTCGCGCGTGTAGGCGATGGTTTCGTCGATCGTCTTTTGCAGGCTGGTGAGCGCGCCGAGGGCCGCGTACATGCGTTCTTCTTGGAACTGGACCATCTGATACGTGAAGCCCAGGCCTTCTTCGCCGATGCGGTTTCGTTGCGGCACGCGCACATCGTCGAAATGGATTTGCGCGGTGTCGCTGGCGTACATGCCGAGTTTTTTCAGTGTGCGGGCGACGGTGACGCCTTTGGTCTTCATCGGCACGCAGATCATCGTCTTGTTGCGGTGGCTGGGGCCGTCGCCGGTGTTGGCGAGGAGGCACATCCAATCGGCTTGCGCGCCGTTGGTGGTCCACATCTTGCCGCCGTTGATGACGTAGTCGCTGCCGTCCTTGCGCGCGGTTGTTTTGATCGAGGCGACGTCGGAGCCGGCGCCGACTTCGGAGACGCCGAGGCAGGCGACGTATTTGCCGCTGATCGAGGGCGCCAGGAATTCGGCGCGCACTTCGTCGGTGCCGAAGCGAGCGAGCGCGGGCGTCGCCATTTCCGTTTGTACGGCGATCGCCATCGGGATCGCGCCGCAGTTGATGTGGCCGAGCGCCTCGCAGTAGACGGCGGCGTAGGAGTAATCGAGGCCGAGGCCGCCGAAGGCTTCCGGCTTCGTGATGCCGAGGAAGCCTGCCTTCCCCATTTTCCCGAACAGTTCGTGTGCGGGGAAGGGCGGGTGTTCCTCCCACTTGTCGACGTGCGGGTTGATCTCCGTGTCGATGAAGCGGATGAGCGAGCGGCGGAGTTCTTCGTGCTGTTCCGTCAGTTTCATTCGCGCGTGCTCTTCGGGCCGACGCCGCCGCCGACCGCCATCACCAAGCGGTAGATGATCCAGAGCGGCAGCACGACGATCGCGCCGAGGACCGCGTATTTCCAGCCCCAGTTGATGGCGTCGAACACCAGCGTCCAGGCGCGTTCTATCGTGGTGCCGAATTCGCGCCAGAGATCGACGGGGTCGATCCCGAAGATCGCGAAGACGAGCCCGACGATGAAGGACAGCACCGCGAGCTTGAACAGCGTCGCAACAATCGGGCCGCCGAAGATTTTTTCCATCATAACACCTCTTGTCTTAGCGCGTGTTGTTCAGAGATTCCGAGCGAACCTCATTTCGGTCGTTACCCGGAAGTGTCTTGTACGTTTGGAACGATACGGCGGCGTAGGCTTGCACTGCGACGAATGCAATAACACCGACGCCGAATGCCGCAATCGGGTGGCGAAGTGACGTCCCGCGAATGGCGGACCACAGTGCTGCGAGGCCAAGGGTTGTGGCGCCCGCAAGCGCTGCCATCACGACGCCGACGAGGCTCGTCGCCAAGGCAAATGGGACACGCTCTTCTCCCGGGCTCATCCACGTGAATTCGACCGCGAGGAGGGCGATCGTTGCCAGAACGAGCATGACGAATATCGCGGTCGCGCGCTTTGCACTGACTGTCGACATGATCTCCTCACATCCTCGCCACGCCGAACGAATTCGGGCGCAGCTGGCGTTCTTGGGCTTCTTTGCAGACGTCGAGGCACAGGCCGACGACGCGGCGGGTGTCGCGTGGGTCGATGATGCCGTCGTCCCATAGGCGCGCCGTCGCGAAGAGGGCGGTGGACTCGGCGTCGTAGGTGTCGACGATGTTCTTGGCGGCGGCGGTCAGCGCCTTGGTGTCGGGCTCGCGGCCGGCGCGGCGTGCGCCGTCTTCGGCTATGATGGTCATCACCTTCGATGCCTGTTCGCCGCCCATGACCGCGATGCGGTTGTTGGGCCAGGCGAAGATGAACTTCGGATCGAAGGCGCGTCCGCACATGCCGTAATTTCCCGCTCCAAATGAGGCGCCAATGTGGAGCGTGATCTTCGGAACCGCGGCGTTCGTTACGGCTTGGATCATTTTCGAGCCGTGTTTGACGATCCCGCCACGTTCGGCCTCGGTTCCGACGATGTAGCCGGTCGTGTTCTGCAGGAACAAAAGCGGGATGCCGGATTGGTCGCAGAGCTGGATGAACTGCGCAGCCTTGACGGACCCTGCAGTGTCGATGGGGCCGTTGTTGCCGATGATGCCGACGGTGTGGCCTTCGATCGCGGCGTGGCCGCAGACGGTGTGCGGGCCGTAGTCGGGTTTGAAGTCGAGATAGTCGGAGCCGTCGACGATGCGGGCGATGACTTCGCGCACGTCGACGGGCTTGCGGTAGTCGAGCGGCACGACGGAGAGAAGTTCTTCGGCGTCGTAGAGCGGCTCTTTGAATTGCGGTTTGGGGCTAAGTTTGCCCCAACCGATCTTGGCGAAGATTTCGCGGGCGAGGCGGATGCCGTCGCGGTCGTCTTCGGCCATGTATTCGGCGAGGCCCGAGACTTGGTAGTGGAGCTCTGCGCCGCCGAGATCTTCGTCGGTGGCGATTTCGCCGGTCGCGGCCTTCAGCAGCGGGGGGCCGGCGAGGAAGATTTTGGAGCGGCCGCGGACGACGACGACGTAGTCGCTGAGGCCCGGCTGATACGCGCCGCCTGCGGTCGATGAGCCGTGGACGACGGCGACGACGGGGGTGCCGGCCTTGGACATCTTCGCAAGGTTGGCGAAGCTGCGACCGCCGCGGACGAACATTTCGGCTTGGCGCAGCAGGTTCGCGCCCGCGCTTTCGACGAGTTGGACGTAGGGCAGTTTGTTTTCGAGGGCGATCGCTTGCGCGCGGAGCGTTTTGTCGACGCCCATCGGCGTCGCCGCGCCGCCTTTGATGCCGGAGTCGCTGGCGGTAACGACGACGCGGGCGCCGGAGACGGTACCGATGCCGGTGATCACGCCGCCGCCGGACGCGTTCTCCGCGCCGTCATCGTCGTGCATCTTGAGGCCGACGAGGGTCGAGAGTTCGAGGAAGGGCGTGCCGCGGTCGAGCAGGAGGTCGATGCGGTCGCGGGGGAGAAGTTGGCCGCGGTCTTCGAACTTCTTGGCGGACTTTGCGGAGTTGGCGCGGACTTTGGCTTCGAGGGCGCGGACTTCGCCCAGAAGTTTGAGGTGGCCCTCGCGGTTGGCGCGGGCGGTCTCGGAGGTTAGGTCGACGCGGGATTCAATGGCTGGCATGGGGAGATAGCTACGGC
>JAWXBY010000158.1:0-64135 GCA_034440355.1 Alphaproteobacteria bacterium
GGCGCGCGGCGTCACCAGCGGCGCCTGCGCGAAGCCCGGCGGCGGGCTGAAGAGGAAGTCGCGTGTCGCCCGGCTTAAGCCGCGAATGACGGGGTTGCCGTATATCTCGGAGAAGATGGCGGCGGAGCGGCCGGTCGAATGGAGGCCCGGCTGCGGTTCGCGCTCCAGCAACAGGACGCGATGCGTGGTGCTGAGTTCATACGCGACGGAGGCGCCGGCGATTCCTGCCCCGATGACGATGACGTCGGCTTTGCGTGTGTCGGGCATTCGTACCTGCGGTTGTTCGGCGAAGACTAGGACATAGCCGTTCGGACCGCGGATGACGAATTCCGTGTTACTGCAGGGTTAGGGCGTCGTTTTCCGTCGCTCGTCATGTCGGCTCTCGGCTGATCGCCGACCGGTTTAGGTTCGCGGCGTGGTCGCGTCAATTGTTGTGGAGCGCTGCGATGACGTCATGCACGAGTTCGCCGACGTCTTCGATGCCGCCGGCGGTCTTGGTATCGACGCCCATGCGCACGACGACGAGGTTTTTGGACGGGACGATGACGATGAACTGACCGAGGTAGCCGCGCGCGAAGTAAGCGTCTTTGGGTGCGCCGGGCATGCCCCAGGGTCTGCCCCACGGCGGGAAGACGCCGTTCGTGGTGTTGAGCCAGAAGCCTGCGCCATAGCCTGCATCGAGGGTTTGGCGTTTCGAATAGGCGACCCAGCCTTCGGGCAGGATGCGGCGGTCGCCCGCCATGCCGTCGTTCAGATAGAGCAAGCCGAAGCGGGCCCAGTCGCGCGCGCTGGCGAAGAACGAGTTGCCGCCCATGGGCGAGCCGGCGCCGTCGAACTCGAGCGTCGCGGTGCGGATGCCGAGGGGCGCGAAGAGTTCCCGGTCGGCGAACTGCGCGATGCTTTGCGGCGACTTGCCGGCTGCGTCGCGCACGATGCGCGATAACACGGCGTAAGCCAGGTTGCCGTACGCCCACTGTGTCCCCGGCTTGGTGGTCAGCGGCGTGCGTTCGGCGAACGCCGCGTTGTCCTGGGCCGTGAACCACATGCGTTGGGCGAGGCCTGGGCCCATGCCTTCGTCGAGAGGGAGGCCCGAGTCCATGCGCAATAGCTGGTCGATGGTGACGTTGCCTTGCCATGCCGGTGCGGGGACGGCGTCGCCGACCTTGAGCTTTTGTTGTCCGGACAGGATACCGACGAGCGCGTTGATCACCGATTTGGCCATCGAGTGGCTGAGCAGCGGCGTGTCGACGCCGATGCCTGGCGCATAGCGCTCTGCGATCACGCGGCCGTCGTGCACGACGACGATGGCGTGCGGCCAGCGCGGCGGGCCGTTCGGCCGTTGCGCGAAGGCTTTGTCGAGTGCGCTGGTCAGCGCCGGGTTCGTCGATACGACAACCTCGGGACCGGCGATTTCGGGGAGCGACGCTGTGATGTCCGTTGCGGGTTGCGGCGGCGTGTCGAGTGGGACGTCGCCTGCGAACTCCAGGCGGCAGCCGTAGCCGTCGTAGAATTTGGCGCTGCTCTTGAACATACCGAATACGGTCGTCGTGACGCGCCTTGCGGCTTGGTCGACGTCATAACGCAGCGCCCAGTCGATCAGGCCCATGCCGGGCTCGGGCCGCATGTTTTGTGCGTAGGCAACTTCGGGCGCCAAGCCGGTGATGAAGGTTTTGGAGCAAACGAGGTGGCTGGTCGCGCCCGATGCGGTTTGGATCATGACGTCCGGTCGCATGATCAGCGCGGCTGCGATCAACAACGCGGCGACGGTCAAGCCTAAGATCGTCAGTGTACGCCTTATCATGACGGCAACCTTTCGTGCGCGTGGCGCTGGATTCGAGCGCCTGGCCGTTATATGAGGATTGCTCGTATTTCGGTACTCGGGTTTGGGCAGAGGGCGGTTACATGGTTGGGCGGCGGCAAGTCGTTGATTTCGCTCGGCGAAAGCCGCGGCAGGCGCGTGCGCTCGACACGGTCGAGACGATCTTCGAGGCGGCTGCTCGGATTCTGCAAAGCGAGGGACGCGCCGGGTTCAACACCAATCGTGTGGCGGAATTGGCCGGGATCAGTATCGGGACGCTCTATTCGTATTTTCCGGATAAGCAGGCGATCCTGCTCGCGATGGCGCGGCGAGAGAACCAGGCGGTGGGTGATGCGGTCGCCAAAGCTCTGACCGACGAGTTGGAGACGTCGAACGAGTTGCCGGTGCGGCTTGCGGTGCGGGCGTTGATCAAGGGGTATGGGCGGCGCAACAAGGCGCGGCGGATTTTGATGGAGACTTTGATCGCGAGCGGCGGCAGCGACGAGATCGCGCGGCCGGTGCAAGCGATCGCGGCGCTGATTGCCACACGGCTCGGCAGCCTTCTGCCGGCGAATGCGCGTGCGCCCTCGCATATCGCGCTCTTCGTGCTGACGCGCGCGGTCGACGGCGTGGTGCGCGCGGCGACGTATGAAGACGCGAAGTTCATCGGCTCGCGCGAGTTCGAGGATGAGCTAACGCGGATGGTGATGGGATATTTGACGGCGGCTTAGCGCGTCGTGCCCGACACCTGTGCTTGCGCGACCGAGGCGCGGACGACGGGGATTTCGTCGTCGGCGAGTTGTTTCATTTTGGGTTTGCGCGCGAGGGCGGCTTCGATGTGGGGTGCGAGGCGTTTGGCTTTCGCGTGTTCGCGCTCTTCGACCTGCGCCTTGAACTCCGGCATCACTTCGGCGGCGAAGAGTTCCAGCGACTCGACGATGTGTTCGTGTTTGTTGCGGCCGGCCTGTTGCAGCAAGATTACTTGGTCGACGCCTGAGTCCTGGAACGCGCGCAGGTGCAGGCGCATGTCGTCGGGCGTCCCGATGCCGGAGCCTTGCGGCGCGCTGCTTGCGGCGGCGGCCAGCTCTTCGGTGCGGTTGCCGCGCAGCGCCAGGTATTCGCCCCACAAATTCGTGCGGCCCGGCACCGTGTCGCGCGCGACGAGGGCATTCAAGGCGTATCCGAAGAATTCGAAGCCTTCGTGGCCGCGGCGGATCGCCTCCGCCCGGTCGTGGTGGATCGAGAAGGATGAGACCATCGCGATGTTGGCGTTCACCGAATGACCGAGCGGCACGCATTTGTCGGACGCGATGATGCCGTAGTAGATCTCGCTCCAGGCGCGCGCCTCTTCCGGATTGACGAACGAGAACGCAAGCGCGCCGACGCCGAGCGATGCGGCGACGCGGATCGTGTCTCTGTTCGTGCACGCCATCCACATCGGCGGGTGCGGGCTCTGCACCGGCTTCGGCAGAACGTTGCGGCACGGCATAGTGAAGTATTTGCCCTCGAACCCCGGATAGGGCTCCATCACCATCATGTTGGCGACTTCGCTGGCGGCCTCGATCGACATCGCGCGCTTTTCCTTCGCCGGAATGCCGAAGCCGCCGAGTTCCAAGCGCGTCGCGCCCTCACCGATACCGAAATCGACGCGGCCGTCCGACATGATGTCGAGCGTCGACAATGTTTCGGCCGTGCGCGCGGGGTGATTGTAGTTCGGGATCACCTGGCGGATGCCGTGTCCCAAACGGATGCGTTTCGTGCGCGCGGCGGCTGCGGCGAGGAACACCTCCGGCGCGGAGGAGTGCGAGTACTCGTCGAGGAAGTGATGCTCCACCTCCCAGGCATAGTCGTAGCCAAGGCGGTCGGCGAGTTCGACTTGCGCCAGCGCTTCGTGGAAGAGGCGGCGTTCGTCGCCCTTCGCCCAAGGCCTGGGCAGCTGCATTTCGTAGAAGACGCCGAATTTCATGGGAGTGCCTCAATGTCGCGATGAGGCAGTATACAGGGCGCGGGCGAAATCACGATCCCGCAAGCTTCAGGATCGTTTGTGCGAGCTTGTCGGGTTGAGAGAAATAGGCCGAATGGCTGGCGTCGATGCTCTCAACGCGGTCGACTTTCGTCTCGGACAGCAGGCGGTCCTGCAATGCGGGAGACACGGCGTTGTCTTGGGTTAAGCGGATGTAAGCGCGCGGAACGCGGCCGTAGCGGTCTTGCGAGAGGCTCAGGCGCGTCAGGGCGGGGCGAACCGGTTCGCGCACGAGAAGCGCGTTGGCGAGCGCGATGTCGTCGTCGCTGCAATCGGCATAGAGCGCCTCGCGATAAGCCTGAGGCTTCAGCCAATCCCACAGCGCCAGTCGATTGACCGTCACGTTGCCGGGCATCAACGATTGCTTGTCGGGGACGTAGTCGAGCACGCGTCGTCCGGACGGGAGCATGAATGAGGCAAGGTAGATCGTTTGCGCGACGCGATCCGGTACGCGTTCGGCTAGAGTTGACGCCACGATACCGTTGCGGCTGTGGACGACAATGGTGGTCTTGCGTTGGGGCGCCAGTGCCGCCTCGGCTGCGTCGACCATGCGCTTGAGGCCCACGAGCGCAAGAATCGCCGGTTCGCGACCGCGGCCTGGCAGATCGATCGCAACTGCTTGGTGCCCGGCCGCCGCAATGCGAGGCAAGACTTTGTGCCAACACCATGCGCCGTGCCAGCTGCCGTGCAAGAAAAGGAAATGAGACATGTGCGCCACCCGCGTAGAGAGGGGCGGACCATTGCCTCACTTCGTCGTCCGTGCACTCCGAATGCTGTTGGCGAACTTTTGATTCTGCTGATGCCGCGCTACCCCGGCAATCGCTCGAAGCTCGGCATTCCCGGGCGGATGTCATGGAAGGGTTGTTTGTCGATTGTGTAGATCGCGAGGTTCGGGCCTTCGAATTGTTTTGGATCGTCGAGCGTGCCGACCTTTACGATGACGGCCGGGAAGCCTGGCGGGCGCGTGACGATTTGGGTGCCGCATTCGGCGCAGAATTCGCGTGTGACGGGGCGTTCGAGGTCTTTGCGGCTGAATTTTTTCGGTTCGCCCTTCGTGTATTTGAAGCCCGAGATCGGCATCGCGATGAAGTAGTTGGCGCCTCCGCCGGTCAGGTATTGGCATTCGCGGCAATGGCATTGCGCTTTCATCATCGGCTCGCCTTCGGCGACGTAGCGCAGGGCTTTGCAGTAACATCCGCCTTCGAGTTTCATGTAGTTCTCCCATGTGTCGCGGAGCGTGGCCGCGTTTGGCGAGCGGTATGGTAAGTGGATCGCTGCGGGGCTGTCGAGTAACACCTAAGTCCAGCTTTCCTTTGGCAGGACGCCGGCCTATGTCAGTCCGTAGCGGCAGGCCGCAGGAGCACCCCATGACGCAAGTACACTACAAGGTCGTCGAGCATGACGGCGGTTGGACCTACAAAGTGGGCGATGTGTTCGCCGAGACGTTTCGCACACGCGGTGAGGCGGAAGCTGCCGCGAAGCGCGCCGCCGGCGAGCAACGGGTAGCGACGGAGCCGCGCGATATTCAGTTCGAGGATGAGAAGGGCCGCTGGAAGACCGAGCATTCCGACGGGAAGCCGCCCGAGACGGATGTGCGCTAGGTTCTGCCGTTCAGCCGGGCTGTTCGCCTCTCTCATTCCATCTTAGTAATTCGTCGAGCGCGGGGCAGAGCGACTGTCCCCACTCGGTCATCGCGTATTCGACTTTGGGCGGCACTTCCGGATAGACGGTGCGCTTCACGATGCCGTCGTCTTCGAGTTGGCGCAGCTGCTGCGCCAGCATCTTTTGCGAGATGTCGGGGATCGCGCGTTCGAGTTCCGAGAAGCGCAGCACCTTGCCGCCGAAGAGGTGAAACAAGATCACAAGCTTCCAGCGGCCGTTCAGCATGCTGAGGATTTCTTCGACGCCGCGCGCGGCGGACATCGGCGTGTAGTCGGGGCGCTCACGCTTACCTTCCGGTGCGTTGCCCACTTTCTCGTGCGTTCTTGTCACGCGGGAAGCCTATTCCCATCCTTTGAAGGACACAACGCGCGGGCCCCGTTTTCGCGCGTTTCCCGCCTTCAACGGAGACCCAAATGTCCAGCAACCTTCCCAAGCCGATTGCCGACTACATCGCGGGGTCGAACGCGCATGACGCGAACGATGCCGCCCTGCCCTTTACCGACGACGCCGTCGTTCGCGATGAAGGGCGCGATCATCGTGGCCTCGCAGCCATCCGCGCCTGGAAGGCGGAAACGGTCGAAAAGTATCACCCGATCGTCGACGTGCTCGATGCGACTCAGGCGAACGGCCGAACGATCGTCAAGGGCCGCGTGTCCGGCAACTTTCCCGGCAGTCCGGTCGAGTTGCGCTATGCGTTCACACTGAGCGGCGGCAAGATCGCGCGCCTTGAGATCGTTACGTGAGCGGGGCGCGGCCCTTCGCGCTCGACGCGAGCGAGTTCGCCGGTAAGCGTGTGCTCGTCACCGGTGGCACGCAGGGTATGGGCGAGGCCATCGTCCGCCGACTTAGGGCCGGTGGCGCAAAGGTGGCGACAGCCGCGCGCTCGCCCTTGCCGGCCGGTCAGACTGTGGATCTGTTCGTGCAGGCCGATGTTTCGACGCGCGAGGGCGCCGACAAGGTCGCCGCGGCCGTGATGTCCGCGTTCGACGGCGTCGACATTCTCATCAATAGCGTCGGTGGATCGTCGGCGCCGGGCGGCGGCGCGCTCGCGCTTTCGGACGACGACTGGCAGACCGAGATCAACACGAACCTGTTCGCAGCCGTGCGTCTGGATCGCGCGTTCTTGCCGGGCATGGTGCAGCGTCGCGCGGGGGTGATCATTCACGTTTCCTCGATTCAGCGGCGGTTGCCGTTGTTCGAGTCGACGCTTGCCTATGCAGCGGCGAAGGCGGCGCTCACGACCTATAGCAAAGGGTTATCGAAGGAGGTGGGGCCGAAGGGCGTGCGCGTGAACACCGTGGCGCCTGGGTTCATCGAGACATCGGCGGCGCATCGCTTGATCGTGCGATTGGCGGAGGCGGACGGCGTCGACGAGCAAGCGGCGCGGAGCGTTTTGATGCAGTCGCTCGGCGGCATTCCGATCGGCCGGCCCGGGCAACCGGAGGAAGTGGCGGAGTTGGTCGCATTTCTCGTCTCAGATCGCGCCGCATCCATTCATGGCAGCGAATATGTGATCGACGGCGGCACTGTTCCAACGGTTTGACGGGTGTGCCTCTACCTGCTGCGCGCCGCGATCCACTTTATTTTCCTCGCTATGTCCTCGGGCGAAAGAATGAAGTCGATGTAGCCGGTTGCGATGGCGCTTTCGGGCATGTCGGGCTCTTGGGCGGTGTCGAGTTTTTGGGCGATGGTGACACCGCCAACGTCTTTGATGCCGCGCATCGCCGCTGCACCGTCGCCGTCGTAGCCGGAGACGATGACGGAGATCAGCTTGCCGTCCCAGTTGCGGGTGAGCGACTGCAGAAAGACGGTGATGACATCGGGCCAGCCGCGCGGCTTTGATATCGGCTTAAGTCGGAACTCGCCGTCATAGACGTGCAGATCGCGTTGCGCCGGGATGATGTAGACGTGGTTCGGTTCGATCACCAATCGTTCGGTGATCAGCTCGACCGGCATCTTGGTGTGGCTGGGTAGAATTTCGTGAAGGCGCGTCGCGACCTGCCGCAAATGATTCACGATGACGATGGCGACGCCCATGTCCGCCGGCAGGTGCTTCAAAAGCCTGATATAGGCATCAAGCCCGCCCGCCGAGCCGCCCACGCAGACGACAGGGAAGTCCTTCACGGCAGTTTTGGCGTTCACGGGGTGACGGTCCTTCGGCTCTCACAAGGGTGAGAACGGCTCAGGACGCTCGAAGGTTGCCGAGATGGCGGCGGATGGAATCCCGTGATGGGACATTTCATGCTGCGGTCAGCGTATCGACACTGTTTTGAGCGAGGGCTTCGGCGACTTTGATGCCGTCGATCGCCGCTGAGAGGATGCCGCCGGCGTAGCCTGCGCCTTCGCCTGCGGGGTAGAGGCCTTTTGTGTTGAGACTCTGGAAGGTTTCGTCGCGGCGGATGGAGATCGGTGACGACGTGCGGGTTTCGACGCCGGTTAGGACGGCGTCGGGGAGTGCGAAGTTTTTGATTTGGCGGTCGAAGGCTGGCAGGGCTTCGCGGATCGCCGCTATCGCGTAGTCCGGGAGGCAGGTCGACAAGTCGGTCGGGGTGACTGAGGGTTTGTAGGATGGCGTGACCGTGCCGAGTTCGGTTGAGGCGCGGGCGGCGATGAAGTCTTCGACGCGTTGGCCGGGGGCTGCATAGGTTTCGCCGCCGGCTTTGTAGGCTTGTTCTTCCCAGTGGCGTTGGAATTCTATGCCGGCGAGTGCGTGGCCCGGATAGTCCACCGGTGTTATGCCTACGACGATACCGGCGTTGGCGTTGCGTTCGTTGCGGGAGTATTGGCTCATGCCGTTCGTCACCACGCGGCCGGGTTCGGAGGCGGTCGCGACGACCGTGCCGCCGGGGCACATGCAGAAGCTGTAGACCGAGCGGCCGTTCGAGGCGTGGTGGACGATTTTGTAGTCGGCGGCCCCCAAGAGTTTGTTGCCGGCGTTGGGGCCCAAGCGTGCGCGATCGATGAGAGATTGCGGGTGTTCGATGCGGAAGCCGATCGAGAACGGCTTTGGTTCGATGTAGACGCCTTCGTCGTGGAGCATCTTGAACGTGTCGCGAGCGCTGTGGCCTACCGCGAGGACGACGTGGTCGGCTTCGAGTGCTGTGCCGTCGGACAGGATCAGGGCTTCGACGCGGCGTTCGCCTGTTTTCGTTTTGCCGATGACGATGCGTTCGACGCGGGTTTGGAAGCGGAATTCGCCGCCTAAGGCTTCGATGGTCGCGCGCATGTGTTCGACCATGGTGACCAGGCGGAATGTGCCGATGTGGGGCTTCGACACGTAGAGGATTTCGGGTGGGGCGCCGGCCTTCACGAATTCGGTCAGAACTTTGCGGCCGAGATAGCGCGGGTCTTTCACCTGGCTGTAGAGCTTGCCGTCGGAGAACGTCCCTGCCCCGCCCTCGCCGAACTGCGCGTTCGATTCCGGGTTCAGGATTCGTTTGCGCCAGAAGCCGAAGGTGTCTTTTGTCCGTTCACGGACGACCTTGCCGCGTTCGAGGACGATGGGGTTCATGCCCATCTGCGCGAGGATGAGCGCCGCGAACAAACCGCAGGGGCCTGCGCCGATCACCACGGGGCGTTTTGCCGGCGGCTTCTCCGCGTGGGTGATGAAGCGGTAGTCCATGTCGGGCGCGGGGGTGACGTTGCGGTCACGCGATAGGCGTTTAGCGACGGCGGCTTCGTTCTTCAGCGCGACGTCGAGCGTGTAGATGAACACGATCGCCTTCGGTTTACGGGCGTCGACGCCGCGGCGGAAGACCGTGAACTCGATGAGATCGGCGGCGGCGATGTTCAGGCGCTTGATCAGCGCGGCGCGCAGATCCGCGTCCGTGTGTTCCAGCGGCAGTTTGAGTTCGGTCAGGCGCAGCATGCGGCGCTGTTTACGGGCGGAACGGTCCTTTCCGCAAGCGCGCTAATTTTTGGCGGGCAGCATGCGTCTGACGGACTCGGCCGTGTCGTTCATCGCCTTGGTTACCGTGTGCCAGACGTCGAGCGCGCGGGCGTGCAAATCGTCCGCCCATGCCGGGTCGTTGACCAGGAGGATGGCGAAGGCCGCGAGGCCGACCGTTCCCAATATGATGAGCCCGTAGCGCACGTTGCGGGGCAAGCCGCGGAGCCAGAGCAGCAGCGCCTGGAAGATGAGGACCGCGAAGAGGGCGATATAGAGTTCGACCTTCGGCAGCTCATAGTCGTGGGCTTCGGCGATCAGGAAAGCGCCGATGAGAACCAGTAGGTCGAGCGCGGCCACCTTCACGATGCGGTGGCGCTCGATGAAGGTCGAGATGGGGTTGACGAGGAAGAACATCACAGCAGTCGCAACGAGGACGGCGGCGACCATGATCTCGACGTGTTCGGCGATGCCGATGGCCGCGATGACGCTGTCGAGGGAGAAGATGATGTCGAAGAAAGCGATCTGCAGGATCACCCACATGAACGCCTGATGCACCGTCTTGACGTTGGGTGAGCCTTCGTCGCCGAACAGGACGCCGAACAATTCCGTGATCGACTTCCAAAGCAGGAAGGTACCGCCGATAGTGAAGACGGTCTCGCGCGGCGTGATCGAGAGCGTGTCGGAGAGCTTGATCGGCGTTTCAAGGTGCGCAAGCCAGAAGAGCGAGAACAGCAGCAGGATGCGCGTGACGACGGCGGCGAGGAGGCCGAGGCGGCGGGCGAGCGGGCGCTGGTTCTCCGGCAGTTTGCTGGCCAGGATCGCAATGAGGACGAGGTTGTCGCCGGCGAGTACGATTTCGAGGAAGGTCAGCGTCAGAAATGTCGCCACGTTCTCGGGCGTCAACAGCAACTCTAGTCCCGACATGCCTGCTTACCCTCATACCCGGCGACGATAGTTCGGGCCGATCAAGGCATAGGTGTGGCGGGGCCACCAAAGGTTTTCGCGAGTCGGCGTCGCGTATTCGCGTGCCGCGTGTTTCGGGACCGAGCGGATTCGCGAGGAGGCGGGCATTGGTTGCCCTCGCCCGCCCTCTCGCCTCGCTTAAGCTTGCGCGGGCAGCACACGCGAGTTGCGCAGGATCGCGGCCGAGATCAGGGCCACGATAAGACCGACCGGGAAGATCTCGAGGAACGTCATGGGGAGGCGGATGAGCGGGTCCTTGTATTGGACCTTGAACGTTTCAAACTCCTTGGCCATGGCGTTGAGGGCCTCGGCGGACGTGCCTTTGGCGCGCTCGGTCTCGAGCATCCCGGCCACGTAGGCGTCCATGAAGGTGTAGTTTGTGGCGGCCAGATAAACCTCCCAGACCAGGACGTAAATGATCCCGGCAACCACCGCTATGCCGACACCCATCAAGAAGGCGGGCACGAACTTGATCACGCCGCCCAGGTCCTGATCGCGATAACGCTTCACGGCGAAGAAGATCATCGAGAGCGCGACGAACATGACGAGGTAGCCAAGCCACATCGAATGAGCCCACCAGGAGTCCGCGCTGTCGGCCCCGGCTACCATCAGAGAGATCATCGCGCCGATGATGATCAGGCCGGCGAAGGTGCCGAAGAGGAAGATATAGTTGGTCATGGGGCTGTGCCCTGTCCTTGTGGTTTGTTGAGCGAGGTTGTCCGGTTGGCGGCGATCAGCTTTTGTCGACGCCGCCGGGCTGCCAGAGTTGGATCGGGTTGCCCTCGGGGTCGGCCGTCTTGGCGAAGCGACCGTTCGGGTAGGTTTCGGGATCGATCTCAACCGCGGTGCCGTTCGCGCGGAGTTGGGCGGCCATCTTGTCCAGGTCGCGGACGCGGAAGTTGATCATCCACTGCAGCCGCATGTCGCCGAAATAGGTCGTGTCTTGCTTGAACGGCTCGAACACGGTCGTGCCGGCCTCTTGGCGCCAGGGCTCGCCGCCGTAATCATGCGGCGTCATCGTGACCCCGAGGTTTTTCTCGTACCACGCGGCGAGCGCCTTCGGGTCCTTGGCCCTGAAGAAGAAGCCGCCAATTCCGGTTACGCGTTCCATTCCCGTCTCTCCCTTTGTGAGGCCCATCGCTTGCGCTTGGGCGGCCATCGCTGCGGCTGCTGTCAGCGCCAGCGCCGTGCGGCGCGTGACGTCTTCCTGGTGCATGGCCGTGCCCTTTCGTGTCGCTGTCCTCCTCATCGCATACGTGGGAACGCCCGGTTTCGGTATCGCCCTAAAGGGTGATTTCGCGAAAATCCGCCGTTGAGGCGACCGGTTTTCCCGTCAGGGAATGAGGCGGAGTTCGCGCGCCTTGTGGATGGCCTGGGTGCGACGCTCGACTTCCAGCTTTTGAAAGAGGCTCGCGATGTGGGTCTTGATCGTGTTCGGCGACACGTCGAGCGTGCGCGCGATCTCTTTGTTCGCGTCGCCCGCTGCCAGGCGTTCGAGCACCTCGAATTCCCGGTCGGTCAGGCCCAGCGACTTTCGGGCCGCTTCGTTCCGCTCAAACGGGCGGGCGGCGTTCTTTGGCGTGAGGCGGTAGCCGGCCCAGATGCCGAGGCCTGTGAAGGCGAGCGCGATCAGCACGACGTAGATCTCGGTCGCGAAGGCGCGGGTGACGTATTTGTATTCGAGCCACTGGAGCAGGAATGCACCGAAGGCGAGCGCAGCGGCGTATACAGCCACCGGCTTTACCATCGGGGTCAAGCTTGCCAGGGCTTTGGGCCGGAAGGCCGGGAGTTTCATCAGCGCAACCCGAACGACGAACGCGCCACAGTATGGGCATACCGAGGCGGCCGCGCGCAAACCGCCCTGCCCCGGCCCCTTCGGCCGTGGTAGGAACGCGCGGGGACGGGGGTTCTTATGCTGAGAATTTTGAGTGCGGCCATCGCGGTGAGCGGATTCGCGGCGAGCGTGGGAGCGGCCGAGGAGACGCACCGGTTCGTGCCGCTGAACGGTGCGTACGTGGGGATAATGTCCTTCCTCGACACCGCCGCGACGCGGACGGACGGCGATGAGGTCGAGATAGCGGTGCTCGACGTACGCTTTGACTATAAGGGTGGTGAAACAGGTCCGTCGCGCGTGATCGTCGGCGACATCCGGCGCTATCGGGTGTCGTGCGATTGGCGGGCGGCGCGTGGGCCGACCTCGACCACGTTTTATGACGACTCAGGGGCCCTCCTGCTGACGCGGCCGGCGGAAACGGCGTTGCACATGTCGTTCTATGGGAAGCTCGCGTCGTATGCGCCGGCGATCGATCAAGTGTGCGGCTGGGCTCCGGCGGAGGCGACGCCGTCTTTCACGACGGTGAAGGAGGCGTTGGCCTTTGCCGCGACGACAATGATGCCGCCTGAGCCCTCGCCGGTGTCTTTACCGCCGCCACCGCCATCCGCGAAGAAAAAGGGCGAAGCTCCGAAAGTTATGATGGCGGTACCGGTGACGCAGGAGCGCAAGCTTGTCTTGCCCGAATTCCCTGAAATCGCGCCGCACCGTTTCAGCGTGATCGCGCGCGACGAAGGCAAGGGACACACGCAGTTTCTCGACTGGGCCAATATGAGGCGCGAAGGCGAGGCCGTCGTCGCCTTGACCCTTACGGTGCTTGGTGACGAGAGCGCGGCACCGCCGGCACCGCAGTGGCGTTGGCCGGTGCTGGCGCTACGCTCGACGCGCTTCGACTGCAAGGCGCAGACCGTTGAGGTTCTGGGCGAGGCGTTTGGTTACAAGGATCTGTCGCTCAATCCACAGCCGCGCAGCGACCTTCCGGCGCGGCTGGCCGCGTCCTCGCCGGTCGCAAGCGCCGCGCTCAAAACCGCGTGCGGTGCGGAACCACGTACGACATATGCCGGCGTGGCGGACGCGTTCGCCTTCGCGCGTGCGCCGCGATGACTACGCTGAGAAGAGACGGCGCGAGGCGCTTTCACCCGCGACGTATTCGTTGAGCTTGGCGCTGGCGTCGTCCGCATAGATGCGGCCGCAGGCCTTGCATTGCCAGGCGAGGCGCACGGCTGCGACGACCAGCGAGCGCACGTGCGTGCGCGCCGCGTTGCGCTGGGTGCGCGTGGCGCAGCGGTTTTCGATCAGGTCGTCGATGTCTTCGAACAGCTTGTTCCAGAGCTTGTCCGGAATGACGTGGGCTTTGTGCGGTAGGTCGTCGGTGCCGTCGTGGATGGTGGCGCCGCATGCGCATTCGATCTTCATGCGGCAGTTCGCTGTTTCGGGTGGCGGAGGTCGGCGGGGAGGCCCTCGCCCATCAGGTCGATGAAGTTTTCGGCGTAGAATTTTTCGCGCGCTTGGGGCGACACGCTGGCGAGGCTTTCATCGAAGCGTTTGAGCGGATTGCGGCCGCCTTCGACGTGCGGGTAGTCGGAGGAGAAGAGGCAGATGTCGTCGCTGCTGTTTTGGATGATCCAGCCGGCGTCTTCGTGCGGGTATGGCGTGACGCGGACTTGGCGTTTGACGTAGTCGCTCGGCTTCAGCGTCAGTTTCTTCAGGCGCTCTTCGCCTTTGCGGAAGGCGTCGGCGCCGGCGTCGAGGTAGCGCATCCAGCTGGGTAGCCACGACGCGCCGAGTTCGATCGCGCCGATCTTCAGGTTCGGATGGCGGTCGAGGACGCCGTCGAAGATCAGCGCGGCAAGCGTGAGCATCACCGAGTGCGGGATCATCATGAAGCTGACCGAGGTGAAGTTTTCTTCGCCGCCGTGGAAGTCCTTCACCTTCGGCAGGCCGTTGTTGAAGTAGTCGGGGTTGACTTTTTCCTCGCCACCGACATGGAAGAGGATGGGCAGGCGCGCCTCTTCCGCCATGCGCCAAACGGGGTCGAAGGCGATGTGGCTGGGCGAATGGCCGTTCGGACAGCGTGAGGGGATCATCAATCCCTTCAGACCCATCGCGATGGCGTTGCGCGCCGTTTCCTTCGCGCGGTCGAAATCGGCGAGTGGGACGTAGGCCGTACCGAGGAAGCGGCGATCGACAGCGCAGAAGGCGGCCATCATTCGGTTGTGCGCTTCGGCCGTCTTGTAGGCGAGGTCGATGTCGTTTGACTGATCGAGCGCAAAGTTGCCGAGGCACCAGGTGGTGAACACGAGTTGGCTCGCGAAGCCGAGTTCGTCGAGCGCGCGCGGGCGGTCTTCCTTCGTGAACGCGCCGAGGGCTTCGTAGTTCTTGCGCAGGAGGATGTTTTCGGCGGCGCCGGCGCGGAATGCGGGGTCAGCTTGCTTGGCGCGCGCCTCGGTCACCCATTTGCCGTCGCGCGGCCAGGCCTTCACTTTCGGCAGCGCGTCGTAACGCGCGCGCGTGTCGGCATCCATGAAGGCATCGAGGCAGTCGCCCAGTTCCATGAGATGCGAGTCGGCGTCGTGGACGACGCGGTTGGCGACATAGGGCATCTCGGCGGCCTCCTCCATGTTCTCGTTGGGCGGATGATTGCGGAGTGGACGCCGGGGTGCAACGGGCAAACGCACGCTGCGCATGCTTGCCGGGCAGCGGAATTGGGGTACGCTCCGGCAAAAGATATTGGGAGGAATTGGTATGTCGGGCTGGAATTTCGGCGATATTTTTGATGCGGTTGCGAAGGTGGTGCCGGGCGATGCGCCGGCCTTGATCCATGCCGACAAGGTTACGAACTGGCGGGATTTTCATGCGCGAACAAATGCGCTGGCGCGCGGGCTGATTGCCGCCGGGCATCAGGCGGACGATAAGCTTGCGATCCTGATCCGCAATCGGCCGGAGTACATGGAGGCGACCGTCGCCGGGTTTAAAGGGCGGTTCGTTCATGTGAACGTGAACTATCGCTACAAAGCGGACGAACTTCTCTACATCTTCGACAATTCGGATGCGCGCATCGTTGTTTACGGCAGCGAGTTTGCGCCGCTGATCGCCGATATTCGCGGGCGGTTGCCGGGGGTGAAGACGTGGCTTCAGGTCAAGATCGACGATACGCCCCTACCGGCTTTTGCGCAGGACTATGAGCGGTTCGTCGCGGCGCAGGCGACAGGCGATTTGGGTATCGAGCGGTCGCCGGATGATTTGTTCTTCCTCTACACCGGCGGCACGACCGGCATGCCGAAGGGCGTGATGTGGCGGCATGACGATTTGCGACAGACGCAGTTGAACCCTGCGCTGATGGCCAAGGTGCCGACGAGCTATGCGGAGCATGCGGAGATCGTGCGCGAGCAAGGGCCGGGTAACCGGTTCATTCCGGCCTGTCCGCAGATGCATGGGACGGGGCTGCTGACCTCGTTCGCGGCGCTGGCCATGGGCGGGTGCGTGATCACGCTTGAGGCGCCAAGTCTCGACGCGGTGGAGCTGTGGGACGTTTCGGCGAAGTACAAGGCGCAGCAGATTGCGATTGTCGGCGACGCGTTTGCCAAGCCAATGTTGCGCGCGCTGGACGAGAATCCCGGGCGGTGGGATTTGTCGTCACTGGTGATGATCATCTCCTCCGGCGTCATGTGGAGCCAGGAGGTGAAGCACGGGATCATCAAACATATTCCGCAGGTGGCGCTGCTCGACTCGTTCGGGTCTTCCGAAGCGGTCGGGTTCGGGCTTTCGGTCACGAGCAAGGACGGCGAAGTCGCGACGGCGAAGTTTACGCTGGGCACCGACGTGGCTGTGTTCACGGTCGATCACAAACCGTTGTTGCCGGGTGCCGCGGAACCGGGGTTCATTGCGCGCGGCGGAAATATTCCGGTCGGCTATTGGAAGGATCCGGCGAAGTCGGCGAAGACGTTTCCCACCATCGGCGGGCGGCGGTGGTCGATCCCGGGCGATTATTGCCAGCTGCATGAGGATGGGTCGATCACGCTGCTGGGGCGCGGCAGCGTTTGCATCAACACGGCCGGCGAGAAGGTTTATCCGGAAGAGGTCGAAGAGATTCTAAAGCAGCACACCGCCGTTGAAGATGCTCTCGTCGTCGGCGTGCCGGACGACAAGTGGGGCAATGCTGTGACCGGAGTCGTCGAACTTGCGCCCGGCGCGCGGTTCGACGAGGAGGCGTTGCGCAAGCATGTACGCGGCGCGCTGGCCGGATACAAAACACCGAAGCGCATTGTCGCGATCGAGCGGCTGTTCCGTGCGCCGAACGGCAAGGCGGATTATGCGGCGACGACTGCCTTTGCGCGCAAGGCGCTTGGGCTTTGAGCGAGGTGTTGGACAAGGCGCATGCGTTTGCCGCGGCGCATGTTGCGCCGAACGCTGCGCGGTGGGCGCGCGATGGCGTGATGGCTGTCGATGCCTTGAAAGCGGCGGCGAAGGTCGGGCTGCTTGGGTTTCAGACGTCGAGGGACTGGGGCGGAAGCGCGATTGGGTTTCACGACAAGCTTCGGATGCTCGAATTGTTGTCGCGGCATTCGTATGATTTTGCGTTCAGTCTCACCAACACGGCTGGGTGTGCGGCGCGGATTGCGTCCGAGATGCCGCGGGCGGTGGCGGAGCGTTATGTCCCTGCGATGCTGGCGGGCGAGCGGTTCGGCGGGAGTGCGCTCAGCGAGCCCAATGCGGGCAGCGACTTTGGCGGCATTCAGACGCGCGCGGTGAAGGACGGCGACGGTTGGGTTCTGAACGGCGAGAAGGGGTGGATTACCAACGCGGCCTTCGGCGACGTGTTCATTGCCTATGCGCAGACGGACCCGGGCGCGGGTGCGCGCGGGATCGGGTCGTTCTTAGTCGACGGGCGGCGTGAGGGGTTTGAGCGGACGCCCTATGAGCGGCTGGCGGGCGGCGGCGTGATTGGGGCCGGCGGGTTCAAGCTTTCGAACTATCACGTGGCCGCGGATGAGGTCGTGTCGTTGCCAGGGCCTGCGTTCAAGAAGGCGATGTCGGGGGTCAATCAGGCGCGGACGTATGTCGCGGCGATGTGCTGCGCGATGGTCGATGCTTGTTTGGAGACGGCAGTTTCATATGGGAAGTCGCGGCAGGCGTTTGGCAGCGCGCTATCGGCCAAGCAAGGGTGGCGTTGGATGGCGGCCGATATTGCTACCGACGTCGAGGCTGGGCGGTTGTTAGTGGCGAAGGCCGCTGACTTGATTGCGCGCAATGAGGATGCGGCGTTGGCTTCGGCGCATGCCAAGAAGTTTGCGACGCGCATGGCGGTCGGGCGGATTTCGGATGCTTGTCAGTTGATGGGGGCTGCGGGCCTTCGCGAGGACTATCCGTTCTTGCGGCATCTCGCGTCGGCGCGGGTCGCGAGCTACACCGACGGATCGACCGAGATGCAGAACGAGCGCATCGCGGCCATCTTGATCAAATGACGCTTAGAGTTTGAAGCCGACGCGCAGGCCTAGGGTCTCGAGACCTTCGTTGCGTTCTTCGACGCCGGCGTTCGACATGTGGTCGCCGTAGAGCGAGAGCGACACGTTGTCGGTCAGCATCACGCCCAGCGAGATCGCAGCGTGGATGAGGACGCGGCCGCCGAGTTCTTTGCGATCGGGATCGGCGGTTTCAAGTTCGCCGTCATGGATGGCGCCGCCGACGGCGAATTCCAGGAACCACGAGTCCGAGATCGGACCGCCGTAGTTGAGATCGACGTAGGCGAAGCTGGTGTCACCTTCGAGGTTGGCGGTGACGCCGATCGACGGGCGCAGCTGCCACTCGCCTTCATTGCCGGTCCAGCCGTTGAAGAAGAGTTCGGCGTTGATGTCGACGCCGCCTTCCTTCTGGATGAGGGGATCGTGCGCGAGGACGCCCAAGCGAATTTCAGCAGCGCTCGCAGTGGTCGCCATCGTGGCCGCGGCGATCAGCGCGCTCGCAATCCAATTTCGCATCAAGAAACCCCCGCCGTTGCGAGCCGGACATAACGACGATCTGTCGTTCCGGGGTCGCACTGCAACTTTGCCGAGATATGGCAGGGCCTGTCAAACCATTGCGTGCGGTTATTCGCGCGGCCCCCAGTGATCGGCGAGAAACGCTTCGGTTCCCTCAACCTCGGGAACCCAATGGTGACGGGCGACACCGAACACCGAGCGCGACGGTTTGGTAAAACCGGGATCGGCCATGGTCCCCACGGCAATGCCTACGATTCCGGGTTCCAGAGACAGGTCCCACAACACGGATGAGCCGCATTTCGGGCAGAAGTGGAATGTGACTTTGCCGCCGCGTTCGCTGGGGCGGGAGAATTCATGCGCTTCGCCTTCAACCGCCAGGAGTGCTGTGCGGGGGAAATAGGCGTTGTCGCTGAACACGCTGCCGGAGCGGCGTTGGCATTGGAAGCAGTGGCAGATGACGACGCGCGTCGGCTCGCCGTTGATTTTTGCGCGAAGCTGGCCGCAACAACACATGGCCGTGCGTTCCATCGGGACCGCCTTTCACTATTCGGGTTTGAGGTCGCTCAAGCGATCGACGTTGCGCAGAGCGGGAAACCAATAGGCCCATATACCTACGACGGCGAGCGTGCCGAGACCACCGACAATAACCGCGGGTACCGTTCCCCACCAACCAGCTGTGACTCCAGATTCGAATTCGCCCAATTCGTTCGACGCGCCGATAAAAAGCATGTTCACCGCACTTACACGGCCGCGCATGTGATCGGGTGTTGCGAGCTGCGTCAGCGAATGGCGGACATTGACGGATACCATGTCGGTCGCGCCCAGCACGACGAGCGCGGCCAACGAAAGGTAGAAATTCTCCGACAGGCCGAAGATGATTGTTGCAACGCCGAAGATGGCGACGCAGGCGAACATCTTCGCACCTGCGAAACGACCGATGGGCCACGCTGTGAGCGCAATGGAGGTTACGGCTGCGCCGACGGCGGGCGCGGCCTTCAAGACGCCGAAGCCCAGCGGTCCGACATGCAAGATGTCGCTGGCGAAGATCGGAAGCAGCGCCGTTGCACCGCCGAGAAGAACAGCAAAGAGGTCGAGCGAGATCGCGCCGAAAATCTCTTGGCGGCGGCGAACGTAGGCGATGCCTTCGGCAACACGCGCAAGAAGCGAGCTGGGCAGCATGTCCAACCGCGGCTTCGGCGTCATGCGAATGCCGTAGATCAGCGTCGCGCCGAGGAGGAATAGAACAAGAGAAATTGCGTAAGCGGCGTCGGTGCCCAGCAGCAAGACGGCGCCGCCGATCGCGGGGCCGGCGATGACGGCGACTTGAAACACCGTGGACGAGACCGAGATCGCGCGGGGCAATTCCTCGGTCGTCACGATTTGCGGGAGGAATGATTGCGAGGCGGGTGCGGAGAACGCGCGCGCGGCGCCGAAGAGGACGAGCGTGCTGAAGTACGGCCACGTCTCGGTAACACCCGCGAGGATGAGACCCAGGAAGAGGCCCGCGCACGTGGCTTCGACGAAGTAGCTGGCAGCAAGGATGCGGCGGCGTTCGAAACGGTCGGCAACGTCGCCGGCGTAGAGCGTCAGCGCGAACATCGGGCCGAACTGCGCGAGGCCGACGAGTGCGAGCGCGAAGGGATCGCGCGTGAGTTGGTAGATGTGCCAGGCAACAGCGGCGGACTGCACCTGCATCGCAACCGTGCCCGCGAAGCGCGAGCCTAGGAACAGGAGAAGGTTGCGTGTGAAAATGGTGGGGCGACCGCTATTTTTTCCGCATGGCCATCGCGGCGCGGATGGCCGCTGTTATGACAACTGCGGCGGCGAGGACGGCGATCACGACCCACGAGCCGAGGTCGAAGCGCTTGCCCTCTTCGAGATAGCGCGCGAGGCCGAAGCCCAACAGCGCAACGATCACGAAGACGACGCCGATCTTCAGCGTGCTGATGAACTTGGCTTGCGGCGAGTCGGGGGATTGGGTCGTCATTCGTGGACGGTATCTCAAGCCTCGCGCGGTGCCGTCAACTGGGCGAAGACGAAGCCTGCGATTAGACCTGCCGCCATCTGGAGGCCGAGGCCCAACATGCTACGCGCGCCGAACACGCCGACGGTGCCGAGCTGCCACTTCAGAAAGAAGAACAGGACGAAGAGTGCGACAGCGCCGGCGACCGCGAATACGATCGGACGCAGGCCGGTGAACCGCGCCAGCAGCCCTGCGGCCGGGAATGCAATCAACAACGCGATTGTGGTCAATGCGCCGTAGGGCGGCACGTTCGCTTCCATGCCGATCATGTCGCTGACGATCCAGTTCACCCGCTCGCCGATGGAAAGTGCGCCGGGGGCGCCCTCGGTCATGCCGACGGCGTCGGCCCAGGCCTGCTGCACCATGAGCGAATGTGCAATCGAGCCGAGGACGATCATCACCAGCGCCGCGATCACAAAACCGACAAGTCTGCGCACCATGGCGCGCCCTCCCCTTCTGCTCTTGCCCTTTTCTTATGCATCGAAATAGGGTTCCGTGTCTTGCACTATCGAAATGCCGCTGTCAGCGCCAGACGCTCCTTATGATACAGCGCGCCGCAACACGTGAGGGGACGCATTCCATGACTGTCGCACGGTTGATTCCGGGGTTCGTGATTGCTGCGTCGCTGACGGGCGGCATGGCGCTGGCCGATGTGCCGCCGCTTGAGCCGCCCGCCCCTCCTCCGACACCAGGACCCGTGCAGGTGGTCGAGACGGGGTACAAGGTGACCGAGGTCGCAAAGGGGCTCGATCATCCCTATTCGATTGCGTTCCTGCCCGACGGTTCGATGCTCGTGACGGAGCGCAAGGGTCAACTGCGGTTGATCAAGGACGGACAGTTGGTTGCCGCGCCGATCACGGGTGTGCCGCCGGTGCATCTGGGGAGTCAGGCCGGGCTCTTCGACGTCGTGCTGCATCCGAAGTTCGCCGAGAACAGTCTCGTCTATCTGACCTATGCGCATGGGACGGCGACGGCGAACATGACGCGCGTGGCGCGCGCGCGTTTCGACGGCAGCGCGTTGCAGGATCTGCAGGTGATCTTCGAGGCGAAGCCGCCGAAGGATACGAACAACCATTACGGCGGGCGATTGGTGTTTCTGCCGGATGGGACGTTCACGCTGTTGGTGGGCGACGGGTTCGAGTATCGCGAGCAGGCGCAAAACCTCGGCTCGCATCTCGGCAAGATCGTTCGCTTGAACGATGACGGGACGATTCCGCAAGACAATCCGTTCGCGGGACGCGAGGACGTGCGTCCGGAAATCTATTCGCTCGGTCATCGCAATGAGCAGGGGCTCGTGTTCGACAGCGAGCGCGGCATTCTATTCGAGACGGAGCATGGGCCGCAGGGCGGCGACGAACTCAACATTATCGAGGCTGGCAAGAATTACGGCTGGCCTGTCATTACCTATGGGCGCGATTACACGGGGGCGCTCGTTTCGCCGTTCACGGAACGGCCGGGGATGGAGCAGCCGGTCGTCTATTGGACGCCGTCGATTGCGCCGTCGGGGCTTGCGGTTTATCGCGGCGACAAGTTTCCAGCGTGGAACGGCGACCTTCTGGTCGGTGCGCTGGCGTTCAAGCATTTGCGCCGCGTGCATCTCGATGAGCGCGGGCATGTCGTCAGTCAGGAGCAATTGCTGACCAAGCTCGGCGAGCGTATTCGCGATGTACGTGTCAGTCCGGACGGCTACGTTTATGTGACGACGGATTATCCGGATGGGCGTGTGCTGAAGTTGGAGCCCGCACCGTAATGGCCGTGAAGGTTTCCCGGCTGGCGGGGGCGCTCGGTGCGGAGGTGCGCGGGCTTGATCTGTCGCGGTCGCTTGGCGCGAGCGACGTGGCTGCGTTGCGCGCGGCGTTGACCGAGCATCTCGTCGTCACGGTGCCGGATCAGGCGATGTCGCTCGATGATCTGGAGCGGGTGACGGATGAGCTTGGCGGGCGGGCGGTGACGCCGTTCGTGAAGCCCCTGCCCGACCGGCCTTATGTCATTCGCGTTTTGAAGGAGCGCGAGGACAAGCTGAATTTCGCCAATGCTTGGCATTCGGATCTTTCTTATCTCGAAGCGCCGCCGAGTTTTACGTGTCTCTATGCCCATGACGTGCCGGACTATGGCGGGGACACGGTGTTTCAGAACCAGTATCTCGCCTATGAGACGCTGTCGGATGGGTTGAAGGCGACGCTGAAGCATTTGCGCGCGGTGCATTCGGCCGGCGCGGCTTACGGCACCGGCGGATATCTCGACCGGGTGAAGGATAAGATGTCGACGGCGATCGTGCCGTCGGACGAGGCGTTTCAGGAGTTCGTGCATCCGGCCGTGATCCGGCATCCGGACAGCGGCCGGGCGGCGCTTTACGTCAATCCCGTCTACACGATGCGGTTCGAGGGGTGGAGCGTGCCCGAGAGCCAGGCCTTGCTGCAGCACATCTACCGGCACCAGACGAACGAGAATTTCACCTGCCGGGTGCGGTGGGCGAAGGGTACGCTAACCATCTGGGACAACCGTGCGACGCAGCACAACGCGCTCAACGACTATCACGGGCAGCGGCGGGAAATGTTCCGCACCAGCGTTGCGGGCGGACGGCCGCAAGCGGCATAACCTTGTCTGATGACCGTCCTCCTCTTCCTGCTCGTGGGATTTGCCGCGGGCCTGGCCGTTGCCTACGGGATCCTTGAGACGCAGGGGTCCAAGAGCGACGCGCCTGCGCCCCTGCCCGTCCCCACACCTGACGGGGTGGAAACATCTGCGCCGGCGGGCGAGCCGGGCGTCGAAGCTTTGAGCGCGAAACTGCATCGGTTCAGCGTGCCGCTTGAGGCTTTCGGGGATGCGACGGCGCATCCGCGTGAGCTTTCGGACCGCAGCGAGTTCGTCGAAGCGGTCGCCTTGCTCGCGGATATGGGCGTGCCGCTTGAGACGGTGACGCAGTATGCGCTCGGCGCGAATTGGACAATGTCGTGCGCGGCGCTTGCCGCGTTGGCGCAACGATCGGACGGGCATCAGGCGTCGAAGGACGTGCTGGCATTCTTCGGGCGGCTGCGGCCGTGGGCGATGCACTACGCGCTGGAGTATCTGAGTTCGCTGAAGCAGCGGCCGTTGCCGGGCGGGCCGGCGGCGTCGGCGGATTCGTGGTGGCAGGACAATCTGATTATTCCGGGGCTGTTTCGCGCTTACTTCACGCGCGTCGAGAAGTTGGGCGACAAGCCGAAGTTCGGGCCGGCGGCGACGGCGTCTTATGCGTCCGATCCCGCCGACATCGAAGGGTTCTTGAAGAGCCTCGATCATCCGTTTGCGACGGCGTTGATTGCGGACTTGAAGACGGCGCGCGCTGCGAAACTCGATCGCGCCTTCTTGGAAGCGTTCGGGCGGTTCTGGTCGACGTCGGACGATTTGTTGATCGAGCCGGAAGAGTGGAAGGATTTGCTCGGCTCGGCGGAGAACGCGTTGGTGCGGTCGCCGGCGCGGTCGTTGATCGTGCGCGGCGATGCGAAGGTCGGTAAGAGCGCGTTCTTGCGTTTGCTCGGCGACCGGTTGATCGCGAAGGGCTGGACGATCTTTGAGGCCGGCGGGCCGGAGGTGCAGGCGGGGCAGTCCTATATCGGGCAGCTTGAGGAACGCGTGCGGCGGATGGTGGCTGAGCTCACCGCCGACAAACGCACCATTTGGTATGTGCCGGATATTCTACAGATCGCGGTGAGTGGGACGCATCACGGGCAGACGGCGAGTATTTTGGATCAGGTGTTGCCGGCGATCACGGCGGGGCGGCTGATCATCATTAGTGAAGCAACTCCGACAAAGCTCACCCAGCTTCTGCAGTTGCGGCCGAATTTGAAGGGCGTGTTCGAAGCGGCGCCCATCGTGGCGATGCCGGAAGAGCGCGCGGCGAAGTTCGTCGAGATCTATCTGCAGGCGCTGACGAAGGAGTCGAAGGTCACCTTCGATACCGAAACGGGATCGCAGGCGATGCAGCTTGCGCGACAGTATCTCGGGACGTCGCAATTGCCGGGTGGCGTGCTCGACCTCATCAAGTTGACGTTCAACCGTTGCGTGGGCGAAGGCGCGAAGGCGATTGCGCCGGGCGATATTCTGTTGACGCTGTCGCAAGTCACGGGCTTGCCGGTTGCGATCCTGGACGGGAACGAGCGGGTCGAGCTTGACGAGGTGCGGCAGTTTTTCGATGCGCGCGTGATGGGTCAGGCGGAAGCGGTGGGCGCCGTCGTTGATCGTATTGCGATGCTGAAGGCGGGGCTTACCGATCACACAAAGCCGATCGGTGTGTTTCTGTTTGCCGGGCCGACGGGCACGGGCAAGACCGAGCTTGCGAAGACGCTGGCGGAATTCTTGTTCGGGTCGGATGAGCGGTTGATCCGGCTCGATATGAGCGAGTTCAAGACGCCGGAGTCGTTGAACAAGATTATCGGCGATCCGGGCGGCGGGCAGACGGAGTCCTTGATCAATCGCGTGCGCAAGCAGCCGTTTTCCGTTGTGCTTCTCGATGAGTTCGAGAAGGCGCACGGGAACGTTTGGGACTTGTTTCTGCAGGTGTTTGACGACGGGCGGTTGAGCGATGGCGGCGGGAATGTCGCCGACTTCCGGCATTGCATCATCATTCTGACGTCGAATTTGGGGGCCACCTCGCATCAAGCGCCAGCGCTGGGCTTCGGCGCGAAGGCGGCGGCGTTTTCGTCGGATCAGATCATGCAGGCGATCGGTCAGGCCTTCCGGCCTGAGTTCGTGAACCGGTTGGACAAGGTGATCGTGTTTCAGCCGTTGCGGCGCGATTTGATGCGGCAGATTTTGCAGAAGGAGTTGCGTAACGTCCTGGAGCGGCGCGGGTTGCGCAATCGCGAGTGGGCGGTCGAGTGGGAGAATTCGGCGCTAGAGTTCTTGCTCGATCGCGGGTTCTCGCCGGAGTTGGGGGCGCGGCCTTTGAAGCGGGCGATCGATCAGTATCTGCTGGCGCCGCTTGCCGCGACGATCGTCGAGCATCGTTTTCCGGAAGGCGATCAGTTTCTCTTCGTGCGCAGCGACGGCAAAGCCATTCAGGTCGAGTTCGTCGATCCAGATGCGGACGGCGCGCAGACGGTGGCGAATGTCCCGACGGGCGGCGTCACGCTGGCGGAGATTGTTCACAACAACCAGGGCTCGACCGCCGAACGGTCTGTGCTTGAGAGCGAGTACAAGGCGCTCACCGCTCGGCTCAATGGAGAGCCCTGGACGAATTTGGCGGCGCAGCTTGGCGGGCAGATGGCCGACGCTGCTTTCTGGTCGCGCGCCGACCGGCATGGCGTGCTGGCGCGCTATGCGCTGATGGATCGGGTGAAGGCCGCGATGCAGACGGTCGAGTCGTTGCGCGAACGGTTGGACAAGTCGCGCGATGCGCGCGGCCATTCGAGCGAGGTTATGGGGCGGCTGGCGCGGCAGATTTTTGTCACGGGCATGGGTGTAGAAGATGCGTTGAACGATGCGCCGATCGAGGCTGTGCTTTCGGTTGAGCCGGCGCTTGAAGGATCGGCCGATGCGCAGGCGGCGCGGGCTTGGTGCGCGCAGGTTCTGAAGATGTATCGCGGCTGGGCTGCCAAGCGCGGGATGCAGATCGACGACTACGCGATGGGCAATGACGTCGTGCTGACGGTGTCGGGGTTCGGCGCGTTCCGGCTGCTTGCCGAAGAGGCGGGGCTGCACGTGCTTGAAGCGAACGACGACGATGAGAGTTCGCGGGTGACGGCGCGCGTGCGAGTCGCGGCAGCGCCGTTGGGCGATTTGCCGGCGTCGAGTGCGGCGAAGACGTTGCGCGCGACGATCGAGCGCGCGGGCGCTTCGAACACCATCGTGCGGCGGTATCGCGGGGGCGCGTCGCCGCTTGTGCGCGACGGGAAGAAGGCTTGGCGGTCGGGCAAGTTCGACGCCGTGATGGCCGGGGATTTCGACGTCATCGGCTCTATAGCCGCGCGCTAGGCTTCGTCGTCGACCGGCGGGCGGCCGAGATAGACGGAGCGGCGGTCGAAGCGTTCGAGCGACATGTGGAGCGCGGCCATCAGGCGCGCGTTCGAGCGCGTGACGGAGCGGCCCTTCTCGCCCTTGCGGCCAAGTTCGTTGATCGTCGTCATGCCGTTCGACAGATCGTGGCGCCAGAGTTCTTTGCGGAAGAAGGACGCGCCTTGATCGAGCGCGCGCAGGAGTTCGTCGGCGTTCGTCTTGCTGAGCGCGCCGACTTCGTAGAGCGCGGCGATGTCGGCGGCGAGTTTTTCGTCCGTCATCGACTTGGGCTCGTAGCCGCCGCTGTTCGTTTTCGTTTCGGTCGCGAGGCATTCGTAGCCGCCGCCACCGCGCACTTCGCGCACGAAGAGGCCGTCGATGCCGCGGCGGCCTTGGAGCTTCGACGGCAATTGCTTCCAACCTTGCGCGCCGAGAACGACCGCGGTCATCACTTCGCCGAAGTCGCCTTGGATGTTGTTGTCGCCCTGGAAGTCGGCGAGCGATAGGTCGGGCGGATCGGACAGGCTGAGCTGCAGCGGGGTCGGTTTTGCCGGCGGACGCGGTTGAGGGGCTTTCGGCTTTTGCGGCGTCTCGCTTGCCGGGGGCGGATGAAGCGGGCTGCCGGGGGTGACTTGGCGTGCGGGCTTCGGCTCGGGCCGGGCTTCGGGTGTACGGCGCCAGCCCTCGCGCATGCTGAGTGCGAAGCGTAGGCCAAGCAGCAGCAGCACGAGAGCGGCCAGGCCCCCGATGATCAACGGGAAGCTTGCGATCGTGCAGCCGAGAATACTGCCGGAGTCACACGTCACGGCACTTACGCCCCACCCATCTGTCCGGCCAAAAAGCCCCAACCGGGCACCTCGCGCAAGGGCGACCTTGTCACCAATGCGTGTCGGCGGCCGCAGGCTCGCAAGGCTCGATGGCGGGAAATCGACCGAAATGCGGCGTCAAGCGAGCGCCGGTCCCTGTTAGACTTGGAATCGAAGCGACCTCGGCTGAGGGAGGATGCGTTCGATGTCTGGCGTGGGCACGCGGATCAAGAAGGCGCGCGAGGTTCTGGGCCTCACGCAGGTGACCCTCGCCAAGGCCGTGGGCATCAGCCAGCAGGCGGTCATGGAACTTGAATCGGGGCGCGCCAAAGGCACCAAACATTCCGCCAAGTTCGCGCGGGCGTTGGGTCAGGACTCGCTGTGGCTTGAGACCGGCGAAGGGCGCATGCGCGAGCCGGCGCGGGCGCGCAAACAGGTGCGGTCGGACGCGATGGAGGCGAGCGTCGAGGTCGCGAACTTTGAGCGCATCCCCGTGTTCGACGTGCGCGCCGGCGCGGGGCGCGATCCGTTGGGCGATATCGACAACGCGGTCAGCTTCACCATGTTCCGCGGGCTGTGGCTGAAGGCTCTGACGGCAACGCCTGTGTCTCAGCTTGCGGTCGTTCAGATGTCGGGCGATGCGATGGAGCCGACGCTGGCGAACGGCGATCAGGCACTGGTCGACACCACGCAGGCGAACCTGCGGCGCGAGGGGATTTATGTGTTGCGGCTGGACGATACGCTGATGGTGAGGCGGGTGACGATGCATCCGGCGACGAAGAGGGTGACCATCAGTTCGGACAACGCACGCTATAAGCCCTACGAGGATTTGGACCCCGGGGCGCTGGAGGCGCTGGGGCGGATCATATGGGTCGGGCACACGCTGGGTTAATCGGACTCCCGGCCGCGATAGAGCGCGTAGAAGACGGGCAACAAGAGTAATCCCACGCCGACGGACAGTGTGATCCCGACTAGGGCGATCATCACGAGGACCGCGTAGACCTGCTTGAACCACGCCGGCAGATCGAACGGCGCGATCATTTCCAGCATCGAGATCAGAAACTGGTTCATCGGTTCGATGACGGCGGCGTCAGCGGCGGCGAATTGCGCGCCCGCCCGGCCTGCGCCGCCGCCGAGCACTACGGTGCCCAGCGCAGCCAGACCTAGCAGCGACAGCAAGACGGCCAAGATCGCGTATGGCCACAGCCAGCGGCGCACGTTTCCCCACTCCACCTTTGCGGAGGTTCCCCCACCCGCTCGGATGGGGCCTGTTTAGCATGGGTGTGCCGGCGCTGACTGGTACCCGGCTGCCTCAGTTGGCAGGCCTAGACGGCGATGATGCGCTCGCGCAAGGCCTTGGCGATCGCCTGGACGCGGGTCGAGACGCCGAGCTTTGTCTTGGCGCTGTCGACGTGGAAGCGGACGGTTCGGGGGCTGATGCCCAGCATTTTGCCGATCTCGGCGTCCGAATGGCCGATCGCGACGTAGCGCAAGCACTGGGTCTCGCGCACCGTCAGGGTCAGGCCGGCCGAGGCGCCCTTGCCTTGGCGCAGCTCCAGCGCGCGTTCGATGGCGGCGTGGCCGACCACCTGCAGCAGGGCGCGGGTTAGGCCGGACGTGTCGGGCTTTTGGCCGCCGAGGTTGAAGCCGGCGAGCGGCTCCTCGCTGCGCCAGATCGGAATGACCAGGCCCTCGCCGCTCTTGACCACGTCGGCAAGCAGTTCAGTCCAGCGCTCGCCCTGGTGCATGGGGCTGTTGGTCAGGTCGGAGATGAGGAAGGGAGATTGCGAGTTCAAGGCGTGGCGAACGAGGGGGTGGTCTTCGTAGACGAGTTCGCGATCGATTGCCTGCAGCAGGTCGGGCGGCGCGTCGCTGTAGAGAACTGCATCGCGAATGCCGGCGACGATGCGCGCCGCGTCCACAACGACCATGTGCGTGTAGCCGAAGCGGCCCGTGTAGTCCTTAACGGTCGCCCACAGAGACGCCAGGGACCACGCTGCCGTGATCCGGGCCAATGTCTCGCCGAGCTGTGCGTATTTTTCCATTCGGTTCTTTGTTCAGGAGTTGCCTCCCGTTTCCTTATTGCGCCGCAATATGAGCATTGCGCCATAAAAGGCATCTGCCACCGGCGTCAGGGGTCTGGGCTCGCCACCCCTTTAACGGCAACACGCGAATGGCTGCGGGGTTCCCTTAACGATGGCCGCGCGGCGGCGTTTGCTTTGTCCGGTGGCGATTTACCTGGACTACGTGCGCCGTGACCTCTCGGATCACCATGCGCGCGCCGCATGAGGTGCGGTGCGAAAACACGTTGCACGATCAAAACATACGACTGGGAATTTGCATTCAGCGTTAACTCGCGCGGTGATGAGTCCGGCGACGATCGTCCGTGTGAGGAGCGATCGGATCGTGGACGTAACCATCGCGATCCAGCACGCATGCTGAAACATGTCGTAACAAGCGCGCGATGGCGTCGCTGCATGCATCGCGATCAAAATTGATCCGCATGCGGATTTATTTTGTGACCCCTATGGACTAACTCGAAAGTGAGATTACGCTCGCAATCAGAATCACAGTCGCGTGATTCTCCACTTGACGTAGAAAGTGCAGAACCGATCGCGACTGTCGCCTAGGGAGGGCGAGTATGCGTACGGGGCGTTGGCGTGAGTGTTACGCCGGGGGGCGGTGGCCCAAGACATCCATTGCTGTTTGCAAAGACGGAAAGGCCTGAACGACGCGGCAAAAGCTGCGGCGTGGTTTCTTTCTCGCGCCGATAGACGGTTAACCGGCTGTGGCGCGGAACTTGCGGAGCAAGGATCGCCATGGAACACCGTTCTAAATCGAAGATTGCGCCGAGGGGTTTTCGGACCCTTCTTTTGGCCGGCAGTGCGGTCGTCTGCGCCGACGTCGCGAGTGCCGAACCGATACACCCCTTTTGGCTCATGCCCACGACGCTGGCGACCTCTCTAGGGGTCGAAAAAACAGCGGCCACGGAGCAAGTTAACAAACTGCGGGCGAAGATCTTCACGCAGCAGACCGTCAACTTGCTGTCGCTCGACACCGGCGAGGCCGATACGGGCGAAGACGTTCCCCTGCCTTTCGCCGAAAACACGCCCTACGACGCGCCGGTCACTTTGAAGCTGCGCAGCGGTTCGTACGATCTTGAGCCTGCGGTCGGCGTGAAGGTCGACCGGCTGGCGAATGGCGCAAGTTTTTCGAACGGTGGCGTCGCGACGGAAAGCGTCGGCGTCGACGCCACGATGTTCAACGGGCGGGTCGCGGTTACATCCGACTTCGCCAAGACGATCGACGAAACCGACACGCGCGATTTCCGCGACCCGCAGCTGCGCGAGGCCGATCGGCCCATGCGCCTCAGCGATACGTCGCGGCGCACGCGCTTTGCGGCGAAAGTTATCGATACGGAGAACCTGCGCCTTCTGGTCGACGGCGAGATCGGCGAGACGACGGAAGGGTTTGCCACGGCGCTCAGCGAATTGCCGACGGGCCGCTTGGTCCTGCCGGGGTCGTGGTCGTCGATGTCATCGCGGCTTGAGTTCGGCGAGACGAGCGTCAAGGTCGACTATCAAGACTTCGTCACGCGCGCCGAGAATTTGAAGCGGCAGGGCGTGACCGTCGGCTATGCGCAATCGGAGATTTCCGTCTATCGCAAGGAAGGCATGGAATTCAATCTGACCCAGGGCGGTCAGTGGCTGAAGCGCAGCCAATACGCCGGCGTGACGGCCGACGTCATGGTCGCCGACGTTATTCCGCCGGCAGTGGCCGATGCGATCGATCCGATCCGGCCGTTCCTGCCGACGTCGGTGTTCGCGGCGTTCGAGCGCGGCGACATCGTGCGCGCGGAGCTTTTGCCCGGACCGCGCGATCGCGTCAGCACGGCGAATATCGCGCTGACGTGGGAAACGAATTTCGGCGAGACGACGGCGAGCGTTTGGGAGCGCCGTATCAAGACCGACATCTACACGCCGGACGGCGAGGACAGCATTCCTCTGGCGCGCTCGCGCGATCGCTTCGTCGACGTGTCGCACAAAATCCGCCGCGGCAACTGGAAGTTCGGCGCCGGGCTCTCAATGATCGAGACCGACGACACGAGCCTAGGCATTCGCAACAACGACAGCGAGATCGCGCCGCACGTGTCCGTCGCGTACGCGCCGGAAGGCGGACCGACGGTCGAGCTGCGGCTCGGTGCGGCCGACGCGCAGTCGCAGATCATCGACGACAATCTGGCGGCGCGATCGAAGACGCGTCAGCTGCAACTGAGCGTCGATCTGTCGACCTTCGCGCAAGAGGAACTGGGCCGCGACGAGGCGAAGCTGAAGCTCGAGTATCGTTATGACTTGAACGGCAGTGAGCGTGATGCGGCCGGCCGCGAAAAGGGCGGCGGGCATGCGCTGTTGCTCACGTTCTCGACGCCGCTGAACTGATCTCGCCGCGATTTTTCGGCGCGTTCCCCGCCATTGACGGCGGGGAACGGGGACTTATCTCCCCTTGGGCTTGACGGCCACGGCCGGTTGAAGCCCTTTATGGCTCATGGATCAGGTGACTGCTCTTAGATCAGACGTCGATGTTCGCCGACCTTCGGGTCTGGCGTTCCGCACGGGCGTGGGTACGCGGCATGTGCCTTACGGGCCGTTGCCGCGGCAGAAGCTCGACATCTATGCGCCGAAGGACGGCGCGGTGAAGGCGACCATTCTCTATCTCTATGGCGGGGGATGGGTGTCGGGCGCGCGGTGGTACTATCGCCTGTTCGGGCGGATGATGGCGGCGCGCGGGTATGCGGTCGTCGTGCCGGACTATCACCTCTATCCGCACGCCGCGTTTCCGGCGTTTGTCGAAGACGGTGCGCTGGCGTTCAAATGGATGCACGACCATGCGGCGCAGTTGGGCGGAAATTCGGCGCGGCTATTCGTGATGGGGCATTCTGCCGGCGCGCATATCTCGACGCTGCTCGCGCTCGATCCGAAGTGGCTGCGGGCGCATGGGCTCGACACGTCGGCGATCAAAGGCGTGATCGGGCTTGCGGGGCCGTACACGCTCAATCCGCTGAAGTGGTCGGGGCTGAAAGACATCTTCGCGTCATCGCATGTCGAGCCGAACGGCGCGCGACCGATCAAGCTGGTGCGCGCGGGCGCACCGCCGATGCTGCTGCTTCACGGCGCGCGCGATCGCGTGGTCGGCGTGCACGCGAGTACGTATCTGGCCAAAGCGCAGAGCGAGGCCGGATCGACGGCCGAGGCGAAGATTTATCCCGGCATCGGGCACTTCGAAATATTCGCCGCGTATCTGTGGGGCTGGCGCTGGCGCGCCAGCGTTCTCAAAGATACGGAAGACTTCATCAACGCCCAGTTGGGCCCGCGCCCTTAAAGCGCGACCGACGAGCCGCCCCAGCTTTCCGGTTCAACGTCGGCGATGGACTGCGAGAACTTCCAGCGGTGGCCTGCCGGATCTTGGGCAGTGTACTGGCGTTCGCCGTATGGGTAGTCGCTTGGCGCTTGCAGGATTTTTGCGCCGGCCCGTTCAGCTTGTTCGTGATGCGCGTCAATATTCGGCACACGCACCATGACGCCATGCGCGTGGTCCGCCGCATGCGACGCCTCGACAACCACGATGGCGCCGCCCTCGCCCACGTTCATTTGTACGCGATGATTGGCGATGCGCAGGCGCACGGTGAAACCGAACGCCTTGCTCAACCACTCTGCTGCCGCGCTGACGTCCGGATAGCCGAGTTCCGGTATCACGGTCACGTTAGGGATGGAGCGGTTCTTTTCCATGCGGTCAGAGGACCAGCTGCGTTTGCGTAACCACCGCGACGAGTTTGCCGTCGGGGCGGGTGATGCGGGTCTGCCAGACTTGGGTTTTGCCGCCGCGGTGGATCGGCGTCGTCGTGCCGCGCACGGTGATGCCGGACGGCGCACCGCCGATGAAGTTGGTTTTGCTTTCGATTGTGGTCGTGCCCTTGGCACCTTCGGGCAAGTTCATCACCGTCGCGACGGCGCCCGCCGTGTCGGCCAACGCCATCGCAGCGCCGCCGTGGAGGGTGGGCATCGGGGCGGTGCAGAGATCGGGGCGGACTTCGAGTTCGACGACCACCTCGTCCTTCGTGATGGACACGAAGCGCACGCCCATCAGCTTGGCGAAGGGCAGCGGGTTGTCGTTCATTTGTTCAGCGGTGAGCATGATAACCTCTCAATATCGGCGGCTCGACCTACCATACGACGTTCGGCGGAGACGACTACCTGCGAGGTAATGTTCGTACCGCTCGCAACGCTCGCTTATGCTCTGCCCCGCCACGCCAGCCAAAGCCCCATCGCGGTCCACAGAGTTATCGGCGCCACCCACCAGATCGGGCCTTCACACTGAGAGATGAGTTCAAAAACCTCAGGCCCAATCATCGGGCTCCTACAGGCAGAATTTCCAAACGGGGTCGGGACCAACACCCAGGTCACGAAGGTGTGAAAGGCGGCGAGCGATAGCAACACGGCTGCTAAAGGGGTGTTTCGAGCCGACCTCATACTGATGAGGACCGCAATGATTGAAATTGCGACCGCCACCGGCCCGGCGAGCAACAGAATGTGCTGAATTTCGGGCGATACGGTCACGATGACTACTCGCGCATCGCCCGTGCGCGTTTGGCGGCGGGCCGGTCCCAGCAGCGTTTGAGCCATTGGTCGAGGTGGGGTTTGCCCGTCAGGTCGACGAAGAGCAGGCGGTAGAGGACGGCGGCGACGTTGAGGTCGGCGACGGTGAACGCATCCGGGTCGGCGAGGTATTGGTGTTTGCCGCATTCGCCGTCGAGAACTTGCAACGGCCATTCAAGTTCTTCGCGCGCGGCGAAGGCTGCCTTCACGTTGCGCTGTTCGACGGGCAGGCTCGTCGTATTGATGACCCATTGCACGACTTGGCGGTCGACTTCGTGGGCGGCCCAGAAGCTCCACTGCAGCGCCTTCGCTTCGCCTTGCGGCGTCGCGGGTTGAAGCTTGCCGTGTTTCTTGGCGAGATAAAGGTTGATCGCCATCGACTCCGACAGTTTGAAGCCGTCGTCGTCGATTGCCGGGATGTGGCCCGCAGGATTAATCTTCAGGAAGTCGGGCGTGCGCGTGCCGCCGGCTTGCGACGACAGGTCGACGTGATCGTAAGGGAGCCCGAGTTCTTCTAGCATCCAGAGGGTGCGCAAGGTGCGCGAGCGAGCGTAGCCGTAGACTCTGAGTTTGGACATGTGGGTTACCGGCTCGCCACGACGCCGCAAGCGATGCGCGTGCCGCCGCCGCCGAGGGGCTTGGGTTGGTCGCTATAGTTGTCGCCACCTTCATGGATCATGAGGGCGTGACCGCGTAGATCATCGACGCCAAGGCGCAGGACGAACATCATTTCCGTCGCGTTGCCTTCCTTGTCGACTTTCAGGACCGGAAGGTCGCCGCGGTGGCCGTCGCCGCCCGGCCCGAGGTGTTTACCGGTCGCTTTCGGATCGTGGTGGCTGCCGGCTGCGAGGGCGGCTTCCTTCTTGCCGTCCTTTTCGCCTGGACCGCAGTCGGGCTTTTCGTGGATGTGGAAGCCGTGTTCGCCGGGCGGCAGGCCGCCGAGCGCTGGTTCGATGCGCAGACCCTTGCGCGTGTTCTCGAACATCAGCGTGCCGATTTCCGCGCCGATGCCTTTCGCGTCGACTTTGTACATCGTGACGACGAGCTGATTTCCCGTCGTGCGCTGGCTGTCGCCTCCAACACCGACGCTGGTCGATGCGCCGACGCCGACATTGCCGGAACCGCCGCCGACTCCAACGCCGACGGACATGCCGGAACAGCAGGCGAGAAGCGGCAGCGCCGCGATCGACGAGACGAGAATGTTGCGCATCAAGGGTCTCCTGAGTCTCAGTTTGCTACACGCAGATGCCGGATCGGACGGCCGGGCGCAATGGCTTGTGCGGCGCGGATGATCGCATTCGCGTCGATACCGTAGTGCTTATAAAGTTCCGCGAGCGAGCCGGTCTGGCCGAAATGTTCGACGCCGAGGCCGCGCACGCGATGGCCGTGGACGGAACCCAGCCACGAGAGCGCTGCTGGATGACCGTCAAGGACTGTGACCAGTGCACAGTCGGGTGGGATTTCGCCGAGCAGGCGTTCGATGTGCGAGCGCGCGCCGACGAGGCCGCGTTCGCGCGCGCGCTGGGCTGCAGTCCAACCGGCGTTGAGGCGGTCGGCGGATGTCACTGCGAGCAGACCGACGTCGCGGCGATCTTCGGCCATGAGGCCGACCGCCTCGATCGCTTCGGGAGCGATGGCGCCCATGTAGGCGACGACGACTTGCGCGTTGGCGCCGGGTTTGCGGAGCCAATACGCGCCGTCGATGACGCCTTGCGCGGTGTCTTCGGTCATTTCGCGTTTGGGCTGTTCGATCGGGCGGGTCGAGAGGCGCAGGTAGACCGATCCGCCCGTTTGGTCGCGCAGCCAGGTACGTTCGTCCGCGTCGCCATCGCCGTCGCGCTGGATATAGTCCATGGCGAAGCGCAGCATCACAGCGAGTTCGTCGACATAGGCAGGCTCGAACGCGCAGAGGCCGTCTTGCGACATGCCGATGAGGGGCTGGGCGATTGATTGGTGTGCACCGCCCTCTCCCGCCAGCGTGATGCCGGATGGCGTGGCGACGACGATGAAGCGTGCGTCTTGGTAGCAGGCGTAGTTCAGCGCATCGAGGCCGCGGGCGATGAAGGGATCGTAGAGCGTGCCCACCGGAATCAGGCGCTCGCCGTTGATCGTGTGCGAGAGGCCGAGGGCTGAGAGCAGAATGAAGAGATTCATCTCGGCGATGCCGAGTTCGATGTGCTGACCCTTGGGGCCGAATTCCCAGTTGAAGGTCGAGGGGATACGTTCTTTCTTGAACGTGTCCGCCATCGTTTCGCGGGCGAAGAGGCCGCGGCGGTTGACCCAAGCACCGAGGTTGGTCGAGACGGTGACGTCCGGCGAGCAGGTGACGATGCGTTCGGCCAGTTCGGTTTTCTCGCGGCCGATTTCGTTCATCAGGTTGCCGAAGCCGGCTTGAGTCGATGCCTCGGCCGCAATCGGCACCTTCAGCACGGCGGGCACGTCGATATGCGGGGCGGTGAAGCGGCGGCGGCCTTGGCTTGCGAACGGGACTTGGGCGAGGAAGTCGGTCAGATTCTTTTCGGGGATCGAGAGACCTTCGAACTTGTCCCACTCGTAGCCTTCGCGAACCTTCATCTGGTCGCGCAGCGCCTGCATCTGGGTCGGCGTCATCAGGCCAGCGTGGTTGTCTTTGTGTCCCTGTAACGGCAGGCCGTAGCCTTTGATCGTGTAGGCGATGAAGCAGGTGGGGCGGTCGTGGTCGATGCGTTCGAAGGCATCGATCAAGTGCGGTAGGTCGTGGCCGCCGAGGTTCGTCATCAACTTCGCGAGTTCGGCGTCGGTGCGTTTTTCGATGAGCTTCGTCACCGGGCCTTGATCGCCGATGTCGTCCAGCAGGCGTTTGCGCCACGCGGCGCCGCCTTGGTAGGTGAGCGCCGAGTAGAGTTGGTTCGGCGTCGCGTCGATCCAGTCGCGTAGTTTTTCGCCACCGGGTTCCTTGAACGCGGCTTCGAGCAGCGAGCCGTATTTCAGGATCACCACATCCCAGCCGAAGTTGCGGAACATGCTTTCGAAGCGCGACCACAGGCCTTCGCGAATGACGGCGTCGAGGCTTTGGCGGTTGTAGTCGACGATCCACCAGGTGTTGCGGACGCCGTGCTTCCAGCCTTCGAGCAGAGCTTCGAAGATGTTGCCTTCGTCCATCTCCGCGTCGCCGATCAATGCCACCATGCGGCCTTCAGGTTTGTCCTTCGCCCAGCCGTGCGCGTGGACGTAATCCTGCACGAGCGACGAGAAGAGCGTTTGCGCGACCCCAAGGCCCACTGACCCCGTCGAGAAGTCGACGTCGTCGACGTCCTTTGTGCGCGACGGATAGCTCTGCGCGCCTTTGTAGCCGCGGAAGTTCTGCAGCTTATCGAGCGTCTGGTGGCCGAGGAGATATTGGATGGCGTGGAAGTTCGGGCTCGCGTGCGGTTTCACGGCGACGCGGTCTTGCGGACGGAGAACGCTGAAGTAAAGCGCGGTCATGATGGTCGCGAGCGAGGCCGACGACGCTTGGTGGCCGCCGACCTTCAGGCCGTCGTCGTTGTCGCGGAGGTGGTTGGCATTATGGATCGTCCAGCTCGCCAGCCACAGGATTTTGCGTTCCAGTTCGGCAAGCGTCTTCAGTAACTCGGCGCGGGGCATTGCACTCTCGGGTTCGGTTAGCGCGCGGACTATAGCGGTGTGGATAGGCGTCCACACCCGTTGTTTTTGCGCCAGAACGCGAGAGGCGATGTCGGGTTCTAAAGCGGCGATGCGTTTGCGGAGGCGACGACGGTGAGCGAGTCCCATTTGCCGGCCATCACCGCGAGGACGACGCCGGCGGTGTCGTTAACGGCGTCGGCGAGTTCGGCGCGAATGGTGCCTTCACGGATGCGGTTGGTCCAAAGATCCGGGCGCGATTTCACTTGGCGGAACCAGTAGGTCAGTGCCTTCGCGGCGCGCGCGTGGTCGGCCTTCGAGAAGTCGACGATGAGCGGGTCGCGCGCTGCCTCGCCGTCGGCGCCGGATGACGGCCATGTGATGAGGAGTGGGCCGGAGAGTTCGGCGACGCCCGCCTTGGCGGCGAGCGTGCGCGCGAGTCGGTAGTCGTACCACGCGATGAGGTCGTCGCAGTTACGCTCGGCGAAGGCTTGCTTGATCTCGTAGGACTCGCGCGAGCCGACAACGGGCCAATATGTGGCGAGCACATCGCGCGGGGCGGAGGCGGATACTGCGCCCGGCGTCATGAAGTCCATCGTCGCCAAGACGGTCGTGCAGAAGTCTTTCTGTGCGCGCTTGTCTTCTGCGGTCACCGCGGCCTTGGACATCAGAACGAAACCGAAAGCGCGCTGTGTGTCGATCTGCGTGCGCGATTGTTGGTAGTAGCTCAGCACCTTCGCGCCGCTGTGTCCCCGCAGCGGCGGATCGCCGGCGGCGGCGGGCGGCATGGCGCTGGGCGCGCTCGGCGCCGGGTCATGCATCGGTGGGCCGTAGTTCGGCGGCGGTGCGCCGCTGCCGTGGGACATGTCGGGCGGTGGGCCGCTCCCGCCTGCAGGGTCGGGTGCGCCAGCGCCCGGGGCGATGTCGTATCCGTGGCCGTCGTCACCGTAGGCCTCCACGGGCACTGGAGCGGGCGGCTCAGCGGACATCGCAGGCGGCGGGGCTTCGACTGCCGCTGGAGGCGGCGCGGCGGCGGACGGCGCTTCTGCAACTTCGGTCGGCTCAGGTGCGGTTGCGGAGTCCGATGCCGGCGCCGACGAACTGCTTTCAGGAGCGGGCGAACAGCTTACCGCGATAAGCGCGACGGCGCCGACGAGAAACATCAGGCCCGGTTTGAATCCGCGCATCGGCACCCTCTTCTTCTTGTTGGTCGTGTCAGTCGGTCGTCTTGCGGCGGGTCGGGATGAAGGCCGCCGCCATGTTGAAGAGCGCCAGGAACAGCACGAACATCAGCGCGATGCCGGCCGGACTCAGCGTTTCGAGATACCAGTTCGCCGCGATGGTCGACGGGATCGCACCGGCGGTCGCGAGGCCGTGCTTCAGAGCGAAATCGGTCGGACTAGCCATGTGTGCACCTGTGCCTTGAGGCGGATTGAGAGAATCACCTGCAAAGGATGGGGGAACGGGTGATTCGACGCAATGTCGGCGCCTCACCTGCGCCACTCGATTCTGCGCGGAAATTCGGCGTTTTTGCGCGGCAGCGAAGCCACAGATTGGGCTTGGTCCACAGCGCGGATTGCTCCTATATCCACGCGCGAAAGAGAGCCGTCTCCATGAACGAATCCGCACTGCCCCGTGTCGTTATTGTCGGCGCCGGATTTGGCGGGCTTGCGGCGGCCAAGGCCTTGGCGCGCGCGCCGGTCGATCTGACCGTCATCGACCGCTGCAATTATCATCTGTTTCAGCCGCTGCTCTATCAGGTGGCGACGGCGTCGCTGTCGCCTGGAGAGATCGCTCAGCCCATCCGCAGCATTTTGCGCGGGCAACGCAACGCACGCGTCGTTCTCGACGAGGTGACGAGCGTCGACGGCGCGCGCAAGGCGGTACGCCTGTCGGGCGGGGACAGTGTGCCTTACGACTATCTGCTGATCGCGACCGGCGCGCGGCACAGCTATTTCGGCAAGGATCAATGGGAGGCGGTTGCGCCGGGCATCAAGACCGTCGACGACGCGACGCGTTTGCGGGCGAAGATATTGCTCGCGTTCGAACACGCGGAAGGTGAGACGGATCCGGCCAAGCGCGAGGCACTGCTGACGTTCGTGATCGTGGGTGGCGGGCCGACGGGGGTGGAAATGGCGGGCGCGATTGCGGAATTGGCGCGGCGGGCGATCGTCGCCGACTTCCGTTCGATCATGCCGGAGAGTTCACGGATCGTCTTGGTCGAAGCCGGGCCGCGCTTGCTGCCGAGTTTTCCGGAGTCGCTGTCGAACGAGGCGAAGAGGTCGCTCGAGAGGATGGGCGTCGAGGTTCGCTTGGGCCATGCCGTCACCGATATTACCGGCGATCGCGTGATGATCGGCGCAACGGCGCTGCCCGCGAAGACCGTGATTTGGGCGGCGGGTGTTCGGGCCTCCGCCGCGAGCGAATGGTTGAAGGCGCCGAGTGACCGCGCCGGGCGCGTGATCGTGAACGACGACTTCTCTGTACCGGGGCATGAGAACGTGTTCGTGGTCGGCGATACGGCGGCGTTCAACGGCCCGGATGGGAAGATGTTGCCCGGTGTCGCGCCGGCGGCGAAGCAGGCCGGCGCTTATGTGGCGCACGTGATCGACGCGAAGGTGCGCGGGCGCGCCCTGCCCCGCCCGTTCCGTTACGCCGACTATGGCAATCTGGCGACCATCGGGCACTCAAAGGCGGTGGTCGATTTCGGGTGGGCGCGATTCAGAGGCTTGTTCGCGTGGCTGCTGTGGTCGGTCGTCCACGTCTATTTCCTGATCGGATTTCGCAATCGCTTCATCGTCGCCTTGAGTTGGGCGTGGTCGTATCTGACGTATCAGCGCGGCGTGCGTTTGATCACCGGGTCGCCCGATCGCGGCACGAGAGACCGGATCAGCGACGCCGCTTGATCATTGTGTCCCCGCTTTCTCACCCTATTCGGCCGCCGGAGAGGCCCGCGCCGAAGCTTGGCTAGGTCGCTCGAAAGTCGCGATTCGCGAGTATTTCTGCGGCTTCCCGGAGTCGTTGTGTCGCCGGAACTGTCCGTATCCCTAATGGGGTACCCCCTAGGAGGCGATTCCTGCACGCAAAGCGAGCATCTTGCCGCGGATGACTATATTCCTGCGTCATCATGCGTCAGGCGACGAAATTTCTCGGCGGAATCTACGTTTTGCGCATTGACCCCGGCGTTCACGCTGGTAACTAAACGCGCCAACTGGGGCGGCGCTGCCCCCTGCGCAGCGTCCTGGTTCAATAATGGGGTTCTCATGAAACTGAAAGCACTTCTGCTCGGAACGGTCGCGGCCGTCTCGCTCGCAGCTCTCTCGCAGCAATCCGAAGCACGCAACAACGGCTGGTACATCGGCCTCGAAGGCGGCGCGAACTGGGGCGGCGACAACGACGCTCTCTACGGGTCGTTCACGAACGTCGGAACGACGGCGATCGACATCGACTACGACACCGGCTGGGCCGTTCTGGCGACCGTCGGCTATGCGTTCGACAACAACTGGCGCCTCGAACTCGAAGGCGGCTATCGCAGCAACGACTGGGACGCGAAGACGACGTTCTTCGGCACCAGCCAATGGAGCGGCGAAGTTCAGCAACTCTCGCTGATGGCGAACGTTCTCTATGACGTTCCGCTGACTGAGCGTTTGGACCTGACGTTCGGCATCGGCGCCGGCGCGGTGCATTCCGAATTCGAAGAAAACAACGTCGGCGACGACGACGATCTGAACTTCGCCTATCAAGGCATCGTCGGATTGTCCTATGCGGTGACCAACCGTCTCGACCTGACGCTGACGTATCGCTATCTGAACGTGAGCGAGCCGACCTACGATCTTCCGCATGTCGGTCACATCGACGCCTATGACCTCGACGACGTCGAGAACCACACGGTGTCGGTCGGCCTGCGTTACGACCTCTATGAGGACGAAGCGCCGATCGTGTCGCAGCCGCCGGTCGTTCCGCCGGAGCCGACTGCCGAGCCGAAGCAGTTCATCATCTATTTCGGTTTCAACAAGTGCAACATCACGCCGGAAGCCGACAAGGTGTTGAGCGAAGCCGCCGACGCCGCGAAGGCGGACGGTTCGGCCAGCGTGCAGATCGTCGGTCACACGGACACTGTCGGTTCGGACGCCTACAACAACCGCCTGTCGAACTGCCGCGCGAATGCGGCGAAGTCGGGTCTGGTGTCGAAGGGCGTTTCGGCCGGATCGATCACTGCGTCGGGTCGTGGCGAGAGCGAATTGCTCGTCAAGACGGGCGACAACGTGAAAGAGCCGCAGAACCGCCGCGCAACGATCGATCTCGATTAGTCTTCGCACGAGCGTTTGAGTTTGAGGGCGGTGCCGAGAGGCTCCGCCCTTTTTTTTGGCTAGATCAGACTTTCGAAGACCAAATGTTTGCGGCCGGCTTCGTCGTCGGATGCCGGCATGGGCAGTGCCGTGACCTTGAAGTTAGGTCCGAGGTATTTGCGGGACACCTTGGCGAGGAGGTCCAGATCGACCTCGCCGGGGCCGGAGAGCTTGTAGCGGAACTCGATGGTGGTGAGGCTCGTCTGCACGAAGCGGAAGCGGGCAATTGGGCCAAGACTTGCGACGTCGCCGAGTGCGACGTAGGGGAGAAATTTCTGGCCGTCGACTTGGGTGAACATGTTTTTGCTGCGGCCGACGATGCGGGTGAGGCCGACCTCGCCGTTGGAGCATTGGCCGCCCTGCCCCACCTCGACCACGTCCCCTAGCTCGTAGCGGATGAGGGGCATGGCGAAGTTCATGTATGGCGTCACGACGACATGGCCGGTCTCGCCGGGCCGTGCGGGGGCGCCGTCGTCGCGCAGCACTTCGAAATGCATCAGGTCGTGCGCGGGATGATACGCGCCGCAGCGCGGACAATCGGCCGCAAGGATGCCGATCTCTTCCGTGCCGTAGACGTCGACGACGCGGCACTTGAAGATCTCCGCGACCAGACGACGCTCGTCGGCCATCAGCGGCGCGGCGCCGCCGAAGACTACATCGAACGTGATATCGAGCTTGCGCTCGCGCGCGCGCAGTGCGAGGGCGCCGAGATGGACGGCGGCCACTTTCAGATAAGCCGGCCGCAGGTCGACGATGTGGTCGAGCTGGGCGTCGATGCCGGCGGACACCGTGAGGCGGTGGTATTTTCCGCGCGTGTCGCCGGGGTACCAGCCTTGGCGCGTCTCGACGCTGGGCTTCACCTGGTAGCCTTGCCGGTCGACGGCGAGTTGCATCATGCCCTTCGCGCCGTCCACGTCCCACCAGCCATAAACGCGCCTCAGCAGCAGCGCGTTCATGTAGTCGGCGACCGCGCTGATGTGGCCGTTGAAGGGCGAGCCGGTCGAGCCTGACGTCCATGCCGAGCGCGTGGCGCCGGCGAAGGGTGGCGGCTTGGCGACTTTGATCGCCCCGTCGTTGGCGCGCAATTCCTCCTTCGTCAGTCTACGGACGGTTCGCCAGAGCGCCTGCGTTGCCGTCGGTTGGAGCAGCGCATCGGGAATGCGTTCGGCATAGAACGGCGACGCCGTCTTTGCGTAACGGAGGATTTTGGCGAATAGCGCACCGCGCAGCGCGTTCGCGGCATCGGCTGGCGCGCCATGGGCGATGAGCGACGGCAGGCGGTCGTAGGGCTTGGGCAGGTCGGGAGCTTCGATCACGTGCGCGATAAACAACCGGTCGGGGATTTTGGCTTGAATAGCGTAAACAGCACGCGTGCGAAACGGCACTCTCGCGCCAGTGTGCTCGAAGGATCACGTCATATTTGTTTGAGTTGCAACGATCTTCTCTTGCACCTGCACTGTGCTAGCTTTGCCTCTGAATTGCGTCCGGTGGGGCCGGATTGTTCGGGGGGATTATGCGTCAGTTGTTGGTTTGGGGATCGCTTGTCGGCGTGCTGACTTTGGCTGCGCCTGCCGGTGCGGGTGAGCGGTCGTGGTATCTCGGCCTTGAAGGGGGTGTTGAGTTCGACGGGATCGCCAACGAGGGCGGCACCGGATGGGCGGGCCTTCTGACCATCGGCCGCGGCATCTCTTCGAATGTCAGTTTTGAAGCCGAACTCGGCTACCGCCTGACAAATGAGTCGTTTTGGGATGCGGATATCGAACAAACGACACTAATGCTGAACGCCGTCTTTGAGGCTGCGCTCAGCAAAGAGGTGTCGGTTGCGATCGGCCTTGGGATCGGCGCCGACAATGTCTCCGTTGAATATCCCTGGGGCTACAGCGAAAGCGAAGTCGAGTTGGCGTCGCAGCTCAAGCTGGGTCTCAGTCTCGCGATCAGCGAGTCGACGGAGGTCGTGGCCAACTACCGGTACGTCGAGACGATTACCGACTCTGGTATCGATGACAGCACGCTGACGGTCGGCGTCCGGTTTGCGCTGTAGGCGGGTTTAACCACAGGCGGCTTCTTCGATTTGTGAGGCGGTGCAACATTGTTGCGCCTTGCCGCGCCTGGGCGGGTCGCGGATGATCGGGCGAACGCTCGTCTTACCTGGGCCCTGCCATGACCGCCGCCGCCATTTTGTTCCGCAATATGTCCCTTCTCGACCCGCGCTTCGATGAGGCGCGGCGAGGGTATGAGGTCCTGGTCGAGGGCGGGACGATCCGGGAGGTTTCGGATAGGCCGGTGAAGGCGTCCAGTGCGCGCGTCGTCGATTGCGGCGGGCGGACGTTGATGCCCGGGCTGATCGACTGCCACGTGCATATCTATCTCGTCGAACTCGGGCTGCATCGGTTGGAGTCGATGCCGCTGACGTTGATGGCGGCGAAGGCGTCCGTCTTGCTCAAGGCGATGCTGGATCGCGGGTTCACGACCGTGCGCGATACGGGCGGCGCGGATTGGGGAATCAAGGAGGCGGTCGATACCGGCGTGATTGCGGGGCCGCGTCTGTTTATCTCAGGGCGGCCGATTTCGATGACGGGCGGGCATGGGGATTCGCGGCGGCGGACGGCGGGCGATGAGCCGTGCAAGTGCTGCAATGCGCTGTCCTTCGTGCTCGAGACGGCCGACGGCGCGGACGGCGTGCGCAAGGCGGTGCGCGAGCAGATGCGGCAGGGGGCGGATCAGATCAAGATTTTCGTCTCGGGCGGCGTCGCGTCGCCATGGGATCCGCTCGACAGTTTGCAGTACTCCGAGGGCGAGATCGCGGCGGCGGTTGAGGAGGCGCACAATTTCGGCCGTTACGTGTTGGCGCATGCCTATACGCCGGAAGCGATCACGCGCGCGGTTCGCAACGGCGTGCGGACGATCGAGCACGGCAATCTGATCGATGCGGCCTCGGCGCAGCTGATGGCAGAGCGCAAATCGCTGATGGTGGCGAACCTGATCGCGTACTACGCGATGCGCGAACGAGGGCGGTCTATGGGATTGTCGGCCGACATGCTGGCCAAGAATGAGATCGTGATCGACGGCGGGTTGAAGTCGCTTGAGATTTGCAAGCGCGCCGGCGTGCCTGTCGCCTATGGCAGCGATCTTCTGGGGCAGTTGCAGGTCGATCAGTCGCGTGAGTTTCTGCTGCGCTCCGAGGTGTTGAAGCCGATCGAGATCGTGCGGCAGGCGACGCTGGTCGGCGCGGATGTCGTTCGGCAGACGGGGAAGCTTGGCGTCGTCGAGGCGGGGGCGCATGCGGATTTGATCGTGGTCGACGGCGATCCGTTGAAGGATCTCGGGCTGTTTCAGGATCAGGGCAAGCAACTTCGCGCCATTATGAAGGCCGGCGTGTTCCACAAGAACGAGTTGAACTGATGGGGCGTTGGCTTGCCGTCGCCTTGACGTTGGGTTTAGCGGGTTGCGTCGCGCCGCGGGCCGGCAGCGCGCCGGCGTCTGCGTGTGCGACCGGCGATGCGATGGTCGAGACGCAGCTGTTCTTCGGCCTGAGCAAGCCCACAGGCGGGACGGTGAGCGGGCGCGATTGGGACGCGTTCGTGGCACGCGAGGTCAGCCCGCGCTTTCCGGAGGGCTTCAGCGTGATCGACGGCGCGGGGTTCTGGCGCGACGGGGCGACGCAAAAGACGATTTCCGAGAAGAGCAAAGTGGTCGTGCGGCTACATCCGCCGTCGGCGGAGGCGAATCAGGCGATCGGCGCAATCGTCGATGCGTATAAGGTGAAGTTCGAGCAGGAAGCGGTGCTGCGCGTTGATCGGCCCGTGTGCGCGACGTTTTGAGGGTCCGGCCTAGCGATGACGATAAGTAGTTTCGGAAGCGACGCGGGCGAACGGCGCAGTTCTTTGCTCGTGTTTTTTACGTTCGTGGCGAACGCTTACCTGCTGGCGTTTGCGGCGGATGCGGCCGTTTCGCTGGTCGATGAGATTTGGTTTGCGGCGGCAGGTACGACGCCGCTCACCGAGGTGCGCAATTGGCTGGCGCTTCTGGTGGTCGTGTATTCATTGTTGATGGTGTTCGTCGTCGCGTTCGTGCCGCAGTTGCCTAAAACGGTGTTTGTGCCTCTGATCGTCGCGGCGATGTGGTTTGCTGTCGGCGCGCCGCCGTTCGTGGCGGCGACCGGCGAGCGGTCTGTGTCGCTGTTCCTGGCGCTGGTGCAGTTGATCATCGCGACGGCGGCGTTCCTGGTCGTGCAGTTGCGCGCGGGTCAGGCGTTCCTCGCCGCGCATCTGTTGCCGCACAAAGATCATGTGTTTCTGCGCATCGTCTTTGCGTCGCTGATCGTCGTGGCGTTGATACCGGTTGGCCTCGCGGCGCTGGGCGCGTGGGCGCTGGCGACCGCGGCGGAGCAGCAGACGGGCGGCTATTTGCGCTTTACCTGGAGCGAGATTCAGGCGCGCGAGACGGTGATGTTCAAGGACTCGAAGGCCGTGCACCTGGTGGCGACGGCGCATATCGCCGAGGCGTCGTTCTACAAGACGATCTACAAGGATATTCCGGCGCACGCGGTGATCCTGGCCGAGGGCGTGACGGACAAGAAGGGCTTGATGAGCGGCGGCGACACGGCGCGCGGCGAGGCGGCGACGTCGCTCGGCCTCGATACGCAGGAGGTGTTCGAGGATCTGCTGGGCCCGGCTCTGTCGAGCGACGATGCTACAAAGGCCGCCGACGCGGCGGCGGCGAAAGCGTCCAAGCCCGCTGCGCCCGCGTCGACGAAGACGCGTCCCGATGTGGTGCGCGCGGATATCGACGTGTCGGACCTGTCGGAGACGACGCTGCGCTGTCTGCGCGAGGACGTGACGTTGGGCAATGCGGCGTTGGACGACGACCCGAAGACGGCCGTGGCGACGCCGACGTGCACCGAGGCCGACCGGAAGGTGTTCTGGGACGAGATCCTCTACGCGCGCAACAAGAAGCTGATGGCGACGTTCGACGCGCTGGCCGACAAATACGACGTGTTCGTCTTGCCGTGGGGCGCGCTGCATATGCCGGACCTGCAGACGGCGTTCGAGGATCGCGGGTACAAGGCCCAGCGTTCGCGGATGCTGACGCTCGCGCGTTATCAGACGGTGGCGGGGCACGTGTTCGGGGGCTTGACCGCGTTCAAGCTGCGCGGGCCGGCGAACAGGCCTTATGAGATCCGGGGACGGTGACGGAGGCGAAGCCGGCCCACGGCTTTGAGCCTGCGCAACGGCGCACGATCGGCTGGTATGCCGCATTCGCGGGCGTCAGCGTGGCGGCGATCGCTGCGATCTACTTTCTGACGGGGGAGGACGCGCTGGGCGCCACGGCGCGGTTTGCGTGGAACGGCATCGTGTTCGCGTTCAACGGGCTCTTCCGCGTACTGGGCAGTTTGCTTGGCGTGATCGCGCGCGGGCTGGGCTTCCGGCAGCTCTCGCGCCTGTCGACGATCGTGGGCAGCATCGGCCTTACCTATGCCGGCAGCGCCGTCATGAGCGCGAAAGGCGTGCGCCGCGCGCAAGGCTTTCGCGCGAAGGTGCGGGCGGCGTTCATTGCGGCACGCGCGTTTTGGCGGCGCCTGCCGCTCGCCGTGAAGATCGCGGCCGTGATCGTGATGATCGCGAGCCAGATTTATCTGCACGCGGTGTTGATCGTCTTTCCCATCGCGTTCCTTGTGCCCGTCGTGCGGCGCGTTTGGGTGCAGGTCGCGGACGTGACCCTCGGCGGGTGGTACTGGCAGACGTTCGGCGCGTGGCATCGGCGCTTCGTCGCGCGGCTGAGGCGCCTGCCCGTCGTGCGCGGCGCGATCGGCGCGGTGCGTGTGGCGCGCATCCGCTATCTCTGTGCGTGGCGGCTGTGGCGCTATCACCCGCGCTATCGCACCGCGAGCGCGCGACGCAAACTGAGTTTGATCGAGCCCTTGCGGCTGTGGCGGCGGGGCGAGCTCGATCTCTATGTCGGCCGGCCGCTGCTCGGCACCCGCGCGAAGCGCGACGCCGAGCGTGCGGCCTGACGTCCTACCAAATGCGGACGCGTTTGTCGGGCGCGAGGTAGAGCTTGTCGCTCTCCTTCACGTCGAAGGCTTCGTACCATTCGTCCATGTTTCGCACCGTGCCGTTGGCGCGGAATTCGCCCGGCGAGTGGCTGTCGGAGACGACCTGGTTTCTGAGCGCGTCATCGCGGATGAGTTGGCGCCAGATCTGACCGAAGCCTAGGAAGAAGCGCTGGGTGCCCGTGTAGCCGTCGACCAGCGGCGCGTCCTTGCCCTTGAGCGAGATCTTGTAGGCTTCCAGGGATACGTTGAGACCGCCGAGGTCGCCGATGTTTTCGCCCAGCGTCAGGCGGCCGTTGACGAAGAGGCCGGGTAGCGCTTCGAACTTCGAGTACTGATCGGCGAGGTTGTCGCCCAGCACCTTGAAGCGCCGTTCGTCTTCTTCGTTCCACCATTTGCGCAGGACGCCCATCTCGTCGGACTTCGCGCCCTGGTCGTCGAAGCCGTGGCCCATTTCGTGGCCGATGACGGCGCCGATGCCGCCGTAGTTCACGGACGGGTCGGCGTTGAGGTCGAAGAACGGCGGCTGAAGGATCGCGGCGGGGAAGACGATCTCGTTCCACACCGAGCTGTAGTAGGCGTTCACCGTTTGGGGCGCCATGCCCCAATCGTTGCGGTCGGCGCCTTTGGCGAGACGCACCAGATCGCGGGCGCGCTGGAAGGCGTTTTCGCGCTTGCGGTTGCCGAAGGCGTCGTCGGCCTTGATCTCAAGCGAGGAATAGTCACGCCACTTGTTGGGGTAGCCGATCTTGACGTTGATCGTCTCCAACTTGCGCAGCGCGGCCTTCTTCGTCTCCTCAGACATCCACGGCAGCTTGGCGATGCGCACTTTGTAGGCGGCGCGCAGGTTTTCGACGAGGTCGCTCATCGCGGCTTTCGCAGCCGGCGAGAAGTTGCGCTTCACGTAGAGCTGGCCCACGGCCTCGCCCATCGCGGCGTTGAACGGCGTGCCGCTCATCTGGCTGACGGCGCGCTTCCACCGGTCGCGTTGTTCGAGCTGACCGGTCACGACCTTGCCGTTGAACTCGAACGACGCGTCGTCGAAGGCCTTCGGCAAGATGTCGGCGTGCGCGTTCAAGTAGTGGAACGTGAGGTACGCGCGCCAGGTTTCGATGGGCGTTTCGCGAAAGAGTCTCGCCAGGCCCTGCACGGCGTCGAGCTGCACGACGATGAATTCGTTCTGCTGCGGGATACCATAGGCTTCGAGGCCCGCGTCCCACGGGAAGTCCGGCGCGAACGTCTTCAGGTCGGCGCGCGACTTCGGATTGTAGGTCAGGTCGCGGTTGCGCGATTTTTCGCGCGGCCAGTGGAGTTCGGCGACCTTCTGTTCGACGGCGACGATGGCGTCGGCGTTTTTGGCCGGGTCGGCGTAGCCTGCGAGCTTCAGCAGCGTTTCGACGTACAGGCGGTATTTCGCACGCGTATCGGCGAACTTCGCGTCCTGCTTCAGGTAGTAGTCGCGGTCGGGCATGCCGAGGCCTGCTTGGCCGACGGAGACGATGTAGACGTTCGGGCGCTTTTGATCGAGCGTCACGCCCATGCCGACGGGCAGGTTCGCGCGGACGTCCGGACGGGCCACGATCTTGATCAGGTCTTCGTGGGTCGCCGCGGCGGCGATGCGCGCGAGGTCGTCCTTCACCGGGTCGAGGCCACGGGCTTCGATCGCCTTGGTGTCGATGTAGCTTTGATAGTAGTCGACGGCCTTGCGCTCGACCGTGCCGGCGCGCGGCTTCGTCTTGGCCGCGTCTTCGACGGCGGCGCGGACGTCCTCTTCCGACTTCGCGGCCAGCATGTTGAACGAGCCCCAGCGCGAGCGGTCCGGCGGGATCTGCGTCGTCTTCATCCAGGTGCCGCCGGTGTGGCGGAAGAAGTCGTCGCCGGGCTTGATCGACTTGTCCATGGCGGCGAGGTCGACGCCCCAGGTGCCGATCAGCGGCTTCGCGCCGGCGGCGGTCGCGTTGTGTTGCGTCAGCTGCGGCGCGAACGCGAAGGCCGCGAGTGCGACGGCGCACGCACCGATCAGCAAGGCGCGGCGGTTCAGTATCGATTGCATTGAGCGATTCCCCTTTTGCGTGGGCGGAGAGTGCTGCCCCCGGGCGGCAATTTCAACGCGACAGCCCTTCACCAATTCGCGAGAAAGCACGGCATTCAACTGGCGGGAGAATCGGAAAACATGAGTGGCCGAATTGCGCCGGTCATGACACCATTGATGAGACACAGGACTGCCTTTCGGGAGGGAAAATGCTTCGCGCTATCTGTACTGCCATTGTCCTCGCGTTCGTCTATTGCGGGGTTGCGCGGGCTGCCGATGAGTTTTGTGACCTCAAGGTCGCGACCGTGCTTGAGGCAAACACGACTAACGACGGGCGCTTGTTTGTGCCGGCGAGCTTTGCCGGGCACAGCACCTTCCTGCAGATCCACAGCGGCAGCGCCTGGAGTTTCGTGGAGTCGCGTCTGGTGGACACGCTGAAACTGCCGCGCAAACCGATGCGCACCATCATCTACGTCAACGCGGTGGGCGATACGTTCAAGGAATATGTCAGCGTTCCGCAATTCAAGCTCGGCGCGCTGATCTTCGGCGGCGAAACCGATTTCGTGATCGACCCGACAGTGGGCGACATCGACATATCAAGCTATGGCGGGACGCTGGGCGTTGCGATGCTGTCGCCGTACGACGTCGAGATCGACAACGCGGCCAAGCGCGTCACGCTGTGGCGGCCGGACAAGTTCTGCTCGGGCCGGCTTGTGCGGTGGGCCGACCGCTGGAGCGAAATCCCGTTCCATATGAACGACGACCTGCCGATTCTGCGCGCGAAGATCAACGGCGAGACCATCAACGCTAGCATCAATACCGCGTCGAGCATCACGTCGATGGACCTGGATGTGGCGCGCAGCCGCTTCGGCATCACACCGCAGTCTCCGGGCGTGCGGCAGGTCGGCGACGGCGTCTATATGTACACGTTCGCCAAACTCACGATCTCGGATCTCACCTTCGAGAGCGTGGAGGTGCGCTTGGTCGACTATAAAGACGTGCAGCTGAGCCTGGGCATGAACGTGCTTCGGCAATTGCACCTCTACATCGCGTTCAAGCGCAAGGTCATCTACGCGACGCGGATTGAGGCGAAGTAGCGACAACTTACAATATTCGTCATGGCCGGGCTTGACCCGGCCACCCAGTGGCCGCGCGTCGGCGCGGCCTAGCGACTCTTGAACCAGGATTGACCATGCCGCTGCGTTTCCCGCGCGCACGGACGTGCGCGCACTGGGTGGCCGGGTCAAGCCCGGCCATGACGTGTTGTGTTTGACGGCGCGACAGGTACAAAGCGGCCCATGGGCGCGCCGTTGATCCAGTTGCAGGACATTCATCTGACCTTTGGGGGGCATCCGCTTCTTCAAGGGGCGGAGCTGGTTGTCGGTGAGGGCGACCGGCTGTGCCTGGTCGGGCGCAACGGGTCGGGGAAATCGACGTTGCTCAAGATCGCGGCGGGGTTGGTGGAATCGGATCGGGGGACACGGTCGGCGGCGCCGTCGGCTACCGTGCGCTATCTGCCGCAGGAGCCAGACCTCTCAGGGTTTGCGACGACGCTGGCGTTTGTCGAGGCTGGGTTGGCGCCGGGGGATGATCCGTATCGCGCGCAGTATCTGCTGTCGTGTCTGGGGCTGACCGGTGAGGAAGGGACCGACCGTTTGTCGGGCGGTGAGGCCCGGCGCGCGGCGTTGGCGCGGGTGCTCGCGCCTTCACCCGACATTCTGTTGTTAGACGAACCGACGAACCATCTCGATCTGCCGGCGATCGAGTGGTTGGAGAGCGAGTTGAACTCGCTGCGCTCGGCGATGGTTTTGATCAGCCATGACCGGCGGTTTCTGGAGCGGCTTTCGCGCGCGACGGTGTGGCTCGACCGCGGCGTGACGCGGCGGTTGGAACAAGGGTTCTCGGCGTTCGAGGCGTGGCGCGATACGGTTCTGGAGCAGGAGGAATTGGAGCAGCACAAGCTCGACCGGCGCATCGTGATGGAAGAGCACTGGGTGCGCTATGGCGTGACGGCGCGGCGCAAACGCAATGTCGGGCGCATGGCGCGGCTTTCCGATCTGCGCACGCAGCGGCGCGAGGCGCGGCGCGCGACCGGGTCAGTGAAGCTTTCGGCGAGTGAGGGCGAGACGTCGGGTGCGGTCGTCATCGAGGCCAAGGGGATTTCGAAGTCGTTCGGCGAGCTTGCCGTCGTGCGCGACGTGTCGATGCGCATCATGCGCGGCGATCGCGTCGGGATCGTGGGGCCGAATGGTGCGGGGAAGACGACGTTGATCAATCTGCTGACCGGACGCATGCCGCCGGATACGGGGACGGTGAAGCTGGGTGCGAATCTGCAAATGCATATGCTCGATCAGCGGCGCGACGTGTTGGAGCCCGAGGTGAGCGTGAAGGATTTTCTCACCGGCGGGCACAGTGAGACGCTGAGCGTCAACGGCGCGGTGCGGCACTACGCGTCCTACATGAAGGATTTTCTGTTCACGCCGGATCAGGCGCGGACGCCGGTGCGCGTGTTGTCGGGCGGCGAGCGTGGGCGGTTGGTGCTGGCCAAGGCGTTGGCGCAGCCGTCGAACCTCTTGGTGCTCGACGAACCGACGAACGATCTCGATCTTGAGACGCTGGATTTGTTGCAGGAGATGCTCGCGGATTATCCGGGGACAGTGATCGTGGTCAGCCATGACCGCGATTTTCTGGACCGCGTCGCGACGTCGGTGCTGATGGCGGAAGGCGACGGACGGTTTATCGAGTACGCGGGCGGGTACTCGGACATGGTCGCGCAACGCGGCGCGGGCGTGACCGCGAAGGCGCGCGAGGCTGCGGCGGCGAAACCTGCGAAGGCGACACCTCGCCCTGCCCCCTCGTCCGAGCGGCGCAAGCTGTCGTTCAAGGACAAGCACGCGCTCGAAACTCTGCCCGCCCGCATCGACGCACTGCACGGCGAGATCCGCACGTTGCGCGCGAAGCTGGCGGAAGACGGCTTCTACGCGCGCGATGCCAAGGGGTTCGCGACGACGGCGGCGAAGCTCAGTGCTGCCGAGGCGGAGTTGGCGGCGGGCGAAGAGCGGTGGTTGGAGCTTGAGATGCTGCGCGAGGAGATTGAGGGGTAGCGATTAACATATCCGTCATGGCCGGCCATGACGCATGTGGGAGATCTACGTCAGCGTGCGCTTGAAGAGTGTGAGCAGACGTTCCCAGTGTCGTTCGGCGGCGTGTTTTTTGTAGATGACGCGGCTGGGGAAGGCGAAGCCGTGGTCGGTGTCTTCGTAGATTTCGACTTCGGCTTCTGCGTTCGCTTCTTTCAGGGCTTGCTTGAGCGGTTCGATTTGTTCGAGGGGCACCCAGTGGTCGCGTTCCGCGCAGGCGAAATAGAGTTCGGCTTTGGCTTTGCGCGCTACGAGGTGGGGGCTGTCGGGTTTTTCGGTGATGAGGCGGACGCCGTAGATCGAGGCGGCGGCGGCGACGCGGTCGGGGATGTGGGCGGCGGCGTTGATGGCGTATTGGCCGCTCATGCAGTAGCCGACCGCGCCGATTTTTCCTTTGCTGGCGGCTGGGTCTTTGGCGGCGAAAGCTAGGAGCGCGTCGGTGTCGTCCATGATTTTCGCGATCGTGAGAGATTCCATCAGGGCGCGCATGCGTTTGCGTTCGGGCGATTCCGGGTCGGCGGGCAGCGGCCCGAGCTCCATCACGCCTTCGCGATAGTAGAGGTTGGGCAGCATCACGTAGTAGCCGGAGGTCGCGAGGCGGCGGGCCATGTCGCGCAGTTCTTCGCGGATGGCGGGCGCATCCATGTAGAAGAGGATGATCGGGTGCGGGCCGCCGCGGTCAGGATGGACGATGAACGTCGTCGTGCGGCCGTCCTTGGTTTCGATGTCGAGTTGGCGTTCGTGCATGGGCTGATCCGGTTCAAGGGACGATCAGATGGAGGAAGGCCAACGTCATCATGAACTGCGCGGCGACGTAGGTCGTCCAGACGGCGATGTGGTGGCCAGGAAAGGCTTTCAGGAATTTGCGCTGGGCGATCAGGGAGTCCGAGATCGCGAAGATCACCGCGCCCGTGCCCAACATCCACGACGCGTTCGGGATCGACCATGCGGCGACCGCCATCGCCATAATGATCGTGAAGTAGGCCACGACCGGCAGCTTCATTTTGCCGAGGCGCGGGAGTAGGACGGCGAGGAAGGCGCTTGCAGCGGCGAGGGTTGCGAGGACGGCGATGAGGGCCGCGCCCTGCGGCATCTGCGTGTGGGGCAAGAAGGCTGCAAGGTAGGCGACGTGGGCTGCGAAGAACGTGCCCAGGCCATAGAGGAAGAAGCGCTGTTGATCCTTCAGCGCGAGGAAGAAGTCGCCGAGTGCGGAAAGGGCGAGCGCGAGGCTTAGGATGAAGAGCGGGTTTGCGCCGGTGGTGCCTAGATAGGTCCACGGCAGGATCGCGAGCGTGCCGATGGAGGCCGTCTTGAGAGCGGTCCTGAGCGGCGACGACGGGCTGCCCGTGAAGGCGAAATAGATCAGCGAGACGGCCAGCGACGTGCCCACGATCACAAGGCGGAAGGTGTCGAAGCCGTCGTTGCGGTCAAACAGATGTTCGAACATGAGACGGAAGATACACGTTTCGCGCTTCGGCTGTAGCCGCCATCACTTCGCGGCGGGCGTGCTTTGCGGCGGCCCTTGGCGGTGTCTATATGAGCGCCACGACGGCCGGGTTACGGCCGCGCCAATCTGGGAGAGATATTCGTGAAGCTTTATACGTTTCCGGCGTCGACAACGTGCCGACCCGTGATGTTTTTTGCCGCCGATGCCGGCATCAAGCTGGAATACGAAGTCATCGACTTGATGTCGGGCAAGCAGTTCGATCCGAACTTCGCCGCGGTCAATCCGAACTGCCATGTGCCGGTGCTGGAAGACGGATCGTTCCGGCTGACGGAGAGTTCGGCGATCTTGAAGTATCTCGCCGATACGGTGAATTCGCCCGCCTATCCGAAGGATCTGAAGGCGCGCGCGCATGTGAACGAAATGATGGACTGGTTCAACACCGGATTCTATCACGCGTTCGGCTACGGCATGGCGTATCCGCAAATTCTGGCGCATCTGAAGTTTGCGGACGAGAGCGCGCAGAAGGCCGTCGTCGCCACGTCGAAGGCGCACGCTGAGCAGTTTCTGAAAGTGCTCGACGGATGGCTGGCGACGAAGCCGTATGTTTGCGGGAAAGAGATTACGCTCGCGGATTATTTCGGGTCCGGGATTTTGTCGTTGGGCGAGACTATCGGGTGCACGCTTGAGGCCTATCCCAACGTGCGCAAGTGGTACGACCGGATGCAGTCGCGGCCGAACTGGCAGGCGACCAACGGCGCCGTGTATCAATGGGCGGCTGCTATCAAAGGCCCGGCTTACGTTCACATCTAGGAGCCTCGTTATGATCAAAGGGCTGCACCACAACGCTTATCGCTGCCGCGACTCGGAAGAGACGCGGCGGTTCTATGAGGATTTTCTGGGGCTGCCGCTTACGCACAGCCTTGCGATCGGTGAGACGAAGACCGGGCGCAAGGCGCATGTGCTGCACACCTTCTTCCGCATGGACGACGGGTCGTTCCTGGCGTTCTTCGAGGCGCCGGAGGAACCGTTTGCGTTCAAGAAGCAGGCGGATTTCGACTTGCACATTGCGCTTGAAGTGACGCCCGCCGATCTGAAGCGAATGTTCGAGAAGGGCAAAGCCGCCGGCATGGAGGTGCGCGGGATTTCGGATCACCACTTCGTCGACTCGATCTATTTTCGCGACCCGAATGGCTACGTGATCGAGCTGACGGCGAAGCGGCCGGACCACGAGGCGGCGATGGACCCGAAGACGAACGGGGCGCGGGCGGTGCTCGACGCGTGGCAGCGGGAAAAGCCCGCACACGCCTGAAAATCGGGCGGTTTGATTTAGGTCAAAGCGTGAATTTGACGCCTGCGTCATGAATGTCTTCCTCACGGAGGCACTTCATGACGCGGGATATTCACGGTCGCCAACTGACCCGGGACGAGATTTACGACACCGTCGCGCCGGGCGACTTTCGAACCCTCATGAATGTCGACCGCTACAACAAGCGGACGTCGGCGTTCGATAAGATCATCTCGGCGACCCACGATCATTTCTGGGATCCGCTCGACACCAAATACATCGACTTCGCCGCGCCGTTCGACATGGAACGTGACTATCTCGTCGACCCGAAGCTGGTCGCCGTAGCGCGCACGTCGATCTGGGACGAACTGGACGAAGGCAAGCGGGTGAAGCTCGCGAATCTTGAGACGTGGTGGTCGCTGTCTTCGGTGCTGCACGGCGAGCAAGGGGCGCTGTCGTTATCGGCTTCACTCTGCAACATCCTTCGCGATCCGGGCGCGCAGGAATACGCCGCCAATCAGGCGCGGGAAGAGGCGCGTCACGTGACGGCGTTCGCGCGTTATGTGAAAGCGCGCTGGGGCAAGCCTTGCGCGGTCGGGCCGGCGCTCGGCGGATTGCTCGCCGAGATGGTCACGTCAGAGTTCGCTTGGAAGAAGATCGTCGGCATGCAGCTGATGGTCGAGGGCCTGGCCATGGGCGCGTTCGCCACGTTCTACACGATGGGGCGCGATCCGCTGCTGGTGCGGCTGGTGCAGCTCGCGATGACGGATGAGGCGTTCCACCACAAGTTCGGCAAGATCTGGGCCGACCGCACGATCCCGAAGCTCGACGCGAGCGAGCGCGACATGATCGAAGACTGGGCGGCGCAGGTGTTCCAGACGCTGCTGTTCAATCTCGCTTCGCCCGAACAGAAGAAGCCCGTCTATGCGCTTGTCGGTCTCGATTGGCAGCGCGTGCAGGCGGCCTTCATGGAAGCGGTGACCGACGACACCATCCGCAAGGAGATGAAGGAGTCCACCAACATCTTCCGCGTGCTGGTCAAGACGCTGCTGAAGGCTGGGATCATCACCAAGCGCACGGCGTCGATCTACGCGACCTATGTCGATGTCGAGGAACTGAGAACCGAAAGTGACGAGATGGTGGGCGATGCGATCGCCGCCGAAGGCATCGCGGGTCTGAAGTTGATTAACGCCGGGCGTCACGTGTTCGGACAGGCTGCCGAATAGCGGCGCGGGGCTCGCGCCCCGCCCGCTAAAGGGCCAGCCCCGCAGCGGCGCCCGGACTGGACCCCTGGGCGTCGCTTGCGGCGGCTTCTTTGTGATCCCTGCCCCCTTGATTTTGCGCGCGCGTCCTGCGGCAATGGGGGTCTCAGGGGACACTGCCATGAAACGCCTGTTCGTGTTGGTCGCGATTGCGGCCCTTTTTGCTTTTGTCGCGGCCGATGCGGACGCGGCCAAGCGCAAGCGCGCCCGATCGAAGAGCACGGCGACCTCCGCCGAAATGCCTGTGTCGACCGACCCGACGCCGAACGACAAGCGCGACGGCAATACGCTGTGCAACGGCGGGATGATGGTCACCGCCGACGATCAGATTCGCGGCTGCACCGCGCTGCTCAAGCAGCGTCAGACGAAAGAGGCCAAGGCGACGGCGTTCTACAATCGCGGCAACGCCTTTATCGCGAAGAACGATTTCGGGCGCGCGATCAGCGACTACAGCGACGCCCTAGCGATAAGGCCGGACTACGCGCAGGCGTTGTTCAACCGTGCGGTTGCGCACCGCATCAGCGGCAACACGCCGTCGGCGATTACCGACTTCACCGCCGTGCTGGCGCTAACGCCGGGCGACGCTGACGCGCTTACGGGGCGCGGGATCGCGCTGGCTTCGGTCGGCAAGTATGAGGAGTCGCTTCGCGATCTTTCGCGCGCGATCGAGATCAAGCCCGATCATGTGACGGCGCTGACGCAGCGCGGGCACGCCTATGTGCGCGCGCATCAGTGGGCGAATGCGATCGCCGACTATTCGGCAGCGATTTCGATTTCGACGGCGAGCGTCGAGGCGATCTATGGACGGGGCGTCGCCAAGATCTATAGCGGCAACGCGTTGAGCGGGCAAACCGACATGACGCAGGCGATGACTATCGATTCCAGCGTCACGGCGCGCATGACTTCGCAGGGCATTCCGCCGCCGCAGATGCGCGCGGCGAGCGGGTTCGAACCGGCGCGCGTGATGCCGCCACAAACGGCGCCTACCATCGCGCCGCCCGCGCCTGTGGCGCCCACGGCCCAGGCGCCTGCCGTGCAGCTGCAAACACCGGCCACGACCGAAGTTCAAGGCGCGCCCGACATCGCGGCCACGCCGCCGCCGGAGAAGCCCGCCGAACCAGCGAAGGCTACGGAAGACGCGAAGCCGGCCGATGCGCCCAAGCCGGCGCGCGAGTCCTACACGATGAAGCCAATCCCCTGACGCATCAGTGCGCGAGGAGGCCTTGGGAGAGGGCTTTTTCGGTGAAGGGGAAGACGATCGCGGGATCGACTTTCAGCAGCTTCTCATCCTTGCCTTTGTAGTCGAGGCTGCCCAGCAGGTGGCGGATGACGTTGAGGCGCGCGGTCTTCTTCACGTCGGCGTGCACAATGTGCCAAGGCGCATCCTCGTGAGTCGTGTGCATCAGCATCGCGTCGCGCGCTTCGGAATAGGCGTCCCATTTCTTGATGGCGGCGGCGTCGATGGGGCTGATCTTCCACTGCTTCAACGGATCGGCGCGGCGTTCGGCCAGACGTTCCTTCTGCTCGGCCTTCGAGATGTCGAGATAGTATTTCACGAGCTTTATGTCGGAGCGCACCAGCATCGATTCGAATTGCGGGGCCTCCTGCAGGAAGCATTTGTATTCGGTGTCGTCGCAGAATCCCATCACGCGCTCGACGCCGGCGCGGTTGTACCAAGAGCGGTTGAAGAGAACGAACTCGCCGCCCGCGGGCAGGTACGGTGCGTAACGCTGGAAGTACCATGACGTGCGGTCGCGGTCGCTTGGCTTGCCCAATGCAACGACGCGGGTTTCGCGTGGGCTCATGTGTTCGATGATGCGCTTGATGGTGCCGTCCTTGCCGGCGCCGTCGCGACCCTCGACCACAACGGCGACCTTGCGGCCGTTCGCGATGAGGTCTCGCTGAAACTTCACGAGTTGGACGTGCAGCTCGTAGAGCTGGGCCTCGTAGTCCTTGTCGGAAATTTTGCCGTTCTGCGCCTTGTCTTTGTTCTTGGCCATGTCGTCCTGCTCAAGTTGCCCGGGCGGGACTTTGAGCGGATTTCTCGGCAAAGAAAAAGGGGCCGCGAACGCGGCCCCCTTGGAACTTTGGGAAATTGTTCCCCGGCTTTAGGCGCGCACGAGGAGTGCTTCGGCGATCTTGCCGTGGATGAAGCCGATGGCGCGGGCAAGGTGCAGCGTGAACAGAATGCCGATCAGACCGGCGATGATCACGAGGACGAGGCCGTGCGGCGTGCTCAACAGCGCATCGAGTTCGGGATAGTTGTCGAGGCGCACGACGTTCTTGCCGGTCGCGAGTTCATAGAAGCCGCCCGCAATCACCGAGCCTGAGGTCACGCCCAGAACGACGGCCACGGTGAAGTAGATGATGCCCAGCGGGAGCTGCAGGATCATGTAGATGAGCGAGCTCCAGGTGCGGCCGTCGGCCAGCATGCGCTTGATGCGCTGCCAGACCGTGCCGCCGGTTTCCTGCGTCGGCAGGCGACGCGGCATACGCACGCCGAGCAAGGCTTCGACCACCCTGCCCTCGACCCAGCTGATGACGCGGATCGAACCGATGAAGAGCAGCGCGAAGGGGATACCGATGATCAGGATCGCCAAGCCCAGCGTCAGGCTCATGCCCGTCACGGCCCAGGTGAAATAGAAAATGCCGGTTGCGAGCGACAGCAGCATGTAGATCAACGCGCCGTACGCGCGCGGATCAACCAGGACACCAAAGAGGCCCGGACCCTTGTCGACCGCATCATCTTCGTCCGCGCGGGCGGGGAATGGGCTTTTGATGGCGTCATCCATGGCGATGTACTCCTCGGCCACTTCCTGTGGCGTTCCGTAGGTTTCGACGATGCGCGCAAGAACTTGCGCTTCCGATTCTTCGGGGGTTTGGGCTTGCTCGGCGCGCAGATATTCTTCCGCGTCGGCGAGAGCATCTTGGATGAGCGCGGGCGGCTGGCCCTTCAGGCAGCGCTTCAGCGCGTCGAGATAGGATTTGATGCTTGCGGGCGCAGCAGCTGCGTTGACGTCAGCCATTCGCGTCTCCCGGGCCTATCAGTCCATCAACGAATTCGCGCAGGTCGGTCCACACGCCGCGCCAGGCCTGCAATGCTTCGCGTCCGCTGGCGGAAATCGAATAGTAACGCCGCGGCGGTCCCGACATCGAGACTTCAACGCGGCTGGAGAGAAGACCTGCGGCATGCAGCGAGCGAAGAACAGGATAGATCGCGCCTTGCTTCAAGAACGAAGCGCCGCCGGCTTTCGCGCCGATCTCTTTGGCGATCTGGTAGCCGTACATCTCCTCCCCCGTCCTCTCCAGGAGTGCCAGCAGCACCATCGCGGCGATGCCGCTATGCAGCTCCTTGCGGAACTTTTTCAGGTGCGTGTCGGCGGAAGTCACTGCGCCCTCCCGGTCAGTCGCCAGGGCGACAAACTCGGAGCCTTACTGGTTGCGGTATCATGGAGAGGCATATAGTGACAAGCTCATACTAGTCAAGCGTCGCAAAGGGTTAATACTACGCCCAAACCGTTGACGTCACGAAAACGTGGCCGGTTAGCCACCTGCGACGCAGATTGATTCTGAGGATTTCGCCTGCCGGTTGACGGCGCGGTGCGTCTCGTTAGCTTGAGTCGAAATGAAAGTGCGCATCGGGGGACTACGCGTGCGCCGAGGGATACTGGGGCTTCTGGCCGGGGTTATTTCGGCCTGTCTTTCGTTGATCGCACCAGCCGCGGCGCAAGATGTCAGCGCGCCGACGGGCAGCATCCGTGTGTTGCGCGAGGCGTGGTCGGACGCGGACGAGCGGGGCTATTCCGAATTCATCAAGGGCCTGGGCCGTGCCAACTGCCGGACGATCGACCAGTGCCTGAAGAACCCCGCGAACCCGTTCGCGCGGTCGGACCCGCCGGGGTCGTTCTGGCGCGCGGATTGCGCCGACCTGCCCTATTTCTTGCGTGGCTATTACGCGTGGAAGCGCGGCTTGCCGTTCTCCTACATCAACGCGGTGAGCCCGAAGGGCAGCACGCGCGATATCCGCTACACGACGCGCGGCAACGACATCGCGAGCCGGCGCGACATTCTCACGGGATCGACGAGCGGCGCCGCCCTGCTGAGAGATTTGCGCGATACGATTTCGTCGGCGATGTACCGGCTGCATCCGGATATGGAAGCGACCGATCTCTATCCGACGCGCATCGACCGCAAGTCCATCAAGCCGGGCTCGGTTCTCTATGATCCGAACGGACATGTGGCCGTCGTCTATGACGTCGAAAGCGACGGACGCATCTTGTTCATGGATGCGCATCCGGACAATTCGCTGACGCGCGGCACGTACGGACGCAAGTTCGTGCGTTCGTCGCCGGGCATGGGCGCCGGGTTCAAGAACTGGCGGCCGGCGAAGCTCGAGGGCGCGGTGCGGACGCCGGAAGGTTTGCTGGTCGGCGGGCGCGTCGTGTTCGCAAAAAACGCCGAGCTTGCCGATTATTCGGTCGAGCAGTACTTCGGCAACGTGGCGCGCACCGGGGAGGACCGGCAGTGGTTGAGCGGGCCCTTCGTGTTGGAAGGCCAGAACGTCGATTACTACGACTATGTGCGCGCCATGATGGGCGGTGGGTCGTTGGCGTTCGAACCGCTGGCCGAGGTTCGCAATATGATCCGGGCGAATTGCGAGGATATTCGCTATCGCGCCGAGGCGGTGGATCTGGCGATCCAGAACCGCATCCACATGAAGGCGCAGCCTTCGCGGTTGCCGCAGAATATCTATGGGACCGAGGGCGAGTGGGAGGAATTTTCGACGCCCTCACGCGATGCGCGGTTGAAGGCCTCGTTCAAGGAATTGCGCGATCAGGTGCAGCGTTTCGTCGAGTGGCACGCCATTGGCGACAAGCGCGTGCATTACCAGGGCACGAATTTGCTGACCGATTTGCTGTTGGCCTACGACCAGGAGGCCAATGCGTGCGTGATCACGTATCTGCGGTCGAACGGGACGCCGGTGCAGTTGAGCTATGAGGAAGTGCGGCGGCGCATGTTCCTGCTGTCGTTCGATCCTTATCACTGCATCGAGCGGCGCTGGGGCGCGACGCAGCCTGCCGAAGCGATGACGTGCAGCGACGATGCGGTGAAGAGCGAGTGGTATGCGGCCGAGCAATATCTTCGCAATCAGATCGATCGCACGTATGACGCGCGGATGGACTTCAGCTTGTTCGACCTAAAGCAAGGTCCGGGTCCCGGTCGCGGTGTCGACGCGCCGCCCGATATCGATGCGCGCGGCTACTTCGTGACGATGATCAGCCAAGGCGGCATCCCGCGCCCTGCTGCGCCGCCGGTCATTGCGCCGGGCGCGCCGACAGCCGCGAAGAAATAGAACGCTCTCTCAATCTGTCATCCCGGCCAAGCGAAGCGCGAGCCGGGATCCAGGAGACTGGGCTGAGCTGGTAGTCAGCACCCGGTCTCCTGGGTCCCGGATAGCAGACGCGTTACCCAAATGCTTCGCATTTGGACGCGTCTAGCTTCCGGAATGACAGGCTAGCTTATTCGTCTTCGGGGTCAGGCGCTTCCGGCGGTTCGGGCGGCTCTGGCGGCATGGGCACTTCGAACTGCATCTGGCCCATTTCGTCGCCGTCGAGTTTGCCGTCGCCGTCGTGGTCGCGTTCCTTGAAGTGCTTTTCCGCGCGACGGATGAACTCGCGACGTGAGACTTCACCGTCGTTGTTTTCGTCGGCGCTGTCGCGGAAGCGTTTGCCGTGCTTGCGCACGATCACGACGCGCTCGTCGCCGTCGTCGCGGTAGACCGTCACGTTGGCGCTGCCCGGATGGCCCATGTGCATCCGCCAGGCGCCGTGCGGCACTGGCGGCACCGGCGGGACCGCCGCCAGCGGCGCGATCGGTGCGACGCCGGGGCCGTGCCCCATCGTGCATATACACGTGCGCTCGACCTCTTTGTGTTTATGTTTGTGCTTCTCGCCCGCCGTTGCCGGCCCGGCCAGCATTAACGCTGCGCCGGTCAACAGCGCCACCACTCGCAAACTCATGACTTAGCTCCCTCGATCGCTCTTTGATCACGGACGAACAGTCGGTCGCGCGTGTCACGCGGATTTGTCTGTACGCGGAGCGATCGTGGCGCAATGCTTCAGCCACCGGGGAGCGACAAACTTTGGCACACATTACATTCACTTCACCTTCACGCTGCCTGCGGCCGATCTAATATCGGCGTCGAGGGCTCATGGCTGAAGCGTCGCCGCACGTTCTGATCGTCGACGATCATCGCGATATTCGCGATGCGCTGTCGCGCTATCTGCAGGACAACGGGTTGAAGGTGACGATGGCGGAATCCGCCGCGTCGGCGCGGCGCGTGCTGAGCCAGCGCGAGATCGATCTTGTGGTTCTCGATATTATGATGCCGGGCGAGGACGGGTTGAGTTTGTGCCGCAGCGTGCGCGAGCATCGCGGGACGCCGGTGATTTTCCTCAGTGCGCGGACGGAGGAGCTCGACCGCATCGTGGGGCTTGAGGTCGGCGCCGACGATTATGTGACGAAGCCGTTCAGTCCGCGCGAGTTGCTGGCGCGCATTCATGCCGTGCTTAGGCGGACGAACGAGTTGCCGCCCGGGCAGCGGCCCAAGACCGGCAACCGCGTGCGCTTCGGCGCGTGGGTGCTGCATGGGCCGGAGCGGCAGGTGGTTGGGCGCGACGGCGTCGTCGTGTCGTTGAGTTCGACGGAGTATGCGCTGCTGGCGATTTTTCTGGAGCATCCGAATGTTGTGCTGACGCGCGACCAGTTGCTCGACCGCATCAAGGGGCGCGGGGCGGACGAGGTGTTCGACCGCAGCATCGACACTCAGATCAGCCGCCTGCGCCGCAAGCTGGAAGACGATCCGCGGAATCCGAAGCTGATCAAGACGGCGTGGGGCGCGGGGTATTTGTTCGCGAGCCTGGTGGAGCACGCATGAGCTGGTTCTCGCCACGCACGGTTCGCGGGTGGTTCGTGCTGATCGTGCTCGGCGCGCTGATCGTTTCGCAGTTGGCATCGGTGGCGCTGCTTGCCAGTCAGCAGACGTTCTTGCGTTCGGCGCTGCATGAGGCGGAGGCGTTCCGGCGTACGGCCGGAATCGTCATGCTCGCCAAGGAGGCGGACGAGAAGACGCGTCAGACGATTGAAGACACGGCGAGCGGACCGTCGTTCCTGGTGCGCTTCGGGAGCCAGCCTTTGGTCAACGAGGGCCAACGCAACGCGCGCTTGAGCCGGGCTCTGGCGCGCGGCACGGATACGGAGCCCGAGGATGTGCGCGTGGCGTGGGAAGATGCCTTCCAGACTTTCCGCTTCGAGCAGTTCGAAGAGAAGGTCGATGGGCGGCACA